>JBAVOQ010000094.1:0-6402 GCA_049692235.1 Acidobacteriaceae bacterium | reverse complement strand
CCTGAGCATAAACCCAGGAATACTGTAATCCAATTACGTCGGTCGGTCAACATAATAATCTATTGCCAGACCTATTTACCCAGATGCCTCAGCGAACAATCGCCCAGGCAAATGTAGAAACTCCAGTCCCCGGGCTAAAGCCCGGGGTCTACCTTAGAGCGGAGTGGAGTTGGCGATGGCGCGGCGGCTGCGAAAGCGCCCGATCAGTTGATTGGGCAGGCTGGAGTGGAAGAGTTGAAGGATGGCCCAGGCGGAGAGCAGCCAAACGGTGGTGCCGCAGGCGAGTTGCAGCAGATCTCGGGGGAAGGAGCCCGATCGGGGCAACAAGCGCACCACGGCAAACAACACACCGAAGGAGACGATCGCCGCCGCCAGGGATTTGGCCATCTCGGCGTATTCCAGTCCGCGTAGAGGGACCAGGCCGTTGCGGTGCAACAGGAATGCCAGCGCCAAGGTTTGTATCAGGATGCCGCAGTCGGAAGCAATGGCCAGGCCCATGACGCCCATGAGATGGAAGAGGAACCAATAGATAGGAATGGAAGCGGCTGTGATGACCGTACTGGCGGCCATGGGGGTAAATGTATTTCCGGCGGCATAGAACGCGCGCGCGTAGATGGCCTGAGCCGACCAGAAACAGAGGGAGCCGGCAAACAGCGCGAAATAGAGGGAGGTCTGACCGACATCGGCGTGATGGAACGAGCCGCCGCGCAGCACCAGATCGACGGCGGGGTAGGCCATGCCGATCATCCAGCCTGAAAGCAGAAAGGCGAAGGCATAGATGCGGGTGACGATGCGACTGACGGAGGAGGCAAATTCACGATGTTTGTTTTGCCCGGCTAGCGCTGCAAAAAATGGCATGGAGGCAGCTCCTGCGGCCTGCCCGAGGACAGCCATGGGGGCGGTGAAGAGGGTTTTGGCGTAGCTGAGTTTGGCAATATCGCCGCTGCCATGCGAGGCGAAATAATTCAAAATCCAGTTGTCCGCGGTGACCAGGGAGACACCGATCATCAGCGGGATGGAGAGACGGACCCATTCTCTGAACCCCGGGTGCGACCAGTTCAAGGAGAAGCGCAGGCGCAGTCCCACGTTGTGCGCACCGAGATAGTTGAGCAGCAGCGGCCCCGCGATGGCGCCGCCCAGCGCGCCGACGGCCAGGGAGGAGATTCCAAATTGCCGGGCCAGCAACACGCCGCCGAAGATGATGCCGAGGTTGTAGATGAGGGGCGTGACCGCCTGCCAGGCAAATTGCTTTCGTACCAGAAGGACGGCCGCGAGGACACCGCCGGAAAAGAAACACAATTGCGCGGGCAGCAGAATGCGCGTCATGTGGGTACACAGGGCGGCTTTTTGGGCGTCAAAACCGGGGAAGAAAATTCGCGTGTACAAGGGCGCAAACAACTCGCCGAGAACCACCGCCGAGCCCAGCACGACCAGCATGATGCTGAGGATGACAGAGAGCGCTTCTTCGCCTTCATGCTCGCGGTGCTGTTCTCGATAGCGGCTCAGGATAGTGATAAAGGTGATGGAGGCGGCGCCACCTACCAGAAAGTAGTTCATCATTTCCGGCAACTGGAAGGCAGCGTTGTAGGCATCGGTGAGGGTACCGGCGCCGAACAGGTAGGCAATGACTTTGCTGCGCACCAATCCAATGACGCGCGACAGCAGGGTGGAAACCATGAGCAGCAACATGGCGGAGAACGTTGTGTGCTCATGCGAGAGCCGCAACCAACCGGGGCGGCGGAGGGCTGGCTTGGTGCGGGGATCCGCGGCAGGTTTGATGGGTTCGGGGGTCAGTTGCGTGTCCTCTGCCATGGATTCTCTAAGTTCGATTCATTCGATTCTATCGTTGCGCGAATCGGGTTACGTTTGGCCGAATACTGTCTCTGCGCCACCTTACTAGCGCACAGAACACTAAAGTTTTCCGGCGCACAGGCTGCCGTGACCCGAATCACAGCCACTGCGGAACAACCGGAGTCTCCTCCATAGTATGCAGACAAAACGTAAGATCTGCGCATGGCTTGTCAGTATCTTCCTGCTACCCTGGGCATGCGGCATGCAAGCCGCGCAAAAGCCGAAGGACGCGGATTGTCTCGCCTGCCACTCCGATCCGACCCTAACCAAGGACGTGAACGGCAAGAAGGTCAGTCTGTTCGTCGATCCGGTCAAGATGAAGGGATCGATCCACGGAGCGATGTTCAGATGTGTGGATTGCCATAAGGACGTGAAGGAATCTCCGCACCAGGCGGAGCCGAAAAAAATCTCGTGTGCGGAGTGCCACGCAGACGCGGCAAAAGCGTATCAACACAGCTTTCACGCCCAACAGAAGCAAGCCGATGGAACGCTGGCGGCGACCTGTGTGGATTGCCACGGTAGCGCGCATGATATTTTGCCGGCAAGCGATCCCAAGTCGCCGGTCAATCACGCCAATATTCCAGCGACCTGCGGTCATTGTCACGGACAGAAATTCGTGATGGATGGAAGCGGCGTCAGCACCCAGGTCTTTGCGTCGTATCAGGACAGCGTGCATGGCCGGGCGATTCAGGGCGGCTCACAGAGGGCCGCGGTCTGCACGGATTGCCATGGTTCGCACCAGATTCTGCCGGCGAATGATGCCAACTCGCCGATCAATAAGTTCAATGTCGCCGCGACCTGCGGGAAGTGTCATGGCCAGATCCAGCAAGTTTTTTTGCAGAGCGTTCACGGACAAGGACTGGCCCGCGGCAACCAACTGTCGCCGACCTGTACGGATTGCCACGGCATTCACACCATCAAGGCGCCGACAAATCCAAATTCAACCGTGTCGCAGAATCGATCGGGGGCAACCTGCGCGAGCTGTCACCAGGGAGTGCGGCTGACGCAGGAGTTTGGGGTTGCGGGAGATCGCGTCTCCACCTATTTGGATAGCTATCACGGGCTGGCGTCGAAGAATGGCTCAGTGGTTGTGGCCAACTGCGCCAGTTGTCATGGCGTGCATAATATTCTGCCGTCGAGCGATCCGCGTTCGACCATCAATCGCGCCAATTTGGATGCAACCTGTGGCCAATGTCACAAAGGCGTGACGCGGCGCTTCACCCTGGGCAAAGTCCACATGGATCCCAAGCAGCCAACAGGCATTGGCGGGACCGTGGTGCGATTTGTGACGCGCTTCTACATTGCGATGATCCTGCTGGTGATTGGCGGTATGTTCCTGCACAACGCCATCATCTGGCGGAGCAAGGCGATCGCGCGACGCAAGGCGCAACATCGCACCGTGCTGCGGTTGACCCGCAATCAACGCTGGCAGCATTTCATCCTGATGTTTACGTTTACCGTGCTGGTCATCACCGGGTTCGCGCTGAAATATCCTGACTCCTGGTTTGCTGCAGTTTTTGGCATGGGCGAAAAACTTCGCGGTATTGTGCATCGCGTCGCGGGTGTGGCGCTGATCCTTCTGTGTATCTACCACATCATTTATGCCGCCGTAACGCGGGATGGACGAAAGTGGGTCCGCCACATGGCGCCAGGGCCGAGAGATGCCTTCGACGCGTGGGGTACGATGCGGTATTACCTGGGCCTGAGCAAGGAAAGGCCAAAGTTCGGCCACTTTAACTATGCCGAGAAGGCGGAATACTGGGCCATGGTGTGGGGCACAACATTGATGGCGGTGACCGGTATTATGTTGTGGGCCAAGGTTTCTGTAGGAAATATTGTGGCGCGGTGGTGGCTGGATGTGGCGACGGCGATCCACTTTTACGAGGCCATTCTGGCGGCGCTGGCCATCGTGGTGTGGCATTTCTATCAAGTGCTTTTCGATCCGGACACCTATCCGGTGGAGTGGGCGTTTTGGGATGGCAAGATGGACGCCGATCACTACCGCGAGGAACACGAATTGGACACGGAAACGCTGGCCGAGGCGGCGAAGGATGCCGGCGACAGTTCCAAGGCGAGGGGCTCAGATCCGTCCGGCGATTCGGCTCGATAACGGAGTCATGCCGGCGTCATTCGCGCAGGTGTCGCATCGGGGAGTTCCCGCGTGGTCGTCGAGCTCCTATCTCCCCCGCGATCGAGGAAGGCTGTAGTCTCGAAGATGTTTGCTTGTGAAGGAGCCTTTTCGAATGCCGACAAAAACCATCATCGAACCCTTCCGCATCAAGAGTGTTGAACCCATCCGCTGGACCACGCGCGAGCAGCGAAAAGACCTGCTGCGCGCTGCTCACTACAACCTTTTCCTGGTGCGAGCCGACGATGTGCTGATCGATTTGCTGACGGACTCCGGGACCGGAGCCATGTCGACCCATCAATGGGCGGCGGTGATGGAGGGCGATGAGAGCTATGCGGGCAGCCGAAGTTTCGATCGCTTCAAGGCGTCGGTGCAGGATATTTTTGGGTACACCCATGTGATCCCAACGCATCAGGGCAGGGCGGCGGAGCGGATTTTGTTTCACGTGATGTGCAAGAAGGGCGACGTGGTGCCGAACAATACGCACTTCGATACCACGCGCGCGAATGTGGAGTTTGTGGGGGCAGAGGCGGTCGACCTGCTGCTGCCGGAAGCCCGAATTCCCGAGGCGCGGCTACCGTTCAAGGGCAACATGGATGTGGCCGCATTAGAAGAGTTGATTGCGCGAGTGGGGCGCACGCGGATTCCGCTGGTGATGCTGACGGTGACAAATAATTCCGGTGGCGGTCAGCCGGTGTCGATGGAAAACGCCAAGGCTGTTTCGGCGGTGTGCCACAAACATGGGATTCCGCTCTATTTCGATGCGTGCCGCTTCGCCGAGAATGCGTACTTTATCCAACTGCGCGAGCCTGGCTACGCGTCAAAGACGCCGAAGCAAATTGCGCAGGAGATGTTCGCGCTGGGAGACGGCTGCACCATGTCCGCCAAGAAAGACGGCATGGCGAACATCGGCGGATTCCTTTGCACGAACGATGACATCCTAGCGCGGCAGGAACAGGATTTATTGATTCTGACCGAGGGCTACCCGACCTACGGCGGACTGGCGGGGCGGGACCTGGAAGCGATCGCAGTGGGGTTGCAGGAGGCGCTGGAACAGGATTATTTGCGCTATCGGATCGCATCGACGGCGTACCTGGGCGATCACATTTCCGAGCGTGGTGTGCCGATTGTGCAGCCGCCCGGCGGTCACGCGATTTATCTGGATGCAAAAGCATTTCTGCCGCACATCCCAGTGGATCAGTTTCCGGGCGTGGCGCTGGCGGCGGAGTTGTACCTGGAAGGCGGCATCCGGTCCGTCGAAATTGGCAGCCTGATGTTTGCCGGAGCGGCGCAGATGGAGCTGGTGCGGCTGGCGATTCCGCGACGCGTCTACACGCAAAGCCACATCGATTATGTGGTGGAGATTATTTTGAGAGTGTGGGAGAAACGCAGCCAGATTCGCGGCATGCGGCTGACGTATGAGGCACCGTTCCTGCGACACTTTACCGCGCACCTGGAGCCGGTGGGCGAAAGCAAAACCGGAATACCCGTAGTGTGAACAGAGAAGCAGGTCCCTCGACTTGGTCCTTGCTTTCGCAACGACCTCGCTCGGGATGACAACTCATTTTTGTTTCCGGGAATGCTGCGTCCACTTCAGAGCGAGGCTGCGTCAGAGTGAAGAGCGGCGCGCTGCGGATTACGCGCCGGGGCCGACGGCAACCACGAAATATTGCGCGGGCATTTTGCCGACATTCTTGATGCCGTGCTCCTGATTCGAAGCCGCAAAACCCACGCCACCGGGACCAATGGTTTGACCGCGGCCGTTCACCGTCAACTCGACGGTGCCTTCGCGCACCAGCCACAATTCGCTATGCAGATGGTGATGCGGCGGATGCGGCATGGCTCCGGGCGGCAAAGTGGTTTCGTGAACTTCCAGCATTTCTCCTGTGGGCAATTTGCCTTGCAGCACGGGACGCGCCACCGCGCCATCGGCAGAGCGGTGTGCCGACAGTTTGTCGAAAGGAAATACCTGGGAGTTTGAAAGCGTTTCCGTGGATTCACTTTGCAGCGGTAGCGCACTCAATAGCGCGGCGGCGGGAAATAAGGCGCACAGATCACGACGGGAAATTTCCATCGCCGTATGGTACCAAATCGGTGGGTGTCTGATTCCGGCGTACAGATTTTGTGGAACGGGAATTTCTCGCGAAGGCGATTTGGGTCGAACATAACCGGCACGGGCTAAAGCCCAAGTATGTTTTCGACCTCTATGGCTCGACTGAAGTCGGGCCCTGATACAAACTGAATGTAGGCGAGCGTACCTCAGCGTCTGAAGGCCTGGACGGATTTGAACCTGGTACCCCGGACTAAAGTCCGGGGTCTGGAGTTTCTACATTTGCCTGGGCGATTGTTCGCTGAGGCATCTGGGTAAATAGGTCTGGCAATAGATTATTATGTTGACCGACCGACGTAATTGGATTACAGTA
>JBAVOQ010000093.1:0-48208 GCA_049692235.1 Acidobacteriaceae bacterium | reverse complement strand
CGCCACCTCCGCGCGGCTGCGACGAGGACGACGATCAACGACTGGAACGGGATATTCACTCATGCCTTCAGTCAATCATCTTCAAAACCCCACGGAAAGAATGGTCTTGCCCGGAGGGATACTGTTGTCAGAGCGCTCTCGGTCGCCTTTTGGTCCATGTCGCTGATGGGCCTTTTACGCAGCCGCTTCACTTCCGCGATCTTCTCGTAACCGTTGGCTAAATGCGCCTTGTTCAGGACAGATTTCACTTCGATGATCGAAGAAACAGCATCCGATGACACGATTTGGTTATGCTCTTCATATCGATAGACCGGGCTGGAAAGGGCGTCGTAAATGATGACGTCCTGATGGTTGCTCATCTGGTTGTCGATATCGATCACAAAACCAGATGTTGCGTGGAAACGCTTTGGCATATGGTTATTCAGAAATTCCCGGACCTTGGCTTCTGTCTCGCCGCCCATCTCACCATTGTGGATGTTGGTCTCTCTGATGTATTCGAAGTCTTGCCGTAATTTCTCGGTTGCTTTCGATATGAGGCCCGCGATGGTAAGTTGCTCTGCTTTTTCACTCATAGGCTCGTTCGAGGCAAATCCCTTTCATCTCAAAAGCATACGCCCGACGCGTGACACAAAAAATCTTAACGAGTCATGTCGTAGTTGAGGAACAACTAGCTTTTCGGATCCAACAGCCATTGGCACGAAAATTGGGGACGGACTCTTTTCGACCAATTTGTGACCGATCATGTCGGGTTTCCACTGCGGTCGGGATGACAAACTCTTCTCCCACTCAAGCCAAAGAAAGGGAGGCTTGAATGGGGCACCCCGATTTTTGTCGATGCGGATGTTTGAGGACATCCCATGTCTCAGAAGCGAAACTTGGGCACGCGGCGGTATGATTTCCCAGATGGACGGGCGGCGTGCGTGTGGCGGAAATCGTCTGGATTCTTCACTGGCCGTCGCAGCGGCCTGCGGCGGCTTTCGTTCAGAATGACTCGCGTGACGCGGACAATTTCCCATCCCACTCAAGCCAAACGAAGGCTTGAATGGGGCACCCCGGCGCTAGGATGTTCCAGATGGACCGGCGGCGTGCGTGTGGCGGAAATCGTCTGGATTCTTCACTGGCCGCGGCAGTGGCCTGCGGCGGGCTTTCGTTCAGAATGACTCGCGTGGCGCGGACGCTTTTTCCCATCCCACTCAAGCCAGACGAGGGGCACCCCGATTTTTGTTGATGCGAACGGTTGAGGACATCCTATGTCTTCCGCCGCGGTGGACGAGACGTGGAGCACCCGGCGGATGCTCGCGGCTTGATGTTGTCGCGAGGCGGCGGAAATGGGGCGCCATCGGATGCATCGAGGGTGTTTAATCTTTAATCACCGATGGGTTCTGTATCGGAAGGGAGCCGCGAATGAACAGCGTACAAATCGAACAGAAGAGCTATGAGATGCCCCCGCGGGAGGGGTTCTCGGTGGCACATTTTCTCACCGTGGCCGACATCGAGCGATCGGCTCGCTACTACGAAACGGTCTTCGGCGCTCGCATTCTGAGCCGAGGGGACAGCAGCGGCGCGCCTGGGTACATTCAGATGGCGAATACGTGGCTGCTGGTCAACGTCGGAGGCGGGCCGACCCCTGACAAGCCGACGGTAACGCTCAGCGTGCCAGATCCGAATCACATCAACAGCTTTATGAATATTCGCGTTGCAGATATCCAGGCGTGCTACGAGTTGTGGAAAAGTCGAGGAGCCGAATTCATCACGGAGCCGATTCCCAAGTACGGCGAGATTCGCTGCTACATCCGCGACCCTGACGGTTACATTATCGAGGTCGGACAGAGCACGGATCTGACCTACGGTTAGCGGGGGAAGTATTTGGGGTGGCGGCCGGGGAGCCAGGGATCGTAGTGGGCGGCGAAGGCGGCGCGGTGAGAGATGGAGGGGTGGCTGTAGAGCCAGAATTCCACAAAGGAATTGGGGTTGGGGGCCTCGAGGTAGTTCTCCCCAAGAGCGACGAAGGCTTTCTGCGCGGTGAGCTGGGGATCGGGGACGAGACCGTGGATGGCTTCCTGGCCGAAGACGTCGGCCTGGTGCTCTTCCCATCGGCTGAAGACGTTGGCGATGGGGGAGAAGAGGAAGTTGATGCAAGTGAAGACGAGCAGCAGGACGGCGAGGGCGGCGAAATCCCCGGGTGCGCGAATGCGCCAGCGCGGGCCGAAGCGGCGAATGAGCCAGGCGACGGCGAGATACGCGAGCCAGAGCAGCACGATCAGGACGGCCATGGTGAAGGCGATACCTAGATAGATGTGGTGCAGGACGTAGTGGCCCATTTCATGGCCGACGACAAAGAGAATCTGGTTGGGCGGGAGGTGGTGGATGGTGTTATCCCAAACAACGATGCGGGTGGTGGCGCCGATGCCGGTGACGTAGGCGTTGAGGCCGGTGACTTTTTCGCTGGCCTGCATGAGGAACATGCGCGAGGGGGGAATGTCGAGGCCGGCGTGGTGGGCCAGTCGCTCCAATTGGAGGGTGAGGGCGGGATCGCTTTTTTCGAGCGGTGAAAAGTGGTTGAAGATGGGATCAATCCAAATGGGCGAGATGAAAACGGCGAAGACGATGACCGGGAGCGTGCAGAGCCAGAACCAGAGCCACCAGCGGCGCGGCGAGACGCGGATGACGAAGAAGAGCAGGAGCAGCAGCGGAGTGAGGACGAGAAGCGAGAGGCCGAGGGCCTTGAGTTGATCGAGGGACCAACTGGGCCAGGATTGCACGGAGAGTCCGTAGGCGCGTTCGACGTGCTGGCTGTAGATGTCAAGTGGAAGCGAGACGAGGGTGAGAAAGAGGATGGCGATGGGGAGGAAGATGAGGCCCTGTCGCCATCTATTTTTTGTGATGCGCTCGGCAAAGTTGCGAAGGGCGGCGGGCCAGCGCAGGGTGAGGATGATGAGGAGGACGAGGATGGTCCACGCAGTGCCGCCGAAGGCGAGGAGGGTGCGGATGCGGGTGAGGACGATGGCTTTCGCTAGCAGCGCGGGCGGCAATGAATACGGTGCTGGCTGCACGGGCGCAGGTTGGGCCTGTTGCGATTGCGTTGCCGGTGCTGATTGCGCAGGTGTCGACGGTTGCTGTGCGCGGGCGATGGCTGCTCCGCTGACGAGGATGGGGGCGAGGAAGAGAATCAAGAACCGCGCGCGCAAAATTTTCGGATTCGTCATCGCTGGTGTGTCACAAGCTACGGATTCGCCGATGAATCTTTGTGTTTGCCGAGTTTTTTCTTTAGGTCAGGGGCAAATTCACCGATGGTGTTGATCAGGACTCCCACCCAAGCTTGCGTGATTACGCTCTGATATCCCTTTACTGTAATCGTGGGATTGTTTGGATTCCAGGTTGCGCCGATCGCGCCTGCACCGAACGCCGCGGCATAAGGCATGACGTTGGGTCGAATGGATTGTTCTGAGCGGTCATAGGTAATGAAGTTTCTGATAAAAGCATGGCGAAGGCGTGGCCCAGCCCCTGTGCACCGGCAACGATCATAGCGCGGCTCCCATCCGACGATCCCTTGACCCAGCGAGGTAAACGAATTCTGGATGATATTCGTTGCCTGATTGGAGACGACGCGTTTCGCGAAACCGGAGAATCCATCCTCCCACGCCGGCGGCGAATCTTTCACTTGATCATGCACGGCAAAGAATCCAGTCTTGATATAAATGCCAGGAGTCGTATAGGTCTGGCGAATATAAAGCTTGAAACGCTCCGGACCATTCAACGCAACCAGAGGGGCATCTTTCGGGATGTATGCACCGTACAGCCAGTCCACCGGAAGCTGAGTGTTTACGGCGGGTGGTGCTGGCTGTGCGGGCGGAGAGGTTTGTTGGGCGGTCGCGGTGGCTGCGAGGGCGAGGATGCAGATGAGGATGAGAAGGCATGTCATCATGCGACGCGGCATTGGCACTCCTCCCTCCTATATATAGATGAGGATAGTGCACAGCGGAGCGCGCTGGGGCTGGGGTGCGCGGATAGTCTGGTGGAGGGGTTTTATGGCGAGGGCTAACTATGCGGGGTTCGAGGCGCTGGATCCGTTCTTTGAAGTGGTGGAGCGGGGGCTGCGGGAATTTGTGGATGGCGAGCATTACTTCGACATGATCGCGGAGGATGCGCTGTTTGAGTTCCTCTACTACTTTCCTGGGTGGCCGAAGGCGATTCGCGGGCGCGAGAATTTGATGGATGCGTATTCCGGGTATGGGAAGAACATCGTGATTCATCGCGGGGATGGGCTTGCGGTACATGCGGCGAAAGATGGGCGGGTGGTCACGATTGAATACGAAGTTCACGGAACGATTGTGAAGACGGGCGGGGCTTACGATAACCGGTTTGTCTCCGTGGTGACGATTGAGGGACGGAAGATTGTGCGGTGGCGGGACTATATGGACTCGCTGGCGGCGTGGACGGCTTTGAATCCGGGCTCGTGAGGGCTGAAAGTCGAAGGATTGTGCGGAATAGTTGAAGGATTATACGGAATAGTTGAAGGATTGTGCAGGGGGTATTTTGCGGCAAGTGCTGTTTTTGCAATGGGATGAGGGGAAAACCTTAGGCTGATTCGCTTTCGCTGCGGTTTTCACGCAAAAAACGAAAAACGGCGGCTGCCAACCCGGTGCCATTGGGGAAAATACACTGCCTTGAGGAAGGCGCTCGGGGGGCTGATCTCTATTTTATCAATTTCGGAAGAGTGGAAGCGCCAACCAGAAGCGTTTCCCCGGCGGTGGGCTTCCGGCGTGGATAGTGTATGGCATACAGTATTTTGCGCAGGCTTTGCGCCGGCAACCGGGATAAGTACTGTGTGCCGTACAGTATTGTGCTCAAGGTGTTGCGACCGAAGACCGGGCTTGCATCGGGCACGCACCGGCCAGGGAAAAAGTGCTGGGGATCGGAGGATTTTTTTTTCGATCGAAAGACCCGAAGGGTTTCGGGGAGTGGTACGAGCAACATCTTGGCATCACGCTGGCGCCGACGACACTGGATGCGAAGGTGTGGGAGCAAGAGGCGGGGCAAACGGTTTTCGATCCGTTCCCGGAAACCAGCAAATATTTTGGCGATCCAGCGAAAGTGTGGATGTTGAATTTTCGGGTGCGCGATCTGGACAAGAGGGCGGCGCAGCTGCAAGCTGCGGGAATTGCAATCCAGGTGGACTCGCAGACGTATCCGAATGGCCGGTTCGCTCGTTTGCTTGATCCGGAAGGAAATCCTATCGAGTTGTGGCAGCCGAAACTACCGGGCGCTGCGGGCTAATGAAGATGAGGGCAGGGAGGGAATCAGGACTGTGCTCGCGTGGGTGAAGGCATGGGGAGGAGCGACCTATGGAGAGGATAGGGCAAATCGGACGCCCGTTACGTCTTGAAAGCAGCTACCCAGGCTGCTTTTGAGAGGAGAGCGCATATCTCTTTTCACGTTCTAGAAATGCCCTTTCGCCTCCTTCGAGAATGTTGCAGACCCGTTTTCTTATCCTTGCGATGTCTTCCAAAGCGCCGCCCTCATAGGTAAATTCCGGGAAGACACCTTTAGTCCTCGATGCTGTTGCGATGATCACTTGTTCAGCATCTGTGTTCACGACTAAGTTGGGGTTGTGGGTGATGATGATAACCTGTCTTCGCTGTTTGGCTTTTCTGAAATAAAAGGAGAGCAGGCTATAAATTGATTCATTGTCGAGATTTTCTTCGGGCTGATCGACAATCAAAGGACGGGAATCTTCAATATCCATTGCTAGATAGAGAATCAGGAGGACAATCCCCTTAGTCCCTGGGGAAAGCTTCTCGATTTCCGTTCCGTAATATCTCAGTCCGTAATCGAGCGTGATGTGGTCGCTTCCGAAAATCCATTCCAGCATCATTGCGTGTGAGACGCTTTGTCGCAGGAATGACGCAGCATCCGCTAGTTTTACCTTGTCTAAGAATTTCTCCATAGCTATTTTTATCTGGTCAGGATCTCCGCTCCCCCATGCGGGGACCAATGTCTCCTCTACCTCATCTTTGAACCCCGTGGCAGACCCAAAGGGGTGGCCTCGGCGCTGATCGAAAAGTGCATTCCCCCGGTCGATCCATGAATCGATGTCAACATTCCAACGAATGTAGAAGTCTAGCTGCTTCTCTTCTTCATCGCCAGCACGAAGCTTCTCTTGGACGGGCTTGTATAGGAGTTCAAGCGTCTGTTGTTCGTCTTTCCACAGATCGAACGTTCTTTTGTACACCTCTAAGCGGTCCGCTCGTAGTCGCTCTTGTTTCTTCACTGTTTCGCGTTCGGAGGTTAATATCTCCTTCTGCAGCCTTTGAGTCTCCTGTGAATTAACGGAAATCCGTTTCTGCAATTGTTGAATGAGGCTCCTCTGTATTTTGTCGTTGGCAACTGATTTATCTAACAGTGCGATTTCTTCGTTCAGCTCGGTGATGGATTTTGCTGCCAAGCCTTTACTGCTTTCAAGTTGGACAATCAGATCGCCGACCGCAGTTCGGCGATCCATCAAGGCTTCCTGTCCGGTCACCTCGAATTTGACAAACAGTTTCTTTGGCTCGATACCAACCGCCTTTGCCCGTTCAGACAGGTCCTTCTCAAAGTCTTTTACCTGTGTGGAGAAGCGGCTGATGGTCCCTTGCAGATTGTCAATGCCCTGTAGAAATTGCTTCTGGGTAGCCACCGCACTTTGTTGAAATAAGAGCTTTTCACGTAGAGTTGTCAGTTCTCTTTGCGCATTTGCTTCTTTCTCGCTTTCAGCTTTTGGAATTTGCTTTTTTAGAGAAGTCGCTTCTTGTGCGAGTTCTTCGATGCGTTTCTTTTTTGCCGGAATTCCACGCAAATCATCGCGGAGGGCTTCGTCCTCCGCGATCAAGGATCTAATTCTCGATCCCAAAGCGATGCGTTGTCTTATCAGGTCATCGGTTCTTATGGCGCGGAGAGAAGCGAAGCTTGAAGCATTCAAAGTATCTGTCGGGTCCAAATGCCCGAAAATTACCTTCTCGATTTCTTCGGCCAAGGACTTGCCAGCATAATCTTCCGAGCAAAGTTGCTCGACGAAGCTCTGCGAAAGATAACGTACCATCTCTCGCGTTGGTGGTTTGTTACCCACCACCGCAGAGGTAGTGCCGCCGTCTCCCCAGACTAGCTCGACGGAAGTTCCTTTTACGAATTGCCTGGCTCGGTAGAGGAAGCTGCGTTTATCTTCCTGTGCAATTGCCCCTCCTGCATAAGCTAGATAATCCGCCAGTGCTGATTTGCCTGATCCCTTGGCTCCGATGACGCTTACGAGACCGCTATTGAGAGGAATCGAAAGAGATCCGATGCCGCTGGTGGGTGATCCCGTAATTATCACGCGCGCAATCACCCGGGATACGTCGTGTTGGATCGGGTAGAACTTCCCCACGTAAACTCTTTCCTCGGGTTCATAAAGAATGGACTTTAGTCCTTCGAATGTTGGATCCGCTTTGATCCAACAGAATCGCTCTCCAGCAGTGCGGAATAAGCTTTTCATGCTGTGCGCATCAGATCCGCTGATACAAGGTTTCGGAGCTCCGAGCTTAGTCGCGCCGTCTCTTTTTGCAGGGTCTTTGCAAAGCCAGAAGTTGCGATTGTTCTCATTCGCCGTTAGGACGATATCGGCTGATCGCCAAATTTCCTCCTGTGAAGCTTCCCACCCGTCGTCCTTGAGTCCGGAGGGGCCGTCGTTTCCGCCGGAGATGGCGACGAGAGAATTTTGCGTAAGCCAAGGTTCAGCCATGAGCCAATTCATAAACACTCTAAAGTCGATCTTGTATTGGTTTGTGCCAACCTCTAGCTTCTTCTGAGCAGTGGTCGCATTTGGGTCGAACTCGCCGCCGAGTCGCATGATTTCGGACGGCGTGCAGGAATAATTACCGTCGAGGTACTTAATGGATAGTCGGGTAAGGGACGAATCTATCTTAGCGATGTGGTCAGCGCGGGTCGGGTCAATTAGCAGGTGAAGATTGATGGCATGTCCCCTGTCGGTTTGGGGAGTAATTCGAAATTCAATATTGGGGACAAGGAGGCTGATGCTTCCAAATGAGCGATGCTGACGCTCTTTCATAAGCCTTTTATAGCCTTCGATCGAGAGATAGTCTGTCACCCCAATGGCGCAGATCTCCGTCTCGTTTTCGAGTGCATTCAGGAATTCGTCCCAAGTTCCGTACTCATTAGCTAGTACTGTTTCTGGGGTGTGGACGTGCAAGTCCCACTTCCGCCATGAAGAACCTAGATTCATGACGCCTACCTTCCTATTAGATATGTGCAAGTCATTCTATGACAGAGGCATGGAGTCCCGAAATAATCTTTTCTGGCGAAGGCAAAGGTGGCTTGAATGGGGCACCCGGCACCGTTGGAATTGAATGCAGAGATCCTTCGGTCGCCACGGCGACCTCAGGATGACAGCGCAAGTCAGAGGCTAGGTGGAGAGGTGGAGAGGTGGAGTTGGTGGAGGGCGGCTTGGGCTCCTTGTAGGTCGGTTAGCTTCATCTCGGAATATTTGCGGGAGAGGATGACGCCGTCGGCGTTGCCCTGGAAGGCGGCGAGGACGGCATCGCGGACGCCGTCGGGAGAGCACTTGCTGTGGGTGGGCTCGGTGGGGATGTCGACATCGATGCCGGACCAGAGCAGCGTGTTGGTTCCTTGGAGGCCGGCGCGGGAACGCTGGGTTTCGCGCAGAACATAATCCGACGAGAAGCCGGTGAAGGGAATCTGGGCGAGAGATTTCTCCTGATAGTTGAGGACGCGGTAGTGGAAGTCGAGGAGCTGCTGCGGAGGGACATCGCCATAGAGAGTTTGAGAGACGCTGTCGATGTAGCCGGCCATGCGCTCGCCGGCGCAGTTGTTATACATGACGATTTTGATGAAGTCGGAGACGGGGGCGAGGGCGGCCAGGTCCTGCTCCGCACGGTAGATGGGGTTGAAGGAGTTGGTGGAGGAGATGTGCCAGCCGACGCCGAGAGCGGGATTGATTTGTTTGACGTGGTGGTAGATGGCGGCGTAGGTTTCGCGGAGGCTGTCGGTCCATAGCATCTCCCAGGCGAGAAGCTCGGGATAGCGGAGCATGAGACGCCAGAGCTCGACATAGTAGCCGTCGACGGGGCGCTGGGATTTTCGGGCGGCGGTGACGAAGGCGGCGAGGGCGAGATATCCCTGGCGGGCGCGGTCGGGATTGATGCCGCGGGCTTTCGCTTTCTGAATGCAGAAGGGGCAGAAGCAGGTGACCTGGAGCGGGTTGATGTCGCGGCCTTCCTGCTCTGCACCGAGAGCGTTGGAGAAGGCGCCCTGACGCTCTGAACACCACATGATGCCGTCGATGTCGTAGGAGCGGGACCAGTCTTCGACGATGCCGAGAAGAAAATTTCGGTAGTTGGGATTGTTGAAGCAGAGAGTGTCGGCGTGGTTGCCGGAGAGATCGATTTCCTGAAGCGCTGCGATGTTGGGGAGGTCGGTGCGGAAGGCATCCTCAAACCAGCAGATGGTTTTGAGGCCGCGCTTGCGGGCGGCGGCGGGGACGTCGGCGAGGACGTCGTAGCTGCCGAGGTCGGTGGCGCGGGTGCCGTGGAAGACGGTGTTCTTGTAGTACTGGGGATGGATGGTGGCGTAATTGCCGCCGGTGAAGCTGCCGGTATCGTACTGCTGCTTGCCGTGGTCGGGGAGGGGCTGGCCGGGGATCTGGCGACCGGCGATGCCGCGACCGTAGGTGAAGGTGGCGAGGAAGAGAGTGTTGACTCCGGCATATTGCTGGAAGTTGTCGAGAACTTTTTCTGTTCCTTCATCGACGAAGGAGACTGCGCCGACCTGGATGCCGATGGTTTTTTTGTTGGGAGTGGCGGCGGTGCTGGCCGCACGGGCATACTGTGCGTTAGCGGCATCGGGAAGGGATGTTGCGGGGGAGGCATGAGGTGCGGCGGATTTGGCGGTGGCGGAGGCGGAGTCGGGAAGGGATGCGGTGAGGGCTGCTGCGGCTGCGCTCTGCAGGAATGCTCTTCGATCCATGGGTACCTCGGCGCGGATGGGTTGGGTGCAGCTACTTAGGGACGGATAATTCTGCAAAGGGAAGGCTGGGGGAGTTGGTTCGTCCAGCGACGGATTCGACATCCAGCTTGAGGCCGGGCTTGAGGTTGACGTCGCCGCCGGTGGAGAAGAAGGCGAGGGTGACGAAGGAAATTGGAATCGCGTACCAGGATTTGTAAATCGCGCCGGAGAGGCCGTCGGTAATATCTTTAGCGCCGATGCCGACGCCGCCGTCCATGAGCATGCTGGCAATCTGGCGGCCGCGTCCGGGCTGAATTTTTCCTTCATCCTGCGGTTTCTGCGAATGCACGACGAGGGGTTGATTGAACTTGAGAAGGAGATGGCCGCGGCGAAAGAAACGACGTGCGGGAGTGGAGACGAGGATGCCGGTATAGACACCCGAGGGGCAGCTGACGGAGAAGGGAGTTCCGGTCACCATCCACGAAGAGGCATAGGTCTGGAGCTTGCAGGTTTCTGCAGACGCGATGGTGGAAAGGAGCAGAAGCGACACGGCGAAAACCTTGTTCACTGAAACCTCCTACCGCAGATTGCGATTTCTGAAATCGATGCGCGAGTGCAAGCGCGACGGAAATCTAATTGTAGAGTGGGTGTGCGCTTCGATGAAGTGCGACGGGGCTTGGGTGAGGATGTTGCGTTGTTGGAGAGCGTCGCGGCGCGGGTGCTTCAGGAGTCGGGGCGCTCGGGCTGCCAGGGGTCGCGGGAGTCACGGTGGAGGCGGTCCTCACGATTTTCCTGTTGCTCCTGCTGGCGTCGCTTTTCCTGTTCTTCGCGTTCTTCGCGGCCGTCGCTCATGGGGAAAAATCCTCGCTGAGACTAGTGTAAGAGATGCGAGGAATGGATTCTTTGGTGCGGCTGAAGCGTGGTGGAAGCGGGCGGCATCCCATGGAGAGAAAGCGACGCCTATGATAGGACGCCAGCTACGGAATAGCGAAGAGGAGACAAGGTGAAGACGCGCACATTGGGAAAGAGTGGACTGAAGGTATCGGAATTGGGATTCGGGTGCATGGGAATGAGTTTTGGGCTGGGGCCGGCAAAAGACAAAAAGGAAATGATTGCTCTGCTGCATGCGGCGGTGGATCGAGGGGTGACATTTTTCGATACGGCGGAGGTGTACGGTCCCTTCGTGAATGAAGAATTGGTTGGGGAAGGGCTGGCTCCTTATAAAGGGAAGGTTGTGATTGCGACGAAGTTTGGTTGGGAAGGCAATCCTGAGGAGAGCGGAAAGTGGAGTGCGCTGAACAGCCGGCCGGAGCATATTAAGGAAGTGGCGGAGGCGTCGCTGAAGCGGTTGAAGGTGGATGCGATTGATCTGTTCTATCAGCATCGCGTGGACCTGGAGGTTCCGATTGAAGATGTGGCGGGCGCGGTGAAGGAATTGATCGAACAGGGCAAGGTAAAACATTTTGGATTGTCGGAGGCGGGAGCGAAGACGATTCGCCGGGCCCACGCGGTGCAGCCGGTGACGGCGCTGCAGAGTGAGTACTCGCTGTTTTGGCGGGAGCCGGAAGAGACGGTGATGCCGACGCTGGAAGAGCTGGGAATTGGGTTTGTTCCGTTCAGTCCGCTGGGCAAGGGATTTTTGACGGGGAAGATTGATGCGAATACGAAATTCGACAGCACGGATTTTAGGAGCATTGTGCCGCGGTTCAGCGAGGAAAACCGCACGGCCAACCAGGCGCTGGTGGATGTGATTCGCAAATTTGCGGAGAAGAAGAAGGCGACACCGGCGCAGATTGCACTGGCGTGGCTACTGGCGAAAGCACCGTGGATTGCGCCGATTCCGGGGACTACAAAATTGGAGCGTTTGGAAGAGAATCTTGGAGCGACGAAGATTGAGTTGACGGAGGAGGATGGGCGCTCGCTGGAAGAGACATCTTCCAGGGTGAAGATTGAGGGGGCGCGCTATCCGGCGTTTCACGCTTCGCTGGTGGGGCGCTGAGCGAGAGTCGCGAGACAAGGCCGAGGAGGTAGAGTCGATGGAGATCAAAAGAGTGGGAACGCGGCCGTCAGAGAAGGGGCCTGCGGATTGGTTCACGGGGACGGTGCGGCTCGACCGATTATTTGAGGCGCCGGAGCCGGCGCGGGTAGCGGGAGCGAGTGTGACGTTTGAGCCCGGAGCGCGGACGGCGTGGCACACGCATCCGCTGGGGCAAACGTTGATTGTGACGGCGGGCTGCGGAAGAGCGCAACGATGGGGCGGTGCGGTGGAAGAGATTCGGCCGGGAGACGTGATCTGGTTTTCTCCGGGAGAGAAGCATTGGCATGGAGCTGCGGCGACGACGGCGATGACGCATCTTGCGATTCAGGAGAGGCTGGATGGGAAGGTGGTCGAGTGGATGGAGCCGGTGAGCGATGTGCAATATGAGGGCGGGTCGTAGGGACGGGTCTTAGGGACGGGCACAATTTCGCCCCTGCGACGGGAGCGCGCGGGTAGAGAAGCAGATTCCTCGACTTCGCTCGGAATGACAATGCTTTCTTTGGCTGTTGTACATGGGGGCGAAGTAGCCGCCGGGGATGAAGGTGATCTCGTCACCATAGCGATCGTGGTAGGAGGCGAGCAGGCGACGGGCTTGCTGATATTCGGCGTGAGTGTCGTTGAGCGCGAGCCAGCTGATGGCCCAGGTCATTTTGCCGTTGGGACAGCCGCGGGCAAAGGCTTCGCGGCGGGAGCGAATGTGTTGCGGGGTGTTGAGCGCGGACTCATCCTGACCGATGGAGCGAGTGGGAGAGACTTCAATCTGATTGACGCGGACGACGGAGATGTGGGTGAGGAAGCGGCCTTGCAGTGGGGATTTGGAGGCGGCGAGCGAAGGGATGGCGAGAGCGGTTGCAGCGCCGGTGGCGCGGTGGAGGAATTTTCTTCGGGTCCAGAGAGAGTGGGTCACGATTCTTTCTGACTATATAAGGTAGGGGGGTGGACTGGAGGAAAGTGTTCCACACACGCCATCCGAAAGCTTGAATGGCCACGTGCCTATTTACTTTAGAGCTGAGATTACTCGTGCTTCGTCGGCCGATGTCAACTGCCCCTGCCACGCACGCGTGACTATGCCAGCGCTATTAATAAGTAGTACCGTGGGTGTTCCTCTAACGCCAAAGGTCATACGAACTTCAGGAAATAGCCGTTTTTCGCCAACATTATCGGGAACATCGTGTATTGCAACAGATAACGGATTCGGCAGCACGAAAATGACGTGACTCCTTATTTCGGCGCGCTGCTCCATCATGACCAGCCGTCGATAAAAGGGCAAGCTGTTCTCACAAAAATGACAGCCGTCGCGTATTACGATCACCGCTGTTGAGTAATGTTGAGACCACATATACCCGGGCGCAAGGGCGGGAGTCTTGAACTTCACAGGCGAAACTTCGAACGAAGATTTTTTAGGGACAAAATGGGAAACCAAAACGATTAAAATTGCCGCTAACAATACAGCTGAATAAAACCCGTACTGTATCGCATCGTCTGTCGTACTGGTTTCTTCTTTACGAGACATTTGGCTTACCGGGTCGGAGTGATCTTGCACGCAATTCCGCGTGCACCGCGATCTAAGACAGATACTGAATCGAATTTAAGCGACACCAGCACGGCAGCGGCGAGGTCACACAGGCCAACATCCGTTTGCGAGCAATCCACGACAGTCGGAGTTTTTGGATTCAGCTCGATGCGGGCGCGTACGTTCAACTCAGCGAAAGGGATGTTCATCTCGTTCCTGATTTGGGGGTTGTGAAAGAATTCTCGTTCACGCACATCAATGACCTTTCGAGTGGAACCTAGGGCGAAAACGCTACGATCATCGAGCTCCTCGGTCGTCTCTTGTGCTGCTTTGACTGGAAATGGTTTCTCACCCGGAATAGTTTCTACACTTAGGCCATCAAGACTTGGCGGGCTCAATGTGTGGCCTGGCCCTGAAATTCTCGCCATCAGAGAACGACGCTCGTTAGGAGGCAAGAATCCCTCCCACAATCCTTCCACGATCCCATTCTTATTACGGAGCAGGACGGTAGGCGTTCCTCGAAACCCAAGTGAGGCTAGAGAATGAGTTATAACCGAAGATGCTGGGACCGATAGCTGGCTTGAATACCATGCGGAGGCTTCAGGGGTTGGCGTTATGATCTCTACAGGCATCCCAAGCGAGTCGGCCGCGATGATTAATTGGCGATCAAAGTCTATACTTTGCCTGGAGTATTGACATCTGTCCGAACCAGCGATAACTAGAACGTGTTTCCAATGAGCCGCGTCCTCGCCAGGAATTATGAGCTTGCTGCCAATTTGAACCGGTGGCCCTGTTCTCCATTGGTGCACTGCCTCGGGACCAAAGCGAAATGCCAAAAAGGCGCAGGAAACGCCCACTATTGTGTAGAGAAGTTCCTTACCGAGTTTCCGAGTTAGACTGGCTGCCATTTGTGCTCACCTTGGGCGACGCGAAATCGCTTGGAAGCAGCGCTCGAAAAGGCGCAGAAGAACAGTGGAAGTAAAAATAGAGTCGACCCGACCCAGAAGCTCGCCTCCCGAACTCAGTCAAAAATGGCATTCGGAATGTTGTAGCCAAAGTGCTTTTTAAAGCTGCTTTCTGTAATTCCGGATCCGGCGACTGAAGTACCGTAGTACTGAGTATTTTTCCTTTATCGCTTAATTCAACAGCAATTACGACCAGCCCATCGAGCTTTCGGCTCACTGCTTCTACGGGACATACAGGCGGATAAAGATGATTCGCGAAGGATTGAGCCCCCATCCCATCACCTCCGTCTAAAATTACCCTCAGAGGCGAAGATTCACAGGCAGATAACACCACGCAGAGCGAAAAAAGGGCGATGCAGCTTCGGAGCACCGGACAAAGTCGTCTGCCTTTAACCCAGAAACTATTCACTGGCGAATCTCAACAGGGGTTACTCATTATGCATCCGTAATTATAAGTGGTGCAGTAGTAGTACCCGACGGACCAAAGTAAACACGTGTGTTGGGGCGCTTTACCACAGATTAGGCAAGCGGATGTGGGACTAGGGAATGCACAAGTCAACGCGTAGCCTAATGATAAGGAAGTTACAAAACGTACGATCCAGAGGCTGTATTTTGATTTCATTTTGATCCCTCCATGTCAGGGGCGACCTTGATAACAGTTGAGCTATAATTAATGCGATTTTATGGGGTTGTCAATGAAAATCGGCGTTATTCCAGAAATTCTCAGCCGAGATTCGTACGGCGCGGGGAAATTGATCTCTCGCACACTAGACTCGTCTGTTCGGCCCAGAAAATCTATCGTATCTGTGGTCGCCAAACTGGTGTAATATCGCGTTTCGCCATTTTCGGGGATCAAACGCGACCGAGAAGGAAGTTCCGATGTCGAGGCTCAAACTCTTGCCGCTCTGCTATCTCCTTACAGTATTTGGGACAAGTCTGGCGCAGCAACCGACCGGGACAATACAAGGAACGGTTTATTGCAGCGACACCAGGCGGCCAGCGCGGCTAGCGCGAGTGACCATCGCTCCCGCCTCCTCCATCACGGCCTCCGCTTACGAGTACGATGGCTCGAACCAGCCAATTCTGTCGGTCAGTGCCGATCTGAATGGCATGTTCACCATTCGAGATGTTGCGCCCGGTACCTACGCCTTGCTGGCAGACGACCCGGGCTACCTGTCATCCGTTTCTGGTCGATTCTCCAACGTAAATAAAATGTCGCATCAGGCGCGCCTTGCATTGCTGAAGGCCATGCCAACTGTTTTGGTCGTCGCGAATACTACAGCAACGGTTCAGCTGGAAATTCAGAAGGGCGGTGCGATAGCCGGGACCGCACGATACGACGATGGATCACCGGCAGTCGGCCTTTCTGTGCAGGTTCTCAAGCTCACAAAGCAAAATACGTGGGAGCGATTTGAACCTTCTTCGTTTGGCCGCATCTACCAGAATCCCGGCACGGACGACCGGGGATTTTACCGTGTAGCCGGACTGCCGGAGGGCAAGTACATCATTAATCTCGGCGTTGCGCTTCAGACTACAACTCTGAGCAATCTACTTGGCATCGGTGGTTCGTCTATGGAGGAGACTAGATATCATTTGGATGTCTACACAGGGGACGTATTCACGAAAGACAAAGCGAAACCCGTCGTACTGACCGATGGAGAAGATGTATCCGGCGCGGACATCTCCATACCCTTGGGGCATCTTCATAGTATCTCTGGAAGAGTAGCCGCAACGAGCGACGGCCATGGAATCAACGCCGGAACACTCACTCTCACCGATCCGGCGACAGACGCTGCCGTCGAAAACACCAAGCTTTCCGCGGACGGGACGTTCGTATTCCCGTTCGTGCCAGACGGCGATTACAAACTGTCGGTGGCCGGGGCTCGGGATGTCATTCGCACTCAGGTGCCGAACCCGCCCGGTTCTATGCCGCCGACATCCACAATCGAGAAAACGATAGGAACCTATAAAGCAGCGTCGGTCCCGATCAAAATCTCTGAGAATATCGACGATGAAGTGATATCTCTAATCCCGGATCAAGTTCGCTAGAGCCAGTCTCGCTCTGTTGAGTTCCTCGCTTCGTTTCCGCAATGCTTGCTGCAACACACATCCTGGCGACAAATGTTCGAATCCTAAAACTTATGCGGCGGTCGGAGCGGCAGATCGAGGCATAGAATCTAATCCCATGGCGGGCTTGCGCCGGGGATGGTTGCGCGGGGGGAAATATGAGTCCTTACTCCAGACGAGAATTTGTGAAGGCGGGGCTGGCGGTGGGTGCGCTGGCGAGTGTCGGAAGTTTGCCGCTGGTTGCGGAGCGGCGAACGGCGACGGACATGGTGACGCTGGGCAAATCCAAGGTGCAGGTGACGCGGCTGGCGTTTGGCACCGGGACGATGAGCGGGCAGGTACAGCGCGACCTGGGGCAGAAGGAATTTACGCGGCTGGTGCGATATGCGCATGAGCGGGGGATTCGTTTTTACGAGACGGCGGAATCGTACGGCGATATGCATCGCATGTTGGGAATCGCGTTGCAGGGCGTGCCGCGCGACAGCTACCAGTTGATGTCGAAGGTGACGACTACGCCGGGAGTGAATCCGCAGGAGAAGATTGATGAGCTGCGGCGGCTGGCGAAGACGGAGTATTTCGACATTATGCTGCTGCACTGGCAGCACTCTGGAACGTGGCCGGTGGATACGATGCAATGGCAGGACGGAATCGATGAAGCGGAGTTGAAGAAGGCGGTGCTGTCTCGCGGCGCGTCTGTGCATGGGCTACCAGCGTTGCGGCAGGTGCCGGGAGATTCCTGGCTGGATGTAGCCATGATCCGGATGAATCACAAAGGTGTGCGCATGGATGCGGAGGATTACGCGACCGACGGCCTGGGCAATGTGCCGGAGGTGGTGCATCGAGTGCAGCAGGCGCGGGCGAAGGGCATGGGCGTGATTAGCATGAAGCTGATTGGTGAGGGCGTGTTCAATCGCGAAGATCGGCAGAAGGCGATGCGGTTTGCGTTTCGCAATGCGGGCGTGGACAGCGTGACGGTGGGCTACAAGAACACGCAGGAGATTGATGAAGCGATTGAGAATTTGAATATGGCTCTGGCGTAGGCGGCGGGTTACGCGGAGAGATGGCCGAGCGAGGCTGGGAGTTCAGGCGGTTTCGTCGATGATGGCGATGAGCTCGCGTTGGACGTCGGCGGCGAGGGCTTCTGCTCCTGCAAGCCCGGTGGCGGCAAACAGCGATGTGGGGACGACGGTGGCGATGACGCAGCCACCATTCTGAGTGAAGACGGAGATGCGGCAGGGCAGAATGGCGGACACGCGCATGTCGGTTTGCAGGGCGGTCAACGCAGCCTGGGGATTGCAAACATCGTAGACGCGGCACTCGGAACCGAGTTGCAGACCTTTGGATTCGAGGGTCTGGCGCAGGTCGTGGACGTGCAGGATTCCGAACTTGTGGCGCGCGGCGGCTTCGCCGAGGCGGGTGGCGATTTCGTCGGGCGAGCGGGTGGAGTGCTGGCTGTAGATCATGGGACGCCTCCGTCACGATTCTACGTCCACGCGCGAGGCGGGAACGGCAGCAGGGTGGAAGTTATTTTGATACGGGAATGGATGGGATGAGCCGAGTGGAACTGGATCCGAAGTCGACAGCGCTGGTGTTGATTGATTTGCAGCATGGAATCATGGGGCGGACGATGGCTCCGCATGCGGCGAGCGATGTGATTGCGCGCGCGGCGAAACTGGCGGAGGCGTTGCGGACGAAGGGCGGCACGGTGGTGTATGTGCGGGTGGATGTGTCGGACATGCTGCATTTGCCGGCGGATGCTCCGACGCGGGATCCGAATGGGCCGCCGCCACCGCCGAAGGCTTCTGAACTGGTGCCGGAGTGCGGCTACCAGGCGGGCGACCTGCTGATTACCAAGCGGCAGTGGGGCGCGTTTTATGGGACCGGGCTCGACCAGCAATTGCGGCGTCGCGGGGTGCGAACGATTGTGATGGGTGGCGTGGCGACCAACTTTGGCGTGGAGTCGACGGCGCGGGTGGCATATGACCGCGGGTTCGAGCTGGTGTTTGTGGAGGACGCGATGTCGAGCATGAGCGAGGAGATGCATCGCTTCGCGGTGCAATCGATTTTTCCGCGCATGGGGCGGGTGCGGTCGACGGAGGAAGTGATTGAGGCGCTGAGGTAGGTTTCAAAGTGATTGCTGGGGAAATGCCCCACTCAAAGCCAACAGAAGGCTTGAATGGCCACCTGCGAATGGAAGCGAAAAAAATGACCGTAGCTTCATATGTTGACGCCGCCGGAAGTCTTTCGGAAATAGCAATTGCACCGGCGGCTATGGTCTCGACCCCTGAGAAATGGCTGGAGTTTGAAAAGGAGTGGAATAACTGTCTGGCAGCATACAGGGTGACCGAGTTGCATATGAGACACTACGCCCACTCCAAGGGAGAATACGAAGGGTGGAAGGACGATCAGCCAAAGCGGAGGCGGTTCCTCAACAATCTCATGTGGATCATTGAAAACTACGTCGAATTCACCGCCTCAGACGCCGTCTACACTAGGGCCTATAACGAACACGACACGCAATTTCAGCTGAGTGAATCGATGCGACCTTATACACTCGGATGTCTCGCCGTCGTTGGCCGTGTGTTCGGTTGGGGAAAGGAACGGAATCTTTCTCCAGCCGATTTCGTCTGGTTGTTTGAAAAAGGAGATTTAGATCAAGGCGATCTGAGAAAGCATTGGGGAGAAGTATGCCCCGACAGTTCTGTCGAACCAATCTTTCTGAAGAAAAAAGATAAATTTCCTGACACTGGTGTGTGCAAACGCCAGCGGCCCTTTGAGGCCGCCGATCTGGTGGCATACGAAAATCTGAAGGCTCACAGGTTGCTTGATGAGCGCGGAGACGAGCCTGTTTTCGAAGACGAATTACGTAGACCCTTGCAGCGCATGAAGAGGTGGCCCGGCGCTCCTGAGTGGGGATACTTCGGCAGCGAGGGAATCGCGCGAGTTTGCGACAGGTATGCTATCGCCGCCCGCGCCAAGGCTCTATAATTCTCGGCATCATGAAACACGCCTATTGGGGGTTCCGTTGCAAAACTCAGGGCTGTCCCGATTTCAATGTTGTGAAATATATCGGCGTCCATGACGGACGGCCCATATACGCTCTACCGGACGTAATGCCAGGTTGGTGCGACTGGGGGTGTATGGGGTGCGGCAATATTCACCGGTACCTACGTCGTGAGATGGAGCTAGTTCTTTTAGACGAGCCACCACCGCTGGCATTTGCACCGTGGTTCTGAGTTTCGGACCAGTTGGCGCCATTTTTCCACTGAATCTCGCATTCATGCTTCCGGGGGAAGCAGGGCCAATGAGGTAAATGAGCTTCGGTCAGCCAAACCATTGGGTTGACCAAAGTATGTTTTCGCAATACTGGAAGGCTTGAATGGTTCATCGGGATAATTCTCGCACGGGGTTATTTTTTCTTTTCGAGGAACATGTGGGTGGCGGCGGGGGACGCTGTGTGGCTGGTGATTTCGTAGCCTAGCGCGGGGAGATCGAGGCCGCGAAAGATGCTTTCTCCGCTGCCGATGAGGACGGGGGAGGAGACGAGATGCAGTTCGTCGATGAGGCCGGCGCGCAGGTATTGCTGGATGGTGGAAGCGCCTCCGCCGAGGCGGACATCTTTTCCCTGAGCGGCGTCGATGGCTCGCTGCAGCGCGCTGTGAATGCCGTCGGTGACGAAGTGGAAGGTGGTGCCTCCTTCCATGGTGAGGGGCGCGCGCGCGTGATGGGTGAGAACAAAAACAGGCACGTGGTAGGGAGGGTTGTCGCCCCACCAGCCTTTCCATGCGTCGTCGAGCCAGGGGCCGCGGATGGGGCCGAACATGTTGCGGCCGAGGATCCATGCGCCGACATTTTCAAAGCCACGGTTGACGAGGTCGTTGTCCAGGCCGGTTTCGCCGCCGGGCTTGCCGAACATTTTATGTTGGGCCTGTGTGGCGAACACCCAATTGAAGACTGGCATGGCGCCGACCCCGAGGGGGTTTTCCAGGCTTTGATCGGGGCCGGCGCTGTATCCGTCGAATGAGATTGAGAAGCAATTGACACGAAGCTTGGACATCGAGGATTCCTCGCGAGGTGAAGCTGCGAACAGTTTACGATGGGCGTTCGGGCAAGGGAGTCTGACGAGTTTTGCTGCGGTAGCGAGAGCGGGAAGGATGGGCACCCCGACTAACGATCCCATGTCTCAGAAGCGGGCAAGAATATACTTGACACACCATGACTATTTAGATATATTTAGTTCATGGCAGAAGAGAGTTCATATCCGCAAAGCCTTTTACAGGCGACTCGCTACTTCGCTGATCCCGGCGTATGCGTAGAGTTCGTGGCTGCGATGCGCTGGCCGGATGGCGTGACCTGCCCACACTGCGAGAACAAGCGTGTTTCTTATCTCTCTTCCCGCCGCATTTGGAAGTGTATGGCGAAGGAATGCCATAAGCAATTCAGCGTCAAGACTTTCAGCATCTTCGAAGACTCTCCCATTTCTCTCGACAAGTGGCTTGTCGCGGTCTGGCTTGTTGTGAATTGCAAAAACGGGATCAGCTCATACGAGATCGCCAAAGATTTGAAGATCACTCAGAAGTCCGCATGGTTCATGCTCCATCGCATTCGCCTTGCACTGCGCACTAACGATTGGGGCAAAGGCAAGATGGGTTCCGGCGGCGGAGCCGTGGAAGTGGACGAAGCATTTGTGGGCGGCTCGCCTAAGAATTGGCACCTATCGAAACGTGCAAAGCGTGTTCGCTTTACTCCAAGCGAAGAGAAGCTGGACGATCACAAAACCGCTGTCGTGGGATTGCTTGACCGCGATACCCGGCAGGTACGGGCCAAAGTGATTCCGAACGTCAAGCGCGAAGTGCTACAGGATGAGATTCTGAAGAACGTGGTCGGGACTGGCAAAGTGTTCACCGATGGCTTAAAGTCCTACAGTAATCTTCCTGCGCTGCAATTCGTGCATGAGACCGTAGACCACCTGAACGAGTATGTACGCGGCGAAGTCCACACTAACGGGATTGAAAACTTCTGGAGCTTGCTCAAGCGCGGACTCAAGGGCACCTATGTTGCCGTCGAACCATTCCACCTTGACCGCTATGTGGATGAACAGGTGTTCCGGTTCAACAATCGCGCAACCAAAGAAAATCCAATGACTGATGCGGATCGATTCATTCTTGCCTTATCGCAGATCGCGGGAAAGCGGTTGACCTATGCAGAACTGACCGGCAAGGTGGGAGAAACGACGCTATGAATTGTTCTGGAAGAAACGGCAAAAGAGGGGCAAGCGTGGATAGAGCGGAGATTGCGGAATCGATGCGTGCTGCCCGTTTACACGCTGGACTCAGGCAGTCAGACCTGGCCGACTTGATGGCGACATCGAGAACCACGATTACGCGCATGGAAAGCGGTCGGGATTTCCCTCAGATCGCTACGCTAGAACGTTGGGCACAACTGACCGGAAAGCGGCTCGAAATCAGGCTCGTTTAGTCTTTTTCGGACTCGTCTTCTCCGCTTCCATTCGGCGCTGCAACTCCGTCTTCGACACCTTCATAATCGTTTGCATGGCGTCCGTGAATCGCTCGAATTCCGGATTTTTCGGCGGCGGCTTCATGGGGTTATCATAGCGCACGTCTGAAGGGAGCAAACAATGAGCCTTGAACAATTCAAAGAACTCTTGAGAACAATTTATTTCGAGGTCGAAAATCTTTCAATCGAAAACAGCATCTATCTCGATGCGCTAATGGAGAGCAGAATCATTTCTTCCGTGGACTTGAAGGAAAAGGTGAAGGAGGGACTTCTCGATCCAGAGAGGCGGAAGGAAGCACGTCAGACGTATTCTGCACTGTGGAAGAGTGTAGAGGATACTGGCACTGACGCCGTTTTTGAAGACATAATAAAAGAGCCAATATACACCCAACAGTGAAATGCTCTAAATGGCCTGACGAAGAATGTGTCAAACCCAAGAGCGAAAATAGGCCCCAGGTATCCTTATCCTGGCCTCGCGTCTCCCAATAATTCCCGAAAGTACCGACAATACCCGCAAAGCGTTCTGGCGTCATGTCGGCCCATGCGAAGGCAACGGAAGCTGTGATCACCTGCTGGGGAGCAGGGGGAAGGTCGGAGAAATAATAGTTGGTGATGATCCCGAAGTTGCCGCCTCCTGCACCGCGGCAGGCCCGGAACAGGTCGGGATCGTTATCTTTATCCACCCGACGTGAAATCACTTTTCCGTGACGGTCGACTGTGAGAATGTCAACGGCGGAAACCCAGTCGCATGTGAGTCCGTGCAGACGCGACAGCAGGCCGTAACCTCCTCCGCAGATGTGCCCTCCCGCGCCTACAGTACCGCAGGATCCGCCCGGAAGGGTAACTCCATAGCGTTTATACAAGTCGAGGTAGGCGGTGACGAGTTGCGTGCCCGATTCAATTCTGTAGCGCGGAGCACCGGCTGCCGGCGTCGTCTGCGTCAGCAAGCTTAGATCAAGAATGGTTCCATGTGGATTGGTATAGACGAAATCTTCATAGCAATGTCCCCCACTTCGAACCGTGGGCCGCTCGCCGGAACTGACAACTCGCTGCAACGCGTGCGCAACGTCTTCCGCAGTGTCGCAAAGCTCCATGCGACTGGCAGCGTCGGGCGCTGAAGGGGGAAACCTGGCATTGTGGCCCTGGTTTAGGCTTGGAAAGCGGGGATCCTGTCTGGTCACAACTTCGATGCTCATCGCGCTCCATTATCGCAGTTGAATGGCTCCATACATTGGAACGTGACACACCACGCACGTTCTCGGTCGTGCCGGAATTACGGTCTTCAGGGCGCGCTGTATGCGCGACGTGGAAGACAAGAATCCTAGCGGATGTATGAAAAACTTTGCCGACTCCAGCCTAAACTGTCGGAGGCTCGATCTGGCTGTCACTCATACAGCACTTGAATAATATTTTTATATACCGATGGGTGGCAAAACGTATCCGCTCCGCGGCAGGCCGCCTTCACCTGCTGGGCGAACGGGGAATATCATGGCAACTGATGAGCCTTTTCTTCGCTGCCGGATCGCCAACTACAGAATTCTCACCCGCCGAGGTGAAGGCGAGCTTGTTCGCCGCGCTCGAGAAGCTCGGTCCTCGCAAGAAGGTATTGGCCGTGCCGCCGGACTTTACGCGCATGCACTCCATGAGCGGCATCGTGACCGAGCACGCCTGGAATTATTACGGCGCTGTCCTAACGGATATACTGCCGGCGCTGGGGACGCACAATCCAATGACCGAATATGAAATTCAGACCATGTTCGGTTCGGTGCCCCGTGAACTGTTTCGCGTGCACGACTGGCGCAACGACGTCGTCACGCTGGGAGAAGTTCCGCCCGAGTTTATCCACAAAGTCAGCGAAGGCAAGCTCGAGTTTTCCGTGCCGGTACAGGTCAACAAGCTGCTGCGAGACGGCGGCCACGATCTCATCCTGTCCATCGGGCAGGTGGTGCCGCATGAGGTGATTGGCATGGCCAACTTCAACAAGAATATTTTCGTTGGCACGGGCGGAGTTCTGGGCATTCACCGCACCCACTTTCTGGGCGCAGTGTATGGCATGGAGCGCATGATGGGCCGCGCGGATACGCCTGTCCGACGAATTCTCAACTACGCCAGCGACCACTTCGCGCAGGATCTGCCCATTATTTATGTGCTCACGGTCGTCAGCAAAAATGCAGCCGGCAAGCTGGTCATGAACGGTCTTTTTATCGGCGACGATTTTGAGTGTTTTGAACGTGCGGCCGCACTCAGCCTCAAAGTCAATTTCTTCATGATGGATCGGGAGATTCGCAAAGCGGTCGTATTCCTTGACCCGCATGAGTTCAAATCCACCTGGCTCGGCAACAAAAGCGTTTACCGCACACGCATGGCGCTGGCCGATGGCGCGGAACTGATCGTTCTCGCTCCAGGCGTGCACGCTTTCGGTGAAGATGCGGCCATGGATGCTCTCATCCGGAAGTATGGCTACTGTGGTACGCCGGCAACTCTCGAGGCAGTCAAGAATGACCCGGCCTTGGCCAATAATCTGTCCGCCGCTGCGCACCTCATCCACGGATCCAGCGAAGGAAGGTTTACGATCCGCTATTGCCCTGGGGGATTAACGCGGGAGGAAATCGAATCTGCACACTACGCCTATGGCGACTTGCGCGAATACTGTGCGAAATATGATCCGATCACGCTTGACGATGGATGGAACACGGTAGACGGTGAAGAAATTTTCTTCGTTTCGAATCCGGCACTAGGGCTGTGGGCCTATCAGGGCCGCTTCAGCCGATAACTTCACTAAGATCGAGACCTGGGCTCCGAGGAATCTGCGGGTTCTACAGGGAAGCACTGCGGTGCCAGCGAGGGAATTGAAATGAAACGTTCTGAATTGAACCGCTACATTGCAGAAGCGAACGCATTTTTTACCCAAAACCACTTTGTGCTGCCTCCCTTCGCGCAGTGGACTCCCGCGGATTGGGAAAGGCAGGGCGCAGAGGCCAACGTACTTCGCATCCAGCGGCTGGGCTGGGATATAACCGATTTCGCCTCGGGAGATTTCCCTAAGACCGGTCTGACGGTCTTCACCCTGCGAAATGGATTGTCTGCTGACGGCAAGCCCGCCAAAGTCTATGCGGAGAAAGTCATGTTTGTTAGGCAAGGTCAGATCACGCCCTTCCACTACCACGAAAAAAAGATGGAAGACATCATCAACCGGGGCGGCAAGGGCGCAGGCTCCCTGATCGTTCAGCTCCACAACTCGACGAAAGATGGAGGACTCGCAGAGACGCCGGTCTTTGTTTCCTGCGATGGAGTTCGACGGCGTATTGAGGCGGGTAGAACGCTCACGCTGGGTCCGGGCCAGTCGGTTACGCTGCCGCCGTTTTTATATCACATGTTCTATGCCGTCGATGGCGATGCGCTGATCGGCGAAGTCTCTTCCTTGAATGATGACGACACGGATAATTTCTTCCTCGACAAACTTCCGCGCTATCCCGCAGTGGTAGAAGATGAAGCGCCGACTCGCCTGCTGTGTACTGAATATCATCTTGCACCCTCAAGCGCGTACACCGCAAGGCATGTATAAGACCACTTGTAAGATGAGGTTGTCTTCATTTCGAGCTCATCGCTTCCAACCCGGTTGCTTGGAGCGCCCGATAGCTACCACCGAATCTTGTCGGGAAAATATTCCGCGATCAGGTCCCGATAATACGGGAGAATCTCCGGTAGGTTCGGCTTTGCCGCACCCTTTGAGTAAAGATCGTATGGGTTGAACGTTCGAACCCATTGAAACATTTCCTCATCATGCGGCGACATCAAGTGACGATAGGCTCCATGCCGATGAGCGGAGTAAAAAGAGTGATACCGCAGCATATAGTGTGCCGGCTCCGGCAAGTAGTTTCTCGTTACCTGGTAGATGTATTCATCATGTCCCCAGGACATATGAACGTTTTCTAACCCGCAGTGAGGTTCATAGATGCCATATAACTCCTGGTACAGCGGATTCTGCGAATCCGGGTTCGCGCGGAAATACTCGTGAAAGACAATCGAATCCGAGTACGCACATCCAACTGGGAACGTATCGCCGACGACGGCCCACTGCGGCTCTCCATAGAGACAGAGTACCTTTCCCAGGTCGTGGATGAATCCGGTGAGAACGAACCAGCGCGGATGCCCATCTTTACGGATCGCTTCCGAAGTCTGTAGCAGATGATCGATTTGCGTCAAGTCCGTATCCGGATCGCTATCGTCGACCAGGGAATTTAGAAACTCCGCTGCATCCCAAATCGTTTTCTGTCCTTTTTGCAGTGGCAGATACTCGCGCTCCTTTACCTGCACAAAGTCGACGGTTTGCCTGGCATGATTCTGGCGATAGAATTCCGCGACACCTGGATTCACTTCGGGATCATAGTTGCGGAATTCTTCCCGAGCTTTGTTCTCCTTGTACCGAGATGCAACAAAGTCGTCCCACTCATCGAGATTCTTCAGAGGATTTTCGGTGGTCGGATGGTTCATGGTCGACTCCAGACAAAACGATGATCTCATCTTACGGCGATGGGGAAGGGAACCGCAAATCAATCGGCCTAGAATCTGCACAGCCAATATTGCTCGCGACGGTTGGTGTCACGTACACCTGCAACAGCTATTTTCCGCTCTAGCCAATGCTGTGCCAGCGGGCGTCAATTTCTTCCAGCGTGCAGCCTTTTGTCTCCGGTACCAGGCGATAGACAAAAATCCAGGCGATGATGCCGACCACCCCATAGAGCCAGAAGGTCCAGGCTCGGCCTAGAGAATGCAGCAAGCTGAGAAACGTGAGCGCCACCAGTAGGTTTGAACCCCAGTTGGTGACCGTAGCGATGCTCATCGCACGCCCGCGAATTTTCAGCGGATAAATTTCTGAGATCAACAGCCAGAATACCGGCCCGAGGCTAATCGCAAAGCAAGCGACATAGATGGGCAGGCTGATCATTGCAACCCAGGCAACGATGTTCGACAGGGTGGGAGATAAGAACGAGAAGCCGAGTACGCCGAGACTGACGATCATCCCGAAGATGCCATAGAGCAGAAGCGGACGGCGTCCGACACGATCGATCAGCCGCAACGCAACCACGGTCAACAACACCATGACCACTCCGACTCCCACAGTGGCCAGGATCGCAGCCGACGCAGAGTGAAGACCGGCAAACTGAAAAATGGTGGGCGCATAGTACAGCACAGTGTTGATGCCGGTGAACTGCTGAAAAATCGCCAACCCGATGCCAACAATCAGCGGTCGTCGCATGGAGACGGCCAGCAGTTCGCGCCAGCCGCCTTCTTGCAATTTCAAGTCCGCTTCAATGTCAGCCAACTCTTTACCCACGTCCGTCGTTTCCCGAATTCGCTGCAGTACGTTGCCAGCTTCCGCGTTCTTTGACTGGCTCATCAGCCAGCGTGGACTTTCTGGAACGAAGATCAGTCCAATGACAAGGACCAGCGCGGGAATAGCAGCCAGGCCAAACATCCAGCGCCAGGCACGCGCGTCGGCCAGTCCATAGTCCGCCAGGTAAGAGATCACAATGCCAATCGTGATCATCAGTTGATTCAACGAAACCAATTTGCCGCGAATGCTGGCCGGCGACACTTCTGAGATGTACAGCGGCGCTGTGAACGATGCGATGCCAATGGCGACACCGACAACGACGCGACCCATCGCGAGCCATGCTGGCGTAGGCGCGAGAGCGGTGCCGACCGCGCCGATGATGAAGAGAATGCCAACCTGGATCAGGATCTTGCGGCGCCCGAATCGATCCGCCAGTTTGCCGCCAAAGGACGCTCCGATCACCGCGCCTAAAAGGACGGCGGCGACAACGACTTCTTCCTGGACCCTTGTGAGCGAGAAGTCTTCCTGCACGAAAAGAATGGCTCCGGAAATCACGCCGGTGTCATAGCCGAACAGCAGACCGGCGAGCGCCGAAATCCACGAGACCATGGTGACGAAGCCGCTAGTTGCCGGTTTTTGAAGGTGTGTTTCTGGAGATGACAAAATGGCCTCCGCCCTATTAGGGTGCAACAAACATTCGACAGTGTCGTGCGTTTTGTTCAGAACTACGAGTGGTGGTCGGGAGCGACCAGATATTTTTCGGCGACATGTCCTTCACGTCCGAATACGCATCGGCGATAGTCCTTTAGAGCCCATTGAAAGGCCCGGAACACGTCCCTCAGCAGCATACCTGATCTTGCCGAGACCATTGAGAATCTTTCCGCTCGGCGAACGTCCGCGGCAGAAGGAAAGTCATTCGTCGACCTTGCTCCGCGACTACCATCCACCTTCACGAACCGGCTACCGCTCTGGATTCACTACATGGCCGGTAGCCGGCTCTTGCTGGGCGCAAATATTTCGTCGAGTCGGTCCGGTGTCCCTTCAACGCGCTGCAGAGCCGGGTAGCGCATGCCATCGTAATAAGGCATGGCGATAGTCTTATATTCCTTGCCCTCGCGAAATTGCAACTGCAGCGGTTTCTTATCCGTTTCCGCCGCCAGGATCGCATCTGTCAGTACCTTCGGAGTAAATGCCGTGCCGTTCACGGAGATGATCTCCATGTTCGGAGTGACGCCGGCTTTGAACGCCGGACTGCCCCACCATACGTTGGAGATCGTGCCGGAAGGACCATGTCCGCGGCGAGAGCCCACAGAGAAGCCCAGGGACGTGGAAAAATCTGCATAGCCCAACTTCTCCAGCTCTTTCGATAGCCATTCCGTGGGCTTATCTGTGTAGACAAGTTTGTAGCCGCCCTGCGTGAATCCGTTCATCGGCACTGTCGTGTGCAGATCGTAGACACGTTGCTGGAAGAAAGACTTCCAGTCGTACGGTGCAACTTCGTTCAGGTCCCTCACCACATCGTTGAGCGTGTACTGGTCCGTAATCATGCTGCCGTTATGGACGCCGAGGAATTTCTTGCACAAATCATCAAGCGATTTCTTGCCGCCGGTCAGCTCACGAATCTTCGTGTCCGCATCCAGCCAGATCAGCGCCCCTTCCATGTAGTAATCTTCCGGACGCTGATAACTGACCCAGCTAACCTGACGGCGCTGCGAGATGATGGGCTGGTTGGTTGTGTCAACCAACGGACGCCAGTCGCGACCGGGACTGATGGCATAGTTCGCGGCGATGCGTGCGAAAAAGTCCCGCGTCTGCTCCGGTGTGCGCATACCGGCACGCGCGGTCAGCACATTGCCCCAGTATTCCGTCATCCCTTCATAGACCCACAGCAGATCGTCCCGCATGGGCACATTGAAATTTGGAGTCCACAAATCCGCTGGCCTACGAAATTTTCCGTTCCAGGCGTGCGTGTACTCATGTCCCAGCAAATCTCGCTCGAGGACGCCATTCGGCCAATCTGTCAGGTAATTCGCGGGCTGACCATCCTCGCTCGACTGGTGATGCTCGAGTCCAATTCCGCCAACCTTGTTGCTCATCAACAGCAGGAAATCGTAGTGCTTGTAGTGGTGCGACCCGTAGAGCTTGTCGGCTTCCGAAACCAGCTTCTTATGCTCCTCCAATTCTTCCGGAGTCATCTTCAGGTCGTTCGCCGCATCGGCAAACAAATTCAGATGTACGATGTCGGTCGAGGTGGGCGACAGGTCGACCCTTTTAAAGTAGAGACCTGCGTAGAGCGGTGAATCCACCAGCGTGTTGAGCGTGGTCTGTTGAAATTTGATCGTGTCGCCCTGATCAGACGCCGTTTCCAAAGCGGTGGCGTATTTCCAACCGCTTGGCAGCTTCAATGTGGCATCGACTGGAATGTCGCGCGAAAAATATCCAGCGGGGTACATCACCACCTCGTTCCATTCAAGGTCCGCGATGGCATCGGAAATTTCAATGCGGCCGGCGCTTGGTTTGATCGGAGACAGGTAGTCAAAGTCGAGTCCCACAGTCTTTGCGCCTGCGGTGAGCGGCACATGGAACGCGTAGATATTCACGCGGTCGCGCATCCATTGCACGCGATTGCCATCCACCGTGGTGACGATGCCGCCCAGGCTCTCGATGGGGCCGGAGGGTTCATGGTCGCCCGGCAGCCACTCCGGGTAGAGCAAGACCAATTCTTTGGCACCTGGTTCTACCGGAATCTCTTCATGCACCTTCTCCACGCGGTCCACGATTTTGGTCAGGTCCATCGTTACATTAATCGGGCCCACGTAGGGCTTATCGACTGGCGCCACGATCGGCGGGGGCATCGGCACCGGCTGCGGCTGCGCTTGGGGTTCTGTTTGTGCCAGTGCGCAGCAGGTGAAGGCAGCAGAAGAAAGGATGACAAGACAGGCGGAACGCATCATGGCATCGAGTGTAATTGTTGGTGGGCTTGGTGTGTCAATCGCGACTGGCGTGCGGTATCTACTTCGCTGCTGACAAATCCGCATGCAGATGGTGACACAGTTGGTGAACCGAATTACATAAGAGGCTGGAATTTCACTGCTATTTTGCAGCCAGCGTATCGTAGGATTTTCTGAGGGATGCAGCCTATCGCTTATCTTGCCATTGTCGGCCCGAACCATATCCGCGCCATCGATCTGCTGATCGTTGTTCTTTATCTGGCGGGCATCACTTTGTTCGGGCTGCGCTTTCGCAGCAAGGGAGATTCCCTTCGCAGCTACTTTCTGGCGGAACGCACCATTCCCTGGTGGGCTATCTCGCTTTCCATCGTCGCAGCTGAAACCAGTACGCTGACTATCATCAGCATACCGGGGTTGGCTTTCACGGGTGATTTTGGATTCTTGCAGTTGGTCCTGGGCTACCTTGTTGCCCGTGTCGTGCTGTGTCTTCTCTTTCTTCCCGCATATTTCCACGGGGAACTGCTCACTGCCTACCAACTGATCGATCGGCGTTTCGGCCCAAGGCTGCACAAAGTCACGGCGACCGTATTTCTTCTCACTCGCGCCGCCGCGGAAGGCGTGCGCCTGTTCGCCATTTCAATTTTGATCGGCGTTGCGATCGGCACCGGCGATATCGCCTCCATCATCATCATTACCGTGTTGACCCTGCTCTACACAATTAAAGGCGGCATGGCGGCTGTCATCTGGACCGACGTGATGCAGATGTTTATTTACATCGGCGGCAGTATTGCTGCGCTGTGGGCGTTGGGGCATCAGGTTCCTGGCGGCTGGAGCCTTATCTACCAGGTAGGACAAGCGGCAGGGAAGTTCACCGTATTTCACTTTGTTTTGAACCTGACAACGACCTATACCTTCTGGACCGGGCTGATCGGCGGCTGCTTTCTGACCATGGCGAGCCATGGTACCGACCAACTGATGGTCCAGCGCCTGCTCGCAGCAAAAAATCTGCGCGAATCGCGCCTCGCCCTTTTGTCCAGCTGGGTCGTCGTCGCATTGCAATTCCTGCTCTTTCTTTGCGTGGGTGCGGGGCTCTATGTCTACTACACCCGTGTCGCGCCGGGGACAACGTTTCCCAGTCCTGACAGGATATTCCCAGCCTTTATCGTCGATCACATGCCTGCAGGCGTTTCAGGGTTGATCATCGCGGCCGTGCTAGCCGCAGCCATGTCAAATTTAAGCGCCGCGCTCAATTCGCTTTCTTCCACCACTGTTGTCGACTTTTATATGAAACTTCGCCCCAACGCCGCAGCCCGGGAACGCTCCAACATTTCCCACATCTCGACCTTCTTCTGGGCGGTCGCATTGTGCGGTCTTGCCTTCGTATCCCGCGGAAGCAAACACGTGGTTGAAGTCGGGCTATCCATTGCATCGGTCGCCTATGGGTCTCTGCTGGGAGTATTTCTGTTAGGCACGATTACCCGCCGCGCCAATGAAGCCGGAACCATTGTCGGTATGATCGTCGGTTTGGGAGTGAATATTTTTCTCTGGCGTCAGTCCGCGCCCATTACTTTTCGCTTGGCGGGCTTTCACGCCGTATTGCCCAGGATCGCGTGGACCTGGTATGTGGTGATCGGAACTGCGATCACCTTCAGCTTCGGATATTTGTTCAGTCTCCTGTTTTCGCGGGCACGCTGGGGGCAACGGCCACGCTCGGAACAGGAATTTTTGACGTAGATCGATGCCGGCCGAACGTCTTCGACCCGAGAAACTACTCCGGCGGCTTTGCAAGCCGAGAGTTGAGGGATTGCTGGAAGACTGCAAACCGCTCGGCGCGCGGCACCGGCTCCGCTCCAATCCGTCGGCCTAGTTTCTGGCACAAATCCGTGTTCGCTTGATAGGCTGGCCATGGCGGTAACGCAGAATCGTTAGGGTTGCCGGCTTTCACAAACTGCACCCAATATCCAATGATGGCGTTTGAAAGCGTCTTGTCGTAAGGCCGGTGGATCCAGGTGGTCCAATACTTCTTACTCAGGAACATACTCTCTTCACTGTGAAATGCTCCAAGAGCAGAAAATTCTCCCGCTCCTACGTATGTGAAGTGATAGAGGTAGGCAGGCTGGTGAATTTGAGCCATTTCGATCGCAAGCAGGCGCGCACCAAACCCAAAGTCGAAATCCGTATCCATCGTTCGAAACACGCCGGGTACATCCTTATCCGAGTGCGCTGGATATTGCGCGAACACCTTGTCCGCCATCGGACCGAATTCTCGACGAAGCCATTGTCGATATTCCTCAACCGTCTTGGGTCGATTAGATTTCCCGCCCACGAGGGGGCTGGCAAAGATCGAAACTTCATCATTGTTGCTGCCGACGATCACCGGAATTTTCGCTTGCTTCCCGTTCGCGAACGCAGTTGCGGGTTGCTCCGGAAAGAACCAGTCATCGACAACCGGCTCCAGATCGATGCGGTCATCTTTAGCAGCCGTCAACAGAAGCTTCTCCGCAGGCAATGCGCGCAACGCCGTCAAAGACCCCGGACCCGTCTGAATCCCCAGATCCTTCGCGAGCAATTCTCCATTCGTCTCCGCCTGTCGCGTCACGGGGTACACCGAATCGACGCAAACGCCACTTTGCATGATGGCTTGTTGAAATAAACCAGCGGCAATGGGAGACGCCATCAGGTTGCAGATGTCCAAAGCGCCGGAGGACGCGCCGAACACTGTGACGTTGTTGGGATCGCCCCCGAATCGGCTGATATTTCGCTTGACCCATCGCAGGGCTTCCACCTGATCCAGGTGACCGTAGTTTCCAGAAACATGATGCGGCGATTCTGCAGCCAGCGCGGGGTACACGAAAAATCCAAAGACGCCTAACCGATAGTTCAGGCTGACGACAACCACACCTTCCCGGGCGAGGGTGGAACCCAACGGCGGCCATTCTGCGGAGCCTTCCACGTTTCCGCCGCCGTGAATCCACACCATGACCGGCAGCTTCGCAGCTCTATGCAAGTTTGGACTCCACACGTTCAGGTAGAGGCAGGCCTCATTTGTCGCCATTTTCTGAATGCCCAACATCTCCGGCAGCCAGGGACTGGGCGTCTGCGGACAGGCGGGACGATACTTTGTCGCTTCTCGAATACCTGACCATGCAGGCGGCGGTTGCGGAGCCTTCCAGCGCAAGTTGCCGACCGGTTGCGCGGCGTACGGGACACCGAGAAACGCTGCAACATGAGGAGCGCCGGCGACCCACTCACCTTGAAGGGTTCCGGCGCCAGTTTTTACTTGCGGAGCCACAGTCTCTGCTTGCAGACGAAGAAGACAGACCCCTAGAAAGACTGCAGTTGCAATAAGTGCCGACATCGAACGTATCGATCGTGACGGGTACAGGTGGAAATGCATGCGGACTCCAATCTCACGCTGCAAATATTTCTAACAATATATTGGATTTATACCCTGATTCTTTGCGAACAGAGTACCGACACGGAGAGAAATGGTCGAATGCGCGCCTCGGGTGCTACTCTGGTTTTTTCTCAGTGGATGACCTGCGCCACCTTCGAATGAAATCGTCTGCTGCAATCTCAGACGACAAATGGATTGCGGTAGCAGTTCGGGACCCATGGAAGCGATGAAAAAAATTACCTCGCGCGTTCGGCGCTGTTGCCTTGTACTTCCCGTAGTTTTGCTGGCCTCCTTTGTGGCTCTGGGTCAGGCAACACGCTACGTGGTTTCCGTACCCGTCGCCAACATGTTTTCGAAACCTTCCGCGGATGTCGACGTCGTTTCACAGGCCATTTTTTCAACCAACGTCGATGAAGTCGCAGAGCAAGCCGACTGGGTGAAAATTCGCACACCGCAGGATGGATATACCGGGTGGGTTCCTCGCTCAGATATGGTGGAGCTTCACGGCAAGGCTGGCTATGCCACGACCGGCGAGATCGCTGAGGTCGTGGAACTTCGCTCGCATCTGTATCGCGAACCGGATGTGACGACGCATGCACCCTTGATGACGCTGCCGTTCGAGGCGCGCCTGCAAGTGATTCAGGAAAAGCCCGGTGGGCGCTGGTTGAAAGTGGATCTTCCCGATCAACGAGTGGCATGGGTCCAGCAGGGCGATGTTGCCTTGAGCATGAAAGGCGGTGCGGATCTCGCGCCGCACATGACCATTCCGCAGATGGTGCAGTTCAGTCATCGCTTTCTGGGCCTGCCCTACACATGGGGAGGCAGCTCCAGCTTTGGCTATGACTGTTCCGGCTTTGTGCAGATGCTGATGCGGCAGCGAGGCTACCTGATCCCGCGCGATGCCGATGTTCAGGCCGCGTGGAATGGGTTTGAGTCGGTCAAGGTATCAAAGCTTCGCGCGGGCGATGTGTTGTTCTTCGGCGGTCACGGAAAAATTACACATACCGGAATGTTCATTGGCCATGGGAAATTTATTCAGGCAACCACCCATGGTCACCCAGTGATCCAGATCAGCCCGCTGGATGCATATTGGCGCAAACTGTTGGTTGTCGAACGGAGAGTCAAACCATGAATCGTCGTACTTTGATGAAGACCGCTGGCGCAGCAGGGGTGCTGGCATGCCTGCCTGGGAAGACAACGGCATTCGCCGCAGACGCGAAATCCACCGCCAATTCGACCGTGAAAACTGAAATCTATCGCCTGAAACTGCGACATACCTGGACGACCACCATGTCCTCCAGCACCTATCGCGATGTTCTCTTTGTTCACTACAACCACGATGGCATCAGCGGGGTGGGCGAAGGCGCTCCCATTGTGCGTTACAAGGAAGACGCGAAGGGCGCACAAGCAGCGGTCAATTCCGTGCTGCCGATGCTGGATTCCTCCGACCCGAGGCAATTTGAAAAAGTCATCTCCGAAGTTTTCGCCCGCGTTCCCGGACAGTGGGCAGGGAAAGCCGCCATCGACATTGCCTTGATGGACTGGATGGGAAAAAAACTCGGCATCCCGCTGTATGAGTATTTCGGGTTGGACCCGAAAGATGCGCCAGTGACAGATTTCTCCATCGGGATCGATACTCCTGCCATTACGCGCGAGAAGGTGAAGGAAGCGGCGGCTTTTCCGATTCTAAAAATCAAGGTGGGCCTGGACACGGATGAGCAAACGATTGCGGCAGTGCGCAGTGTCACCGATAAACCTCTGCGCGTGGATGCCAATGAAGGCTGGACTGATCGCGAAGTGGCGGCGCGCAAGATCGACTGGCTCTCCAAGCAGGGTGTGCAATTTGTGGAGCAGCCGATGCCCGCCGATCGAATTGATGACTTGCGTTGGCTGCACCAACGCGCAAGCCTGCCATTGATGGGCGACGAATCCTGCCGGCACCCGGCCGACATTCCGAAGTTGGTGGGCGTATTCGATGCGCTGAACTTCAAGCTGGATAAAACAGGCGGCATGACGCAGACCTACATGATGATTCAAATGGCGCGCTCGCTGGGATTCAAAACCATGCTGGGTTGCATGGTATCCAGTTCCTGCAGCATCACCGCAGCTGCCCATCTCTCTCCGCTTGTCGATTACGCGGATCTCGACGGCAATCTTCTTGTCGCGAATGATCCCTATCGAGGCGTCACAGTGAAAGATGGCCAGCTGATTCTTCCCAACCGGCCCGGTCTCGGACTGCTGCCCGCATAGGAGTTTGCACATCGTGGGTCGGAAATCATTCGTTAACTTCGATTGCCATCTCTCGCGAGGTCTTGTCGCTATGCCACGTTTTGCCCGCGTCACTTGCGTTGCTGTCGCGCTGTCGATGGCCTCCTCGGTTGCTCTCGTTGCTCAGGTTGCGCAGAAACAATTCACGCTGCAGCAAGTGATGAGCGCGCCCTTCAACTCTAACCTGATCGCGGCGCCCGAGAAAAATCGGTTCGCATGGATTTCAAACGTTGAGGGACGGCGGAACATCTGGGTTGCTGCGCCATCCGGTGACGGCTATGCATCCCGCGCGATTACAAACTATACGCACGATGATGGTCAGGACATATCCGGTCTGCAATGGTCACCCGACGCAGAGTCCATCGTCTATGTTCGCGGCAGCGATCCGGAGAATCCACAAAAAATGTCGGCGAATCCTGCACTACTCCCGCAAGGTGTGGAACAGGACGTTTGGCTCGTGTCACTCGATGGCGGACCACCGCGCAAACTTGGTGCGGGGAATTCGCCCGCTTTTTCTACCCGCGGGGATGCCGTAGCCTGGGTGCAGGATGGACAGATATGGTTTCTCTATTTGAATGATGCCGACGCCAAGCCCGCGCAACTGCTGCATACGCTGGGTACCTGCGGAACGCTACGCTGGTCTCCAGATGGAACGGCCCTGGCTTTCGTCAGTGATCGCACCAGCCATAGTTTCATCGGTGTCTATTCGTTCGCCACCAATACGCTGGAGTACCTTGACCCGGGCTCCGATCATGACCGTTACCCGATGTGGTCGCCCGACGGACGTCAGATAGCGTTCGTTCGGGTTCCGTATTACAAGCAGGAAAATTTTGACGAACCGCATCGAGCCGGTCTTCCATGGTCGATTCGGGTTGCCGATATTACTACTGGTAACGGCCACCAGGTCTGGAAGGCGGATATGGGGCCGGGCAGTTTTTTCCGCGAGATCGTCGGCTTCCACCAGGTGTTCTGGACAGCGGACGACCATCTCGTGTTTCCCTGGGAGCGTGACGGCTGGACGCACCTATACGCAATTCCGCTGCAGGGAGGGCAGGCGAAATTATTGACGCCGGGGAATTTTATTGTCGAGTACGTTTCCATGAGTCCCGACTGCAAAACCATCGTCTACTCTTCCAATCAGAATGATATTGACCGCCGTCATGTCTGGAAGCTTTCGGTTGCGGGCGGAGCTCCCGAGGAACTGACTCACGGTACCGGTATCGAAACCGCGCCGGTGGTGGCAAGCGACAATCAGACGGTCGCCGTACTGCGTTCCGATGCGAAAATTCCCATGCGTCCTGCGGTGGTTGCGCGCGGCGGTCAGGTTCGAGATCTCGCGCCAAAAACGATTCCTGCAACTTTTCCCGCGGCCAGCATGGTGCCTCCAAAGCCTGTCATCTTTAAGGCAACCGATGGCATGGAGATTCACGGGCAGTTGTTTCTTCCGGATGGCGCTGCCAACTGTGTTCGCCACCCGGCAGTGGTCTTTGTTCACGGAGGATCGCAGCGCCAAATGATGCTGGGCTGGCATGACATGGGCTATTACTCCAACGCGTACGCCATGAATCAATACCTGGCCGGCCGGGGATATGTTGTCCTTTCCATCAACTATCGCAGCGGCATCGGCTATGGCCTCGACTTTCGCGAAGCGCTTCACTATGGCGCAACCGGGGCTAGCGAGTTCCGAGATCTAAAAGGCGCGGCTCTCTACCTACACAGCCGTTGCGATGTCGAACCCGCACACATCGGTATTTGGGGTGGAAGCTGGGGCGGCTTTCTGACCGCGCTCGCCTTGGCCCGCGCATCGGACTTGTATGCCGCCGGCGTCGACATGTCTGGAGTGCATGACTGGAACATCGATAATCCTCAGGATTTTGCCATTTCCGATAGCGCTGCCGATCCAAATGCCAGGTGGCGTCTTGCGTGGGAATCCTCGCCGCTCTCCTCAGTGAAGACATGGCGTTCCCCGGTGCTATTGATTCAAGGAGATGACGATCCTGAAGTACCTTTTTTGCAAACCGTCGAGTTGGCAGCAGCGCTTCGTCAGCAGCAGGTTCCGGTTCAGGCATTGATTTTCCCCGACGAGGTTCACGATTTCCTGCTGCATCGGAGCTGGGTCGCAGCCTATGCGGCTGGGGCAAAGTTCTTCGATCAATACCTGAAACCTGCCTCGCCGCTCTCCACGCATTGAGGCCAAGTTCCGTATTTGGCCTTGGGTTCAATAATTTAGGCAAAGTGCATCCAACACACTAGAGAAAAGAGCATCTAAGTGACTGATTGCCGCGACGATATCTGATCTGCTTCTGATGTGGCTTTGCATGGCTGCAGTGTCATATGGGTGCAAGGAGAGTGGATGGAATATCAAGCGGAGGTGGGGAGTAGTGTTGCGCTTTGCCGTATTCGATAGACTGGCAATGCTCCACCACCGCCCACAAAACGTTCCCCGAGGAAGACTGTCGCAGTGATGCAATTGAGACCCTGGAACTCACAACGCGCCTTGCTGTATCTCTTGATTGTGCTTGCGACGCTGTGGCTGCCGCGCGCCTATGCCGCTTCCTGCAAGAGCCAATCGGAAATGACGGCAGCGGAGCGGGATGCCTTGTCGAATGCCGCCCGTGCCATGGCCGGAGAGGTGCAGAGCGGGGACGTACAAGCCCTGCAGGAGAAAACCATTCCCGCAGTGGCCGCCAACTTCGGCGGAATTGCCGCCTCGGTCGCGAATCTAAAACCTCTTGTGCAGCACGCCGCCCTTACGGTCGACAACGTCTATTCGCTGGACGCGTCCACAGAGCCTGCCGGCAATGCTCAAACGGATTTCTTTTGCGGAAATCCAATCATTGTCTTTCACTTTACGAACCTGCCTCCGGCAAAGTATGCGTTGGCCATTCTTCACGCCACCGGCGTTGAAAAGCCGCAACAGATTTCGTTGATCTTGTCCGAAACCGCTCCGAACCAATGGATGCTGGCTGGATTTTTTAGCCGCCCCATGATGGAAGCCGGTCACGATGGCCTTTGGTATTGGGAACGCGCGCGTGAGTTCACGCAGAAAAAAATGAACCTGGCCGCATGGTTCTACTATCAGACGGCCGCATATCTACTGGATCCGGTGCCGTTCCTGGCCAGCCCGAATCTGCAAAAGCTGCAGGAGGAAGCGAGCCGGGTGCGGCCCGCGAATCTTCCCGGCGCCGCCCCCATGACGCTGAATGTCCACGGCGCTACATTCCAGATCACGGGAATGCAACCGACCACCGAACTTGGCCCGTGGGAACTCGAGGTTCACTACGTTCCTGACGCAGCGCACCAGTCCCAGTTGCACGATCCTACGGCTGCACGGCAGCAGGTGATCGACGTGATGACAGCGCTGCTGACCCTAAATCCTGGTTTGCGCGAGGCGTTTCATGGCATGTGGGTTCGCGCGTTTGAAGGCGATGCGTCCCTGTTCGCTCTAGAATTGCCCATGGAACAGATTCCCGCTGGAGCTCAGCCTTCGGCGAGTCCAAGTCCGGTTGTGCAGCAAAAAACTCCTGTCACCGCGTACGATCCGACGAAACCCGAAGTTCAACCCAGTCTGACCGTCGACCGCGATCCGGTTCTCTCGCCCGACGCTGAAGTGAAAGCGCCAGTCACCCCCGGGACCCCTGCAGCCGCTGCCCAACCCGGCGAAATTCAAAAGGGAAAGTCCGGTGTGTACACCCTGCGCGAAAATGTGAATGAAGTGGTGCTCAACTGCACCGTGGTGAACGATCAGGGCAAATTGGTCAAGGACTTGAAGAGCGCGGATTTTCAAGTGTGGGAAGATGGCGCTCCCCAGAAGATTGACTCGTTTCAGTTCCAGGACCTGCCCGTTTCCATGGGCATCCTAGTCGATAGCTCAGGGTCCATGCGCGATAAGCGAGCCGCTGTCGATGCAGCCGCATTGGAACTGGTGAAGGCTTCGAACCCCAACGATGAAGCGTTCATCGTGAATTTTTCCAATCAAGCCTATCTCGATCAGGATTTCACTTCGAACATTTCCGACCTGCAACAGGGCCTGCAACACTTCGACCCGCAGAATATGACGGCGCTCTATGATGCGGTGGTGGCTTCTGCCGACCAATTGTCCAAGCAAGCGAAACACCCCAAAGAAGTGTTGATCATCGTGACAGACGGGGCGGATAACGCGTCGAGACTGACGTTGGAAAAGGCCGTCCATCGTGTCCAGTACATGGGCGGCCCGGTTGTATATTCGGTTGGCCTGCTCTTCGGGGACGATAAGGAAGAAGCGCAGCGCGCGAAGGCAGATCTGGAAACGATTTCTGCAGATACAGGCGGCATTGCATACTTTCCGCAATCGTTACAGGATGTGGACGAAATTGCCGCTGAAATTGCTCGCGATATTCGCCACCAGTACACGATCGGCTATCACCCCACCAAGTCAGTCATCCTGGGCGGCTTCCGTGTGGTGCGGGTCGAAGCGGAGGCACCAGGGCATGGCAAGCTAATTGTCAGAACCAGTAAGGGCTATTACCCCAAGCAAGAGATCCAGCAGAAGGAAAAGATCCTACACATCCAGCCGATCCAACCGAAGTCTTGATCACGCGCGGCTCCCTCTAGAAGGGCAACGCATGTCGTTGAGAATGGCGAGCCGCGATTTGAATGCGATTGCGTGATCACATTGCGTGTCCTGCTGCTCGCAGAGAACGATCCGGATCAAATTTCAACGAACAACAACTTCAATCAGCGATAGGCTGTAGCGGTGTGGAATTCCGCAGCACTGCAGCGCGGCTGCGCATGGCCATGAGCTCGTCCGCGATACTGTCGCTGCATCGCGGGTTTGCTCAAGCATCAAAACATGTGGAAGTCCACTTCAACGACCAGCTGAACCGGGACTGGATGGCCCTGGAACATGGCTGGCTTGAACTTGTACTGGCGCACCGCTTCGACCGCTTTTTGATCGAGTCCCATGCCGAGAGGACGCACCACATGCACGCCTTCCGGATTACCCTGAGCATCGACAATCAGTCCGATGGAGGCCACGCCTTGAAATTTCACGCGGCGCGCCTCATCTGTGAACTCCGGCACCACCCTGTGGATCACGACCGGTGCGCTCACGCCGCCGCCTACAGTCATCACGCCGCCGCCGTATCCACCGACCGTTCCTGATCCGATACCGCCGCCGTCGCCGGCACCGATGCCGCCGCCCCCGCCCTGGCCAAAGCCAGAACCGCTGCCGCTGCCCTGCGACTTCATGACCACCTGTGTCGACTGTGTCATGCCCAGGTTAGGCATGCTGTTGTCGGGTATCTTAATCTGCTGAGGCATCACCATGGCCGGCGCCACTGCCAGCTTCGGATGATCGACTTGAAGCTCCGGGGGATTGATCGGTGTCTTCTCGACCGGCGGCAAGTGTCCCTTATTGGCTTCGATCGGCTGATGGAAACCGCCGCCGCCGCCCCCACCCATGGATTGAGGTGCAGGCGCAGTCACAGGTGGGATGTAGGGTGGGACGACTACCTGGGTCACCTCCACCTTTTGTGGCGGAACGATATGGGTACGTGCCTGAATGACAAACCAGGCGAGCAGCGCAAAAACTCCCGCATGCAAAAGGAACGAGAGCATGTTGGAGGCAGGGCTTCGCTTCACTGCCATGGGATCGGCAACTGCGATCGGCTGCGAAACCAACTCCAGTGGCGGCAACTTTTCAGGGAAGAAGAAATCGCGCAGGTTCCCGAATAGGGTTTTTAGAAGGCTCTCGTGCGGCAGCTCCCGTCCAACGGGTATCGGCATGGTCGTCAGGCGCAATTCCGGTCTTGCCGGAAACGTATCTCGCCGTTGTCGGCCATGCGTAGGCTCAAGGGAAGGGCTAAGCTCAGGATTTGTCAGTGCCGGGTTGCCCATAACTGTTCGCTGGGAGGCAAAACCCCAGCATCTCCTTCAAGAATGAATAACAAGTTCTGTTCCAATCCAATCCGCAGCGCACTCTATCCCTTGGATTCGTCCGAACGAATTGTCGATCACCAAATTCCCTTATCGCTTCCAGTAATTTTTTGTCCCACTGCGGCCGCCGTTGCAAGCCACGGCAGCAAACCAAGACGGGCGCTGCTATGCAACTCGCGCTTACGTAGCAACCCGGTGAGTTGTGTTCCATACAGGCTGGCAGATTGCGGCATAATCGGCACCCGTAGAAAATCCTTGCGGAAGAAGATCTCCTCGCCGCCGAATCGTGACGATTCTCTGACGAATCGCGGCAGATCGAGACCGGTTCCGCGATATTGCTTCACGTAATCCGACACAATCACCAGGTAGGTCGCTACGCCTTCCCAAATACCGGAGGCATTTGCGGAATGCCGCAGATCTTCGTAGTCGATTGCGCCGGATTCAACCAGCGCCGCAGAGTCAACGATGTCGCACAGGCGAAAGTAAAAATGCCGATACATGCGTTGCAGCGTGGAGATCATCAGCCGATCAGACGCAGACGTCACCCGGAAGGTGTCATCCTCAATGCGAATCAGACGGGTGCGTCCCATCAGGCGATCCGCCAGCGTGATCTGCTCTCCGGTCTGGCCCAGGCGCCCGACATGAATTTCGACGGATTCCGGCAATCCGGGAAGCAGGAAGTTCCACTTGCGAGCCAGGCGATCGCCCCAGCTTCTCGCATCCAACTCCGCCTGGAAGCGCCGCTTCATCAAGGGGACAACCTGGTCCGTAGTCGCATTCGTATACAGATCCAAATCGCTGCCAAGATCGGGCCAGTGGTCCAGCGACTTGATCACGGTCACGTCAAGGCCTTCCTCTTGAAACGCAGTGCAGATCGCGTGTAGGAAGGGAATCGCGTTCTTGATGCGCGCACGCTCCTCGGCCACCGCAGTTTCAGCCCACTCCGCCCGCATGCCGTCCCGAGCGTCCCGAAAGATTTTCAGGGCGATCTCAAATCCGCGCACCACCACATGATTCAAATTCGCAAGGGTGACCAAGCCGTCAAATTCTTCACGGCTGATGCCGATGATTTCCGAACTCAGGGCTGTGTTGGATTGCGCGGATACTTCGCCCGCATGTTTGGACAAAAGCAGGCGAGAAAGGGTGACCATGGATTTAGACGAAATAGGCTGGGCAGTCGATTTAGGCATATGGCAGTAGTTTTCTCAGTTTGAATTAGTTGCTGGCGTTTCAGTGTTTGGAACAGTCGGCGCCGGAGGCTGGATGGGGGCTTTGCTCGGTTCTGCCGGATGATTACCACGACGGATTAATTCGATGGGGCCTGTTTGTTGGCGTGCCGCTTGTCTGTAGGCGTCGATCTCGCTATCCACTTTCTGGGTGCTCGCGCTGGCAACGGTATTCAGATTCTCGCCTTCGACCGAACCCTCCGTAGCCAGCCCAATCCGGGCATTTGCGTTATCGGCGGTGCGTGCTTTGGAGTAGTAGAACTGAGCCGTCTCCATGTCTCCGTCTTTCTCTGCGACATAGCCGAGATTGTTGAGCGAAAACGCACTATGCGGATCGAGCGAGTACGCTTGCAAAAAATCCTTCTTCGCCGCAGACCAGTCATTTTGGTTGGCCGCGAAAACTCCATGCAACGTCAACATTCTTGCCTGCAACTCTGTGTCGCCCTGGTTATGAATACGCTTTCTTAGCTGACGCGCACTCGCCGCGGCGACCTCACTGATCGGTTTTCCTCTGGTGGCGCGGTTCAGCGTAACGACCACCGGTTCAGTCGAGTGAGAATCGGCAGCCGCATCATATTGCTGCAAGGCTCCGGTAAGATTTCCGGTGGCTTCTTCCGCCACTCCCAGATTGTTGAGTGTGAAAGGATTCTGCAGATCAAGCGCCAGGGCTTGCCGGAGCATCACAACCGCTTCAAAATTTCGATCTTGTGCCAAAAGCTGGATGGCTTCAACGTTCATGCGATTTACCCGCATCGGCTTATCCTTCAAGTCGGTGAGGGCAAATGTCAGGGGCTTTCCTTCCAAATCCTTGGCATTACTCAGATCGATTCTGGCGGTGCTGCCTTGTTCTGAAGCCAGCGCATAGAATTTCTGAGCGCGATCCAGTTTCCCCTGAAGCTCGGAAATGTAGCCCAGGTTGTTTAAAGTGAAAGGGTCCGCAGCGTCGTACAGGTAAGCCTTGTAGAACATCGCTTCGGCTTTTTCATATTGATGCCGGCGAACCGCATCGACCCCTTCGCGATTCAATCGCTGCACGGGTGTCAGTTCGCTATGTTTTGGCAGCGTGATTCGGATATCTTTTCCCCATGCATGGTGGAATCCGGTGCCTGTGATCACCACAATGGCGGCCAATAGTCGAAGACGAATCACAGACATTGCGGGTTTTCACCTTTCCGCTCGACTTGGAGGTGCGAGCCATGTGGGGGCACTATTAATAGATAGTTAAGATGCGCGATATCAAAATGTGTTGCCAAGGTGAAAGACCTATTCTTGCGGGCCCTGCGGTTGGAACTTTGCACCAAAGATTGTGCTAAGCCACCCGAAACGGCTTGGCACCATCAAAGAGAGATGCTGAAAAATCATAGATCGGTCAAGGTGTGGCAAATGATTCGTTTTTTCGCCGGAATGGTGTTAGCCAGCATGGCAATGGCACAAGTATCGTTGGCCGCCCAAAACTCAGGCCAAAATGCGGACATCCAGCAAGCCCCGACCGCCCAGACCGGCACAGTTGATAGGTCTGCTTTGCCGCCGCCTCCCAAGGGAAGAAGCACGGTGGAGGGTGGAACGATTCGCAGTGTCGACCCGGTTCGTGACCAGCTAATCCTGGGCGTTTACGGCACCAAGCCGATGAAAATTTTGTTTGACGAACGAACCCAGGTGTACCGCGATGGAGTGAAAGCTCCTCTGAGTGACCTGCGTGCCCAGGACCACGCCTCGGTGGAGACAGTATTGGATGGCACCAAGATTTTTGCGTTGAGCGTCCACATGTTGTCGCAGGCGCCGGAGGGTGAGTGCCAGGGGCAAGTGCTGAGTTACGATGTGGGGACCGGCCTGTTAACAGTAACTGCGGCACTCTCGGGCCAACCCATCACCCTGCACGTTCCTGCTGGAACGTCAGTCGTTGGCGTCGGACAGGTCACCGTTTCTTCGCCCAGCGCCGGTTTACAAGACCTGATGAAGGGAACTCTCGTATCCGTCAAGTTCGATTCCAGCAATAACGGCCGTGGCGTTGCCCGACAAATCTCGATTCTTGCCACACCGGGGTCGTCGTTTGTATTTACTGGCAATGTGGTCTCGCTTGATCTGGCTGCCAACCGCCTGATTCTGCTCGATCCAAAGGATGATCAAAGTTATTCGATCGTTTTCGATCGGAGCCACTTTCCGATGAGTCGGGATCTCCACATTGGAACACATGTGACGGTGACCACAAACTTCGATGGCTTCCATTACGTGGCCATTGCGGCTAAGATCCTTTAGTTCATTCGAGCAGGGTGGGTAGCACGAGTCCGATCCATCCGGGAGCCCGAGCATCTTGCATGGAAGGGCAAGCATCTAAATTGCGAATCAGACCATTCCCAGTTCAGCGCATGTTCGCTGGCGGGTAAATAGCCTGACTTTCGCGTTCTTTTCGCTCGCTTGTTTTTGGACGCTAAGACCGTCATGTGTACATAAGGATGGTGGAGCGTGTATTTGGCCATGAAGCGCTTGATGATTGTTTCTGTCTGTATTTGTGCGGGTCTGATGTCCGGCTGCCGCGGTGCTGCTTTGCTGCCGGCGATGTCTCCCGTAGTCCCGACTGCGACCCTGACGGCCTCTCCGGCTATAGTGGCGCCTGGTAGTTCTGCGACATTGTCGTGGACGACCGCCTATGCCTCCACGGTCACGATTAGCAACGGCATTGGTGTCGTTGCCGCGTCGGGATCGATGGCGATCACTCCTTCGTCCACCACGGAATATACGTTGACTGCGACCAGCGTCAACGGTACCGCGACCTCCGCGGCCACGGTCACGGTGCACGCCAACCCTCCGACAGCGAAGCTCACTGCGGCTCCGACGACCATATTTGTCGGGAATTCGGCTACTTTGACGTGGAGCACGACGAACGCCACCAGCGTTTCTATTGACAACGGAATCGGAACCGTCGCCGCATCCGGTTCCACCACGGTCAGCCCGACCACGACCACGACCTACACATTGACCGCGACAGGCGACGGCGGTACCGTTACGGCGACCGCTACCGTGACCGTTCAGGAATTAATGCCCACGGCGAAGCTGACTGCCTCACCTTCGACCATTACCGCGGGGCAGACCTCAACCCTGACTTGGACGACGACCAATGCAACAACGGTTTCTATCGATCAAGGCATCGGCGCGGTTTCGTCCTCAGGAACGACGGTTGTCAGCCCAACGAATACCACGCAATACACTTTGACGGCTACCGGATCCGGTGGCACCGCGACTGCGTCCACAACTGTGACGGTGCAGACGATCGGCGTCACGAACTCTCCCATCACGCACTTGATTATCTTGATGATGCAAAACCATTCGCTGGATAATTTATTTGGTACCTATCCCGGAGCAAATGGTTTGAATGCCACATTGCCCAGCTATCACCAGGTCGACGCCGCCGGCAATACGGTATCGCCAACGCCAATTACGTCGCTGACGACCCCGGATCTAACTCACGACCAGCCGCATTACGCGGGGAGTTGGGATAACGGCAAGATGGACAAGTTCGCCTACACCGAGGGCGACCTTGCCATGCAGTATTACAATGCTTCCCTGTCGGGTATGACCACCGATAACAAGCCCTACGGAATCACTAATCTGTGGTCGTATGCCCAGCAATATGCTCTGGCCGACAACTTCTATATGTCCGCGATGAACAGTGAGCCGGCCCAGGAGTTGTACATGGTGGCGGCTACGGTACATAGCAATCACAACGCGTCAGCTCTTCCTTTTTATGATCCCTGCAGTGCTGTCGAGCAGCAAGCTCAGGGCGGCGGTACGATTTCGGTTCCGATGACGGAGACCAACGTGGGAGATCAACTTACGGCGAAGCAACTGACGTGGACTTTCTATCAGACCAACTATACCAACTCGCAGAATGGCACCTGCACGGATTATGTACCCCAGCAAAATGTGTTTCAGTACTTCACCAGTACAGAAAACTCTTCGCACATTCAAAACTTCACGATGTCGGGCTTCCAGACCGTGCTAAACAACGGAACACTTCCTTCTGTTGTTTGGATCACGCCGGATGGAGCTCACGATATGCATCCCGGTGGAGGCAATATTCTGGATGGAATCGAATGGCTGAGCCAACTCGTCCAGGCCGTGAAAAGTTCCGGAGAATGGCAGAGCACCGCGATTGTTGTGTTATTCGATGAGAGCGGCGGTTGGTATGATCATGTTCCGCCGCCCCAACTTACCGACACGGACGCTGGCACCTTACCCGGGGGACAGGGTTTCGGAATGCGCGTGCCCGTCATCATCATCTCGCCGTACGCCAAGACCAACTACATCTCCCATCAGCAGATGGATTTCGTTTCGATCCTTCGTTTTATTCAGTGGAACTGGAACCTGGGAGAGATCCCTGCCACGGCACAACAGGCACGGGAGCAGCAGAGCGGCGACCTGTGTGATCTGCTCACATCGCCTTGCGGAGCACCTTCGCCATAAATACGGCGGATCGATGCTCCCTCCTCCACCGCTCACTATCAGGCACGCGACAGCAATTCGCGGCAGCGCAAATCATTTGCGATAGGATGCCGGCCCGAATTTCTTCGGGTGAGTTGAAATCTCGAGATCGGCTAAAGCAGTATCACCATAGGTGTAAGGCGAAGGAGCAATCTCGGCTGGCCTTTTTGCAGGAAAAGGCCATCTTGCATAGTGCCGACACATTACAGGAATGGTGATACTGCTCTACGCGAATCGAAACGGCTGATTCGAGAATGTGGGCGCCGCTTGAGGTGAATTGGTTTCGAGAAACAGGCGCGACTTTCTCAAGCTGTGCGTAGCATCGGTTCCTGCGCTGGCGTTTGCGAATAGGATTGCCACATGCTGCATCATGAGGACAATGACATGATGCGGCCATATTCGGTTATCTCCGACAAGTCCTAGAGCATTTCACTGTTGGGTGTATATTGATTCAGGCGAAGTTCCCGCGACATAACAACGAGGATGGGGAGAGCATATTCGGACGATCTGCGGCGGAAGCTGCTGGAGGCGCATAGTCGT
>JBAVOQ010000092.1:0-38536 GCA_049692235.1 Acidobacteriaceae bacterium | reverse complement strand
TATGTGAGGATCTTGAGCCACTGGTCGCCGAATATGAAAGTGAAACTGGGCATCAATTCAAGGTGGTGCAGGTAAAAGAGAAGTTCGGCGGCCTTCGGTTTTACGTTGAAGATGCAAACGAAGTGATGCGCCAGCGCATCGAGCTTGCTGAACTGAAGTCTTTTAAAACATGCGAGGCATGCGGCAATTCGGGGCAGCGCCGGAGTCATGGCAGGATTCAGACGTTGTGTGACGAACACGCCTTCGAACGAACAACCGTCGGCAGACCGGAGAAGGAATGAGTGTCTCTGAAAAAGACGGCCAGGGGGCCAAACGAACCGCAAATGTCTGCGCACCGCCCCCGCGTTTCACAGTCAATCGCGGTGACTTCACTGCGCGTGCGGACTTCGATGTTGAACCGTTCCCGAAACAGGGCGGGAGTGGCCAGCAGGAGTTTCGACTCCTCATGAATTACGTTGCCCACATGGTAGGGCAAGCCGCAATTGGCAAAAGAGACGTACTGCCCACGATCCAGCAGCACGATCTCCGCGTTTTCATCCATCCGTCGCAGACGCGCCGCACAGGTTGCGCCGCCCGCGACACCTCCAACGATCACTACCCGTTTCTTCGTCATGTCTCTCCGCAAACATATTCAACTTCATCAAGTTCGTGAAACACGGCAACGGCAGGCGATCTCGCCGATTGCCAGCATCCCATGCCGGAACCGGCAAACGAAAATTGTGGCGTGTTCCGCCGGCCGGCGGGTGAGGGTTGAAATCGAAACACCATGAAACAAAGAGCGTACAAGAGTGCCCTTGCCGCTCGCTATGACATCGGTCACACCACGTGTCTGGAATCACGGAGGCACCAGACCTTGCGAACACTCGGGTACCGGCATTTCCGACGATTCGGCAACACCCATCATTGCTGCCGAGAGAATGTGAATGGGACGAATTTCTTGCAGCGGCCGACATACTGCACAATGCAATGCCTGTCGATGGGAACTCGCATCTGTGTGCAGTTATTCTGTCAAGCTCGACCGTCCACGCCAGGCCGTGGCTGCTCGCAACATACCCGCCGCCCATTCCGGGGTGGCCAGCGCATGCAGATGGGTGTAGGCCGCCCACACGTTTTTGATGGTCACACCATCCCTGCCCGGAAAACTGCCTGTGCCTCGCCGCACGGCGCATGCCGTGCTGGGCGCTTCTTCGCCAGCCAAAATTCGCGAATAGTGAAACTCATGGCCACGCAATTCAGTACCCAGAGGGAAAAAAGGGTTGATCTGGTCCACGGTTAGAGTAATATATCCGTGTCCTTGTGGCGAGGCGCAAACCTCCACATCAAACGGCAGGACCCCAGACATGGTATGGCGCTGCGAGTTCCAGTGAATGGCCCGCGCCAGCAACATCAGACCGCCGCACTCCGCATAGATAGGCAGTCCTTTTTCCGCCGCATCGCGTAATGAAGCCAGGAACGGCGCGTTACAGGAGATCGCCACGCCCTGGACCTCGGGAAAGCCGCCGCCAATGCAAAGCGCGTCCAGGTCTGGAGGCAGCCGGGTATCGGAGAGCGAGGAAATGGTCACGATGGTCGCGCCGGAGCGCTCGATGGCCTCTATATTCTCCGGGTAATAAAAGGTAAACGCGGGGTCCCGGACGACGCCAATCTTCAGCCCTTGTCCTGCGGGCAAGTCTTCCGGCGTTGCAGGCGGCGGTTGCAAAGGCGGGACATCTCGGGCAATCTCCATAATCTTTTTCAGGTCGAAGCGGGATTCCGTCAAGGCAAGTAGATTGCGCTGGAGACCGTCAATTTCTGGGTGCTCCTCTGGCGTGATCAGGCCGAGATGCCGCCCGGGCAGGAGCAGCTCCTCGCGACCGCGCGGGATGACCCCCAGGACGGGAACTCCGCACGCGGAACCAATGGCGTCGCGCAGCACGCTTTCATGGCGGCGGTTGGCCACCTGGTTCAGAATGACTCCGGCAATGCGCACTTGCGGGTCGAGTTGCTGACAACCCAGCACCAACGCGGCCGCCGTGCGTGTCATCTTGGTAGCATTCAGCACCAGCAGCACAGGAGCGTGCAGCAATTTCGCTAGCTCTGCCGTGCTGTGCGAGCCCTGGGCATCGAAGCCGTCATACAGGCCGCGGTTGCCCTCGATGAGGTTCAGGCCATCGCTTTCGGCGTATGTCCAAAATGACCGGACGACAGCGTCCGGCCCCATCATCCAGGTATCCAGATTGCGGGCGGAACGGCCAGAGGCCCAGGTGAGCCACGCCGCATCGATGTAGTCCGGCCCTTTTTTGAAGGCGGTTACGCCGAGGCCGGCTTTTCTGAGCAGAAGCAGCAAACTTAGAGAGGTGAGTGTTTTGCCGCTATCTCCGCCCAGCCCAGCGACCACAACGCGTGGAAGCAAGCGGGAATCCGCGATATCCATTGTCCTCACATCTTACTTCGCTTCGCGCAGGCTCCGCGTAGAATGACGCCTTCAGACTTGTATTGCGGCAACTCTCAATCTCCTAAAACGAGAAGCGGCTGCTAAGCATCAGTGCGTGGTTGTAAGAGTGATAGTGAGAGGTGGCGATCTGCATCCCTGTGCCAAACGTCAGTCCGGTGCGCTTGCGAGGCCGGATGCGGCCGATTTGGAAGCCTGGCGTAATGAACTCCTGGGTCTTGCCATCGTTCGATCCGCCCTTATTGAAGGACGCGTTGGATTCGACTTCCGTCCAGAAGTACCGGTAGAGTTTATATTCCGCCACCGTGTTCCACGTAATGCATCGACTCACGCTATCGACACTATCCACCGGCAACGCAGCGCCAAGGGAACCTTCCAGATTGAACCTTCCCCAGCCCTTGCCTCCTGCCAGGGTGGGCGTGACGGTGGCGCTGTTCTTCCCGTTGTTGTAGGAACCTGTGGGTATGCTCCCCCCCAGAAAGACTGACACAATATAGTCGCCTTTCGTTGCATTTCTGGCTAGCACGCGATACTTGAGCAGGAAACTGACATCTCCAAAACCATCCTTGGTATGGGGCGCATCGTAATTCATGTATGGCGGCAGATTAAAGGTCACCGCAACATGGTTCACCGGAATCAGTTCCAGTCCCTTGCCATCATCGAAGATCCAGACATGGCCACCCGAAATCTGATGGCGGGCGATGTCCTCGCGCAGCTTTTGTTCCAGGCGGGGAGTGGTCATCACCAGCGGGGATATCCAGCGCGGCTCCTCGTTTTGGATGCGCGTCACATTGTCCAGCCATCGGTTGACGAACGTGTTCTGCGCACCAGCCACGCACGTGACGGCTAGAAAAAGTAGGAGTCTGCGGAGACAGCAGCAAGGTTTTTCAAGCTGATCCGTCCACACTGCATGAACCACAAATCCCCCTGCGTTCTTTCTCTGAGCAGAATCAGGACCTCTGTGCAAACCAGCCCTGGACGAAGGGACGAACCTCAGTCTGTCGTCGGGCATTGCATGTCCCGTCTTCAGCGATTGCGATTGCGGAACCTACCCAGGAAACGTCATGCTTTTTCCAACAGTACGTCAGATTCTTGTTCCAGCCATGGCTCGTTGAGCAACACGGCAAGTTCTTCCGCTTCTATGCGCGACTCGCTCGCGAGATCTCGTGTCATGGGAACCGCCCGCACCACTTCCCCGGCAAGCAGGATTTTCGGCGCGAGAAGCTCAGGAGCACTGGACAGCTCTCCCACCGTGGTTCGGTGAGAAAGGCTTGCATCGGTACCCACGCCGGAAACCAGAAGACAGGGCGTAGACGGGGCCATCCCTGCGGCCAGCAAGCGGTCCCGCAACGAGGCGTAGTCCGTCCCGGGCATGTAGACCGCGACCGTGACATCCGGTGCATCCGATCCTTTGGGGTTGAGATCCGGCCAATCGTTTTTGGATTTGTCCTGTCCCCCGTGGCCAGGGAGAAAGACCAGCGAGGAGGCGCCGCTGCGGCAGGTCAGGGAGATTCCGGCCGCTGCCGCCGCGCACGAGGCCGTGGTCACCCCAGGCACAATCTCATACGCAATTCCGGCCGCCTGCAGCGCCGCAATTTCTTCCCCCGCGCGACCAAAAATCAGCGGATCGCCGCCTTTCAGCCGCACCACAATTCGCCCGCGCCGGGCGTGTTCCACCAGCATCGCGTTGATCTGTTCCTGGGTAACCCGCTTGTTATTGCCGCAACGTTTTCCGGCATCGATGATCTCCGCCTGCCTGGCCAGTTTCACAATCTCTCCGGAAACCAGGCCATCGTGCAGGACCACCTCCGCCTCGCCGAGAATCCGGGCAGCCCGCAGTGTTAACAGTTCCGGGTCCCCCGGTCCTGCGCCTACAAGATAGACCTTGCCAGTCATAGTTCCTTCCTCTGCATCTTCATCCCCCCGCGTCCTAGTGCCACTCCCACTCCAGAAAGCCGGGTTTGACGTCCACCATTGCATTGACGATCAGTTCGGCCAAGCCTCCATAGAGAATGCGATTGGATTCCCATAGACCGAAGTAGTTCAGCATGTCTCGAAATTGCCCCTTGCAGTTGCTGCAGGGCGCACAGATGTACTTCGGAATGGAAGCGTCGATGCAATCGGAAAATGCGTTGAGAATCTGTTCCATCTTTTTTCGTCCGGCGACCTGGAAGCGCCAATCGGGAAAGTTGTTGCCGCTCATGATGGCAAAGCCGCTGCCGCCGCCGCAGCAATAATTGTCCACGCCATGCGGGGTCATCTCGCGGAACTGGGGACATAGCTTCCGCACGATCTCGCGCTGCGGTTCCACCACGCCCATCAACCGCACCATGTTGCAGGGGTCGTGCAGCGTGACCGGAAAATCGTTCCGGCTGGGGTCGAAAGCCAATTTGCCGCTCATCACAATGTCCCGCAGCAAGGTCATCGAACTCTCTCGCGGAACATTGGCATCTCCCATCAGAACGCGATCTGCAATGACGCTGAGCGCCTTATGCGCGTGTCCGCACTCGCCCAATACGATTTTTTTCACTCCCAGCTTGCGGGCAATTTCCGCGTGCTTGGCAGCGACCCGCGCAAACTGCACGTCGTCGTACCAGAGGCCGTAATTGATCGAGTCGTAGCCAACGGCCTCCGACGACATCGTCCAGTTGATACCGGCCAGCTTCATGATGGTGGCGAAAGCGCCGGGGTTCTCCGGCCACGCCAGAATTTCCCCTGCATTGTGGATGAGCAGAATGTCCGCGCCCTGCACATCCCAAGGGGTATTCACCTCGATGCCTGTTTTCTCGCTCATTTCCTCGTCGATGAAGGCAATGTTGTCCTTCACCACTTCCGGAGTCATGCCGGTCGAAGAGCCCGCGCGCAGTTGCAGCATGGAGCCGTTATCGTGAATTTCCTTGGCCGCAATGCCCATTTCCTGACTGAAGAGTTTGCGCAGCTCGTGGGCCACCAGGCCGTTGTCGGCGCCGATGGGGCAGGCCTGGGCACAGCGACGGCAAAGGTTGCAACGATAGGAGAGCTCAATCAAGCGGGCGACCAGCGGCCAGTTGATCTCAATGTCGCCATGCTGCCAGGCGGAGAGCAGGCCGCCGCCCTTGACATGCTTGAAATAGAGGCGGCGCAACACTTCCGAGCGATAGGTCGGACGATAGATTTCGTTGTGACCGCTGGCCTCGTAGATATGGCAGGCGTCCGAACACGTCTGGCATTTGACGCAATGCTCCATGGTCAGCAGCAGTGGCTGAAGGAATGTCCAGTTGTCTTCTTTGCGAAAGAGCTTTTCCAGCCCGGAGAGAAACTTGGCCACCAGCGCATTCTCTTCCTCGCGGTTCTTCGGCTTGGGAATGCTCACCGCGCAGGTATTGTCCAGGAGGCACTCGTACTGCGCCATCGTCTTCTCGCTGAGCGGCGCGAAGGGATGGCTGGTCTCAAAGTCATCGAGAGGGGTTGGCAGCGGTTTCAGATCCTGCAGCCCGAGGATCACCAGCGGCTGACGTTCGTCTCGGGACATGTCGGCGATCTTCGCCGGACGGCCTTCCACCAGAGGGGCAGCGGAAGGGAGAGAGATTTTCTGCTCACTGGACAAACTGGATACGGGCGTCTTGACTTCGCCGTTCATGATTTCTTCTCCTTCTTTTGCAGGTTCGGCGGAGCGCTCGAAACCACTTCGACCCAAGTCTTGGAGCCATCGGCGCCAACGTGCGCTGCGCTCCATGTGGGCCGGTAAGTAAGGTACTCCGCAATCTTTATCGCAATTTTGCTTCCCGGACGGTTTGGCTCGTCATCCCAGCGGATGTTGTGATAGGTGAAATACTTCGCAATAAAATGCGACATGTGCGTCAGCGGGATATACGCCAGCAGCACAGCGCTCAGGCCAAGTCCCACCGCCAACATTGCGGACACGGGAACGGTGCGGTCGAAGTGCAGCAGGCCATGCGCGATGGCCAGAGGACCGGCCTGCCCGGGGTGCCGGAGAAAGTAGCCGGCCCAGAGAAATCCAAAAGCAATGATGAAGAAAATCAGATTGAAAATATCGGCCGGGGTTGTGTAGTTGCGGAGCTTTGCGTCCGTAAAGCGGCGCACCAGAAGCCCGATCGCCCCCAGGATGGACAGGGCCGAGCCCAGCACGGCGGTAATCAGGATCAGGTCGCGCAGGATCATTGCAGCCATCACGATCCAGGAAGCTGCAGGGGCGGTTGGCAGCAACGCATGCACAAACACCATGGCCATGGATCCGATCAGCAGATAGAGACCGAAGTGAAACGGAAACGAGCTATACCAGAGGACCGGGTTGAATTTCTTTAACCCCCGGAGAAGCAGGATCTCAGGGACCATCACTTTCAGATCGCCCAGGTGGTTGACGTGCATGGGGAACTTCCACCAATCCGTGACCTCAAAGTACGAGCCGCCATGCTTCACCAGCGCCGGATCGTCGTGAGGCACAGGGTACAGCTCCCAGCGCAGATGGATCGGCATGCGGGCATAGTTGATCGCGCGCACGGCACAAGCCGCCAGAAACACTGCCACCGCCAAATAAATCGCTATGTAGAAAAAGGTCGTCATAACTTTTCATCTCCTCGAGCGCTTGCTTTGGAGGCACTCGCAGTTCCACCATGCTTGCTTTTCCCGCCCGCGCCGACATGCTTCTCCGTATCTCCGCCCCTTGACGCACTCCTTGACGCGTTCATTGACGTACTCACTTCACTTCTGTAGCCGCCAGTGTGCCGACAGCCGGCGTGGCCTTGTGCTGGTCCTCCGGAACATAAGCAAACTGCGTCGGGTCGGCGGACTTCACCGCGAGCGTGACTTTGTACAGCACCGTGACCATCAGGATGCCGATGGCATAGACGCCCACGGTGATCATCACCTCGGGAAAGGTGGGAACATACCGGCTGATGAAGCCGAACGGAGAGGGCATAAAGCCGCCAACCACTAGGCAGATGCCTTTGTCGATCCAGAGAGCGAGATACGTAACCACGCAGGCCACACCCAACGTGACATGGTTTCTGCGCAGGCGCGGTAGCAGCAACATTCCGAGAGAAATCGCCATCAGCACAATGGAGGCGCGTCCCCAGGACAGCAGCGTGGAATGGGCCCCGATGCCTAAATATAGATTGTTGAAGTCCTCCGTCAGGTCGGGGATGCGACTGTAGTACGCCGTAAAGATTTCCAGCGACAGGAAAAAAACATTCATCGCCATCGCGTAGGTAATGATGACAGCGAGCGCATCAATGGCCTTGCGGCCCACATCGTAACCCGTCAGCCGCCGGACCAGCATGCAAAGCAAAATCAGCAGCGCCGGGCCCGATGCGAACGCCGAGGCCAGAAACCGCGGGGCCATGATCGCCGTAAGCCAGAATGGCCGACCTGGAAGACCGGCATATAGGAACGCCGTCACAGTGTGGATGCTGACAGCCCACGGAATCGAGAGCAGGATCACATACCGGATCCACCGCTCCACGGGCAAACCTTTTTGTTCGGCGTGCAGCGCCGCCAGAGTGATGATGATGTTCAGCAGCAAATAGCCGCTGAGCGACGCCATGTCCCAGAACATCACGGAGTGGAACTGCGGATACAAAAGCACGTTGAGGATGCGCATCGGTTGGCCGATATCGACAAAGATGAAGAGCATGCACACCACGACCGAGGCAACGGCCAGCAACTCGCCCAGAATCGTCATGCGGTGAAATTCTTTGTGGTCGTGGAGATAGTACGGCAACACCACCATCACCGCCGAGGCGGCCACGCCCACCATGAAGGTGAACTGGCCGATGTACAGACCCCAGGAAATGTTTCGGCCCATGCCGGTCAGTCCCAGGCCGTAGTCAAACTGGCGCATGTAGTAGTAGAAGGCCACCAGAATCACCAGTAGCAGCCCGGAAATCCACGTCCAGTACTTTCTGCTTCCGGCCACGGCTTTTTCCAGCATGAACATCACAACCACCTCAAAGGATGTAGTAGATGTTGGGCCCGGTGCCCAGCGAAGGCCGGCGCCGCAGAGTCAACCCGGAACCGAGCATCTTTCGCACTTCCGACCCTGGATCGTTCAAGTCGCCAAAGATCAGCGCCTTTACCGGACATACCTCCACGCATGCCGGCCCTTGGCCGAGAGCCAGCCGGTCGTAGCAGAAAATACATTTCTCCACTACGCCCTTGGTGCGAGTCGGGAAGGCCGGATTCAATACTTTCAACTCCGTGCGAGGGTCGATCCAATTGAAACTGCGCGAGCCATACGGGCACGCAGCCATGCAATAACGGCAGCCGATACAACGGTGCCAGTCCATCATCACGATTCCATCTTCTTCGCGCTTCCAGGTGGCCCCGGTGGGGCACACGCGGACGCAGGGCGGGTCGTCGCAATGATTACAGAGCACCATCGTCGCCCGCTCTTTCAGCGTCGTTTCCAGATAGGGGATTTGTTGCGCCTCAAAAACGTTCGCGACCCTCTCTTTCCATATCCACTTGATCTCATGTTCAGGATTGGGAATTACCGGAACGTTGTGGCTGCTGTTGCAAGCTTCGATGCACTTGGTGCAGTCGGGCAGGGTGCTGCACTTGCGGGTATCCACAATCATCGCGTATTGCTTGCGCGGTCGCGGCTCGCCACCTTTCCGTTCGCCTTCCAATTCGGCCAGCACCTGCTTGCCGCTGACGGCGACCAGCATGGAGGCCCCCGCAAGCCCCAGAAATTGTTTGCGTGTGATGTTCATCGCATGCCTCCGCGCAGCGCCATGGGGTCTACATGGCAGTTGAAGCAACTCGGAGTCTGGACGCCCATGTAGGTGTGGCAACGATCGCAAAATTGTTGCTTGTTATGGCAGCCCAGACAGGTCCCGGTCAGACTCATGTTGTAGCTCTTTCCGTCAAAAGACCGAAAAGTGTGCTGGTTGTGACGGACCCCCAGCTCCCGCCAATTGAGCAGGAGGAACATGTGGGAAGACCGCATATAGGCGACCGGCATTACGCAATTTTTCTGGTTTGCAGGCAGCACCAGGTTGGGCGGCTCAAGGGAATGCCGCATGCCCACGCTGCGCCAAAAAGGGAAGGTCACCAGAATGAAAAAGCCCAGCAGGACAGCCAGAATGCCAAATTTCTTACGCATGGACTGGCGCCTCCTTTTCTTTCTCTTTCAAAGGCTCGCCGCGCAGGTCGGTGATGCGCTCTTTCTCGCCTTGCATCACCAGGGCGTTGCCGAGAAACTCATGCACGCCGCCCACCTCGACTCCAGGCACCCAGTAGTTCATTGCCGTGGGCAGGGTGGCTTTGTCAATGGCGCAGATGCAGGCCAGCATGTTCACTCCATGGCGCTGCTGCACGTACTTGACGGCATTGGCTCGGGGCAGCGCGCCCCGCATCCGCATCTCGATATTCTCGTCGGTGCCCAGGCCGGCGCCGCTGCCGCAGCAAAAGGTCTGCTCGCGGATGGTGTTCTCCGGCATCTCATAAAACTGATTGCAGGTGCTGCGGATGATGGCGCGCGGCTCCTCCAGCAGCCCCATGCCGCGCGCCGGGTTGCAGGAATCGTGGAAGGTCACCCGCCAGTGATCGTTGCGGCTGGGATCCAGCTTCAGTTTGCCATGATGGATCAAGTCGGCGGTGAATTCGCAGATGTGCACCATCTTGGTGGAGCGGGTGTTCTCAAAGCGCGTTCCGGTGACGGGAGACACCGGCACTTCGAGGAAATCCGCGGGGCCGTTCATGGTGTCCATGTATTGATTGAGCACGCGCCACATGTGGCCGCACTCGCCTCCCAGCAGCCACTTCACGCCCAGGCGCCTGGCCTCTGCGTAAATCTTGTAATTCAGCTGCTTCATCATCTCGTTGGAGGCGAACAGTCCGAAGTTACCGCCCTCCGCCGCGTAGGCGCTGATCGTGTAGTCCAGCCCGATCTCATGGAACAGCATCAGATAGCCGAGCAGGGTATAGTAATGCGGCGAGCCGTAGTAGTCCGCCGAGGGCATCACGAACAGGACCTCCGCGCCCTTGCGGTTGATGGGGACCTTGATGCGGATGCCGGTCAGGTCCTGAATATCGTCAACAGCCATCTCGATGCTGTTCACGAAGCTGTGCGGCTGGATACCCAGGTGATTGCCCACCCGGTAGCAGTTGGCCACCGGCTCCATCACCCAGTTGACGTTCACTCCCACCAGGTTCAGCAGCTCGCGGGCGATCATGGTGATCTCCGCCGTGTCGATGCCGTAGGGGCAGAAGACCGAGCAGCGACGGCATTCCGTGCATTGATAAAAGTAGTAGAACCACTCTTTGAGCACCGGCACGGTCAAATCGCGCGCACCTGCCCATTTGCCAAACAACCGCCCCGCAACGGTGAAATAGCGCCGGTAGACCGAGCGCATCAGCTCCGCGCGCAACACCGGCATGTTTTTCGGGTCGCCGGATCCGAGGTAAAAGTGGCATTTGTCGGCGCAGGCCCCGCAGCGCACGCAAATCTCCATGAACAGCCGGAAGGAGCGGAACTTTTTCAGCCTCTCCTGCATCCCCTGCAGGATGATGTTCTGCCAGTTCGGCGGTAGCTTCCAATCTTCTTCAAACGGTTGCCACTCGCGCGGGTTGGGCAGGTCCATGGCCTTCAGGTTTTTGGCGGCCGCGCTGTAGCAATACCTCCCTTTGGACAGAGTGGCAACCGGTTCCAGCCAATCTGTTTTCCCCTTGGGCTGATACGTGATCTGGACCAATTCCTGCGGCGATGGCGCATGATCGGACATCCTATTCCTTCTCCAGCGGCAGGCCCGCCGCCCTGATTTTTTCTCGGAACTCGTCCTCCCAGTCCGCATAGGTATGAACCTTCACCGGGGGGTTCCAGGGATTGATGTGTCGCTGGATGCGGCTATTGTTGGCCAGATTGCGGGTGGGGCTGAGGAAAACGCCGCCCAGGTGCATCAGCTTGCTGAAGGGGATGTAGGCGAGCAGCACACAAATGAAGGTCAGGTGGACGAAGAACAAGGGCGCCACGGTGGCTGATATGTGAGGAGAAAATGTGGTCAGGCTGAGTGCGAACTCCTTGACCCTCTCCAGATCCACTCTGTCGGAATAGCGCATTTGGATTCCCGTCAGCACCAGTCCGAGCAATAGAAAAAGCGCAAAATAATCCGCCAGCAGAGACAGATAACGTGCTTGCGCATCCCAGAAGCGCCGCGCCAGCAGGTAGAGCAGCGCCAGAAAAATCACCCCATCTGTGATGTACAGCCCGGGAGCGCCCACGTGGAAAAATCCGTCCAGCGCACTCATCCCCATCAACCAATGCGGAACCGGAAACAGAAAAAAGCGCAAGTGCCGCAGCAGGATGAAAAGAAGAGACCAGTGGAAGGCCAGCGCCGCCAGCCATAAGAACTTATCTTCGGAGTAGGCGATCCTGGGGCCTTCGCGCAACTCCGCCCGCGTATTGCGGAACAGGGAGCGAAAGCACAGGACCTCCAGCGCCATACGGCCCCACGCGCCGGCCTTGGTCGACGGATTGTCCAGGCGGTTGGCCTTGATCCAGGGGAGGGATCTTTGTTGTCCGCAGGTGGTGGGGATGCGAAAGGGAACAGGCGACCACGCCCAACGAATCACCTTGAAACTGAAACCAGCCAGAAAAATCAGCAACGTCGCATACGGAAGGATGTCCGCAAGCAGAAGCCGCACGGCAGCCGTCTCCGCGCCGAAATACGCCAGAGCGGTCACCAGGACCACCAGCAAAAACGCGATGCCTGCTCGCAACGGGCTCATCTCGGTTCCGCCTCCATCCTCTGATAGACCCTTTCCAGTTGTGCTGTACGACGTCGCGCCTCGTCCGCTTGCAGGGCGAAAATCTTTTCCCGGCACGCGATGTACAAATCAAATGCGATGAGCGCGGCCTGCTGGGTGTGCTGGAGCACCTCTTCCTGTTCCGCGGGCCACCCTTTCCATTGCTCCCGCAGGATGGGAGGGAGCTGGAAGAGAAACTCCACCGCCTTGCTGGGAGCGGTTTCCTGCACGGCGCGGATGCGCACAATCGCTTCCAATGCTGCCGCAAGTCGTGGGTGATCCATGCCGCCCAATATCTCTTGCAGCAGGATCGAAAGGTTTTCCTGGATCGCGTGCCCCATGGGATTGCGGAAGGGATCTGTTTTCCGCTCAAGAAAAGGCTGGACGTGCAGCGGAAAAGACTGGACGACCTGAATCAGCCATGCCTTCGCGATCCCATCAATTTCCGAATTGTCCATTGCGCGCATGTTTGCATCTCCCTGGGACTGCCCTCGATTGCCGGGACTGACAAGCACCAACTTCCCTGCCCTGTTCGGACGCAGCTAGACGCATCCGGTCGGTTTGGGCAGGCCGGCCAGTTTACAAGCACCCTTGGCCGGGCCGGAGGGGAATAGCTCATAAATCTGACCCAGCTTGAAACCTGTGTCCTTGCAGACCTTGCGCACCATTGGCGCAATCCCGAACTGCAGGTAATAGTCCCGCAACATCTTGATCACCTTCCAGTGATCCGCAGTCAGCTCCGCGACCCCTTCGGTGGTCATAAAATCCTTGGCAACTTCCTCGTTCCAGATCTCGGGATCCTGCAGAAAGCCATCCTCATCCACCTCATAGGTATGGCCGTTTGCTTCAAATATGGGCATTGTCTTAACTCCTCTTTCCCTTATTGCATTTCGATATAACCGCACGGGCATTCCTGTGCGCACTTTTGACATCCGTTGCAAAGTTCCAGCTTGATCTTGAAGTGTTCTCCTTTGGACTGCTTTACAAAACAGCTATTGGAGCAAAGCATCCAGCAGGTCTCGCAGTCCATGCACGCGCCGCAGGACATGCAGCGCTTGGCCTCTTCGAAGACCTCGGCCTCGGACAGGCCCAACTCAATCTCGGTGTCCTTTTCGCGTTCAGGCACAGGGACATGCACGCGCTCGTGGCGATCCATTTCCTTGTACCAGCCAACCTTCATCTTCTCCAGCTGGATGGCGGGGACATGGAAGGGACCTTCCAGCTTCCTGCCGCGCAGCCGGGCGTCAATGGCCGCGGCTGCAAACTGTCCCTGGGAGATGGCCGTGGTCACCAGCGCCAGGCCGGTATCGTCGCCACCCGCAAAGACCCCGTCCACGCTGGTCTCGCCCCACACTCCAGACTTGATCCAGTGCTTGTCCGGCTGGATGGCCGTCAGCCCGTTCCATTCCGGCTCCTGGCTGATGGCCGTAATGATCGCCGTGGCCGCCGTTTCAAACTCGGACCCGGCAATGGGGACTGGCCGCCGCCGTCCCGAGGCGTCCGGCTCGCCCAACTCCATGCGGATACACTTGAGGCCCACAGCCTTGCCGTCCTTGACCAGGACCTCCACCGGCGCAACCAGAAAGTCGATCTGCACGCCTTCTTCCAACGCCCCTTCGATTTCCGGCTTGATAGCCGGCATCTCCTGGCGCGTGCGGCGATAGAAAATCGTCACGGAAGCGCCCAGCCGCTTACTCATGCGCGCCGCGTCGATGGCCGTGTCGCCGCCACCCACCACAATCACGGTTTCACCCAGGTCGACGGACTCGCCGCTGTTGGCGCGATTCAGAAACTCAGTGCCGGTGTAAACATTCGGAGCATCCTCACCCGGCACGCCCAGCCGCGCTCCTTTGTGGGCGCCAATGCCTACGAAGATCGCAGCGTAATCCTTGCGCAGCTGCTCCACGGAAATGTCCCGGCCCACCTGCGTGTTGCAGCGCAGTTCAACCCCTACATCCAGGATGTTCTGTATCTCAGCATCCAGGACTCCGCGGGGAAGGCGATAGCATGGGATGCCATAGCGCAACATGCCACCCGGGCGTCGAAAGGCCTCAAAGACAGTGACGCCATAGCCGCGCCGCGCCAGTTGATAAGCACAGGAAAGGCCTGCCGGGCCCGCTCCGATGACCGCAACCTTTTCTGAATGGACCTCGTCCGTCAATTTCGTCAGCTTCAGCGCCTTGGAAAGGCCAAAGTCCCCGACATAGCGCTCCATCGCATTGATGGCCACCCCGCCTTCCTTGCCGTTGCGGTTGCAGCCATCTTCGCAAGGGTGCGGACAGACCCGCCCACAGACCGCCGGAAAGGGATTGTGCTCGGTGATTCTATGCCAGGCCAGTTCGTAGGACTGGTTGTGGGTGCGGCCATACTCTTCCGACTGCGCAATCGTCGTCAGCCAGCCTCGGATGTCCGTACCGCATGGGCAAGTATTGATGCAGGGAGGGGTCTTCTCCACGAAATGCGGCCGCGTTCCGGAGATGTCCGCGCCGCTCCCTCCTCCTTTGATGACCGGTTTCTTGACTTCCTTAAAGAGACCCATGGCCGCCCCACTTCTTACCCGTTGGAATACATCTTGCGTTTGAAGTCCTCCAGTTGGTCGAACAGCCGATCGTGCAGGTGTTCGTCCTCAATCAAATAGGTCAACAGTTGACTCTCTACAAACAGATGGCATTCCTTCTGCGCCTTGACCGCCAGCTCAATGGTTTCTTTTTCCATCGCGGCATGTTTCTCAACGCTCTCCCAAATTCCCCCCACGTCCTCCGGGGTCAACGTGACGGCCTTCTTCTCCAGGCTGTCGAGGATGAACTGCTGCACCCGCTTGTGCATCACGGAGTCTTGCCGGATGATCTCCATCAACAGCTGGATGAACGGGTTCTTCGTCTGCTGAATGATGTGCGTGGTGGACTCCACGCTGTGATCTTCAATCCGCTGCCATTGGCGCAGCACACTGGTGAGCGCCACCTGCCCATCCGCATTTGTCTTCCTGTCCAGCGATTTTGTCTTCATTGCGTTCCTTTCCTCTAACGCGACGTCGCCTTTATGCGCACGGCCCCACGTCACTACTCCGGCGCCGCGCCTTCCTTGTGCGGCAGAGTGATAAAACTTCCCCCAAAATAGCTGTAGACACAACGCCCGGAATCCATCAATTGCCGGATGGCGTGCTTGCAGTCGTCCTTGCTGCATTCCGCGTCGCCATATTTGGCGATCATGGCCTTGGTCAGGTCTAGGGCCTTCAGGTTTTTCTTGCCCTGGTATTCGGTGACCATCTTGAACATCTCTTCTGCAATTGTTTCGACGGGGACAGACATGATTCCCTCCTAGTACCGGATGTGCGCCGAGCGGGCGTATGTCAGGCCGGCGTTTTTAAAATCGTCAATGTGGTAGCGGGTAAACTCAATGCCCGTCAGCTCAAAGAAACGAGGCCATCCGATGCGGTCGATCCATTCGCCCATGCGCTCATGCTTGCGGGCGTTCTCGACATAGACGTTGACGATGTTGACCACCGCATCCACCACCTCCGGCCAGCGCGGCGGATTGTTGGGCAGAAAAGGAATGGCCAGCTTGGAGAAGCGCGGCTCGCTGCGCGCGTTGCTCACCTTGCCCCCCACCCAGATGGAAATCCCATCGTTGGCCGGGTCGTTCAGCGGCATCGACGGGCACACGGTGTAGCAGTTGCCGCAGTACATGCATTGCTCCTCCACCACCTCCACCGAAGGCTTGCCATTCACCGTAGCGGTGCGGATGGCCCCGGTCGGGCAGGACGCGATCACGTTGGGAATTTCACAGATCTTGTTGATCGTGTCATTGTTGATCTGCGGTGGTTTGCGATGGATGCCAAGAATGGCGATGTCCGAGCAGTGCACCGCGCCGCACATGTTCAGGCAACAGGCCAGCGCGATGCGCATCTTGGCCGGCAGCTTCTCTTCCGTGAAATGTTCGTACAGTGCATCCATGACGGACTTGACGATGCCGGAAGCGTCCGTGGCCGAGGAGTGGCAGTGGACCCATCCCTGCGTGTGGACAATATTGCTGATGGCGTTGTTGGTGCCCCCCACCGGAAAACCGGCTGCATGAAGATCCTGCTTCAGGGGCTCGATGTTTTCTTGTTTGTCGAGCAGGAACTCCACGTTGTTGCGGCTGGTGAAGCGTAGAAACCCATCGCAGTACCTGTCCGCCAACTCCGCGAACACGCGGATGCTGTGCGTACTCAGCAGCCGCGGCGAACCGGCCCGCACCGTGTAGATGCGATCACCTGTCTCGGAAACATGACAGAGGACGCCGGGCGCCACATTTTCGTGGTATTTCCATAGTCCATAGTTTTTCTTGATGACCGGATGAAGGAACTTCTCGTAGCTGGGTGGACCGATGTCCGTAATGCGCTTGACAGGTGCTGTTGCCATGATCGTATCTCCATTCCTCTAGGGCCGGACAGACCTTGTCCTCCGGCCACCGGGCTATATTTTGTCTTCCGCCTTGAAGTAGACATACGGATTGTCGCGGGGTGCGGAGACCATCTCCGGCACAGGGTCCAATCCGATGGCATCCAGAAAATTCGCCATGCCGACGCGCTGGATCAGTTCCCCGATCCGCTCGCGGTTCTTGCCATACTCATTCCAGAAATCCCAGACGCGGGAGGTCAGTTCCTTGATCGTGTCCAGCAACTCGTCGGCGGGCACAAAGGGCACCAGCACCGAGGCCAGCAGAGCGCCTTGCACGATCGGCGCTTTGGCCCCGATCAGGATCGCCGCCCCTTTCTCCTTCCCTGGCCGTAGCGCCTTCGGCATGACGTTGATGCAGTGCATGCAATGCACGCATTCCCGGTTGCCGATGGTCAGCTTCTTGCCGTCCCATTCCATGCACTTGCTGGGACAGTGGCCGCAAACGTCCTTCTCGATGTCCAACCCGGCTGCGGCGTACTCCGCCACTGCCGCGTCATCCTGCTGGATGTCGTCTTTCCAGGTGCCAATGATGGCAAGGTCGGAGCGGGCAATGGAGGCCACGCAATCATTGGGGCAGCCGCTGAACTTGAATTTGAATTTGTACGGGAAGCCGGGGCGATGCATCTCGTCCTGATACGTCTGCGTGATGTCGTTGCAGGCAGCCAGTGTGTCATAGCATGCCCACTCGCAACGCGCTTGTCCCACGCAGGCCGAGGGGGTCCGCACGCAAGACCCGGACCCGCCCAGGTCAAATCCCGCGGCAGTCAGGTCCTTGAAGGTCGGCTCCAGTTCATCGGTCGTTGTACCCAGGAAAATGACGTCCCCGGTGGACCCGTGCATGTTGGTCAAACCGGAACCGTGCCGGTCCCAGATGTCGCACAAGGTGCGCAAGGCATCGCTGGTATAAAACCACCCGGACGGCTGGTTGACGCGAATAGTGTGAAAGTGGGCTACATTCGGAAATTGTTCAGGAATGTCGGAGTAACGTCCAATGATCCCGCCGCCATAGCCCATGACCCCGACAATCCCGCCATGCTTCCAGTGGTTTTTCTTGTCTTCGTAGGAGACCTCCAGAGCCCCCAGAAGATCCTGACATGCCGGACTGATGTCCGTGGCCTTTTTTATCTCCTTCACAAAACTTGGCCACGGGCCTTTCTCTAACTCATTCAGCATCGGGGTCTCATATTTTTTATCTGCCATGCTTTCTCCTTTTGCCCGCGCTTCCCGTTTCTCTGTCTCGACCTGAGGAAAGTAAATATGTGCTAATCAATCTACTTACTTTTCAACTTCGACTTATGGATTGTTTCTCGATTTTCATCTACGTCCCAACTATGCGCTTAGGCGTATTTCCAATCGGTGATCGCCATCACGCATCTAGCAACAAATAGGTCTTATTCATTTAGGAAATTAATTATTGTTTGCCTCCTCAACAGTTACTCTCCAACCAGAAGTACTTATGGGCGATAAGCTGCGCAGTTATCCGATCCAAAGCTGCCTTTTTCTTTGTCCAAGTAGTTATGCATCGCTAGAGGTAACCGTAACGGTCTGTGGCGCCGGGACCCTTGCCCATTGGTACAGCGCCAGGGCCAGGGTCCGGTACACAACGTGCGCGAACTTTGTCAGCGGCATCATGATCAACAGGTCCATCGCCAGAACAATGTGGGAGAGAAAAATCATGTATCCGAAGACGGTTGGGTGCGGCATGTACACAATGATCCCCGTCAGCAGTCCGGTCAGCACGGTTGCCGCCAGCAGCAGCAGAAAAAACCAGTCCGAGAAGGAGCTTTTGTCGTATGGCGTCTCTTTGGCGCTGATTCGGTGCGTAATGGCAACGCTCAAGCCATAAAGGCAGACCAGCCCGCCCAGCGTGCCAAGGATGCGCATCGGGTACCAAGGCGGAACAGAAGAACCGATGGGCTTTATGAGATAGTCCAAGGCGGTGGCGACCAGCATGGCCAGAAAGCCCCACATGATCGCGCCGTGTACGAGCCAGGGATGCAGGTAGACCGACCCCTCGTGTTTTTCGCACTGGCGAAAGCGGTGATGGTTGATGGCCTCCATCACGGCAAACCAGATGGCGGGCAGCAAAGCCGCAATGGGGAAGGCCAGCCGTTCTCCTGTGTGGTCCTTCTTGTTCATCATGCGGTAGACCATGGAGAGGACGCCAAAGGCCAGGCTGGCGCCAATCATGGCAAAGACTGCGATCCCGATCTTGTGGATCCATTCTCCGGGGATGTACTGGAAGAGATAGGTAGACCCCAGGCCGCTGAAGATGGCCCCGTTGCTGCCCATTTGCATCCCTCCATGTTGCGACAGCAACAAAAGCGTGAAGAAGGTGGAGAAGACCAGGAACACCAAGATGTTGCCGATCGCCGAGCGATACATCAGCCGTGCCAGCCCGGTCACGTCGTAGCGGGAAATGGCATAGCGGCGCAAGGCCATCATGGTCTCGGCAGGACCGGCCTGACGCGGGCAGACCTTGGAGCAATCGCCGCAATAGTAGCAGAGCCACGGGCTGGGATCTTCGAGCAGCTTGTCCTTCATGCCCCACTGCGCCATCAGCATTTGTTTGCGCGGGAAGCCGTTCTGCTCCGTGGAAAGCGAACAGGCGGAGGTGCAGGCGGCGCACTGATAACACTTCTTCAGGTCCTCCCCACCCAGGGCCAGCACGTCCTGGATAAAATCGTTGTCGGGTCTGCCGATCGATGTCTTGTCCATGACTAAAATCCCTTGTACGGATTGGGGTCGAGCGCCCGGATGCGCCCGGCAAAATCGTTGATCAATTGGGGCAGCCGTCTGTAATCGTCAAAGGCGGCTTCGACCATCTCGATGCGCTCGGACTCCAATTGCAGCCGTTGCAGGGTCTCCTTCACGTTGTCCAGGCGACGCCCGGCCAACTCGCTGCCGCGCACAAAGTGACACTGGTAGTCGTCCCCGTGCTTGCAACCGGCCAGCATCACGCCATCGAATCCGCTGGAGAGCGCGTCCGCAATCCAGACCATGTTCATCGAGCCCAGACAGCGCAGCGGAATCACGCGCACGCTGGCATCCAGCTGCGTCCGCTCCATGCCTGCCATGTCGAGGGCCGGGACCGCATCGTTCTCGCAGGCGAAGAGCAGGATCCGCGGCTTTTCTTCCTCTTCTTCCGGGACCTCGACCGCCTTGATCATGCTGGCGATCATGTCCACGGAATAATTCTTGAAGGAGATGATGCGTTCCGGACAGGCTCCCATGCAGACACCGCAGCGACGGCAACGGTACGGATTGAACTTGGGCGTTCCCTTCTCGTCTTCGTCGATTGCGCCAAAAGGACACTCAACTGTGCAGCGTTTGCACTGCGTACATCGCTGGAGATTGAAAAACGGAAACGACAGGTCTCCCGCGCGGGGATGCACGGCCGCGCCCAGGCTGGCCAGCTCCACGCTCTGAATCGCTTTCATGGCCGCGCCGGTCGCGTCTTCTTCCGCGCCCGCCCAATCCATGGGCGAACGCACGGCCCCGGCGGCATAAATGCCAGTCCGCTGGGACTCGTAGGGAAAACAAATGAAGTTGGAATCTGGAAAGCCGTGCCGCAATACCGGCAGGTCCGGCCCTTGGCGATATGCCAGGTGCAGGATTTCCGTGTTCTCGTGCTGACGCAAACTGGCAACGACAGCTTCCGCTTCCGTCCGTTGCTTCTCGGACTCATTGCGCAGGACCTTGGCCTGCGCGTCATGCAAGCTACGGATGGCCTCGCTGTCGGCCGCATTCGGGACCATGCCCGTGGCCAGCACCACCAGGTCCACATCGATCTCAAAAGGCCCGTTGGCCAACGTATGTTCCACCCGCACCCGCACCTGGCCGTCCGGCCGCGGTCCTACGCTGGTCACCTCGCCCTTCATAAAAAAAGATCGCGGGTGTTCCTGCACCTTTTGATAGAACTTTTCGTAGGGCCCCGGCGTCATCATGTCCTGATAAATGACGTACACTTCCGCATTCGGGTCCGCCTCATGGAGATATTCCGCCTGCTGCAGTGTGGCCATGCAGCAGACCGAGGAACAGTACGGCAGGTGGTCGCCGCGGCGCGATCCGGCACACTGAATGAAGAGGGTGCGTTGCGGGGGCTTTTTGTCCGAGGGCCTGCGAATCCGGCCTTCCACCGCCATCCGTTCCGCTTCCAGATTGGTCACCACGTTGGCACTGGAACCGTATCCAAGTTCGTTGAGCCGCGCTGGGTCGTACGGCTTCCAACCCGTCGCCATCACAATGGCGCCCACACGGACGGTAACCTGCTGACTGGAGGTTGCCAGGGTGACATCAAATTGTCCCGGCTGGCCTTCCGTGCGCAAAATGGTTGTTGTGGTAAAGACCTGGATGCGCGGATGCTCCATCACCAGGCGCGTGCGTTCCTGCGCGTCATTGGTGGGCGATGCGGTGTACGGCGCTTTGAGTGGCGTGGGCCGCTTCACCTCGGCCAGGCTGCCGCCCAGCCGTTCGCTTTTTTCTACCAGGACAACTTCATAGCCGGCCTTCGCGGCCTCCAGCGCGGCCGTTAGGCCCGCGATGCCGCCTCCCACCACCAGAATGGCCTTCGAGACCTCCCCGGTCATCGGCTCCAACGGCTCCATTTTGCCGGCCTTGGCGATGCCCATGCGCAGGTAATCTTCCGCCAGGGCCTGGGTGTCTTCCTCGCCTGCGGGATGACTCCACGCCACCCGCTCACGCAGGTCCACCCGCTCCATTACCATGCGCGGGTCAAAGGAAAACGCATCGGTCTTGTCGCGCGTCGAGCAGGCGGCAATCACCAGCGTGTTGACCGCGCCGCTCTCCAGGTCCTGGCGAATCAGCGCCGTGCCTTCCGGCCCGCACAGAAAGGGATGCGTGCGGCAAACCGGGGCCTTCGATTCCTTCTCGGCCACGCGGACAAGCCCGTCCATGGCGATTTTTTCGCCGATCTCGCAACCGCTGCAAATGTATACACCCAGTTTCTTATCCATGGGGAAGGCCCTCCACCACGCATTGCAAGGCCCGCAGCGCCGCGCCCGTGGCGTCGCGAATGCTGGCCGCCACCTCCGAGGGCCGGTGCACACACCCGGCTCCATACAGTCCCTTGCTTTCGTTGGTCACAAAACCAAATTCGTCGATGTGAAAGCCCGCAGGCAGTCCTTGCGTATTCGGCACCATGCCGGTAGCGAGCACCACCATGCTGAACCGCGCGGAGGTTTTCTTTCCGGTCAGGGCTTCTTCCGCCGTCACGATCAGGTCACCGGTGGCAGCGTCTTCCTCGATCTTTCCCACCTTGCCTTTGACCAGCCGAACCTGGCCGTCCGCCGTCACTTTGTTGCAGAAGTCCTGCAACAGGCCCGGAGTGCGCAGATCGATGTAGAAGATGGTGGTCTTGCATTCCGGAAGCTGCCGATGAAGATAGGTGGTTTGCTTCAGAGAAGCTGAGCAACAGACCGCCGAGCAGTAGGGAAGATGATTGGCGTCGCGCGATCCCGCACATTGCACAAAGGCCACGGAACGCGGCGGCCCACCATCGGAAGGACGAAGGATTTTTCCTTGTGTCGGCCCGGAAGGCGATGCCATCCGCTCCATGAGTACGTTTGTCACCACGTTGCGGCAGCGCCCGAAGCCCAGGTTGGCGATCTTCGCTGCGTCATACGACTCCCACCCCGTGGCCGCCACCACGGCCGCCACGCGCAAGGTCCTCTGCTCCGGATCTTGCTGCAAATCAATGGCGGCGTACTGGCAGGCGTCGACGCATGCATGGCACCCCTCGGCACAGGCCTGCCGATCAATCGCATACCGGGAGGGAAAGGCGGTCAAGGATGGCAGGTAGGCTGCCTTGGTCCGGGAAAGTCCGCAGTTGATCTCGTCGGCCCGTTCCGCCGGACAGGCCTGCGCGCAGGCCCCGCATAACGTGCAGTTGGCGTTGACAAAACGCGGCACAATTTTCAACGTGGCTTGAAAGTCGCCGGGGACACCTTCCAGCCGCTCCAGTTCCGCCTGCGTGATGACATGAATGCGGGAACTTTTCCGGATGCGCTGAAAGTTGATTTCCATGCCGCAGGACGGAGGACAGAGCTTGGGGAAATACTGGTTGTTACGCACCGCTCGTCCGCCAAGGGTAGGCGATTTTTCAATCAAGGTCACATTGCAGCCCGCCTCGGCCGCTTCGATGGCCGCGGTCATGCCGGCCACACCACCGCCCAGCACCAGGATGTCCAGCCCTTCGCTTTGCGGGATATTTGCACGCGTCATGGTTCTCTACTCCCCAGTTGCTGGCGCCGCGACAACGGATGTTTCTCCGGCTTGTTGGCGGACCTCTGGACGGAGCTTCATGGTGCGGGCGCCAAAGAGTACGAATTGCAGCCAGTCCATGGCAAAATCCAGCAACTCCTCGTCGTCCACGCGGAGCGCCTCCACGCGCGCTTCGTCCACGTCAAACAATTTCAAAAAGCGCGACTCGAAGACAAAACGGCGGAAGCGATCGATGTCATAGAAGGCCATGTACGTCATCGCCGCCTTGTTGGAAGTGAGTGCCTCGCCCTTCTGCCAGAATTCGTGCAGCATCAGTTTCTTGAACGGGGCCTCCATGGCCTCAAACTGCTCCAGTCCTTGTCCATCCAGCCATTGCCGCACGGTCTGCGTGTTCCCGCATCCATGTCCGTGACACAAATCTTCTTGCAGCAGAAAATGAAACGGCTGCTCCTGCGGCGTGGCCTGGCGTGGTTCAGCCAGTCCCAACGGATACATCCGGCAGGCCCAGGGACGGTCGTGATACATGGCGCAGCCGGCTTCGCTGACGAAGGGGCAGCGCAGCGTTTCCGGGTCCATGCGCAGCAGCAACAGCGGAAGTTTCTGCTCTTTGGTAAAAGCGGGGAGCGTATATTTTTCCAGAAATTCCGTCGAATCGATGCCCAGCGCCTTGCGCATGCGCAGCACATCGTAGGGGGTCAGGATGATCGACACATTCTGGCAACAGGTAGTAAAGCAGTCCAGGTCGCGTCGGCATTGAAATGGGAAGACGTCGTCCAATCCGATGGGAGGCAGGTCTTTGGGCCGCTCCGGTTGAATGAGTTTTGGTTCAGGCATGGCGGATCTCCTCGGACTGGACGACGATCTGGTCCTTCAATGCCTCGCGCGACCAGACTGGCAAAGGCCCGGTCTCGCCGGTGGTTGGGTCCAGCCGGTGCCGATACGAGGAATGCACGTTGAAGCGCTCTTCCATCCAGGCCCAGCCGCGAATGAAATACGGGCAGGCATCGTTGAAACAGACATATTGAAATTCCCCGCTCCAACAAGCAAGTTCGGGGTTTGCCCACTGCGCCATGGGGGCATTGCAGTGCGGGCAGCGAATTGGGCCAGCGAAATCCATTTTTGTTTACCGGAAAGACGACTTCTGAAAAAATGGGGGGCCGGTGGGCCCCCCTGGTAAAACCGCTAACCGCCCAATAACTCGTGTTCTTTGGCTTGTGGAAAGACGTGGTAGATTGGGCGGGCCATCATGTGCCAATCCTTGGTGGCGGGGTCGAAGCGGCAGTTGGCGAACACATGCCATTTCTCCTCGTCCATTTTTGGCGTGTCGGCCCGGTAGTAATACCCCGGCCAGCGGGTCTCTTCACGGAACAATACTGTTCGCACATGGGCCTCGGCCTGCCACATGCGATGAATGTTCTCCCAGGCCCGCATCAGTTCATGCAGGTTGGAAGCTCCCAGGTTCTGCGAGTCTTCGCGCAGAAAGTCCAACAGGATCAGCGCTTGTTCCAGTTGCGCTTTGTTGGTCTTGAACTGAGCGCTGACGCCGCCCGCATATTCGTCCATGATCTTCTGCAGCCGAAACATGAACATGCGCGGTTTGATGTAATGCGGGTTCACCTCTTCGTCCGTGGTGGCGTTCTTGTGTTGCTCAAACGTCTCCATGGGCTTCAGGATCTCCGCAACTGTGGCGTCAATGACGCTCTGCTCCACAGCGGGCATCGTGTTGTTGTCCACAATGAATTTCACTGCGGCCTTGGCGGCGATGCGTCCTTCCGTGTGAGAGCCGGAGGAAAACTTATGGCTCGACGCGCCAGAGGCGTCTCCCGCGCAAAACAGCCCTTTTACCGTGGACATATTGGTGTAGCCCCAGAAGTACTTGCTGCGGGTCTCGTCCGTCTGCAGGTCCGCTGGACCGCTGACCCACGCCCCTGAGGCACCGGAGTGCGAGCCGATGAAGTACGGCTCGGCTGCCGCGATCTCTGAGCTCTTCTCCTCGGGCTGGACATTGCTTCCCGCCCACAGGATGGCCTGCGAGATGGTCATGTCCAGGAAGTCTTCCCAGGCCTCGTTCTCCAGGTCCTTCATCTTCTTCTTGTAGGCCTTGGGGTCGTCCTTGAAAGTGTCCGCAATCTTCTGGATCGCCTCCTCGGTACGCATGAAGATGGGGCCTTTCCCTTCCATCACGTCCAACATGCCAAGATAGTTGCGCAGGTTGGCCGGGATCGGCTTGACGCGCCCATACGGCAGCCAGTTTTCCAGTTCCGGCTTCCGCGTCACCATGTACTCCTCGCCCATGGCGTTGGTCGCCCGCGATTTGAAGAGCAGGAACCACGCACCGACCGGGCCATAGGCGTCCTTGAACCGGATGGGGATGAAACGCACTTCCTGGCAGGTCATCTCCGCTCCGGCCTTCAAAGTGAAGTAGGCCGCAGAGCCAGCGTTCCACGGTGGATACCAGGCGCGTCCCAAGCCTTCGCCCGAACTACGCGGCTTAAAGATGTGCACAGCGCCACCCATCGCGTCCAGCGTGGCCTTGGCTTTGAACACATACACTTTGTTCTCGCGGACGGAAAAGCCAATGGCGCCCGCACAGCGGTCCCCATCCATCAGCGGCCCTACGATGAAGATGCGCTCAAATATCTGGCCCACGCCATCCTGGTTGAGAGCGTTCTTGGCCGCTTCGGCCACGATCACCTTGTACGACTCGCCGTTCAGCATCAGCTGCCAGCGGCCCTCATGCACGTAGTTGCCCTTTTCGTCTTTCCAGATCGGCAAGCCCCACTTCTCAAACAAATGGACCGAGGAGTCCACGTGCCGCGCGATGTTTGCCACCAGGTCTTCTCTGGTCACGCCCATCAGGTCGTTGCGCACGTAGTCCACGTAGTCTTTCACGGTGTTCTTTCCGTCTTTCAACCCTACGTATTGGTTGATGGCCGAAAGACCCATGGCAACAGCTCCAGACCGGTCGATGGCCGCCTTGTCCACCAGCGCCACCTTGAGACCTTTCTTCCGCGCCCAATGTGCGGCCTCGACGGCTGCCCCGCAGGCCGCCATGCCTCCGCCCAGGATGAGCAGGTCAGTTTCTACGACTTGAACCTCAAATTTTTCCATCTCGCACCGCCTCCTATGCGTTCTTGTTGAAAGTGAAAACTTCTTTCAGACCCAGGGATGCTGGCTCAGTAAACAGGACCGCGCTGTCCAGGTCGCTGTCGCCCTCAAACCCGCCGCTCGGGACCGCCGTCCCTTCCGCGGTGCTGCGAATGGGGAATTTGAAGCGCTTTAAGGTCCCATTGCGGAACTTGACGGTCCACAGGATGGAATCAGTGGAGCGTAACGGGGTGACTGCGGCGCCCATGGGAACGAAATCTGCGTATCCGCGAATTTCTACGGCTTGTGTGGGGCAGATCTTGACGCAGCTGTAACACTCCCAGCACATCGAGACGTCCTGGTTATAGGCCTTCATGGTGCTCTTGTTCAGCACCATCAGGTCATTCGGACAGATGTACTGACATGCGGTCCTGTCCAAAGCTTTGCATCCGTCGCACTTCTCTGGATTGACGAAACTTGGCATCGATAGTCCCTCTTTCTTTCTCCCGTTTGGCTGTGTGTTCGCCGCATCCGGGTTTTTTGCGGTGTTTTAATTTTCGTGATTCATTGTCGAATGGCTCGCTTCTATCCTGGTCGCTGCGCCCTTCCTTTGGTCTAAACATCCGGCTCGAATGTAGACCCGTGGAGAATGCGCGGCAAGAATCGACACGTTGTCGGATTTTTGTAATATTTTTCAGCACAACTGAATCAGCAGTCCACGCTGTTGTGAATTAGCAGTAGATACTGCAATTTCAGCTATTTGAGAGAGTGGGGATGGCTTTCTTCGCTGCCTTTGTAGTGGCCTGCGCTCCCCTGGTAGCGTGCGGAGTGGCTTTCTGGATTTTCTGGATTCGTAAATCTCGGTTTCTGGCCCGAGGCGGAAGAGTTATTTCGCGGATGCCGCGCAGGCTTTTGGGCCGGAACATCCATTTCCGGCTTTGGCGGAAATTTCAAGGACAAAGGCTTCGAGATCGAAGCCGTCTTGCCGGCAGCAGACCAGGCCTGGTGCGTGGGTTCCTCTGGAAGGATTTCCACCTCTCCGCAATCGGCCCAGCGCAGCAGATCGGCCGGAGACCACGGCTCCGGTATTGTGCCGGCATCGAAAGTATCTGGCAGCCCCGCGCAAACGCCGTCGGCCGGAACCGATATCAAAACGCGCATTCCCTTGGCCCGTTCATCCGAGGTTAAGGAGGCGATCAGGCCGCCATTCTCCCAATTGCACTGGAGTAAGCGCAGATCCACAACTGCGAGCGCAGGACGAAAGACTGCTAGCACTGCTGAAGAGTCGTAGCCGCTACGCGCATACCGCAGAACCAAATGTTCATGGGGATGCTGCGACAGACGCTGGATCAGTTGTTCGTTGCGAGTAATTACAAGAATGTTCGTGGGCTCTCCATGCACACGCCGGCAGTAGGGGCAATCCTGGCAGATGTCCTTGCAGAATTCCTTATTGTGCCCATTCCCATGCATCGCCAGTCGGAGTTGAAAACACATGCTGGCACGCACCCGGTAGACGACGCAGCTTTGGCACTCCGCGCGAAGTTCTTCGCCAAAGTATTCCCAGCAGTGGAGAATGCGGTTGCCCGTCTGAACGACAGGAAGAGGGTTGGAACTTTTCGGATCGGGCATGCCCATAAATCGCGCGAGATCGCGCTCGTCGATGCGATAGTGTCCGCCGGGGGTACGCACTGCGGGGAGTCTGCCTTTTTTGACCCACTTCAGGACGGTGTCTGGCTGAACTGAGCAACGGCGCGCTGCTTTGCCCGTCGTAATGTATGGTGCTGCCACGGCATCCTGCCTCCGGGAAGCAGCTAAAGTTTGATCCTCTCTCGCAAAAAATGCAAACTCTACGGCAAAAATAAAGGAAATTGCCGGCGAACACTTCTGGAAATTATGGGTTTTAGGCGGTGTTTCCCTGTCTGGAAAGTGCGGTTGTTCCCCAACGCCAAGGCTTCTAGTATCGCGGCGGAATAGTTCAAACAACAAGGAGAGCTATATGAGCAAGTTAATTCTTCCGCATGGCAGTCAGTCACTCAAAGTGCTTTTACTCGATGGAGAAGAGCGGAAACAAGAAATGCAAAAGGCCCAGCGCCTAAAGAAGGTTCCCATGACCTCGCGTGAGACAAGCGATCTCATCATGATGGGAATTGGGGCTTTTACCCCGCTGGACGGTTTCATGGATCGCGACGATTGGCAAGGGTGTTGCGAAAGCTACTCCATGCCGTCGAAGTCGGGGCTGTTCTGGCCCATTCCGATTACGCTTTCAACCGACGAGGAGTATGCCAAAACGATCGCAGTGGGCGAAGAGGTCGCGCTCTGGGACACAGAAACAGATTCCCTGATGGGCACCATGAAGGTCACAGAAAAATACAAGATCGACAAGGCCTATGAATGCCAACAAGTATTTCGCACCACGGATGTGAAGCACCCTGGCGTGCAGAAAGTGATGGAACAGGCCTGTGTGAATCTGGCCGGTCCGGTCCGGGTGGTGTCGGAGTCGTATTACCCGGAGATGTTCGCGGGTATCTATCAGCGTCCCGTCGAAGCTCGTGCGGAGTTTGAAAAGCGCGGCTGGTCGTCGATAGCAGCCTTGCAATTACGTAATCCCATGCACAATTCGCACGCCTATCTGGCATGGATCGCGGTTGAGGTGTGCGACGGCGTGTACATCCACCAGTTGGTCGGCAAATTGAAGCCGGGAGACATACCGGCCGAAGTACGGGTGAAGGCGATCGACGCGCTGGTCAACAAGTATTTCCGCAAGGAGAGGATCCTGCAGGGCGGATATCCGATGGAGATGCGTTATGCCGGGCCGCGCGAAGCCCTGCTGCACGCCATCTTCCGCCAGAACTATGGCTGCACGCACCTAATTGTCGGACGAGATCACGCTGGCGTTGGCGACTACTACGGCCCCTTCGACGCACAGAAGATCTTCGATGAAATTCCACACGACGCGTTGCGTCTACGCCCGCTGTGCATGGATTGGACCTTCTACTGCTACGAATGCGGCAGCATGGCTTCCATGAAGACCTGCCCACATGAGAGCAAAGCGGTCATTGATGAGAACGGAAAGTATCAGGGAGGCGCGCGTCTGCTGCTTTCGGGAACCTTGCTGCGCAAGCTGATGAGTGAAGGCAAGCCAGTGCCTGCGGAGTTCTCCAAACCGGAAGTCATCGCCATCCTCAAGGAGTACTACGACCACCTCGACAATAAAGTCGCTGTAGAACTGCACGGAGCAGCTACGGGCACAAGCGCGCGCTGACCGCCCCTGCAAACTCCGATATCGATCGAAGCCCGGCCGGCGCCGCTGCATGGCGCCGGCCGGCGGAAAGCGGGGCATCGCCATGTCGGTGGTTACGATTTCCAGAGGATCTTTCAGCGGTGGCAAGATGCTGGCCGAGTGTCTGGCGCTGAAATTGGGCTATCGCACGATCGATCGAGATGTCATCGTCCAACGCGCCGCGGCTCATGGCTTCTCCCAGGATGAGCTCCGAAACGCACTGGAAAAGCCGCCGGGTTTTCTGGAACGCTTCAGCCACCACCGGTACAAGTATCTGGCTCTGATTCAGGCGGCCCTCACCGAAGAGGTGCGGACCGGAAACGTTATCTATCACGGACTGGCGGGCCACCTGCTCTTGGGAGGTGGTCGTCACATTCTGCGCATTCGACTCATCGCTCCCATGGATTTTCGCATCCGCATGGTGTGCGACCGGTTGAACTACAGCAGGAGCGAGGCGGTCGCATACATCCAGAAAATGGACGAGCAGCGACGCAAGTGGGTCAGCTTCCTTTATGGCGTCGATTGGCGGAACCCATCGCTGTACGACCTGGTCATCAATCTCGAGCACATGTCGTTGGAGACTGCGTGCGAGATCATTGCAGGAGCCGCGCGGCAGCGGTGCTTCACGCTGACACCTGCCTGCCGGAGTGCGCTCGAGGACCTCGCCCTGGCGAGCAAGGTGAGGGCCACGCTGGCCATCGCTCCCGCTACCGAAGGCCTGGAATTCGAGGTCACCGCCGACGACGGAGTTGTCACTATCGCAGGCAAGCTTTCCCAAACGGACCAGCTAGCGGAAGTGCAGCGGATCGCCAAAGCCGTGACTGGAGTAACCGCTCTCAACCTGGATCGGCTCGCACTTCCCGTGCCCGCGTGATTCTCCGCAAGCCGTCGACCAAGAAAGGCGGTCGAGCATGCATCTGTATTTACCGATTGCGGGAGTGAGTATCAACCTGTTCTTGGTGATCGCCATTGGCGCAGGAATAGGATTTCTTTCCGGCATGGTGGGCGTCGGTGGAGGATTTCTCCTGACTCCAGTTTTGATGATGATCGGAATTCCGCCCACGGTTGCGGCTGCTTCGGGCACCTGCGCGCTGGTCGGCACATCCTCTTCCGGAACAGCAGCTCATTTCCGATTGGGCAATGTCGATCTCAGGATGGGCATCATTCTGCTCCTGGGCGGCTTGTCAGGAGCCGCCGTTGGAGTCCGCATCATCAAGCTGCTGCGCGAACTCGGCAGCGCGGACTTTACAATCACCATCACCTACGTGTTGGTGCTGGGCAGCGTCGGCTCGTTCATGTTCGTGGAGAGCCTGCAAAGTCTGCGGCGCGGAATGATGACGCGCGAAACCTCGAATCCAATGCAGAAGGGCGCATTGCTCCGCAAGCTCCCATTTCAGATGAATTTTCCCTGCTCCAATGTCACCCACTCGGTTTTTGTGCCGTTTGTTCTATGTGCGCTGGTGGGTGTATTGGCGGCGATCATGGGCGTGGGCGGCGGCTTCATCATGGTGCCGATGATGATTTATCTGCTGCGCATGCCCATGCATGTCGCCGTGGGAACGGATTTGTTTCAAATCGTGTTCACCTGCGCTGGAGTCACACTGATGCAGGCGACCGCGAACCACACAGTGGATGTAGTGCTGGCTTTAATTGTGGCCGTCGGCTCCACGGTTGGCGCGCAGCTGGGCGCACGCATGGCGCGGCTCTTACGTGGAGATCAATTGAAGATTGTTCTTGCCAGCATCGTATTGGCAACCACCGTGAAAATTTCAATCGGGTTGTTTGTCAGGCCTGACAGCCTGCTCTCCTACGTCACCGGAAAGTGAGTGGGAGCAAGCGCTTGAGCGAAGTGAGTTTCGGCGCGAGAGAGGAAGTAGCGCAATGATTTTAGCCGCCATCGGCGAAAAGAGCCTGACTGCCGAACGCCAGCTCATCGAGCACGCGTACGCCTGCATTGCGCTGCGCTTCGGGAGGCGCGACTTGGGGTGAATGTCGCCAAATTATTTACTGTGCATCATCGCACGCGATTGCTGGCGTTGAGTCTGGCCCTTGGGGCCGGAGCAACGACCATCGCCGCCGCGACCGTGCAGATGCCGCCGCCCACTCTGGTCCCAGACAAGATCGCCATGAACACCTTCTACGCCGGCGCGCGTGTGCGCATCGAGGGAACCGCGCCGAGCAGGTCGGGAATCGTGGTGGTGATTCGTGGAAATCAAAGAGATGAATTCTTCAATCGCAAAGGACGTATCGGCTTCCTCTGGTTGAACACCGACAGAATTCATATCAAGCGCGTGCCGTCTGTCTTTCTCACTTTCAGCTCCACCGACGCAAGCGCATTGCTCGACCGCGCGGGCCTCGATGAGAACCAGCTAGATGAGACTGCCATCGTGGGCCAGATGCGATGCCATTGCCACTGCAAATGCAGTTTGACCGATCCTGCGAAACAAACCGGCGCTGCAGACGCGGAGCCGGAGCCTGCGTATAAGCAACTCCTCCATGCCGACATTCTCTCCCTCAAGCAGCATGAGGGGAGCTATGCCGTGAAGCCCCGGTCCGTGAGCCTTACCGAAGGCGGCAGCTCTGGAACCCACTACACATTGCAGTTTCAATGGCCGCTCAAGGCGCCACCTGGCGATTATCGGGTCGAGGTGTATGCCTGCCGTGAACATAAAGTGATTGCACGTTCGGTCGCCACGCTGCAACTCGTGGAGGTTGGGTTCCCGGCTTCCCTCCAGAAACTAGCCTCTCGATACCCCTGGATCTACGGGGCAGGAGCAGTGCTTGCGGCAATGTTAGCCGGGTTCGGGACCGATGCACTCGTTCGTCTCCGCCGCCGCAAAGGTGCTGCGGGGAAGCAAGCGTGCTGAAGATGGCCAAATGGATGAGGCCTACTGCGATTCGACCTCGCGCTCCTGTACCAAGCCGCAGTCACATCCTTGAATCGGCTCCCTCGGTCGACCTTCATCGGTCAGGCTGACCCGAAGCAAATTCGCAAGGACGACGGCAAATCCGCATTTTCCCTTTTACCCTTGTCTTTGGTCATTTCCATTTTATGGTTTCGCTTGGACCAGGCGATTGTCGAGAGCCTGTGCGCTTTCATACTCATTTTTGGCCATGATGGAAGGAACGGCCTCCGCCAGCAGCACGGCCATTTTTTTCTCCAGGTCCCGGGTGCGGTGATATCCCATGGCCCCAAAGTAGAGGAATCCCAGGCTGCAAATGAACAGCGCCACATCAAAAATCGTCCACAGAGAAAAGCCAAAGTAACGCATAAATACCAGAGCCGCTGTCAGCAGCGCAAGTCCGGTGCGAATCATCGCCAGGCAGTTGCGACCTTTGGCGAGAGTGGTGCGCTGCATTGCGAAGCGCGTTCGCGTGATTGTATGCAGGGTCCTCTCGCGGGCTAATCCAGTGCGCCGTTCGGCAAGACTGGTTCGCCACTCGGCATGCGCCGTGCGGCGCCGCGCCATTTCGGTCCGATGGACTGCCAGCCGGGTCCGGTCTTCAGAAAATCGTGTCCGTTCCTGGGCCAACTCGGTGCGCACGCTGGACAACTCGGTCGTCCGGGTGGAGAGTCGAGTCTGCTCGCGAGTCAGCGCTGTCCGTTCCTGCGCGAACCCTGTTTGCTTCTCCGCATTGTCCGCTGTCTGGGACGAATAGGCCGCAAGACTGGAAGTAGTGTCGGTCCTCTGGCGCGCCAGTTCCCCTTGTTTCTGCAGTTCCGCAGCCTGTTGTTGTTCCAGATGCGAGATTTCCGTTAGCAATTGAATCACCGCGGATCGGCCGTTCTGCTGGGTCTCTTCAACATCGTGCGGCATGGGGTGCTCCTTTGGTGTCAACCCAAGTAACTCCGGTGGACATGGAAAAGGCAGGTGCGTAGCCCGGTTCGTAATGCACATTGTCGACGCCCTCAACCGAGGTCGCGATGGCGAGGATAGAATCCAGAATCTCGCCGGCAAGGTAAGGTCCCACCAGCTGCAGCATTCCTTTTCGCAAAGTGGCGCCGAATTCATACTGCGATGTACGTGAATCCAGCACCAGTTTGGCTAGAACCTGGGTGGCAATGTAGTCGTTTTCTACTTGCTCAATCGACTCCGCGGTGGGCTGAAACTCCGGCTCCTGCATGACGGCGCAAAGCAGATTGCAGACGCTGTCCGCAGGAAGCCTCTCGAGATTCAGGCAGATGTCATACAGAGCCGGGTCGCGAAGGTCCTCGCCGTACATCCAACGTGCCCACTGGTTTCTTTCCTGATCCACCCGGCGCACGTAAGCGCGGGCTTCCTCCAGGGAGTGGCCAAGAACCTGCTGCCCACGCGCAATTCGCATTTCCTCCGGAGCGATGAGACGGATGCGCACAATGTGCCGCACCCTTCCCAAAAGCAGGTGCCCGGAATATCCCAGATAGGCGAGGTGCCCTTCACGCACGTAATTCAGAAGCGCTTGTTTCATCAGCACCTCGTAGGGGTGCCGCAGTTCGCTCAACAGTTCGTAGTTCTCCGTTGCCTTCTCGACTCGGTTGGTCATCCGGCTGGCAAGATCGCCGAAGCAATTGACGGCCTGGAGCAAATCCTCGCGCATGATGCACTGCATATTGGCGATTTGTTTTAGACAAGCGGCGACATCGGCTCCGCCGGTGAGGGTACCTCGAGAGATCATTAATACGGTGGTAGGATCCATTGGTTCCTCCAACTCCGGGGCCCGCAACATTCGGCCCTCTCAATTCCACAGCCATCATACAAATGCAATCTGGAGTTCTAAAGAGACCGCTATTCTCGCGTTCTGGAGTCGGCATTTTATGCGTTTTCCTGCTCGCTGCCTGAAAACGAGAAATTCCGGTCGCAACCGGGAGTTACGCAGTCTGAGCTCGCGATGGAGGAAAATAGTTTTGAGAAAACCTTATGAGCTTACTTCCGATCTTTTTAAGACTCGACCGGCGGCGGTGCCTGGTCGTCGGCGCAGGGGCAGTCGCGCTAGGTAAAATTGAAAGCCTGCAGAGCGCTGGCGGGGATGTAATAGTCGTGGCGCCAGACGCTCTCCCTGCCATTCGCGATTTGGCGCAACAAACAAGCCTTTCCTGGCGCCAACGCGCCTTCCAGCCCGCTGACCTCGACAATGTTTTCCTAGTCATCGCCGCCACCAATTCGCCGCATGTGAATCATGCTGTCTACCAGGAGGCCTTGCAGCGAAACATTCCTTGCAATGCGGTCGATGATCCCCCCAACTGCGATTTCTATTTTGGATCGGTCATATCGCGCGACAGTCTGCAGATCGCTATCTCAACGGCGGGCGAAAGTCCGGCCTTCGCCCAGCAGCTCAAACGTGAAATTGACACGCAGCTCCCGCAGGATCTAGGTCCATGGCTCGCGGAACTGGGAAGTTTGCGCCGCGAGGTTTTGGCTGCCCTGCCGTCTGGCGAAGGGCGGAATCATTTACTACAGTCGCTGGCCCAGCGCTCCGTGTGCGGCCTCGCGGAGTGTCCGGCACGCCGGCTGGCACAACAGCACATCCAGTCGGAAAAGATCGTGTGAAGGCGCTTGTGCGCGAAATATCTTGCGGGTGATGCAATTCCCGAAGACGATGTCTCCCGGCGGCACAACACTCGTAGGCCTGCATGACCTGGGCCCTTTCGCAGAATTACGGGTGATCGGTGTCACAGACAAACGTCTCTGGCAATCGTATCCAGAGTGGGTAAGATTGTGCCTCCCCGGTGAGCCTCAGACTGGCTGGAGAGGATGCGGGTTTGTAAGCGGCGTGCCCGCGAGATCATCTCGCGGCGGCAAATGCTTTCGAGCGCGAAAGGGAATTGTTATGGCACAGGATACTCTCACAATCACCGACAATCGCACCAACCGAACCTACACTCTCTCCATCGAGAACGGCACCATACAGGCGATGGACCTGCGGCAAATGAAAACCGGTCCGGAAGATTTCGGGCTCATGACCTACGATCCCGCATTCATGAATACGGCTGCCTGCCGCAGCAGCATCACCTTCATCGATGGCGAGCGCGGCATCCTAGAGTATCGCGGCTACCCCATCGAGGTGTTGGCCGAGCACTGCACTTTCCTTGAAGTCGCATACCTGCTGCTCTTCGGAGAGCTCCCCGACGAACCCGAACTGAAAAGTTGGACGAGCGATATCACGCACCACAGCATGCTGCAGGAATCCACCAAGAAGTTCATGGAGGGCTTCCGTTACGATGCGCATCCCATGGCGATGCTGGTAAGCACGGTGGCGGCGCTGTCGGCGGTCTATCCGGGAGCGAAAGACATTCACGATCCAAACAATCGCCTGCTGCAGATCAAGCGGCTGCTTGGAAAGATGCCATCGATCGCCGCCATGTCGTACCGGCACAACGTGGGTTTTCCCTATGTCTATCCCGATAACGATCTGAGCTATACCGAAAACTTCATGAATATGCTGTGGAAGATGGTCGAGCCCAAGTATACGGCTAACCCGGTGCTGGCGCGCGCGCTGGACATCCTGTTCATCCTCCATGCCGATCACGAACAGAACTGCAGCACCAGCGCCATGCGTTCGGTGGGCAGCTCGTATGCCGATCCGTATCTTGCCACCGCTGCTGCCGCCGCCGCGCTGTCAGGCAGCCTGCATGGCGGAGCCAACGAGGAAGTTCTCAAGATGCTCGACGAAATCGGCTCCAAAGAAAACGTGCCTGCGTATCTAAAAAAGGTCAGGGAAGGGCACGTCAAACTGATGGGCTTTGGACACCGCGTCTACAAGAACTACGATCCGCGCGCCAAAATTATCAAGTGGGCTGCGGAGCAGGTATTCGAAGTGACGGGACGCAATCCTAAGCTGGATATCGGCCTGGAGTTGGAACGGATTGCCCTGGAAGACGATTACTTCGTCACGCGCAAGTTATATCCCAATGTCGATTTTTATTCCGGAATCATTTACCAGGCCATGGGCTTCAAGCCGGAAATGTTCACTGCGCTGTTTGCCATCCCGCGCACCGTCGGCTGGCTGGCCCAGTGGCAGGAGATGCTGGTCGATCCGGAGCAGAAAATTTCTCGACCGCGGCAGATCTACACCGGGCAGCGCGCACGCCGATTTCTTCCGATGGAAGAACGCCAGGCTGCCGATGTGGCCAAGATGGATAGGTGATCTTAACCCAGCAACCGCGAGGACCGGAGGTAGATACTCTCTTGCTCAGGCTCGAAGGGAGAGAAATTGTAGGATAGCTGCCATCACCTTGCTGCAAGATTCTTGGGGGCTTTCTATATCTGTCAGACATTCCACATCTGGAGCCAGAGGAGCTTCGTAAGGATCGTCGACGCCGGTGAAGCCGCGAAGGATTCCAGCCCGAGCCTTTTGATAGAGTCCTTTGGGGTCGCGCTGCTCACACACCGATAATGGAGAATTCACGTAGACTTCAATGAAGTTTCCGACGGCGGAGCGCGCTTTGTCCCGGCTGCTACGGTATGGGGAAATTGCCGCTACTAAAACAATCTTCCCGCGATGCGTCTGCGTCTGCGCAACCTCCGCGATTCTCCGGATATTTTCCTTCCGGTCCGCTTCGGAAAATCCGAGGTCTTTGCAGAGATGCAAGCGGATGATATCCCCGTCGAGTACTTCCACCTCCAGGCCGCGCGCCGCCAACTCCACTTGCACGTGTTGACAGATCGTCGTTTTCCCAGCTCCGCTCAGTCCGGTAAACCAGACGGTTACGCCAGTCCCCTGCATTACGCGCGCTGCCACTGGTTCCTTGTCCGCACAGTTTTCCTGGGCCATAGAATAGGCTTCCGAGATCATTCCATTTGGTCCGGCCATGTAAGATTTTGGTTATGGCGATACTACCGCGATGGCTCGATTTTCTTCAACAACTATAGCAGAACGATTCCTTTCCTTCCGCCAACCCGGAGCGTCGCTGCGGGGGAGTATGCAAAGTCGGCGGGCTGCAAGCAACGTGCCGCCGTGCTGGCTTTCGTCGAAGCGGAAGCCTATGTGTTCGCCATGGCGGTTACCGCTCGGGGATGGGCAGGAAGAGAACATGAAAACCTGGGAAAGTTGGCTGCGCGACTAACCCTGGCAATTGGCCTTGACCCTACATGACCGAATGCGCTCCTGGACCATTGGCACGGCACACGAAGAACAAGAACTGTGATTGCTATCACGTCCACCCGTATGGTGCGTCACAAGTTTCTACCCCAGCCGCTCCTATCATCGCGCATGAGAGGAGTCAGTTGTATGCCTATCGACTCAGCACTCACCCATGGCCCAATCATCGTCGGAACAGATTTTTCCCTGTTATCCAAATCCATCGTGGAGTACGCGACAAGGTTGGCGGTGCAGGAAGCGAGGCCTTTATATCTCGTCAATGTCATGCCTCTGATTCCGGACAATTCTCCGGACCTGCTGGAAATCCAGAAAACCGAACTCCAGTGCCAGGTACATGCGGCAGAACACAATCTGCGAGGCAGTGGCTTGAAAGTCGAAGGGACTGTCGTTCTGGGTTCGCCAGCCCACGAACTGATCAAGCTGGCGAATAAATTGAAGGCCGCCTGCATTGTCGTTGGCACCGAGGAGCGCAGCGGAATTCAACGCCTGCTCTTGGGTTCGGTCGCCGAAACTGTCATCCGCAAATCGGACCATCCGGTCATCGTTGTGGGCCCTCACGCCGCCGCGATGGCGGAGAAAACCATTCCCTGGAAGCATCTGATGCTGGCCTGTGACACGTCCGACGGAGTGACTGAGGCTGCACGTCTGGCCGGCGATATTGCCACGGGCCACCAAACACGTCTGACGATTTTCACGGTGAGAGAAAAAGGCAACGCAAGACTCTCGGAAGGCCAATTCAACGCGCTGGAAAAGATGATGAGTCCGGATGTCTGGCTGACGCTAAAGCCGCAATGTCTGATACGCGAGGGAGAACCCGCGGATGAAATTGTCCGCATGGCGGAGGACATGGAGGCAGACCTGCTGGTGATGGGCGCTCATTGCGGCACCAGGTTACTCACACACCTTCGATTAGGAACCATGGCGAAGGTGTTACGGAGGTCTCGCTGCCCCGCCATGATCCTGCGGAATATTCACGCCGCGCATCATCCGCGGCAGAAGCACGACGAGAATCACAACACTCTTTTACAGTAGTGTCTAGTGTCCTGAGTCTTAAAATCGTTAAAGAAGTGATTTTTGGTCTTGTATCAGGGCACGACTTCAGTCGTGCCACTGGAGTTTCTACATTTGCCTGGGCGATTGTTCGCTGAGGCATCTGGGTAAATAGGTCTGGCAATAGATTATTATGTTGACCGACCGACGTAATTGGATTACAGTATTCCTGGGTTTATGCTC
>JBAVOQ010000091.1:0-27285 GCA_049692235.1 Acidobacteriaceae bacterium | reverse complement strand
TTATAAATGGACCCGCGCTGGGAAAATGCCATCCCTGAGATTAGGCGGCGCTGTTCGAATCGACCCAGCGGACCTCGTTACTTGGATTAAGGCACGTCTGACCTAGTCCATCCAGTCCGAAGTGACATATCCATGCAAAAGTGCCACTCCCGACACGGCGTTTTTCCATTGCAGGAGAAGGTAGTCACCAGCTTGGTGGATGAACATTCGCGTTCGCAACGGCCGCCGGGAGAACGATGTCCCTGCATATCCGCGTAGCCCATTACTTAGCGATCAGATCCCACGCGTAGATATCTTCGATCGTCGAATTGCGAACGGCAAGTGGCGCGTCGTCTGGCGCAAGTCCAATCCAGTCACCCAGAAAAAACGGCCCGCGTTCAACTCCCGCGAGACTCGCAATCTTTCCTGCATTACGAGTAGCTATCGCAACGCGGAAGATCGCGGAGCTGTCGGCAGTGGCGGGACGAAAATAAACATACTTGCCATCGCGCGACCAGTTTGGATAGCAGGCTGGGACCTCAGCGAGAGGCCGCCACTTCCCGGAATCGGAGTCAAACAAGTACAAATACTGATCGCCTGCATGCAGTGCAACAAGAAAGCGGCCGTCGGGTGACCAGCGCGGCGAGAAATAGCCTGTCGATTGCGGCAGCGTTGCGACTTTGTGCGAGCGCAGATCCAAAATAGAAATTCCTACCCTGTTCGTGATCTCAAAAACGCATAAGACGTTGGAGTGATCAAGATATTTCCTTTCTCCTTCAACACATTGCGGCCACGCCTCCGCACTCCGGAATATGGGCTAAAAACAGGGCGAGGGGTTCGGTGAGACTACCATCCTCGATTCGCTAACAACATCCGCGTGTCATGCGGAGTAGATGTCGTCCAGTAGCTTCTCTGCAATCAGTCTGGATGCTCCGAGCGCGCCTGCTTCGCTGCCTACAGGGGAGACAAGGAGCTGGACTTCATTTGCAGATTTTTCCAATGACCGCTGTTTGATGACGCGCCGCAATGGATCGGAGAGTAGTTGTGGAGCCGCACGAAACAGGGCTCCTCCGAAGATCATGACGCGGGGATTGAGAAGATTGACCAGATCCGCTAACCCGATGGCAATATAGGAAGTTGCTTTTTGCAAGACCCGGAAGGCGAGACTGTCGTTCTCCGCCGCTGCCTGGGCGATCAGCTCGATGCTGATCTTGTCTAAATCTCCGGCAGCAAGGTCTCGTATTTTCGAATCAATGCCCTGTTCAATGGCCGTCCGCACGGCCTGAATAATCGCGGCACAGGAAGCCAACGTTTCTAGGCATCCGTTGTTTCCACAAGAACACAGCGGGCCATTTTCATCGACCGTAATGTGACCAAACTCGCCTGCTCTGCCACCCGCCCCGCGATAGAGCTTGCCGTCGAGAAAAATCCCGGCACCGATTCCCATTCCGACATCGATATAGAGAAAGTCGTTCAGATTTCTACCCAGACCAAAGCAATTCTCCGCAGTCGTCGCGGTGCGGACACTATCTTCGAGCAGGCAGGGGATTTGGAACTCTTTATGAAAAATCTCTCTGAGAGGAACATTTTTCCACTCTGCCATTTGCCCCGGGCGCGGATAGGAAAGGACAAGACCTGCATCGCTATCGATGACCCCGGAATGGGCAATGCCGATTCCCTTAATCTCGGTGAGAGAAACGGTGGAATGTTCGATGACCTGGCGGATGGCTTGGAAGGTTTTTTCCAGGACTCGCTCGCGCCCGTGCCCCATTTCGGTGCGAGTCTGAAACTTATCGAGAATATTTCCGTTGATGTCGGTGATGACGATGCGCAGGTAGAAAGAACCTAGATCGACTCCGACCAAATAAGCCGAATCCTTGCGAATTTCGAGCGGGACGGGCCTGCGCCCGAGCCGGGAATGGGTTGGCTCAGATTCGACGACAAGTCCTTTCATCATGAGACGCTGAACGATCGTGGTGATCGAGGCTGGACTGAGCCCGGCCTGACGCGCAAGATCGAGGCGGGAATTATTGGCTCCAGAATGAATCAAATGTAGAATGGCAAGTTCTTTCTGCTCCAGCTTGCCCGATACATCTGAGGTGCGCGCCGAATCCATCGTTCCCGTACTCTCGTTCAATTCACTCATGTAGTCCCGTTCCCAATAGTCCATTGCATTTTAGCTCGAGTGCTCGCCACTGACCCGCAGCTGTGGCGGTGCCCCAGGGTTTGTCACACAAGCCTTGGCAAAATCGCGGGCGAAGGTGGAACTTCGCATTCATCTAAACCCAAACGATCACATTCTCCCTCTGTCCAGGCAGGCCGAGCAGATCCCTCCCCCGGAGCGTCCAAGAAGCTTCTGTGACTTTCGAGGTTCGAGATCGGGGCCAAATGAGAATACTTATTTTATATATGCACTATATCACCAGAATAGTGGAGATTCTCTCTATGTTTAGTTGACGTCACGAATTATCTATGTAATGATATCTCGAGAATTGGAGTCAATTGTGAAGGCAGACATGAGTACAAAAGCCCCATCATCGGAGCAGTGTAAATTGGCAATTAACGGTGGAGTCCCAGTGCGCAGGGAGCCCCTCCCGTTAGAGTTCCCCGGAATCCATCATATGGACGAAGAGGAGATTAACGCTGCGCTGCGAGTCTTGCGGAGTCGTTCTCCCTTCCGTTATTACGGGATTGATCTGCAAGGGGAAGTGCAGGCATTTGAAACCGAATTCGCCTCATTTCTGGGGGTTGCCCACAGCCTTGCAGTCAATAGCGGTACAGGCGCATTAATTACCGCTCTTGCTGCGCTCGGTGTCGGACCGGGGCAGGAAATTATTATCCCAGCCTACATGTGGGTTTCTGTAGTGGCAGCTGTCGTCAATCTCGGGGCAATCCCTGTCCTGGCGGATATCGACGACACATTCTGTCTAGATCCAGCCGCCGTGGAGGCAGCGATCACGCCGCGTACCACGGGTGTAATTGCCGTGCATATGAGCGGAGCGCCAGCGGATATTGTAGCCATCCAGAAGGTAACCAAGAGCCATGGATTGTTTCTGCTGGAAGACTGCGCGCAATGTGCGGGCGGCAGCGTAAACGGCAAGAAGGTGGGGACCTTCGGCGACATGGCTATCTTCAGTTTTCAAATGAACAAGAACATGACCAGCGGAGAAGGTGGATGCGTCGTCACCAACGATACGCGTCTCTATAATCGTGCGGTCGCCTGTCACGACACTGGCTATGCACGCGATTCCGATGGACGTGCAATGTTCGACAACCTGGAACTGTGTCTCTGGGGACGCGGCTACCGGATGGATGAGATACGGGCCTCGATTCTGAGAGTCCAGTTGAAAAAGCTGCCAACCGTCATCTCGCACATGCATGGCAGCAAATACCGGATTCGCACAGCGCTCGGGCAATATTCTCAAATTCGTCACCGCAGGGTTGTTGATCCGGACGGCGATACGGGATGCTTCCTGCTCACGACGTTCAAGGATCCTGAAATTACCAAGCAGATCAATCGCGCGTTACGTGCCGAGGGGATCGTTACGCTGGCTCAGGGCGTGAACGACATCGTCATGACGCAGTGGGGGCTCCATATCTACTACAACATCCCAAGCCTGGGGCATAAGACCGGCGTCGATAAACGAAACTCCCCATGGTCTCTGGTTGAAAACAAGGGCTCGCGTACGAAATATGAGAAAGGGACCTGCCCAGTTGCCGATGGTCTGTTCGAGCGAACCATCCTGCTGGCCATTCCATCCTGTTTGACGGATCGCGACGAGCAAGACATCATCGACGCTTTCCAGAAAGTGTTGACCGGCTTTGGAGACTGATTTCCACGCACAGCGCTGACGATCGACAATGGGAGATATATGGGTCAGTCGAGGACGTTGAATGTAGCTATGGTCGGCTACGGCTTCATGGGGAGAGCGCATTCCAACGCATTCCACCAAGTCACACACTTTTTCGACTCTCCCTTCAATCTAAAGCTGAAAACAATATGCGGACGTAACCAGACGAACCTGAGTCGCATGGCCCTCCAGTGGGGATGGGAAGAGACTGCGAGTAACTGGGAAGAAGTAGTGAGCAGGAAGGACATCGACATCGTCGATATCTGTACCCCGAACTACCTGCACGAGCCAATAGCCGTTGCCGCCGCACATGCGGGAAAGATGGTCTTGTGTGAGAAGCCGCTCGCCAATTCTGTTGCTGAAGCAGAGCGCATGGTGACGGCGGCAAGCAAGGTGTCCACGCTGGTGTGGTTTAACTATCGAAGGGTTCCGGCAATCGCTCTTGCCCGACAGATGGTTGAGCAGGGAAAGACGGGCGAGACATATCACTACCGGGCAATCTATCTGCAGAGCTGGGGGAGAAATCCGGACAATCCGCATGCGTGGAGATTCAATCCCCAAGAAGCAGGATCTGGAGTTGCGGGTGACTTGCTGTCCCACTCCATTGATCTCGCAACCTGGCTGAACGGACCGATCAGCGAGTTGTGCTCTCACGTGCATACATTTGCGCCAGGGCGCGAGGTTGATGATGCGGTTACAGTTCTAGCCCGGTTTTCCAATGGCAGTATCGGAACTTTTGAGGCGACGCGTTTCGCAACCGGGAATCTCAATCGCAATTGCTTTGAGATCAATGGCTCGAAGGGCTCTATCGAATTCAATCTGGAGGAAATGAATCGTCTCAGATTTTTCGATTTGGCTGATGACGTGCCGGTTCAAGGCACTCACGACATCATGGTTACGGGTCCAGGCCATCCCTATGTGGGCGATTTCTGGCCTCCGGGACACATTATCGGATACGAGCATACGTTTATTGCGACGCTCGCGGATTTCTTGCGTGCAGTTGCCGCTGGTGTCGAGTTCCACCCCAATTTTGAAGATGCTTTGGAAACACAACGGATTCTCCAAGCCGTACAAGAATCAAATCGAAGCCGAACCTGGGTAAGCACGAGAGGATAAGAAATTGACCGCGCCGGAAACGGACGCTCGGGGCATCCGGCTCTCCCGATCGGTTGGTGCGTAGCCAGATACGAGAAATGCGAATTTGGCGTTTGAACCGTTGCAGTCAGGGGACTGAGTTGGATCTATGCCGGAGACCCGTCAAACGTCACAAACAAATCCACTCCGGCTGAGAAAGGTTCTGACGCTGTGGGACCTTATCTTTTACGGGCTTGTCCTGATTCAACCGACAGCTCCGATTCCGCTATTTGGAGTCGCCCAAAAGCTCTCCAATGGTCATACCGTGACAACAATCCTTGTCGCGATGTTGGCCATGGTGGTGACTGCATTCAGCTATGGGAGAATGGCCGCCATTTACCCTTCGGCAGGGTCGGCGTATACCTACGTCGGAAGAGCAATGAACCCTCATCTGGGGTTTATGGTCGGGTGGGCAATGCTACTCGACTATATTCTGCAGCCACTGCTGAACGCAGTCTGGATTTCGGTTGCCCTTCAGAGCCGCTATATCCATGGAATTCCATATCCAATCACTGCGCTGATCGTAGTCGTCGTTATAACTGGCCTGAACCTGAGCGGGATCAAGGCGTCGGCACGAACCAATAAACTTCTGCTGGCGGCGATGTGTTCTGTTGTCGCTGCATTCTTTTATCTCGCCGTTCGCTACTTGTTCCATGTTGAGCACTGGGCCGGTATTTTTTCCACCCAGCCCTTTTATGACCCCAAGACATTCAGTGTCAGCCGTATCTGGGGTGCAACGTCGTTTGCAGCTCTCACTTACATCGGCTTCGATGGCATCACGACCCTTTCTGAAGATGTAAAGAATCCGCGGCGCAACGTGTTGCTGGCAACAGTTCTTGTTTGTCTCCTGACGGGCTTATTGAGCGGAGCGGAGGTCTATCTGGGGCAGCGTATATGGCCAAACTGGCATACTTTTCCCAATCTTGAGACTGCGTTCATGGATGTATGTCGCCGTGTAGGAGGTACCGTGTTGTTCCAGGCCATGGGGGCGATTTTGATGTTGGCGGCATTGGGCAGTGGCCTCACCGGCGGCCTGGGAGCGGCGCGACTTCTCTTTGGGATGGGACGCGATGGAGTACTGCCCCGCGGTTTTTTTGCTCACCTTCATCCTGAGACAAACACTCCGACATACAACATAATTCTCGTCGGAGCGTTGGCCTACGGTGGAGCGATCGCATTGAATTACATCGGCAACGCATATGAGCACGCCGGTGAATTGCTGAATTTTGGCGCGTTCCTCGCATTTATGGGCGTAAACCTGTCTGTGTTTTGGGAGTTCACCGTGCTGAAGCGCCAGGAGCGCCGGCCCAAAATTATCACCGATATGATTCTGCCTCTGCTGGGCTTTGGATTCTGTGCATTGATCTGGTGGAACCTCAACCCACTGGCAAAAGTTGTCGGGGGAATCTGGTTTTTCATTGGTTCGGTCTATCTTGGTTTGTCTACACATGGATTTCGCAGAGGACCAAAAATGATCGATTTTACCGAGTCGTGAAGATTGGTTCACGAGAGTTCCCTGATCATCATGCGTATTAAATGTCCTACAAGTTACGCAGCTGGCAATTGTTGATTGGAACCTATGAAAATCACTGGCATCAGAACAGCAGGGCTGCGCGGCCGAACGCCCAAAGGTGGATGGACGAACGAGATCAAGCCGGGAGACTGCGTTCACACGCTACTCGCTGTGTCCACGGATGAGGGAGTCACGGGGTGGGGCTCAGCGTCTACGAATGATGCTTTGGTCTTGAGTTCTTTAGGCGTTCTCGAAGCCTTGTACCTGGGTGAGAACCCACTCGAACCAGAGCGCGTCAGCGAAAAGCTTCACACAAATACGTTTTGGCTCGGACGTGGTGGATCGATCACTCACACCATCAGCGCGATCGATGTCGCGATGTGGGACATTCTTGGGAAAGCTACTGGTCAGCCTGTCGGGCGACTCCTCGGCGGCCGCTACCGCGATTGCGTTCGCCCCTACGCTTCGTTGCTGATGGAAGAACCATAACTCCTGAATGAGAAACTGTTGTCGATTCGAGAGCAGGGGTTCAGAGCCTTCAAAATCGGCTGGGGGCCATTCGGCCGCCGGAACAATGCTACCGACGAGCACATCGTACGAGCCGCACGGGAGGCGATTGGGTCCGAAGCGCTGTTGATGGTCGATGCTGGAGCCAGCGACGCGTTCTGGGCGCAGGGATACAAGTGGGCAGAACGCACTGCCCGGATGTTAGCCGATTACGACGTCCATTGGTTCGAGGAGCCGCTGCCTCCCGATAACTTGCCGGACTATGTTCTCCTCCGTGAGAACGCTCCATTGGCCGTAGCCGGCGGCGAGGTATTGACGCGACGACAATCGTTTGAGCCGTGGATACGGCAAGGCGCCTTTGATATTGTCCAGCCAGATGTCACAAAGGCAGGGGGACTAAGCGAATGCAGGAGGATTGCTTGGATGGCTGAAGACCGCGGCCTACGGCTTATACCGCATGGTTGGAATACTGCGGTGGGCTTAGCTGCGGACCTCCATCTCGCATCTGCTAGCCGTACTACTGATTTAGTCGAATACCTAACGGGATCACCTTTTATCGATGAAATCGCGGAGCATCCTTGGAGACTGGATTCCGCGGGGATGCTCAAGATTCCAGATTGTCCCGGATTGGGAGTGCCTCTCAACGTGGAGGCAGTAGAGAAATATACCGGTGTAAGGTTTGAGGCTTCGCTCTAAGACACAGGGGGCATAGTGACTGCTATGGGGACTCAGGGGAATCTTAGTTTCGGCCGGAAGTTGGAGGGTGAGATGTGGATGGGGGAAGCGAACGCGCAGCGCGGGGGCTCGAGATGGTTCCGCGGAGCTTGCAAGACGGCAATCCTTATGTTGATGGTTGCGTCCCCCAGTTGCCGCAAGGCAGCGGCACAATCCAGTTCGTCGACACCGATCTATCTGGACACGAAACAACCGATCAGTGCGCGGGTCGATGACTTGATGCGGTGCATGACCCTGAAGGAAAAAGTAGGGCAGCTGAACATACCAGCCGTTTACGTTGATCAGTTCGGGAAAACGGGCCGAGAAAAAATGGAAGCATGTAAGAAGCTTGTTGCCGGGACTTACACCAGCGAAATCGGTCCAGTCACCGGCCTCGACCACACACTCTCATTCACGATTCAGCATGGAACTCTCTCGCAGCGAGTAGAGTTTTTCAACGAGTTGCAGAAGATCGCGTTGACAGAAACGCGGCTGAAGATCCCGCTGCTGGAGGATGAAGAGGGGACGCATGGGGCCATGTTTCCCGGGGCTACGGTTTTCCCGGAGGGCCTGTCGATCGGCAGCACCTTTGACATGCCTCTGGTGAACTCGATCTATGCCGCCTCGGCGCAGGAAGCGCGAGCGGTTGGCATCCATGTTTTATCGACGCTGGTGTTGGAGACGGATCGCGATCCCCGCATGGGGCGCAATATGGAGGCCTACACGGAAGATCCGTATCTCTATTCGCGGATCGCCACCAACATCGTCGAAGGTGCGCAGGGAACGAATATCGATGCGCCGGACAAGGTGGTGGCCTTGATGACCGATTTCCCGACGCAGAGTGAACCTTCCAGCGGCATGGAGCGGGGAGCGATCGAAGTGTCAGAGCGCAGCATTCGGGAAAACTTCCTGCCACCCTGGATTGCAGCGTTCAAGGCCGGGGCCCTGGGGGTGATGGCCGGGTATCCGGAGATCGACGATGTTCCGGAACACTCCTCGGAAAAGTGGAACACCAAAATTCTTCGCCAGGAACTGGGTTTCAAGGGAATCGTCGTAAGTGAGGGCGGCGGGTTTGATTCTCTGATTTATGAGCATATTGTTCCGGACCAGAAGCAGGCGGGAGCACTGGCCTTGTGGGCGGGAGTCGACATGGACATCACCTACGAGCCAGCGTACATGGGGCCGCTGATTGAGAACGTGGAAGAGGGCAAGGTCCCGGAAGCGCTGGTGGACCGGGCGGTGCGGCGGGTTCTGTATGTGAAGTTCCGGCTGGGACTGTTTGATCACTCGCCGTACGTCGATGTAGCGCAGGCGCAGCGGGTGGTGCATTCCGAAGAGCACCAGCAACTGGCGCTGCGGGCGGCGCGGGAAAGCATCGTTCTCCTGAAGAATGACAAAAACATGCTGCCGTTGAAGAAGGACCTGAAGTCCATTGCGGTGATCGGTCCGAACGCGGATGATGGCTGGAGTCAGCTGGGCGACTACTCGCCCTCGGCTGTGCCGCAGAAGGTGATCACGGTCCTGGACGGAATCAAGCAGAAGGTTTCCCCGGGCACACGCGTGGAGTATGTGCACGGCTGCGATGTGATCGGCGGGAAAGAGGATTTTGCCACGGCAGTGGAGGCGGCCCGGAAGGCCAGTGTGGCGGTTGTGGTGGTGGGGGAGAATCCGCGCAATGCCGGCAAAGGCGGCGTTCCGGCGACCGATGGAGAGGGATACGATGTGGCCACGCTGGATCTGACCGGGGCACAGGGAGATCTGATCAAGGCGATTCAGGCGACCGGCATTCCTACGGTGGTGGTGTTGATCAACGGCAGACCGCTTTCGGTGCGCTGGGCGGCAGCTCATGTCCCGGCCATCGTCGAGGCATGGGAGCCGGGGGAGCGAGGCGGCGAGGCGGTGGCCGATGTACTGTTCGGGGATTACAACCCGAGTGGACGCCTGGCGATCACCATTCCACGCAGCATCGGACAGTTGCCTGCCTACTACAACTACAAGCCTTCAAAAGAATACTGGATTAAAGACGGCGATCATGGGGGTGGATATGTGGATATGCCCGGCACGCCGCTCTATCCCTTCGGCTATGGACTCAGCTACACGGAATTCAAGTACAGCAACCTGCGCGTGACTCCGGCACAGATCTCCCAGGCAGGAGATACGAAGGTGAGCGTGGATGTGACCAATACCGGGACGCAGCCGGGAGTGGAGACAGTCCAGCTCTATGTGCATGAGCGCTACACACCGGTGGCGATTCCAGTCAAGCAACTGCATGGCTTCGAGCGAGTGACTCTTAATCCAGGCGAGACGAAGACCGTCACCATGAAGCTGACGCCGGAGGATCTGATGCTGCTCGACCGCGATATGCATTGGACGGTGGTTGCGGGCACCTTCGACATCATGATCGGAAAATCGTCGGCCGACATCGTGCTGAGCCAGCCGCTCCAGGTGCAAGTGACCAACCCATTGCTTGATCGAGGGTTAAGCATACAGCCGGATCTCGCTCGATAAGCGCTGAGAGGCCTGCCACATTCAGTATCTGCAACATTCCAGCTGGTGCTAGAACGATCCCACGGATGTTCCACCTGGAGACCATATTTCATGGGAGAACCTGCAATATGCAACAGCTCATTTTTAAAGGAGAAATATGATAAAGAACGAGTCTTATCCATGGCCGGTGCGATGTGTTGCTGGTCACTTCTTCTGAATGCCCAGCTCGCGGGTACTCCAGGTTGCCAGTCTGCTAAGCAGGGAGCACGGTGCTCGTTTCATTGGCCCAAAGGGTATAGAGCAGTGGTTAGCCTAAGCTTCGATGATGCGCGGGCCAGCCAGACGACACCGGCCTCCCTTTGTTCACGAGACTTGGTGTAAAGGTCACCTTCTTCGTGCAGCCGAAAGGCGTACAGGAGCGACTGGAAGGCTGGAAGCAAGCAGTTGTCGACGGCCACGAAATCGGCAACCATACGGTATCCCATCCCCGCACTGGCAACTACGACTTCTCCGTAGATAACGCGTTGGAGAATTACGACCTGAAGAGGATCGCAGAACAGATCGACCAAGCGAATGGCCAAATCCAAAAGCTGCTTGGAGTGAAGCCCAAAAGCTTTGCCTATCCATGCGGTCAGAAATTTGTCGGAAGAGGGATTGACGTAGAAAGTTATGTGCCGCTTGTAGCCGAGCACTTCCTCGTAGGACGGGGCTATCTCTCGGAGTCCTCCAACAATCCGAGGGTGGTGGATCTGTCCCAAGCAATGGGTACAGCTTTTGACGATATGGATTTCGCGCAAATGAAGGATGTGATCGACCAGGCAACTCAGCAAGGCAGATGGGTGATCTTTGTGGGCCATGAAGTCGGTTCCCGTGGATATCAGGTTACGGATACCATAGCACTCGAAACTTTGTGTAGATATTTGAAAGACCCGACAAACAAAATTTGGCTTGGTACGGTTGAAGAGATTGGCTCCTATGTTCAACAGCAGCAGGCAGGAGACTGGCGTGCGTTCCCGATGCGCGAGGACGAAGGCTCAGCCCCCATCTTTTAAGAATGGAAAGCCTCCAAAGGATTCAGTTGTGGGTCGCTTGCGAACGAGCTGCCCGGACCATCCGTGCCGACACCTACTTACGGTGTATTCCGACTGAACTCACCGCTACCCTGGCAGCGACAGTTCTGAAATTAGGCGTGAGTACGACGGAAAGACTGGATCGGCAAGATCCTTAGCCAATGCCACCCAATCCCTTGTGGGTCTAATCGCGCGAGAGCCTCTCTTGACGCTATCCTTAAAGAAAGCTACCTTGAAAAATTCCCTTGACAGTAGAGAATCAATCGGCGTAGTTTTCTGTCATTGCCCTACTTAATTTCTTTCAATCATGAAATATATGACGAGATAAATCGAGGGTTATCTAATAAAGACGTTTTTTTCGAATGAATAGCGATCCGATGAGCGGACGCAAGCACTAGTAGGACAGGCAGTGGGGCTGGGGTGAAACGTAGCATTTGCCACTTACGGGGGACGCAATGAAAAGAGCGTTGATATTGATGTGCAGCATCTTCTTTGTAGCGATTGGTGCTTTCGGAAGCGTGACTGGCAGCGTGGTGGGAACGGTGACCGACACGACGGGCAGCGTCATCCCTGGAGCAACGGTTACAGCTTTGAACGTCGATACCGGTATCAAGACCACTACAAAGACAAACCAAGCTGGCTCTTACTCTTTTCCGGATCTGCCCGTTGGTCATTACACCATCCAAATACAGGCCCAGGGCTTCTCTGGATTGCAAGAAACGGGTGTGGTGCTGAATGTGAATACCGCGCTGCGCGTCGACGCCGCGCTTCATGTCGGAGCGGTAAGCCAGCATGTCCAAGTCTCCGCTAATGCCATTCAGGTCGACATGGTTAGTACTCAGCTGGGCGACGTGATTGGCAGCACATCGATGACGAGCATTCCCTTGAATGGGCGTTCTTATACCGATTTACTTGCGCTTCAGCCCGGGGTGGCCCCACAGTCGAACGAAAGTACAAACGGCGTAAATAGCTACAGCAACGCCCCTCCATCAGGTGGTCTGAATGATGGCACTCTGTCGATGAGCGGCGCACGTGGCAGCTCCAACGGTTTTATGGTGAACGGAGGCAATGTTCAAGAACAGTTAGCAAATGGCACAGCCATTATCCCAAATGTGGATTCAATTGCCGAGTTTCGGATCATCACCAGTAGCTACGACGCCGAATATGGTCACTACAGTGGGGGATTGGTCAATGTAATCACCAAATCCGGCACGAACCAGTTTCATGGCGATGTGTTCGAATTTCTGCGGAATACAAAGCTGGATGCACGTAACTACTACAGCCCGACACGTGGTGCTTATCACCAGAACCAGTTCGGTGGAACTTTTGGAGGGCCAATTACTCGCAACAGGCTATTCTTCTTCGCGGACTATCAAGGAACTCGGCAAACCATCGGTGAAAGCACGGGGCTCGTGCCTGTTCCGTCGGCTGCTGACCGGCAAGGAAATCTCGCAGATCAATCCAGTTCTCTTACGGGAACAGTGATAGGACCGGCGGTCGCCAACACGCTCACTCAAGAATTGGGATATCCGGTTAGTGTTGGCGAACCGTTTTACACAAGTGGCTGTACCAGCGCAACCTGTGTTTTTCCAAATGCCATCATTCCTCAGGGCGTATGGTCGGCACCAGTCGCTAACATATTTAAGTTTATTCCTCTGCCCAACGTGCCAGCCTCGGCAAGCTTTCCCTCGGGAGCATTTTCGGGTGTGGCCAGCGGGACGCTGCACGACGATAAAGCTGGATTCCGGACAGATGCCAATACTCGCCTCGGCTTGTTGTCCGGCTACTACTTTATTGATAAATATTCGCTGACCAATCCTTTCGCAGGGGGTAGCTTCGGTCAGTTTGGCGGGGCCACCTCCGGACTTGCACAGCTAGTCACGATTAACGACACAAAGACCCTTAGCGCTTCCACAGTGAACGAGTTCCGTTTGGGGTACACGCGTAATACTTCGTTTGCCAATACTCCGACTGGGCCCACGGTCGATCTCGCGGCACTCGGATTCACTGTTGGTTGCTCCACGCTGGGGATATGTCCGCAAAATGCACAGTACAAAACTCTCCCTCCGATCAGTTTCAATAACTTCTCGATCGGGGGTCCCGCTGGTTCGGAGAGGCTGCGGGAAAACACCTACCAGGTACAAGACAATTTTTCCTGGATTGTTGGGAATCATAGCTTGAAGTTCGGTGGTATTTATTCGCTCAGCCAGATTAATATGCAGACGTATTACGGCAGCAATGGTATTTTCGGTTTTAACGGGGCCTCGGAAACAGGCCTGGACTTCGCCGATTTTCTTCTTGGGGCTGCGAATTCATACAATCAAGGGGTCCAATTTCCGCTGTATAACCGCGCCCGGTATTACGGTTTATTCGCCCAGGATAGTTGGCGTCCAGCGCAGAACCTGACAATCAACTATGGTCTGCGGTGGGACGTGTCGACACCCTGGTGGGAGAAATATAACCGGATGGAGGCGCTGGTGCCTGGGCAGCAATCCGTGGTATTTCCCACCGCGCCGAAGGGTTGGCTGGTTGCTGGCGATTCGGCGATTCCAAGAACCGTCGCCCCAATTCAATACGGTAATATCGCTCCCCGAGTGGGGTTGGCCTACTCTCCGAATCCGAAAGGAGGATGGCTAGAGAAGCTAATGGGCGCTCCAGGCAAATCGAGCATTCGAGCTTCCTTCGGCCTGTTCTACAGCGATTTGGAGGACTACATCAATGCAAATGGTAACGGCGATGCGCCATACGGCTTGTACTGGGTCAATCCCACGCCTGCGGAGCTTGCCACGCCGTTCGTAGATGTTTACACCGGAAATCCGGAAGGCCAACGTTTTCCAGTTCCGGCAGTAACTGCGAACGCCTCCCCTTCTAACCCGGACTCAAATGTCAACTGGGCGCAATACCAGCCGATTAGCAGTTCGCCAACTTACTACTACAAGAATGTGACTCCCTATGCTGAAAGCTGGATGCTGTCCGCTCAACGGCAGCTTGCGATGAATACGGTTCTGACTGTGAGTTATGTAGGAACCGTAGGGCGCCACAATATGGTCATAGATGAAGCGAATCCTGCGACTCCGTCCGTTTGCTTGAGTGTGAGCCAGCCAAGTGAAGTAGCTCCAGGAAGCAACGTTTGTGGTCCTTATGCAGAAACCGGCGTATTTACTACGACATCAGGTCAAGTGATCCAGGCCCGCCAGCAATTGGGTCCATCGGGTGGTACGAATTTTGGAAGTACCGGCTGGTATCGCACGATGGGTGGCTCCTCTTACAACGCATTGGAAGGCAGCTTGCAATATAGCGGCGGCCGGACATCCATACTGGTGGCCTACACGTATAGCAAGTCAATGGATGATTCCTCGGCGGCGACGGAACAGGTGATGCCTTTTAATCCAGGTTTGGAGTGGGCGCTATCCGCCTTCAACGTTACGCAGAATTTCGTAACTAGCTACTCGTACCAATTGCCGTTTGAGAAGGCGTTCAGACACCCCAGATGGCTGACGCAAGGATGGGTATTGTCAGGCATCACTCGCTTCTCTACCGGCTTTCCTGTGACAATTGCGGAAAACGATGACCGCTCCCTGATCGGTAACAATTCGGTAGGCCCGACCGGTAACGCGGATGAGCCCAATTTTACGCCTGGCAAACTTCTCCTCCAGACCAATCCGCGAAAGGGCGGGACCTATTTCAACACTTCTTTGTTCAGCCTGGAAAACCTGGGGCAATTTGGGAATGCGAAGCGTCGCTTCTTCAGCGGGCCAGGTATCAGCAATTGGGATATGGCGTTGGCGAAAGACACGCGTCTCGCCGGGTCGAAGTCACTGGAACTGAGGGTCGAGTTTTTCAACATTTTCAACCATGCGCAATTTGGTGAGCCGGACGGATTGATCAACAGCGGAAGTTTCGGGGCGGTCGGCAGCGCGAACGATCCTCGCATTGGACAGGTGGCGGCCAAGCTCCATTTCTGAGAAATCGTGGCGGCACCCCAACTGTGGGAGCCTATCGCTCAAATGCCAGACGGGGTAAGGTTTGAGGCTTCGTGATCAGCGTGCTGTAAATACACAAGGAGATAATGGCTGCTATGGCGAACCAGAGGAATCTTAGTTTCGGTCGGGTTTTGGACAGTGAAGACTGGATGGGGACAGCGAAAGGACAGCGCGGCGGCTGGAGACAGCTTCGCGGAGGCTGCAAAACAGGAATCCTTCTGTTGATGGTTGCGTTCCCTTGCTGCCGGAAAGTGGCGGCCCAATCCAGTCTGTCGACACCGATCTATCTGGATGCGAAACAACCGATCAGTGCGCGGGTCGATGACTTGCTGCGGCGCATGACCCTGAAGGAAAAAGTGGGTCAGCTGAACTTGCCTTGCGCTTATGTAGATGAACTCGGGAAAACCAGTGCGGAAAAGATGGCGGCCGCCAGAAAGTTTGCCGCCGGAACCTATACCACTGAGATCGGGCCCGGCGCCGGCTTCTTTACGCTCGCAGATACAATCAAGCTAAACAATCTTCCGCAGCAGGTGGCTTTCTTCAACGAGCTGCAGAAGATTGCGCTGACACAGACGCGGCTGAAGATTCCTCTGCTGGAGGATGAAGAGGGGACCCATGGGGCCATGTTTCCAGGGGCTACGGTTTTCCCGGAGGGCCTGTCGATTGGCAGCACCTTCGACATGCCTCTGGTGAAAGAAATCTATGAGACGTCCGCCCAGGAAGCCAGGGCCTCAGGCATCCACGTCCTATCGACTCTGGTGTTGGAGACAGATCGTGACCCGCGCATGGGACGCAATATGGAGGCCTATACCGAAGACCCCTATCTCTATTCCCAGATAGCCACAAATATCGTGCAGGGGGCCCAAGGATCTAACATCGATGCGCCGGATAAGGTTGTTGCCCTGATGACCGATTTCCCGACGCAAAGTGTACCGGCCAGCGGCATGGAACGGGGAGCCATCGAAATCTCCGAGCGCGATATTCGCGAGAACTTTCTTCCACCCTGGATTGCGGCGTTCAAGGCCGGCGCTCTTGGCGTGATGGCCGGATATCCGGAGATCGAAGATGTCCCGGAACACTCTTCGTACAAGTGGAATACAAAAATCCTTCGCCAGGAACTTGGATTTCGCGGAATCGTCGAAAGCGAAGGCGGCGGTTTCGACACCTTGGTCTACGAGCACATTGTTCCGACCCAGAAAGAAGCGGGGGCGCTGGCACTGTGGGCTGGCGTTGATATGGACATTACGTACGAGCCGGCTTACATGGGACCGCTGATCGAAAATGTAGAAGAAGGGAAAGTATCGGAAGCGCTGGTGGATCGCGCGGTGCGTAGGGTTCTTGAACTGAAATTTCGTCTGGGGTTGTTCGAACATCCCTACGTCGATGTGGCCCAGGCGGAGCGGGTGGTGCATTCGAAAGAGCATCAGCAGCTCGCGCTTCGAGCCGCGCGGGAAAGCATTGTTTTATTGAAGAACGAGAACAGTGTGCTGCCTCTGAAAAAGGATCTTAAATCCATCGCCGTCATCGGCCCGAATGCGGATAACGGCTGGAGGCAGTTGGGGGATTACTCTCCCTCCGCAGTGCCGCAGAAGGTCATCACCGTTCTCGATGGAATCAAACAAAAAGTTTCCCCCGGAACCCGGGTCGAATACGTTCAAGGCTGCGAAGTGATGGGCGGGAAAGAGGATTTCTCGCAGGCAGTGGCGGCTGCGCGGAAGGCCAGTGTCGCGGTGGTCGTCGTGGGTGAAAACCCTCGTAATGCCGGTGCAGGCGATGTTCCAGCAACGGACGGCGAGGGATACGATGTGGCCAATCTGGATCTGACCGGTGTGCAGGGAGATTTGATCAAGGCTATTCAAGCGGCAGGTACGCCCGTGGTCCTCGTCCTGATGAACGGAAGGCCGATTTCCATTCCCTGGGCGGCAGCCCACGTTCCCGCGATTGTTGAGGCGTGGGAGCCGGGCGAACTTGGAGGCGCGGCTGTCGCGGATGTACTCTTCGGAGAGTACAACCCCAGCGGACGTTTGGCGATCACGATTCCGCGCAGCTCAGGGCAACTGCCAGCCTACTACAACTACAAACCTTCCAAGGAGTATTGGATGCATCGGGGCTGGAGTCACGACAAAGGATATGCGGACATGCCCGCCACGCCCCTGTATCCATTCGGTTATGGATTAAGTTACACGGATTTCAAATACAGCAACCTGCGCGTCGCCCCGGCACAAATCTACCAGGCGGGTAATACCACGGTGAGCGTCGACGTAACAAATACCGGCAAGCAGCCCGGAGTGGAAACAGTCCAGCTATACGTGCATGAGCGGTATACGCCGGTCGCGGTTCCGATCAAGCAGCTTAAGGGATTCAAGCGGGTCGCTCTCAACCCCGGAGAGACCAAGACCGTCACCATGATGCTGACACCGGAAGACCTGATGCTGCTCGACCGCGATATGCATTGGACAGTGGTATCGGGCACCTTCGACCTTATGATCGGAACGTCGTCGGCCGATATCGTGCTGAGCCAACCGCTCCGGGTGCAGGTGGACAGCCCCCTTAAAAGTCATGGACTGAAAATTGATACCGCAGCGAAATGAATCGGGCACTTTGCGAGTTACAGTCGGACGGAAACATGGAAACACACATTCAGACATCTGAGCCTGAATGTGTATCTAGGTGACTCTTGCTTATCCGGTTGTTTCAGCAAGCCCCAAGATGTAGTGTGAAGACTGTGCCTCGACCGTCCTTTCCAACGTCCTTGCGGGAGTTCCAGACGAAGTTCGCGAGCGAGGAAGCCTGTCAGGCCTATCTGGCCTCGTGTCGCTGGCCGGACGGCTTCGTATGCCCACGATGCGGAGGGCATCGAGCCTACGAATTGCTGAAACTACGACGTTGGCAATGTGTGTCATGTCGCCACCAGGTTTCGCTGACCGCTGGGACGGTTCTGCACAACACGAGGACGCCGTTATCGGCTTGGTTTTGGGCCGCCTACCTGATGACCCCCGACAAACGCGGCATTTCGGCTTTGTTCTTGCAGCGTCAACTGGCGCTGTCCCGTTACGAGACTGCCTGGATGATGCTCCACAAATTCCGGCGGGCCATGGTGAATGCAACACGGGAGCCGCTGTGGGGTGAAGTAGAGGTTGACGAGACTTGGATTGGAGGCCCCCAGGCCGGTCTGCGGGGCAGTCGTCAACTGAAAGGCCGGAACGCGGCCCTCGTGATCGTTGCCGTGGAGAAGCGGGGAAAGGCCTCAGGACGTGTGCGGATGGCGGTCATTCCAGATTTCAAGGGCGTCATCCTGAGGGCGTTCATCCAGCAGAATGTGGCTCCCGGTTCAACGATCTACACCGATGGACTCAAGAGCTTCACCGGCCTTGAACAAGCTGGCTTCCGACATCTTCCACGCACCCAGCCCCTGCAAAGCGACCTTCGCAAGGGCGCGAAATCGGCGGTGCCATTAGCGGATCGGGCCATTGGCAATCTACAACAATGGCTGATTGGAACCTATCATGGCGTGAGCCGCGATCAACTGCAGGTTTATCTTGATGAGTTCGTCTTTCGCCACAATCGTCGCCAGACACCCATGGCTGCGTTTCAAACCCTGTTGGGCCTCGGAGCCGGACGCAAACCCGTACCCTACGAGCAGATACGCGGCGCGAAGGATATGACCAAATTGCACATCGTATATCAACCACAAGATGTTGTGGCTAGCTGAAGCAACCGGATAAGCAAGAGGTGATCCGTTAGGGAAGCAACATAATTATGCAAAAGTGCCCCCCTTGACAGGACGCTTTTTCCATTGGGGGACGCCGAATCTCTGAATTCCGACCCAGCGAAAACGGAGTTACCCTGCCTCGAATTGATTGGCTACACTCGGCTACACTTTTTCCCATTTTTCTGGCTCACTACGGCTTAAAGTGGGTTAAAGTGATTGAGTGAGACAACTCACGAAGCCCGCGTGTTTAGCGGTTAGGATCGATTATCGGGTTGATTCTATTGGATCTGGACGAGACCGTATTTTCGAATCCCTCTCTCTCCGCCAGACAGTCTAAACTATTCATAATAAACAACTTAATAAGATATAAAACGCCCGGTTTGGCCGATAAATCGGGCGTTTTTCTTTCTCTAGAGAATCTCTTTAGAGCTTAAGAATGCTCAAAATGCATGCCCGTCTGTCGATCAAGAGAAAATCGAACGGAACGGGCTTTTTCTCGAAAGCTCCACTGAGAGTTCGAATCAGAATCGACAGGAGATCGAGATTCGAACTATCAGTGGAGAAAATGTTCTATGGAGAGTTCGAATGACTGCCCGCCCGCCACGCAGCCTGGTCCCTCCCCCCACCCGATCCTCCAAAATGCAAGAACCGCGGTTTATGCGGGCGATCTGCGGGTGCCCTGTGCTCGAGAGAGAATCTCTGCGTAGAACTTTCGGCTGCAAATCTGTTGGTGCGAGAGTTCTCGTTCTCTGAAAATTTGACCAGAACGTCTTGATGCTATAGGACACACCAATACTCTATTTTGGGCTCGGGGTCCCTAGTTGGGATACATTTACGTCAAGAGTCAGCGCAAGCGGGTACTTCCCTCTTCGAAGCTCATCATGGTAAACAGGTTCCTATCGTGCCTTTGAATGATCCTGGGAAGCTGAATGCTGTTGGACAATTGCCGGGAACTCCACCTGCTAAGCCAGAGCCGTTGCTGCCCCTTCTCAAATGGGCAGGCGGTAAACGCTGGCTGGTTGGTGAACTCCTAGCGACGTTTCCTTTGACCTCACAACGCTACTACGAACCATTCCTTGGTGGGGCAGCCGTTTTTTTTGCGTTTCGGCCAGAAAAGTCCACGCTCTCTGATATCAATAAAGAGTTGATCAATTGCTACCGTCAAGTGAGAGACGATCCGCACTCAGTCTTATGCGTCCTTCGCAAATTTCGCAATAGCGAGGCTGGGTACTATAAAGTCCGAGATCGGCAACCCACAGGTCGTGTCGAGCGGGCGGCTCGTCTTTTGTTCCTGACCACCCTTTCATTCAACGGCATTTTTCGTCAGAATCTCGACGGTGTGTTCAATGTGCCCTATGGCAAAAAGACGCACATTAAACCCGCTGATTCAACGAGAATTCTCGCCGCGAGTGAAGCCCTGAAGGGCTCAAGACTTGTGTGTGGTGTTTTGAAAAGGTTACGGAAAGAGCCGTCGCCGGCGACATCAGGCGAGCTCATCATGCAGGGGATCGGGGATTCCGCCGTTTCGCTTTTGCCTTCCCTCGGATCGTGCATGGTCTACCAGAATGCGGCGCATGATGCGCGCTGAAAGGCTGTAGAAGTGTTCGCGGTCTTCAAACCTCAAGCTGCGCTGGCGTATGAGCTTCAGGAATAACTCATTCACCACGCTGGTTGGCTGCAGCACGTTTTCAGGGCGCTCTCCGTGAAAGAGAACCCCGGCGATGCGCCGTAGCTGCGGATAGATCAATTCAAACAGATGATCCATGGCAGCAGGCTTGCCTTCGCTCCATTCGTGGAGAAGCACCGTGATTTGGCCAGGGTCCGTCAACGATCTATATCCCTTCGGAAGCACTTAGACGATCCAAGGGTTCATTTCTGGAAAGCTGTCGGAACGGGACAGACCATGTCCATCGCGCAGGCAATCGACGCCCATACCCATCACGGCTGGCGCGTGGATGAAAAGACACATGCCAAGCTGCCCCAGAAAAGTGGATGGCCGGTTGGACGTTCGAGATTTCCGGAAGGATGGGTCCCTGCATAACCATGTCGCCTAAACCGAGTAACAGCTTCAGCGTTGGCTTTCAATTTAGGGGGGAACTCGACGCGAGTCTATCACGATCCCGTGCGGTTCAGGCGCAGAAATCATGGGAAATCCGGCACCTTCGCTGGTGACGCATTTTTCTTCGGGATGACGCGTACAAGGCAGGGGATTTTTCTCATATGCAAGCACTCAATTCCGACTTCATCCCGATTCCTCTTGCTTGCCGGCGCGCCTCTCATCGGCAGCGCATCAGCATCCGTCGTTTAGCGTCTATTCTGGTTTTCGCGCTGCTTTGCTGCTTATGCAGCGTAGCCCCATTGCTACAGGCGCAAAACCTCTACACAGACCCGGCTGGAGCATTCACCGTCATGGTCCCGGCCAATTGGCAAGTCCAGCGGACCCCAGGAAACCCACTGATCTCCTTTACAAATGAGAAGTATTTCGCCTCGATCAGCATGGGAGTAATTCACGGCGATGCAGCGACGACGCCCACCGCCAACAAGGAATTGGAGATGATCCAGAACCAGTTTCCTGAAAACTGCCCTAAGGCCAGTGTCCAGAAGCGCGGCCGCACTACGATCAGCGGCGTCAGCGGAGCCTTCCTTCTTGTGAACTGCAAGAACAGCAAGGGCAATCTGCTAGTCAGCAAACCGGCAACCATCGATTTCAAGATGACGCTCGGCGCAGTCACGCAGACGGTGAACGTCTCCGCCGAGACGGAAACTCTGAATACAACCGACGCCACACTCGGCAACGCCGTTGCTATTCAGTTCACCGTTTGTGTGAATCCAGCCGACACGCTTGAACTGTAGTTGGCGTCGCCTCCATAGGACGCCGTCAGGGTGATGGAACCGGCGGTCCCAAGCCCCAGCTTGCAGTGGCCGATCCCCGACGTCACGGTTCCCGAGCAGGTTTCTCCGCTGCTTGCGCTTACAGTCACACTGCCCGTCGGCTTGCCGGGCGAAACGTTGAAGTACACCGCGACCAATTGCCCAACCTTCGAAGGGCTGGGAGTGACAGTGGTGATGCTGCTTGTTGTGCTAGCTGGAGTGACCACCAACTCCACCGTGCCCGTCGCTGTTGCGTAGTCCGCCGTCGCGGTCGGCGTGAACTTCACCGACAGCGCCTGTGTACCGGCGGTGAGCACCTTGCCGCTGGCTGGCGTGTACACAAAGGTACCCGGAATAGCGCTGGTCGCATCCAGTTGGGTTGCGCTCAGGGCCGTTCCGTACGTGATCGGAGCCGGGGTTGCCCACGTGACGGCGGCGGTCGCCTTCGCCGCCGTCGTTTTGCCGATAGCAGTCGCTGCTGCATACACGTCGTCTGCTGGCCACTTCGCGGTTACGACGCATGTCCCCGTTCCCTTGATCATCGTAACGGTCGCTCCGGAAATCGTGCATACGGTGGCGGGCGCTACGGTAAACGTGGGAGTTGTACTGGCATTGGTGGTGGCGCCCACTGCGTAGGTGGATTCGTACGTTGCCGTGGAGGGAACGCTTACGCTTACGGCCGGAGTCACCGGTGCCGCGACTGTCGTGGTCTCAAGGACGGTAGGCGCAGCCTGGTAGTTGCTGTTTCCTGCCTGGCTCATCTTTACGTAGCAAGCCTTGCCGGTTGTGGCCGATGTCATCGTGTACGTCGCGCCATCGTTGAAACACACCCCTGCGCTGCTGTAGGTAATCGGCAGTCCGGAACTGGCCGACGCCGCGACCGTGAATCTGCCCTTGTTCGTGGCCGTTGCGGGAGCGGGTATAAGGACCTGGATCGTCTGGGTCCCTGCAGTTACGGACAATGTGAGAGAAACGCTGTTTGAAGCAGGGGAAGCGGTGAAATTGGCGTCCCCGTTGTACACGGCCGTGAAGCTCTGCAATCCGCTGAGCGCGTTGGTTGTAAAGCTGGCGCTTCCACTCGCCAGCGGGACTGTGGCCAGAGCGGTGGCCCCGTCATAGAACGTCACCGCACCCGTGGGCGTGCCGGTGTATTGGGGACTGACCGTTGCGACGAGGGACGCCGTATTGCCGGGAGGCGTGTTCACCGCGCCAGACAAGGCGGTGGTGCTCCCGGCCTGGACGGCACTGAACGCGGCGGTTTGAGTCCCGTTCGTGTAATTGCCTTCCGCTGTTTGGTTCGCCTGGATGACCACAGGACCCACGCCGGTGACAGTGACCATGCCCGAGTTCGTCACGCTGGCCGGACCGCTTGCCAGCGAAAACGTGATGGCACTCGAGGAGTTGGACGTAGCCGCAGCCTGGAAGCTTTGACCATAGGCATAGCTCGCCGCCGTGGTAAAGGTGATGTCCGGCGCAGCGGCCATGCCTGTGCCGTTGAGCGTGATGGTCTGCATCGCCGGGGCCGAGGACGGGGCGTTCAGCGCATTGTCGGTAAAGACGGCTGTGCTCTGGATCGGGCCAAGGACCGTTGGCGTAAAGCTGAGGCTCAGCTCGCAATCCTCCCCGGCGGGGAGCGTGAAGGCTGCCCTGCAGGGTATCGGAAGCCTGCCCTCGACGCCCTGCGCGAAATTGGTTCCGATGGAAAGGCCGGGCGCGAAGGCAGAGAGCGTCTGGTTGCCGGCGTTCAGTAACACCACGGACTGCGGACTGTCGGAGCTGGTGGAACCTATAGGAGTGGAAGCGAAGGTGAGCGTGGGCGGGTCGCTGAGGTCGATCTCCTTGACCGCTACGTTGTTGTAGTCCGCGACGAAGACATCTCCGTTCCCATCTACAGCCACGCCTATGGGACCGGAGAAACCGCTGCCCAGCGTGTTCACCGTTGATGAGGAAGAGAGGGCCCTTCCATTGGTGCCCACCACGATCTCCTTGACTGCATTGTTGTCGACATCCGCGACAAAGACGTTGCCCCTGCCGTCCACTGCCACGCCTTCTGGTTGAGAGAAACCGCTGCCAACCGCGTTCACCGTCGAGGTGGAGGATACGGTACCCGGTGTATTGCCGTTCGTGCCCGCCACGATTTCATACACCGCATTTCCGTCCGAGACAAAGACGTCGCCGCTGCCGTCCACCGCCACGCCTTTGGGTCCAGAGAAACCGCTGCCCACCGCATTCACCGCCGAGGCGGAGGAGACGGCACCCGGTGCATTGCCATTGGTGCCCGCCACGACTTCCTTGACCGCGCCGTTGCCGGCATCCGCGACAAAGACATCGCCGCTCGAGTCCACCGCCACGCCAAAGAGATGCAAGAAACCGCTGCCCACCTGAATCACCTGCGAGGTGGAGGAAACCGCGCCCGCGGCATTGCCACTTGTGCCGGCCACGATTTCATAGACCGCGTTATTTCCATAATCCGCGACGAAGACATCGCCGCTCGAGTCCACCGCCACGTTACTGGGAGAAGAGAAACCGCTGCCGACCGTGTTCACCGTCGAGCTGGACGAGACGGTTCCATTCACCGCCACGACCTCATACACCGCGCCGCTGGCATCCGCGGCAAAGACATCGCCGTTGCCGTCCACCGCCACGCCCCTGGGAAGGTTGAAACTGCCGGCCAGCATAGCCACCGCCGAGTTGCTGGGAAAGACCACCTGCGGGCCAGTCCCCACGCCGCGCAGATTGAGGGTTGCGATCTGCTCTTGCGACCTTAGGCTGGCCTGAAACTGCACCTGAACCGCCCCGATGCGCTGGTACGGCAGGGTTGGGGTAAAGGTCAGGTTGACCGTACAAACGTCGCCAGCGTTGTAGGTTTGACCAGTAACGCAGGCGTTGGCAAGCTGCGAGCCGGAGACCTGGAAATCCTTTCCCGGCGCTCCCTGGGTCAGCACCACGTAAGGGGTCGCGGCCAGTATTCCCCCGTTCGGGAAGGTGAAGTACGTTGCAATCGAAGCGCTCGGGCTGTTGACTGCCGTGGCGGGGAACGTCAATGCACCCGTCTCGATCTCCTTGGCCGCGGCGTTGCCGGAGTCCGCGACGAAGACATCTCCGTTCCCATCTACAGCCACGCCGTGCGGAGCCGAGAAACCGCCGGCCATCGTGTTCACCGTCGAGGCGGACGAAACGATACCCGCAGCATCGCCGTTCGTGCCCGCCACGATGTCATACACCGCGCTGTTGCTTAAATCCGAGACGAAAACATTTCCGCTGCCGTCAACCGCCACGCCTGTGGGATTGATGAAACCGCTGCCCACCGTGTTCACCGGCGACGTGGAAGAGACCTGCCTTTGTCCACTCTGTTTTCCGGTGTTGATCGCCACGATCTCCTTGACCGCGCTGTTGCCGGTGTCCGCGACAAAGACGTTGCCGATGCGATCCACGGCAACGCCCAGGGGATTAGAGAAACCGCTGCCCACTGCGGTCACCGTCGAGGTGGAGGAAACCATGCCCGCAGCATTGCCGTTCGTGCCCTCCACGATCCAATCGACTGCACTGACCGCGACGCCGTAATCCGCGACAAAGACATTCCCGGCGCTGTCCACCGCCACGGCCGTGGGCGCATGGAAGCCGCTGCCCACCGTGTTCACCGTCGACGTGGACGAGACGGTGCCCGCTGCGTTGCCGTTGGTGCCCGCAACGATCTCATAGACTGCAACATTGCCGAAATCCGCGACAAAGACATCGCCGCTCGAATCCACGGCCACTCCCCAAGGATTAGAGAAACCGCTGCCCACCGTGTTCACGGTCGAGGTGGAGGAGACCACGCCGTTGACGGCCACGATCTCATAGACATTGTTGTTATCCGCGACAAAGACATCGCCGCTCGCGTCCACCGCCATGGCACTGGGGGCCACGAAACCGCTGCCCAACGGAACAACTGCGGCGGACCGCACGACCTGCGCGTGCAGCGCGGGCGCGGAGAAGAGAACGCAAAGGCAGAGAAGCGTGGAAACGCGGGCGATGTTCTGACGCACCAACAGCGATGAAGCGGACATGTCGTTCTCCAAATCATGTCCGAATGGGGAGTTCGGGTGAAATCCCGTGAGCGCGGTCGAGATCAATTCAAGTGCTTGGGGGGGGAACGTTCCGAACGGATGATGGCGGGATTCTGCGACCGCGAGAAGGCTACATGGAGAGCGCAGCCATTGTCAAAGGCGTAGCACGTCGGTTCTTTTGATCATCAGTTTCATCGCTACCGTTAGATTAAGGGGTTATGAACTGGAGGATGCGACGATTAGCAGGCTTGAACTGGCCCTCAGTGCGGTGCGTTTAGTCTCGCATCATGGCCCACAATCTGACTTTATAGTCACAAAGGAACCTCTGGTTATCCAGATGTACGCCAACCCGGAAACTCAGATTGTCGATCTTGAATCTGTCGACCTGAGTACTCTGCAGGCAATGGTGTCACCGGGCGCAGCCAGTCGTCTGGTCTTTGTGAAACAAACCGACAGGCTCTCGACGGACGACCTAACCAGATATGGAGAGCCACTGCGCTTACTTCTCTCTCTTCCTTCTACTGTCTTACAGCGCGGCGATGGGTTCCAAATTGTCACCATCCGATAGCTCTCCAGGCCGCATTGGGCGATGTCCTACCAATTTCCGTTGCATTCTTGATCGGATCGCAATGCCCATCTTTGTGCACAATTGCTGTTAGAGCTGCCTACAAACGCTGGCAGATCATCTCTGACGGCCCCAAGTTCTTCGCGGCAACTCGCGAACACTCGCTGGCAAGCCCGGCTCACCGGCCTCCCAGTTGCGCCCGCTGCAAATTCCAGTCGATCGAGACATCATTTTCTAGAAGTCCGTCGAGCGACAGATGGGCGGCCTGCTTTCCTTCGAGAATCGCTTCCGTGAGATCTGGAGCGATAAAGGCGAGTGGAATGATTCGGCTGACGTAGCGCTCGTCGAGTCCTATCTCCTTGGCAATGGATCGCTGGCTGACGGCTTCGCCTCGCAAGACGCGATCGACCCAATCGTGCGCTCTCGCCATCGCGCGAATCAGAGAGGGAACTGGGTGGGACTGGCACCCGGAGAATCGGGAGGCAGGACCAGACGCATCTCTCCGCCGCATCGCTTCAACTCGGCGGCTACTTCAATCTCAATCAGATCTTGCGGATCGTCGTTTGACGCCGTTGCATCTTCGGGTAAGTTCAGGGTACTTTGCCGCAGGGCCGATTTGCTGATCTCGATTTCCATTTGCTCGTTATGAACGACAATCCTCTTCACCGTGGATCGCAGCAGATCCTGAATCTTGTCCGATGTGGCGGAACTCCATTGTCGAGATGTGACCTTGCCCGCGTAAAACGTATCCCTTAGCGAGCTGCTGTAATAGCGAAAGGGACGGGCAGATGAGGAACGGTAAACGAGGCAGGTACACGCTTGAGTTCAAGGAGGAAGCGGTGCGACTGGT
>JBAVOQ010000090.1:0-2560 GCA_049692235.1 Acidobacteriaceae bacterium | reverse complement strand
TGCGGCGCGACACGGGCGCGAGTTACAACGAGTTTCTCACCGGACTGGCCCAGGCGTCGGGCATGGAAACTCCTACGCGCGAAGACTTGGCGCGGCTGGATCGCAAGCGCAAGAAGCGCACCTCGAACCAGGAGTGGAAGAGTCCGATCGATGAGGACGCGCGAGTTGCGAAGATGAAGGACGGCAGCACACATCTGGCCCACAAGGCCGAGCACGCAGTGGACATGGACTCGGGCGCGGTGGTCGCGGTCACGTTACAAGCGGCCGACCTGGGCGATACGACAACCGTGCATGAAACGCTGGCCGAGGCGGCAGTTGCTGAGTTAGTTGGGCGCGAGGCCGAGTTACATCCTGAAGAAGAGCCACAGGTCAACATAAATGGTATCGAAGAGTTGGTAACAGACAAGGGTTATCACAGTGGAGCTGCTATCCAGTGGGTCGGAGAGAGCGAAGTACGGAGTTACATTCCAGAAAGAAAGAAAACTGGCCAGCGTAACTGGAAAGGCAAGCAGGCTGAGCAGCAGGCGGTCGAGGCCAATCGCGACAGAGTCGTTGGAGACTACGGCAAACAGTTACTGCGAAGACGTGGCGAATACGTCGAACGCAGCTTTGCTCACTGCTACGAGACGGGTGGAATGCGGCGTTGCACCTTGCGTGGACGGGACAATATTTTGAAGCGTCTGCTGATCCACGTCGGCGCATTCAACCTTGGCCTGGTGCTGCGGAAAATGCTGGGAGCGGGAACGCCGCGAGGGCTGAAGGGCCGCGTTGCAAGTCTCATTTTGCGCCTTTTTGAGTGGCTCACATGCCGCCATCGCTGCAACCGCGCGGCAGAATCCAGCAACGTCCCGATTCTCGCCTTTTTCGGCAACTACCGCTCCGTCTGATCGCGATCTCGGCTGATCTGGAATTTGGCTACTTGCACCACGGGCTGCTTGGCTTGGCTGGAGTTCGCGCACAGGATTTCGATGTTCAGCTCGGCCAGCGCACGGCCGAACTGCGTCATGCCCGAGCCGCCCTTCGCATCTGTCTTGCTCACGCGAAACACGGTGTGCTTGTCGGAGTAGAAGGCGGTAGGGCAGCCATGGGTCTTCAGATAGCAGTCCAGCGCTTCGAAATAGGATGCTGTACTCTCGCTGGCAACGAAGCGCAGCTGCATCAGCTTGCTCGTGGCGTCGTCGATGAAGACCAGCAGCGTGGCAGGGCTCGCCGCGCTGCTCGAACCAGCGATGATCGCTGCCGTCGATCTGGATCAGTTCGCCGTAGCTCTCACGCCGCAGTCGAGGCTGGTGGAAGGTTCGTCGCTGCGTACGCGACAGCCATAGACCCTCCGCTATCATCCAGCGTCGCAGCGTCTCCCGGCCTACTCGAAGCTCATGCTTGTCCAGCAGGACCTCGGTCGCGAGCGTTGGACCGAAGTCAGCGTACCTGGTCTTGACCAACTCGACCGCGTACTTCCGAACGCCTTCGTTCCTACTCCGGTTCGACGTGCGGCCTCGGGCCTTGTGGATCAGCCCGCTCCCGCCATCACGCTCGTACCGAGCCAGCAACCGATACGCCTGACGCTCGCTGACCGCAAGTACCGCTGCTGCCGCAGCCACAGTGCGGCGCCCGGTCCGCACCTCACTCAACACTTCGATCCGTCTCAGATCGCGTTCGCTCATAGAAATCCAGCCCATCCTTAGAACCTGACATTTCTAATGGGCGGGGACATGACATTTCTAATGAGCGTCTACAAATCTTGTTACAGAATATATGTTATCGGACATACTGATATTTAGTTGTTTGTAAACAGGATAGTTACTGCTATCGCAAGCGAGTGTAGGTCTGATAACAGTACTCGCTCGGTTTGATCTTCCATACCCCCCGCATCACACTCCTTCGCAATCCATCCCACCATACCCCGGCTCCGATCACGGAGGCGGTCCCGTCTTTCGGCTTCCGGCACTGGGCCTCTCCATTCAGTGCCGACACTTTCAGAAGAAATTCCCGGAGGTTTCATCATGACGTATTTCATCCTTGTTCTGGCTTTTCTGTTCGCCCTGATGTCCATCAAGATCGGACTGCGGGTCTACAAGCAGACACTCTACAAGCGCCGCTTGCAGCAGCGACTTATGGAAATCTGCTCTCCCGCTTCACCGTCGATGGAATTGCGGTGACAAGCGTTCGATCCATCTAAAACTTTCGACCTCAACTGCTCTCATCTTCACTTCCGATAAAGCAGCGAACCCGGCGCGCGTACCTCCCCTTGCGCACCGTACAACGTGGCAGACAGGCAAATAGGCACCTCCATGCTCGATGCCTGCCTGCCATGCCTGATCCCTGCGAGGAAGGTTGTTATGACATTGAGCGAACAGAAAAAACACGGCAAATTAACGCGGCTTTGGGCGTCCCGAAAAGCAACCAGGAAGCAGATCCTTCGCTGCATGGAGCTTGACCGAAAGAGCGCCGCGGAACGCCGCGGCAGACAATGACACTCTTGGAAGAAGCCGAGACCTTCACAATCCCGTATGGGCGCAACAATTACTGCGGCCCATGTGCTTTGTCCTACGTTCTCAAA
>JBAVOQ010000089.1:0-93061 GCA_049692235.1 Acidobacteriaceae bacterium | reverse complement strand
ACCAGTCGCACCGCTTCCTCCTTGAACTCAAGCGTGTACCTGCCTCGTTTACCGTTCCTCATCTGCCCGTCCCTTTCGCTATTACAGCAGCTCGCTAAGGGATACGTTTTACGCGGGCAAGGTCACTACCTGAGTCCGTCGACAATACGCACGCTGCGGCCGGATATGTGCGCCTCTTCCATTGAAGTGAACTCGGATTGAGGGTAGGCCTACACCGTAGGTTTCACAGTCTTTTTCGGAATCCATCCCCATGCGGACGATGTAGTCTAAAAAACGATTGACCCGTTCATGTCATCACGCGTCTAATTTAGTCATCATGAAAAAACAAGGCGCTCACGTTTAACAGGATTGATTCCCCGTGGCACTCATGAAAAGGCGGATCTCGATTAGTGCATCGGCTTAATAGCCCCGCGTTCGAGCCGTCGCGGACTTACTTTGCTCGAGCCCCTGCTTGACGCCCGGCACGACGAGGCGTGAGCTTGCTTGAAAATTTCGGCTCCGAGCGTATGGTCAGCATCTATTCTGTTGTCAATCACTTACGAAGTCACTCGCTTCTGAGTGTCCAGCCGATTGGTGGAACTTTATTCTTATGGGTAAAAACCACGCGGAACTTCAAGGTTATGAGGGTCATTTGCCTCAACCTTATGGGGACACGTGTCCGGTAAGTTGTTGAAGAAATGAGGACACAACTTCAGGCTTATGGGCAAACCCACAATTTGTAACAATCAATCATTGACTGTCGGTCAATGTTGAGGGGAGCCGTTTTGACGGCTCCCTTTGCTTTCTTCTTTGGGATAGAACAGCAGCGGTTCGACGATGTTGACCTGTTCGGCAATCCGCGATCCGTCTTTATTGATGATTCCAAGATTGTCGCTACCCGGCCCTGAATAGGGTATGGTCCACGACATCCAGGCGATGCCCATGCCCTGTTGATTCCCAGAAAATGTCGGCCCACCTTGCGATCCGAGTTGTCCGTTCAGATATTTGTCGAGCATTATGGCCCAGTTTTCGTCGTCCGGATTCTCCCTGAACCCTGTCCCACTCTCGCCGTCCCAGACAGGCGCGATGTTTTGTGATTCCAGAAATCCGAAGGAGTAGTTCATCGCGTGGATGGCGCTGGGACTGCTGCTGGATCCGCCGTAGACCTTGGAGATATCGCCGATGGAATTTGGATATAGGTGAACGTCATACACGACCTTGTTCTTGATGGCCTGTCCATTCACGGTGAATACCACTGGGAGAGTTTTCGCTCCGGTGCAATCGCCCCAGGGAGCGGTTCCATGGGTGGCGCCGTCAAATAGTGTGGTCGGAGTGTAAATACCCAGTGGGCACTCAGCGAAAATCAACTTCTCGGCATCTCGGGAAAGAATGGCTGATCCTACGGTTTCATACATTCGATGGATATCGCGATTTGAGCCGCCGCCCCAAACCGATCCGCCTTTTCGAGCCACCGGCTCGTTCCACAGATCGTATCCGATGACGGTATTGTTGTGGGCATAATGGGAAGCGATCGTTACCCAGTCACTTTGATACGTCGCTTGTGTGGTGTGCCCTGGATCTTTGCAACCGTCGGTTCCATCGGATGCGCCGCCCAGGTCATACCAGATTCCGTTCGACTGCTGCGCGGCGCAGTCATCCGTGTAATTGACGTTGCTTCCGTAATTTCCCTCGTTGTCGTGGTCGTCGATGATGACTCGCAGATGATTTTTGGCTGCCGCTGCAACCACTTGATCCAGCACAGAAAGAAATGCCGGTGTGGCGGAATCATGCAGCGAAATGTTGTTGAAATCGATGCGGATGCAATTGAACCCGGTCGCAGCAATGGCCTCGACATTTGCGGGGATGCCCTTTATAGGTCCCTTCAGGCCGGCCAAAGGCCCGTCCTGATGATTCAATCCAGGCCAATACACGCAAGAGAGTCGAACCGGGTTGTGAGCCTGGTCGACGATTTGATTTCCCGCAGTGGAGAACATTCCACCAGGAAGCTTCGCAGGGTTCACCGCCGCTGATGTCAATGGTGCAAGAACCATGGCAAACAGCGCGAGCAGAAATAACCCAGCAATCGTTCGCTTACTTTTGCTCGCTCCACGACCTGCGGGTTGATCGATCGCCATGGCAGCCTGACCCTCGGAGAAGATGCTTCCTTGTGAACGCAATTTCATGTGCCTCTCTCATGGAGAAGTCTATTCAATCGCGTGAATAGAGTCCAAACGTGATGATACACCTTTCGGGGTGAGCACAAGTCGAGTCCGAGGTCTGGTGTAAAGTGGAGGCTATTTTGCTTTTGGATAACTATGCAGTTGCGGGCCAATCAGGTTGGAATATCTGTAGTTCTCACGCTGATCGGCGTCGATCGTCCAGAACATGGCACCGATCATATCCGGATATCCGCCATGTTGATGCAATTTGTATGTGGCGTCTTCAGGGGTTTTGCCCGTAATGATGTACCTCATCGACTGGCTGACAACCTCGGGCGTTGTGTAACCAGTAAGAAATCCCACTGCGACCTTGTCCGCGGGCAGCCCTGGGAAAAATTCCCGCGGATTGGCTCCCACATTGAAGCCGCGAAGCAGCAACTCAGTCATGGCGGCGTGATAGTTGATCGAGTGGGACTGATAGATTTCCCCATCCAGGCCTTGCAGGGGAGGCGTGTTGTAATCCTGCACGTCAACGAAGGAGAGAATGTCTCGCAATCCTTCGACGAGCGGAAGATACGATCCAAACTGACCGCCATAACCGGGATAGCCGCCCGGGATCTGTGTTCCTTCCGGCACCAGGCTGATCATGAACGTGGGTCCGAAGCGATCGTGCAACTGGCGCAGGCCCGCAATCAAATTCACGATAGAGGGTGTGGTGGGATGTTTAAAATCCGTGTCTCCCGGCGCCAGGACCACTGAAGGCGATTCGAAGTCGATGTCGATCCCGTCGAAACCGTACTCGGAAACGATTCTGGTGAGTGACGAGACGAAATTTGGATGCTCTGTGGATTGTCGAGCTTGAAATACTTTCCTCCGCCACCCAACGAGAGCATCACCTTTTTCCCGAGACCCTTCAAATAGGCGATGTCCGTTTTCAATTGGTCGGACGTAATGCCGACGGGTGGATGAAACGCGAGTGTGCCCTCAGGCGCGTTTGGATCGGGTGGAGCGAAGGCGACAATAACGACATCCCACTGCGGCGAGACATCACGCAGAGGGAACGCTGCGCCGCCGCCGAACCTGGAGCCAGTCCAATATCCGATCAATGCATGACCGTTCGCCGATCCTGTCGATGGGATCGGGGCAACGGCGGGTTCAGTGTTCGTGTTTGCGCGAAGCTTGCGATTGGGGCATGGTCGGGCGGGTTCAGAGAGTGCATGAGAATCAGGGAAGCTGAAAGTATGGGCAGCATCCGCGGCGGTTCCCGTATACCAGTGCAAGGTTGCTACGTTGGCCAGGTGATAGGTGAATCCTGCAGTTGGAGCAGGAAACGGCGCCGAAACCGGAAAGCTGTTTGTAGGATTTGTGTTGGTTGGTTCCAGAAGAAAATAATCGGAGCCAATGCCTGCTCCTGCGCAGCCGCGATCTTTGCCGGGACGCAGCCATGCAGGAAAGAAATTCCCGGCTGCAGCAGGCGTGCGGAAATAGGCTTGCGGGTCGTGCAGCGGATCATTGAAAAATTCCGCCAATTGCTGGGTGAGCGGCTGGATATCCTGATCTTCAACGATGGCCGGCGCGGCGTGAAGATAGGAACCGAGTACGAAAGAGTTTCCTGTGGCAGCGTCGACGCCGTGCATGCCCCAGGAGCAGCACACAGTCGCGTCGCTATCCGTGTAGTAGGTAGTGTTATGCGTTACGGCGATGACGAGCTTTCCATCCTGCCGCGGAATTTGCTGAAAGATCTGCTTCTCAAGGAACACAACATCAACTACAGCAAACGTGGTGCCTGTTTTCTTCGATCGCAGAACATACCCGTAGCCGGGAGGGATGGCGATGGTCAGAGGCTTGATTTCGGGCTTGCCCAGGTAGGTATGTCCGCGCGCATTCGATGGAAACGTAGCGTGCAGCAGTCCGTCCGCATATTGCGTTTTGTTGCCGGGGACAAACGCGAATCGACTGAAAATGGGAGACTTCAGAATGCGTGGCACATCCGCGGTCGCATCCATGTGCGCGGGCATCAAGCCCTCAAAGGTGAGATGGATGGGGACCAGCAACGTGGGGATGGTAGTGGTTCCGCTGTTCGCAGGGTCGCGGCCGGCCATCGTGTAAGAAGTTCCGCCAATCGCACGGGTGAAAGTGGGCACGGTGCCTTGCGCTTGCGAGCGCCGAAGCGGCAGGCAAAAGAGAAGAAGCAGGCAGACGATCTTGAGTCGAATATCCAGCATGGTCGACCTTCAGGGAGGGAATGGATACCGCGCTTGTATCCGCATTCTTTCACAGCGGTCAAACCGGGGTGTTCAGAACATGTCCGGCTCGCATAACCCGGCGTGGTTATGCATAGCCTTGATTGCCTCTGGCTACCGTTTCATGTAATCTTTCTGGCCGGCGTTGGCCGGCTTCTTGTCGAAGTCGGGTCTGGATACAACGTCGGGACCGGGGGAATTCTTTGCTCCAGCAAGAGGCTCCAATCTTTCTTATTGAATCGTTTGAAAGATGATGTATTTTATAGACACCGATTTCAAGCGTAGAGTATCGGGGGGAGTTGTCTGGGCCGGGGAAAAGCGGATCGTTTCATTACTCCGTTGGAGGATCGATGTCAGCTTGACCCATTCCTGAATTAGAAATGACCGCAGAACTGATTGGCGCACGGAAAGATATTCCATGGTTATGCATGTGATGTATGGCGATACGAAAAGACACTAAAACGAGTTTCTCGCGGACCACTCTGGCGGATGTTGCGCGCGAAAGTGGATTTTCTCCCTCAACGATCTCAATCGTTCTGAACGAAGCCCCCATTTCAAAATATGTTGCGGCCAAGACCAAGGAACATATTCGCGCGGTCGCCAAACGTCTGGATTATCGGCCGGATGCTTTCGGGCGATCGCTGCGCAAACGGCGCAGTCACACCATTGGGGTAATGATTTTTGATATCTCCGACCCCTTTTGCACCCTGATTCTGCAGGGCATCGAAAAAAATCTTCATTCCACAGAGTTTCTGCCCTTCATCGTGGACGCGCATAACCAGCGCGAGCAATTCGAACGCTACCTGGCGATGCTGTTGGAATACCGGGTGGAAGGCTTGATTGTCGTGGCGAATTGGTTGTTCATCGACATTGAAACGCTGTCGGAGTTGGAGAGACATCGAGTGCCGACGGTTTTGGTTGGATCGGAGATGCGTAGCGGACCGCTGGGTTCTGTCCTGGTCAACAATGAACAAGGTGGCTATCTTGCGCTGCAGCACCTGTATTCACTGGGTCATAGAAAGATTGCTTTTATTCGCGGACCGCGCCCCTTGTGGGATAGTAGTCGCCGTTGGGATGGAGTGCTTCGATTTGCCGCCGAGGCTGGACTGAAAATGCCGAAAAAGTGGATTGTGGAACTGACAGGTTCATCGGAGTCCAACTCAAGTTTTGACGAGGGTCGATCGCTGATCCGCGCGATGCTGGAGCAAGATCCAGGCTTTACCGCTCTGATGGCTTTTGACGATCTCACCGCCTTTGGCGCGGTTCGAGCCTTGCGCAATTTTGGCCGGCGGGTTCCGGAAGACTGCTCCGTTTTGGGCTTTGACGATGTTCCTTATGCAGCGCTCTTCAATCCAAGCCTCTCTACCGTACGGCAGCCTATGGAGCGAATGGGATCGATCGCTGTCGAACGCATCCTCAACGAAATTCAGCAGGGCGGAGAAGTCACGCAAGGCAAGGGGCGAGTCGATCTGTTGCCGCCGGAAGTCGTGCAGCGCGAATCGACCGCCGCCATCCGCCCCAGGGGCAAAGTTTCGCCCAAAAAAGCTGAAAACGCGTAAAAGCCTTGACAGAGTCACCAGAAATGCTTAAAAAGACTCATATTCAAACGATTCTATATTGGCAGGCAGCAAATGTCGTACCCAGCCATCGGCCACTCGATTCGGCAGAAGATCTATCCGGAGGACTCCTTGCAATGAAACTTCGTCTGGAAGCACAATCCATATTTCTAATCGCGGTTCTGGGTCTTACCCCCGCATTGCCTGGTTCCGCGCAAAGTGCAACCAAAGCCCCGGACGCCAAGACCATTCCGCTTCGCAAAGGCTGGGAGATTCAATCGGGTTGCAAGATCGAGGCGGACGGAGCTAAGCTGTCTTCCGCGGATTACCAACCGCAGGGTTGGATTAAGGCCACGGTTCCAACCACTGTTCTTGCGGCCCAGGTAGCTGCCGGTATCTACCCCGATCCTTATTACGGGATGAATATGCGCAAGCTTCCCGGCAGCAATTACAAAATAGGCGCGGTATTTTCCAATATGCCGATGCCGCAGGATAGCCCCTACCGCTGCGCCTGGTGGTATCGCAAGCAAGTTCAGATCCCGGCTGCTTCACGCGGCAAAACTACCTGGCTGCATTTCGGCGGCATTAACTATCGGGCCAACGTCTGGGTGAACGGTCAGTTGGTGGCCAACGATCAACAAATTGCCGGAGCCTATCGCGTCTACAATCTCGACATCACCAAAGCCGTCACTCCCGGCAAGCCAGCGACCATTGCCGTCGAAACATTTGCTCCCGGTCCTCAGGATCTCGGCATCAACTGGGTCGACTGGAATCCTTCTCCCCCCGATAAGGATATGGGCCTCTGGGGCCCAGTCGACCTGGCCACGACCGGTCCGGTTGCGGTTCGATATCCTTTTATCGCCACGCATTTTGAAGATGCAAGCCTGAAGGCCGCCGACGTCACCGTAACCGCCGAACTGCAAAATGCCGCGGATCATCCTGTACAGGGAATCCTGGTCGGCACTTTTGCAGGGCAGCGGTTTCAGCAGTCAGTCGAGTTGGCCGCCGGCGAATCGAAAAGTGTCAGCTTTTCTCCTGAGCAGTTCCCGCAGTTGAAACTCAGGCATCCCGCCATCTGGTGGCCTGCGGAAATGGGCGCGCATCCTCTGGAAACCTTGAGCGTCCGCTTTCTTGTCGGCGGCCAAACCTCCGATACGGCCTCGGCTCGCGTCGGCATTCGCGAAGCGACTTCGGAGCTGACCGCGAAGGGTGCGCGGCTATTCCGCGTCAACGGCAAGCCAATTCTGATTCGCGGCGGCGGATGGTCGCAGGACATGCTGATGCGCGAAGATCACGAAAATCTTCCGCAGCAAATTCGCATGGTGAAGGACATGCGACTGAATACGATTCGTCAGGAAGCCAAACTGGAAGGCGACGAGTTCTATCGACTGACGGACGAGAACGGCATCCTGGTGATGGCGGGCTGGTGCTGCTGCGACCAATGGGAACACTGGAAAGATTGGACGCCCGAAAATCACCAGGTGGCGAACGCCTCTCTACGGTCGCAGATGCTTCGCCTGCGGCATCACGCTTCTCTGCTGGTGTGGTTGAACGGCAGCGACAATCCACCGCCTGCAGATGTCGAGCAGTCGTATTTGAATGTTGAGAAAGATACGCAATGGCCGAATCCAACAGTCTCCTCGGCTACCGCCCAGCCGACAACAGTCACTGGCCCCAGCGGCGTCAAGATGTCGGGCCCGTACAACTATGTTTCCCCCTCGTATTGGTATGTCGACACCAAGCATGGCGGGGCGTTCTCCTTCAACACCGAAACCAGTCCCGGCCCAGCCATTCCACAGCCAGACAGCCTGGTGAAATTTCTACCTCCACAAGATCGATGGCCGATTGGAGAAGTTTGGGGCTATCACGCGGGTGGCGGCGACTTTATGAATGTCGACGTGTTCAACACGGCCATGCGCGCCACCTACGGCTGGCCCGACTCGATGGATGCGTATTCCAAGCTTGCACAGACCATGACCTACGATGGCGAGCGCGCCATGTTTGAGGCGTACACGCGGAATAAGTACACATCCACCGGAGTAATCCAATGGATGTTGAACAATGCGTGGCCGTCTGTCATCTGGCATTTATACGATTACTATTTGCAAACCGGCGGAGGATATTTCGGCACGAAGAAAGCCTGCGAGCCGCTGCATGTGCAGTATTCGTACGACGATCACAGCATTTATGCGGTCAGCAGTCTGCCGGTTGCGACGCCGTCGCTGAAGGTTCAGGCGGATGTCTACGACCTTGACCTGAAGTCGGTTTTCCATCAGACAAAGACCGTGAACCTGGCCGCAGACGGGTCGCAGCGCGTCCTGGATATTCCGGCCGATATTTTCCTGCCGGAGCAATCCACACATTTTGTCCGCCTGGAAATGAAGAACGAATCCGGCAAAATTGTCAGCCAGAATTTCTATTGGATTCCCTCCAAACTTACCGTGTTTGACTGGCCGAAAACTGAATATACGTATACGCCTGCGATCAGCTATGCCAATATGCAGGCGCTGCGCACGCTGCCGAAGAGCCAGATCCGCGCCAATCTCACAACTACGAATCATGTCCTCCATGTCCATCTTGAAAATCCATCGCATGCGCTGGCGTTTCAAGTGGAGGTCCGAGGTTTTACCGCCGATGGCAAACCGATTCTTCCTCTGCTCTGGAGCGATGATTTTGTGGAATTGATGCCGGGCGAACATCGTGATTTGACGGCCGAGCTTCCCAAAAACACGGCTGCCAATCAAACCTCCGTCATCGTCAGCGGCTGGAATACAAACACGCTGACGTTGGGCGCGAAGATCGCGGCTAACGCCGGCACGGGCGCAGAGTAATAAATAGAACGCCGACATCAGTCACGGACGTGTGCCCGTGGCTGAGGAGGAAATATTGTGACTAACTTGAAATGTGCATGGATGCTGGTCGTTGGTTGTTGCCTGTCTGCTCTGCCATTGACGGCACAAGTGGTGAAAGTAGATATCACGCCGGTCCACGCGACCAACCACTTCGTTCCGAAGCAAACGCTGGGTGCCGGTATCGATCGCATTCAAACCGAAGCCATTGATAAGTTGATGAACAAGACCGTTCTGGATCGAGTGTTCACGGCAGGCTGGCAGCCCGTGACCTATCGACAGAATACCGAGCTTGCCATCGAGGCCTGGCACTGGAATCCGGACGGCACATGGAGCGACCCGAAAGATCAGCAGGGATACTTCACGGGGTCAGGCGAGCCGACCGGATTTATTCGACACTCGTTCGGATATGCGTTGCCGCATCGCGGAATTACTCGCGACGGTGGTTCAGTTACCGGCTATTCGAGATTGACAGATGGTGATACCTCAACCTACTGGAAAAGTAATCCATACCTCACCAGTCGATTTACGGGTGAAGACGATGCACTCCATCCCCAATGGGTCATGATGGACCTAAGCAGTGTGCGGTTGATCGACAGCATCAAGATTGCCTGGACGAATCCTTACGCAGTCCAATACACGGTTCAGTATTGGACTGGAACCATTCCATACGACAATCCACTCGACTTTCCGACCAACGGAGTCTGGCAAACATTTCCGCACGGCGTAATCAACTCGGGAAAAGGCGGAGTGGCAACAGTTCATCTTTCCGACGAACTGGTTCCCGTCAGATATCTGCGTATCGTGATGACGCACTCTTCCAATACATGCGATACGCACGGTTCATCCGACCCGCGCAACTGCGTTGGATACGCGATCGACGAACTGTACGCTGGAACCACGAGCGCGGATGGAAAGTTTCATGACTTAGTTCGCCACACCGCGGATCAAGAACAGACAGTCACCGAGGCATCGTCCGTAGATTCGTGGCACACGGCAAAAGATCTGTTGACGACCAAAGAATCTCAGATGGGATTCGATTTGTTCTACACCAGCGGCGTCACCCAGGGGTTGCCGGCCATTATTCCCATCGCGCTGATCTATGACAATCCAGACAATGCGGCGGCTGAAATCAAATACCTGGAGGCCCGTCACTATCCCATCTCCTATGTGGAAATGGGAGAGGAGGCGGATGGACAGTACATCCCGCCAGAAGATGTTGCGGCTTTGTACATTCAATTTGCGATTGCGATTCACCGCGTCGATCCCAACATAAAGCTCGGTGGTCCTTCTTTTGAAGGTGTGAATCGCGACATCCTGTACTGGCCCAACGCGGATGGTAAGGCTTCGTGGCTCGGACGATTTATAGATTACTTACGGCAACACGACCATCTGCAGGACCTGGCGTTCTTTTCCTTTGAGCATTATCCCCTGGGTCCTTGCCAAATCGCATGGAGCAGCCTGTATGACGAGCCGCAGTTGGTCGCCAACATTATGCAGACGTGGCGTAACGATGGCTTACCTGCGAATGTGCCCATGCTGATCACAGAATCAAACCTATCTTCCGCCGCTTCTGAAGCCTACATGGACATATTCGGTGGTATTTGGCTGGCCGACTATGTTGGCTCTTTCTTGAATGCGGGAGGAAAAGGTCTCTACTACTTCCACTATCTGCCGTTGCAAATGGAAAACGGGTGCAACAATTCGCCGGGAACATTTGGAATGTTTACGGTGAATGCGGACTATCAAATCCAGCAGCCGCTGTCGCAGTATTTTGCCAGCCGCATGATCAATTTTGAGTGGCTGCAGCACGATGGCGGCGAACACACAATCTATCCAACTGTCGGGACCTATGACGACGGTGCACACCACACGATGGTTACGGCGTACTCGGTGTTGCGCCCAGATCATGAATGGTCCGTCATGTTAGTGAATCGCGATCAGGAGCAGGCGCATAAGGTCCAGGTTAGTTTCGATAATTCGCAAGATAAAACTGCCGCTTATTTCTCTGGAGATATCGCCGTTTCTACGTTTGGACGCGAGCAATATATGTGGCATTCGGCGTTTCGACACGCCGATACATCGCACATCCCGGAAACCCTGGATAAAATTCCCTTGTTGTATACCGATGGCTACGCAGATCCGGACGGACCGATTCAGGAAACGACTGTGCGCGGCGATAAGTCAACTGAGTACGAGATACCGCCGGCTTCGATCGTAGTATTACGAGGCAATCTGGACATAAGTAGTCCTACCAGCGCCCGATGAGCGACCGCTCCCATGGCAGTTCCGGCGAGGCGGTCGCGTGAGGCCAGTACCGTGGCGCCGACTTCCGACTGCATGACTACGATAGCGCTGATAGCGGCCCATAGCCGCTGGGCAAATGTAATTGGCCCGTGACCCAGTAGGCCAGAGCGGCAGCCAACGCTGTTCGTATTCCTTGCTGGAGGCTCAGTCGGTCGTGTTCGGCGGCGGGGGCCGTCAAAGCGGTGTCGGTCATGCAAGGAATTCTACATACCAGCAAGCGACTGGCCCAACTAGACCGATGGAAACGGGCGTGCCATGCGACTTACTTGCGTTCCGTACCCAACGCCTTTTGCACCTTGCTGTGCTTCACGCTGTAGGTGAAGTAAATCAACAGGCCGACCAGCAGCCATGCGAGCACCACTTCTTTCGTCAATGCGGGAAGCGTCCACACCAGGTAGAGAGCGGTCACGATGCCGCAAATTGGCACCAACGGCACCCATGGAGTTTTGAAAGGGCGGGGCAGATCGGGCATGCGTCGACGCAGAATCCATACACCGGCGCAGACGATGGCGAATGCCAGCAGCGTGCCCATATTCACCAGCTCCGCCAGCTTGCCGATCGGCAGCAGCGCAGGCAAGAAGGCCACAATGACGCCGACCACAATGTTTGAAATGTATGGGGTCCTGAATCGTGGATGAATTTTTCCGGCCCACTTCCACAGCAGTCCATCGCGGGACATGGAAAAGAAAATCCGGCTTTGCGCCAGCAACATGACCAGCATTACGGTGGCGAGTCCAAACACGGCTCCCACTTTGACCAGAATGCTTCCCCATTCAATCCCAGTGACGTCGATGGCAACGGCCATCGGGTCGGCCACGTTCAATGTTTTATAGCTCACCATGCCCGTCATTACAGCGGAGACAAGAATGTAGAGCAGCGTGCAAATTACCAACGTGCCCAGAATTCCGATCGGCATATCGCGCTGTGGATTCTTCGCTTCCTGCGCCGCGGTTGATACGGCGTCAAACCCGATGTAGGCAAAGAAAATGGAGGCGGCCCCAGCTGTAATGCCTCCGATTCCAAAACGGCCCGGACCTTCCGAAGGAGGGATATAGGGATGCCAGTTCATCTTGGCTAGATGAGGGTGATGCAACAGGAATCCAGCTCCGATGACAAGGAATACTCCGACTGCAGCCAATTTGATCAGTACCATGGCCGTGTTTAGGTTGGCCGATTCCTCAATTCCCACGACCAGTACCAGGGTGACAACCAGAATGGCAAGAAAGGCAACCAGGTTGAAGACCCCCGTGACGTGCTGCATTCCCGCCGTGTTGATGCCCATGGGCAGCGAACCCATTGGCAGCCAGTGATCTTTGTACAAGTACAAAATGTCGCCGGGCGTTGTCGTCAGCTGGGGCGGAATGTAGATGTGGAAGTCCTGCAACAAGCTGACCAGGTATCCACTCCATCCGGAACCGACGGAAGCCGCGCCAAATGCGTATTCCAGCACCAGATCCCAGCCAATCATCCAGGCGACAAATTCACCCAGGGTTGCGTATCCATAGGTGTAGGCGGAGCCGGCGATGGGAATCAGCGCAGCGAACTCTGCGTAACAAAGGCCAGCGAATGCGCAAGTGATGCCAGCCACAATGAAACTGAGTGTGACGGCGGGGCCCGCGTGAATTGCGGCCGCCTGGCCCGTCAGGACGAAGATGCCTGCGCCAATGACGGCCCCGATTCCAAGCGTGATCAGGTTCAGGGGACCCAGCGCCCGCTTTAGTTCGTGTTCGCCCTCTTTGTGCGCTTCCGAAAGAAGCGCGGACATTGGCTTGATCGCCCCGAGTTTTGCCATGTTGAGAGGTTTCTCCCAGTGTTCTCTGTACAGTCCGAATCAAGGTCGGTTTTGCCAGCAACATTTGCGTAGCTCGATAGTACCGTAAGCAGCGATTTCCTAGCAGAAAACGACCTTAGGTAAGTACCGCGAGGAATTCCTCGATGATCTGGCGAGCGGTTTTGCCAGCCGCGTTCCCATTGGTATGATCCGGCAACAAGTCTGAAATCACCGCGAGCGAATCCGCGCCCGCGTCGAGCACTCTGCGGCAATTTTTTCTTGTAATTCCGCCGATCGCGATCAGCGGCTTGGCGGTAAGGGCACGCGCGGATCGTAGTCCGGCAAGCCCAACCGTCGGATCGGGATTGATTTTCGATCCCGTCGGGAAGATCGGCCCATACGCTATGTAATCGCAGCTCGTTTTATCGGCCTCCATTACTTGTTCGGCGGAATTCGTAGAAACGCCAACCCAGAGAGTCTCGCCGACAATCCTGCGGGCGTCTTCTGCCGATACATCTCCCTGACCTACATGGACGCCATCGAAGCCAGCGAGCAGAGCCAGGTCCGGCCGATCATTGAATATCAGGCGCGCTCCGCCATTTGTCGGGAATATCTCGCGGATCCGGGCCGCATCGCGTAGCATCTCCCGCGCACTCCCCTGCTTGTTGCGGTACTGGACCAGCGTCACTCCGGCGGCTTGCCATGCGGCAGCAATCGATGCCACATCCAGCGAGCGAGCAGTCAACAAGTCGATGTCCAGGATGGGGTAGAGGGGGGCTAGCATGTCGGCTACTGCGGGATTTTCTGGCGTGACTTCTCGCGCTCAAAGAAACGTTCCATAAACTTGGTATCGAATGCGCCCGCCCGGAAGTCTTCATCCGCGAAAATGCGCTGATGCAGCGGAATCGTGGTGTGGATTCCTTCCACGACAAACATGCTCAGCGCGCGCTCCATGCGAGCCACCGCCTCTGCGCGGTCTGCCCCGTGCACAACCAGCTTCGCGATCAGCGAATCGTAATACGGCGGAACTACACCTTCCGCATATTGCGCTGTGTCGACACGTACGCCATTGCCGCCGGGCAGGTTAAATACAGTAATCTTTCCTGCCGATGGAGTGAATTTTTCAGGGTGCTCTGCATTGATGCGGCATTCAATCGCGTGACCGCGCATCTCGATCGGTTTCGTGATGATCTGGCTGAGCTTTTCGCCGGCAGCGATGCGAAATTGCGCCTTCACCAGGTCCACGCCTGTAACCAATTCGGTGACCGGATGTTCCACCTGAATTCGCGTGTTCATTTCGATGAAGTACAGCTTGCCATCTTCATCCATTAAGAATTCAACCGTGCCGGCGTTCATGTAGCCGATGGTTTCCAGGCATCGCTTCAGCGTCGAACCAATTTCCTCGCGCATTTTCGGCGTTACTTGCAGCGAAGGCGACTCTTCAATCAGCTTCTGGTGGCGTCTCTGAATGGAACACTCTCTCTCCCCCAGCGACATCACGTTCCCGTGTTCATCCGCCAGCACCTGAAATTCAATGTGGCGTGGCCTCTCGATGAATTTCTCCATGTACAGATCGCCGTTGCCAAACGCGTTCTGCGCTTCGGTTCGAGCCGCGCGAAAGAAGTTCGGCAGCTCTTCGGTGCTGCGTACGACGCGCATCCCGCGGCCGCCGCCGCCCGCGGAAGCCTTCAAAATGACCGGATAGCCAATCTGCTTCGCCCAATCCAGGGCTTCTTCTTCACTCTGAATGACGCCTTCGGAGCCAGGAAGAATCGGAACTTTCGCTCGCTTCATGGTCATCCGCGCTTTTTCTTTTTCTCCCATCAGTCGGGTGACTTCCGGCGGCGGTCCGATGAATTTGATGTTGGAGGCGCGGCAGACTTCAGCGAAATTCGCGTTCTCGCTTAGCAAGCCATAGCCGGGATGGATGGCATCCACATCGGCGATTTCTGCCGCGCTGATGACAGCAGGGACATTCAGGTAGCTGTCCGCGGAGCGCGGTGGACCAATGCAGATGGCTTCGTCGGCAAAGCGCACATGAAGAGAATTTCGATCGGCCTCGCTGTAAATCGCGACCGTGCGAATACCCATTTCCTTGCAGGCACTGATGATGCGCAGCGCGATTTCGCCGCGATTGGCGATAAGAACTTTTCGGAACATAAACCTCGACTCAGTGAAGGTGTTGCACTCTGGGGGATTTGCGAATCATAAGCCGCGCTTTTCGGTCAAAGCTTAGCGCGGGCGAATCGCAAAAAGTGGCTGACCGTATTCCACGGGCTGTCCGCTCGCGACCATGCGTTTCACCACTTCTCCGCCGACATCTGACTCAATTTCATTCATTAGCTTCATCGCTTCCACAATGCACACGACCTGTCCGGATTCCACCTGGTCGCCCACCTTAGTATAGGGTTCGGCGCCCGGGGCAGACGCTTCGTAGAACGTCCCGACAATGGGAGACTTGATGATATGCAGGCCATCCTCTTCACTTGCGGCGGGTGCATGGTGGGCCGCTGCTGCGCCGGCGGTTACGTTGGGAAGATGAACGGGCGCACCCACTGCATGTGTCGGGGCTGCGGGCGCGTGCTGCAGCAGATGGCTCAGTTGGCTCAGATCCACATTCCCCGCAGAGCGGCCCTGGCCGGCAAAGCTAAGGTGAACTTTCAGGCCGTCCTGTTCCAGCTCGAATTCGCCCACTTCCTGCTGTTTGAGAAATTCGATGAGGTCTTTCAACGATTGCAATTGTCCTGCATTCATACGTTTCACGTGCTCCTTAACAGGCACTCCTACAATTCTGTAGCGTCCTTGCAAGTATAGTGGTTTCGGCCAGCCATGGTCGCGTCCAGGACTCCAAAATAGCAACGGGCGAGGTCAAAATCATGGTAGCCGCAAACTTTACAGCTCAATCCACGCTTTCGTCGCCGGGGTCATTATTTCTGCACCGCCTCGAGTGACCAACACCATATCCTCAATCCGCACCCCAAAACGGCCGGGCAAATAGATGCCGGGTTCAATTGTAATCACCATTCCAGGTTTCAGTGTTTGTTGCTGTTTGACCGCGATGCGGGGACCTTCGTGAATCTCCATCCCCACACCATGACCGGTCGAATGGGTAAAGAAATCAGCCAGTTTCGCGCGTCGAAGAACGCTGCGCGCGGCTTCGTCGACCTCGCCGCATGCAATGCCAGGCCTGACGGCAGCAATGGCCGCGAGCTGCGCCTCCAGGACGGCTTCGTAGGCGTCGCGCTCGGCAGTGGTCGCCGGGCCCAGGTGTACGGTGCGTGTCATGTCGGAACAGTACCCGTGCAGCAACACACCAAAGTCGAGCACGACAAATCCTCGCCGGGGCATCCGCTGCTCCGTCGCGTGCCCGTGCGGTAATGCAGAACGCGCGCCGCTGGCAACGATGGTCTCGAACGACATGTCCTCCGCACCTGCCATACGTGCCGCGAATTCAAGATGTGCGGCAACTTCGACTTCACGCTTCCCAGCCTCTATCTGCGTCAGCAGATTTTCGAAAAGCCGACATCCCAACTGCGCAGCCGCCCGAAGTCGTCCAATTTCCTCGGCGTCCTTGATCTGACGGAGCTCGGCGTTCAAGGGAGGCACGGGTTGGAAGAAGCTTCGCCGCAGTTTGGATGGAATCCACTGACGCATCGCGTCCAATGTGGCGACTGTAGTGTGCTCACCATCAATCGCGCAGTGGCGTACGCCGGCTGCGATCATCGAAGCGCAGGCCTCCCGCAGGATCGGGCCCTGCGCGATCACTACGCCCGCATGTTTGGTTTCCTGCTTGGCCTGTTGGATGTAACGGCCGTCGGTAAACAGTACCGGCTTGCTACGTTGCGTATGCCGCGTCTTGCCGGGGTGCTGCAAAGGCAATACTACGGCTGCATTTGAGCCGGTAAATCCGGTCAAATATCGCACATCGATCGGATGGGTAATCAGCATCGCATCCGCGTCAGAACCGGAGGAATGAAGCGCGGCAGACAGTCTTTTCAAGCGAACCATACGTCTTGGTTATAGCATCCGGCAGCGTTGAACCGCAGAAGGTTAGTGAGGGGTTCCGTTGGTTTCGGTGGTTAGCTGGCGAATCAGGTTGACCTCATGTTGGCGATAGGGCTTGCCGTCGGGATAGAAAACGTCGTGAAACCAGATCGGCGGCTTTTCCAGCACATACGGACGCTGCCAGGAATCCCATGGCAGATTCGTCTGCGTCTTGCCATTGACCAGGCCCCAGTTGATCGCCGCGACGCGATACTTCATCGCGATCGGAAGAATCGTGTCGAAAGTGCTGCCGACGCTACGCGCCATGTACTCCGTGCAGAAAATAGGCCGATGGTATGTTTGCAACTGCACAACGTGCTTTTCGAAATCCTCGGGCCAGCTGTAATTGTGGAACGACAGGATGTCCGACTCGCCGATTTGGATCTTCTGCACCGGTTTCAGCTTGGAGAAATCATCCCAGTCGCCGTAGAAAACTCCGCTGGTCAATGGTTGAATGGGATGCTGTGAACGTGCCCACGCAAATACCTGCGGCAGCAGTTCCGCCACCAAACCATTCTTTCCTTTTTCCTTTTGAGGTTTGTCATAACTCTCGTCGTCACCGTTGTCGGGTTCGTTCCACAGGTCCCATGCCAGAATGCGCGGATCATTCGCGAACGTGCCGACCACGCCTTTCACGTAGGCTTCCAGTCGCGGATACTGCGTAGGGTCTGCGAGTGCCGTCATGCCAGGACCCTGCACCCAACCGGAATTATGGACGCCAGGAATGGGAGGATGCTGCGGCCCGAGTTTTGGCTCCGGCTCCCAGCAAGAATCGAAGAGCACAAAGACCGGCCGAATCTTGTGCTTATTAGCGATCGTCAAAAACGTGTTGATCCGCTGCTGAAATCCGGCGGGATCCTGCTGCCACAGCAGATCATGCAGGAACACGCGCATGGTATTCATGCCGATGGCTTGCGCCCAGCCTAGTTCCTGGTCGATCTGCTGCGGATTGAATGTTGCTGCCTGCCACATCTCCAATTGATTGATTGCGTCTCGTGGAATGTAATCTGCGCCGACTGGCCACGGCTGTTTCGCATACCAGGCATTCGCCTGGGCTTCGTTCCAGCGCGCAGCCTGGTCCTGGGCGGTACCTGGCTGATCCGTCGACGCACTGTTCTGGGCCGGCGAGTCGTTTGTTTGTGCCATACCAACAATGGGCATTAACGCGAACACGGAAGAGAGTAGCAGCAAAAAATGAAAGGCTCGTCGCATATTGGATTGTGCTTACGTCAAGAACTGTACGTCAGGGTCGACGCGAGCGCAAATTTGGCGCTTGAGTTCAGGAAAACTATCTGATTTCCATTGGATATTTCGTGACCGAGCCGCAAATGGAAGATCGGAGTACGCGGTACATCGCGCCCCAGGATGCATGCTTCAGTGATGTCGCTACATATATTAGGTAGCGCGGGTCAGTTCCAGCCGCCACGTCCACCAACAAACTGAGACGGCGCGCTTGCCCACTCTCTCGTAACTGGATGGGAAGCGGGATCACCAACTGGTGTGATTCCTGTCACCGCAATCGGCCCTGGAAGAGAGGATCAATGAAGAGTTTAGAACTCTGCGAAGCCACGTGCGGCGGAATCGTGCCGTTGTGCTTCCGTCTGGCTCCAGCGCCTGGACAGGAGAAGCCGCATGAATTATCCGGTTTGGAACGTTGCTTTTGGTGCAGGGCTGTTGATTGCTGTGGTGGCAATTCTTCACGTATTTGTTTCCCACTTCGCGGTGGGAGGCGGCCTTTTCCTGGTGTTGACCGAACGCAAGGCCAGGCGCAATCAGGATTCTGCTCTGCTCGCATGGCTGAAATCCCACACCCGGTTTTTCGTGTTAGTGACTGTCGTTTTCGGCGTGGTCAGCGGCGTCGGCATCTGGTTCACCATTGGTCTGATCAGCCCCACGGCCACCAGCAACCTGATTCATGCCTATGTCTGGGGATGGGCAATCGAGTGGATATTCTTCTTTGTGGAAATCACTGCCGCGCTGCTCTACCTCTACGGATGGGAGAAGCTGGAACCGGGACTCCACGAATGGTACGGATGGATCTATTTCATCGCCGCATTTGCCAGCATGGTCATCATCAACGGCATTCTCTCCTTTATGCTGACGTCCGGCACCTGGGTGCAAAACCATCAGTTTTGGAGTGGCTTTTTTAATCCCACCTATTTTCCATCGCTGTTCTTTCGCTTCGCCATCGCTCTGGCGCTTGCGGGAGTCTACGCGCTGATCACCGCCAGCGTGCAGAAGGACGCCGCGCTGAAAGCTCGCATTGTCCGATGGAGTGCTCTGTGGATCGTACCTTCTCTTGCCGTTTTGCCGTTACTGGGATGGTGGTATATCCGCCAGATTCCCGCGGAAACCTGGGCGAGCGTTCACGGCCCCATGCCTACCGGTACATTTTTCGCGACATTTGCCGTTGTATTGCTGGCCGTAACGCTGTTGCTGACTCTTCTCACACTGGTCCGGCCTGCCCGAATGCATCTGACCTTCAGCCTATTAGTCGCGCTGGTCGCACTGGGCGCAATGGGTTCCTTCGAGTTCGTACGTGAAGCGATTCGCAAGCCATTCGTCATCGGAAACTATCTCTACGCAAATTCTCTGTACGTGACGCAGATACCGGGCGACGGCGGATTCAGCATCGACGAGGTGAATGCGGCGGGCGTTCTGAAATCCGCGAAATGGATCGACCATCGCGAACTTACACCCAGGAATCAAATCGCAATCGGCGCCGAAATATTCCGTGTGGAGTGCCAAAGTTGCCACACAACCAACTCCTATCGGGGCCTCAAGCATTACATTGCGTTGCGACAGTGGGATCAGAACAAGATTCAGGCCATGATTGGCGATCTCCAATTTATGCACAACGGCGTGATGCCTCCATTCGCAGGCACCGACGCGGAACGGGCTGCGCTGGCTGCCTTCCTCAGCTCCATTCAGCCGGTTTCTCCTGACCGTCCCCCGGTTACAGATGGCAAGATCGTTTTCCAGGAGAACTGTGCAATGTGTCATGTCGGGGTCACCCGTGCGCTGCTGATCAACGGTCTGCCGCACGATCCTAATGCAGAGCGCGAAGCCCTGAAGGACTTGCCCGGACTGTTTCCCCTGATGCCGAATCTGAAGCTCACTGATCAGGAGCGTACTGCGCTGGTGCAGTGGGTGAACTCGCAGCGTAGCGCAGAGACGACCGGCGCCGCGAAGCAAGGAGGAAATTGACCATGATGCAGCCCAACCTGATTCCAGTGTTAGATCCCATTCCGCTGCCAGCACCCTATTGGGTTTTCAAGCTCCTTCTTATCGTGACGTTCTTTCTTCACATATTGGCGATGAACTTCATGCTCGGCGGCGCAGTCCTCGCACTCGTGTCCAAGTGGCGTTCAAGAAAGCAAGAGAACAGAAATCGCGTCTTCTTCGACATCGCCAAAAAGCTGCCCGTGTTTTTGCCCGCAACCATCACCCTCGGGATCGCTCCGCTTTTGTTTGTGCAGGTTCTGTATGGGCGATTTTTCTATACCTCGTCCATCCTCATGGCGTGGCCGTGGTTCCTGGTCCTGGTGCTTCTCACCATTGCCTACTACGGGTTCTATTACGTTTCATTCCACGGCCGGAAACACCCGGGCACAGCCGGCGTCGTCATGCTTTGCAGCGTGATTCTCGTCTTTGTGATTGGCTTTGTGTACAGCAACAACATCACTCTTAGCCTGGTGCCATCACGCTGGGGAGCCAAGTATTTTGCCAATCCTTCCGGTTGGACCCTTAACCTGTCGGAGCCGACATTGATCCCCCGTTTCCTGCACTTCTTCACCGCCGCCGTGGCCGTGGGCGGACTTCTGCTTGTCTTTGTGTCGCTGGCGAATTGGAAGCGGGATCACGAATATGCTCGGCAGGTATTGCAGTTTGGTGGCAAAGCTTTCATGTATGCCACCATGGCGCAATTTCTCGTGGGAGTCTGGTTCCTGGTCAGCCTTCCACGAGAAATGCTCATGCTGTTTACGGGTCACAATGCGGTGGCGACGGCGCTTCTGCTCGTGGGAGTTTTCGGTGCGAGCGTGGCCATATTCATGATGTCCGACGCCTTACGGAAAGAGAATATCCGCGTGGCTGCGTATTATGTGCCCGGCATCCTCGCCGTCGTGATCCTTAGCATGTGCGTCATGCGAGATATGCTTCGAGATGCATATTTGAAGCCCTACTATCACCCCGAGCGTTTCGTCGTTCATACCCAGTGGTCTGTGTTTCCGCTGTTTCTGGCGCTCTTTCTTGGCGGCGTCGTTCTGTGGTTTGTGATGCTGAAACGCTATGGATTGTTTCGCAGCGCAAAGGCAGCGGAGATATCAGCGAGGGTTGGCCCCCAAACAGCGAAATAATCCGATCGTCCCGGGTCATCCCTGCGGTTTTGCCCACGGATCGATGATCCCAATCACCTGAGAGCATGTTGGGTGCAAACCGCTATCGTGGGACTGCTATAAACTGGGAGGCACCATGAGTACACCTATCCAGGAAATCCCTGTGCGCCGCATCACTGGCGAAGCCACTACCCTCGGCGAGTATGCCGGCAAAGTCCTTCTCGCCGTTAACGTCGCATCCAAGTGCGGACTGACACCGCAGTATGAAGGTCTCGAGAAGTTGTATCGAACCTACCGCGATCGTGGCCTGGTCGTCGTCGGGTTTCCCGCCAATGATTTCAAGAGTCAGGAACCGGGTTCCAACGCCGACATTCAGAGCTTTTGCACCACCAACTATGGCGTCGACTTTCCCATGTTCGAAAAGATTACCGTGGTGGGTGAAACAAAACATCCGCTCTACAACGCGCTGATCGCGGCGCAGCCCAAGGCGATCAGTACCTCCGAGGCGCCGTTCAGCGAGGACTTGAAGCGCTACGGAATCGATCCGAACCCGGAGCCGGAAATCCTTTGGAATTTCGAAAAGTTCGTCATCAATCGCCACGGCGAAGTGGTCGCTCGGTTTGCGCCGAATACTGCGCCGGATGATCCTGCATTGATGAAAGCTATCGAGGCAGAATTAGCGAAGGCATAGCCGCGTTCGAACCCGTGGCGACCGGGCGATGGCGAGCAGGTTTGCGAGACGCTGCGGCTCGCATGCAGTGAGGCTCGTCATTGTCGCCCGTTCACAAAGCATCACCGTCCCAAAACGCGCCGCCCGTATTCCCGATCACATCGAGACGAATCCTCTAACGCATTTCATAGCACCCTAGATCGATCTTGCCTTTCGTGCTTCTCGGTTACCGTCCAGATCCTCGGTTCCCACGATATCCTTGCCGAGATTGGCACCGCTGCCGATGGCCGGGGAATCCTTTTTCAAATGGAAGTTATGCGCGGCGGGATCGACAAATTTTGGATCCGCGAATTTGGAATCCCTATCGTCCCCCGTGGCCTTCACGTACGCTTCGAAGCTCGCGTAGTCCTTGCCATCCAAAGACCATTTCACCCCATTGGGGCCCTTTGGGGAGTAATACAAATTGTGATCGAAAGTGACAGTCGGCGTATTAGGGTCCATGCGTCCAGATCGACTTTTCAGCGCCTGATCCGAGTCACCGATATAGACGATGTTGTTTTTGAAAATGTTATTGCGTAGATAGAACTGCATCTGAATCTCACCGGTGCCGGTGTGCCAGGTGTCGTTTTTATATAGCGTGTTGTTCACGATGACGGTGTCATGCGTGCTTCCGCGTTTCTCGTCGTAACCGCCAATCGAGATGCCGGCGGTGTGGCAGGAATAAATCAGATTGTTGCGCGCGATAATGTGGCTGGTATCGCGATGGAAGTGTTCACTCGCCAATTCAATTCCGAAATCTACGTTGTTCAAAATGTTGCGCTCAATCACCACGCGCGTTCCGCCGTCGACATAAATGCCGTCAGAGTTGGCATCGTTTCCATACGCGGGATTGCCCCTGGAGGTGATGTCGTACACATGATTTTCGGCAACCACTCCATCGCGGGCGCGATCCACGCTGGGATCTGGAGCTGTGTGCTCAAATCCAATAATGTCAATGCCGATGTTGTTATTGTTGTGAACTCGATTCCGCGTGACTCGAAAATTCGTCACGTTGCCGTTCAATACCAGGGATTCGCTGGACCCTGTCTGTAGGTTATGAACTTCATTTCCGTCGACGATCAGATCTGTGATCGGACTGGTGGCGTCGGTGCCATAGACGGCAATGCCGAATCCATTGGCGCCGTGGCCTGGGCCTTCGCGGCCGGGATAGGTCTGCTCAATATTGTGGACATTGTTGTCGCGAATCTCGATATGGGAACCGTGGCCATAGACACGAATGCCCGCGGGAACGCGAGTGGGATCGGCGGTCCTATAGTTGCCAATCTCAAGATGCTCAATCTTCACGTAGCTCACGTTGCGCAGCACGACCATGGGGCTGTCGCCGACCTCGGGAGTGAGACAACTCCCATCCAACACGGCTGTCTCCCCCGGTTCGCTGCGAAATGTTATGTACCCCTGGGTCGCATTGCCGGAGGATGTGACGGCGAGCCGCTCGCAATATTTTCCGCCGCGAATGTTCATGGTGTCTCCCGGCTTCGCCACATCCGCCGCGTGCTGCACCGTCAGAAAGGGCTTCTCTTTGGTGCCCGGATTGGAATCGCTTCCTTGGGTCGACACATACAGAGAAGCATTCGGTGGATTTGCGGCGTACAAACTCACACTCACGGACAGACAGAAAACCAGCATCGCAAAATTCATGCATCGACGGTTCAAGGGCGTCTCCTTTAAGTTGCGTCCAAAAGTGGCGGCGAAAATTTCGTTTCATTACGGACTCAACCGTTTTAGCTTTCAATCCTGCGCTTGTCAAGCACATTGCAGGGAACCCGAGTTTGCCTGCCCGTGGCTCTCACGCTGCTGCGAACTTGCATCGGGACCATGGATGGTGAACATTGCGCACTCAGGTGCCAAGTTGGAGGCTGTGCCGTTTTCCGGGGAACCGACCTACAGAAAGGCTCCGACTTGTTTCTATTTCTTCCGATCAGTATAGTGGGGGCGCAGTGTATTGTATCGAAAGCGAGGCAACGACCGTGAATCGAAGAACATTTCTGAAATCGGCAGCGATCGCCGGCATCGCGGGAGGAGCAGCGGCCCGACCTGCCAGTGCATTTGTTCCCGCCCATAATTGGGGCAAATACGACTTTGGTTCTGGGCCCGCAATCACGGACCGGCTGAATCAGGGGCCGTTTCCTCAGTACGCGCCGGAGGTGGTGATTCCGACCAGCGACGTAGTGATGGCAACCACGCGGTCCAATGAAATTGTTCCCAACTTCGGCAAAGGTCTCATGACCTATATCTCAGGCGATCTGGGCCGCGATGAAATCAAGTCCGACAACCTGGAGCAAGCCATTGAGGCGCTTGCCAGCCTTCCTTTAGGCCAAAAGCTCTACATCCGCGTGCCGTGGCGCGACGTGCAGCAACAAGCGGGGCGTTTGGATTTTGCGGATTACTGGAAGATCACCTTTGAAATGGCGGCCAAGTACAAAAAGCGCATCGGCTTTCGCGTGATGATGAGTGATCCCGACATTGCTGGGCCGGTGCTGCCGGATTTTCTCGTCGATAAAGTTCCCATGGTGAAGCTGGCCGGAGAGTGGCGGGGTGATGCTACAGAGGTTCGCTATCGCAACGCTCATCTTCAACCTCGCTACGATGATCCAAATTTTCAGGCTGCTTATCGTGAACTGAATGAGCTGCTGGCTGCAGAACTGAACGGCAATTCGCAAATCGAATTTATGGACACCTTCATGTACGGGTTCTGGGGCGAGGGGCATACGTGGCCCTATACGAACAATCCGTTTCCGGATTATGCCACGGCGGAACGCACCTGGATTCACATGCTGGATGTACAGATGGCTTGCTGGACAAAGACACCGCTTGCAACCAATACACAGCCGGACTTCAGTCGCGTGGGAAATTCCGAACTCGTCGATCGCACTATACGCAGCGCCAACTGGTTGCGTACCGACACAATCTTTATCGAGAACATGCAGATTGAAAGCATCAGCAATCGACCTCCGTGGGTTGGCGCTGTTATCGAAATCGCACTGCCGGGGCATCTTCCAAACGCGGCATATGCGCAGGAGTCCATCTCCTACAGCGATAGCGAAATCGAGCATGTCATCGACGTGGGCGCAAACTACTGGTCGGTGTGGAACTTTCATAACATCAGCGCGGAAAATATTTTGAATTATTATCATCGCTATCCGAAGGCCATCGACCACATCAATCGTTCCATTGGATATCGTGTGCGCCCTTCTTTCATCTGGCAATATACAGACGGCGATCATCAAGGCCTGATCATCGGATTTGCCAACGACGGAATTGCCGGCGTTCCCGGAGCGCTTCGAGTGACGGTGGCCAGCGAGGACGGCAAGGTCAAAGTTGGCGGCAGTCTGGACCCCGGATATCCTTTGGCGGGAAAAATTAGGCAAGCGCAGTTTGTTCTTCCCAATGGAGTCGATTGGAAAGGGCTAAAGTTATTCGCGGAAATCGAAGTGAAAGGTGTTCGCTATCCTGTACAGTGGGCCTGCCTGCAGAAGTTGAATGAAGATGGATCGCTGACGCTGCGTCCAAACTTGCACGAACGGTCATAGCCGGACGGGCAGTGCTGCAGCACACAAAACCTGGCACGCACCTAGGAGTCGAGATGAGCGAAAAACCTAACTCAATCACTCGCAGAGAAGCCCTGGCACGAATGGGCGGCGCTGCTTTGGGTTCGGCGGTGACGCCGGCGTTTCTATCTGGCCAGACGAACTCGCACGTACCTGTTTCTCCGGTGCGCGTCCCCCATGGCCCCCCGGCCAGCCGTTCTTCAGCCCGGCCCAACATTCTTTGGATTACGGGCGAAGGCATTCCACTGAAGGTATTGAGCTGTTACGGGAGCACGCTCATACAGACTCCGCACATTGACCGGATTGCCAACGAAGGCATGCGGTTTGAAAACAGCTTCGTGACCAATGCGCTGTGTGCTCCCAGTCGGGCTACTCTGCTTACGGGAAAATATGACCACCTGAATGGAATGATCTCCAACCCCGGGGAAACGACGGCAGGGATGACGAATCCGACCTTCGATGCTTCGCAGGAGACCATCGCAAAAATATTCAAGCGCAATGGATATCAGACAGGCATGGTAGGGAAGTGGCATCTCCCAGCGAACCCAGGCGAGACCGGATTCGATTATTTTGTATATAAGCAGGGAGCCGGCGGCCCTTACTACGATCCCAACGGATATCTGCGAAACACAAGCTTAGGCAGCAACGTCGTTCACGAAAAAAGTTATCCCGGCTATATCACCGATAACATGACGAATTTCGCGATCGAAGGGATGCAGCAGTTCCAGCAGCCATTCTTCATGATGATGCAATTCTTCAGCGATCATCGTCCCTTTGACCCTCCGCACAAATACGAACACCTGTACGACAACATTCGCATTCCAGAGCCGGGCACCTTTTACGATGACTATTCCATGCGCGCATCGCCGGCAAGAGAAGCAAAAATGCGGGTTGCGGATATGCCGGACTTCAATCCGCCGCAAGACCTGACGGAGCGCCAGCGCAAACAGTGGAATTATCAGAAATTCATGCAGCATTTCCTGGGCACGCTGCGCTCTCAGGATGACAATATGGGCCGGCTTCTGGACTACCTGGACAAGTCCGGACTCGCGGAGAACACGATCGTTGTGTATACGGCGGACCATGGATTCTTTCTTGGCGATCACGGCTGGTTTGATAAGCGCTTTATGTATGAACAGGCGATTCGAGTTCCATGGATGATTCGTTATCCGGGTCATGTGCAGCCGGGCAGCGTGTGTCAGGATTGGGTGGTGAATATTGACAATGCTCCCACGGCTCTCGACCTGGCGGGTCTGCCTGTTCCGCGGGATATGCAGGGCCGGAGTGTCTCGCCGCTTCTGAAGGGAAGTGCGCCGTCAGACTGGCAAACTTCCTTCTACTACCACTATTACGAATTTGCTCCTCCGCACTGGGTGTTGCCGCATTATGGAATTCGTACCCGCCGCTATAAGTTGATCAGCTACTACACGGTGAATGAGTGGGAGTTGTTCGACCTGGAAAAAGATCCAGATGAAATGGAGAATCTTTTTGAGTGGTCGGGCTACAAAGTACATCCCGCGTACCAGTCGATCGCGGAAAACCTGGTTACGCAACTCAAAGACTTGCGCGACAAGTATAAGGACACCACTGGCAGCCCCGTGAAGCTGTGGCCCACCAGCAGTTACGATTGACCATCGTTTCAACCGGGTGATACGTTGAAGCGAATGCTAATCCGTGAAGAGCAGACTTCGACCGCCGTCGCCGCGTCAAGAACGCCGCGTGTTTCCAAAAATCGCCTGGCTTCGGTGGACGTGCTGCGCGGAATCACGATTGCGTTCATGATCCTGGTAAATAATGGCTATTCCACTGACGCATTTCCGGCGTTGGAACATGCCGAATGGAATGGCTGGACCCCAACCGACCTGGTATTTCCAACCTTCTTATTCCTCGTCGGCGTGACCATTGTTTTTTCCTTTGAATCGCGTTTGAGCCGCGGCGCCTCGAAGTCTTCTCTTCTTCTCCACACATTTCGGCGAGCCTGTATCTTGTTCGCGCTCGGTTTGCTTGTCAACGGCTTTCCGCATTTCCCGCTGGCGACTCTGCGGATCTATGGAGTGCTGCAGCGGATTGCAATCTGTTTCCTGATCGCGAGCATTTTGTATCTTCTCGATCGGCGCCCTGCCAGCAAAATCGTGTTGGTCGTGCTGGCTTTGTTCGGCTACTGGATTCTATTGCGGTGGGTTCCGGTGCCAGGTTTTGGCATGCCAGGTCGGGATATCCCCTTGTTCGATCCCACGCGCAATCTTGGAGCCTACATGGATCGACATATCTTTCCGGGTCGGCTGTATCGCGGCGTGCGCGATCCCGAAGGATTGTTGAGCAACATCCCCGCGCTGGGGACAACATTGCTCGGAATGCTGACAGGGATGTGGCTGCGTTGCAAACGCAGTCCTTCGATCAAGGCATGGGGAATGTTGGGAGCCGGGATTCTCGGCATCATTCTCGGGCAGGTTTGGGGTCTCTGGTTTCCCATCAACAAGAACCTCTGGAGCAGCTCGTATGTGCTGTTCGCCGCCGGCATAGCATTGGTCGCACTCTCGATATGCTATTGGGCGGTCGACATTAAAAATTGGAAAACCGGCTGGACCTATATCTGGCTTGTGTTTGGAATGAATGCCATCACGGCGTATGTTTTCGCCGAACTCCTCTCCGCCACGTTGCACGCGATCGAGGTCCACACGGGAACGCAGACGGTCAGCCCGAGTTGGTATGTGTTCACACACTACTTTTCGAGGATTCCGTCGTACCATCTGGCGTCGTTAGCCTACTCGATCAGTATCGTCGCCATATGTTTTGTCCCGGTGGCGATTCTCTACAGAAAGAAAATATTCCTCAAAGTCTGACGGTGGAATTGCCGATTGATTTCGCCGACTGTCCGTGCATTGACGTGCACTCCAGCCGACCACACCCTGTGACAGCAGTCACTGCCACTCTTTTATGGGCGATGGTGTAGTGGATTCCAGAGGACGAGTGATGATATTCCATCGCAGCACGCAATATGAGTCAGAGGCATCTGAGCCAGAGTCGCTTATCAAAATGAAGAAGTGGACGGCAGTCAGCTGCACCGTGATTGTTGTCATTGCCAGAATTGTCTGGGGGTTGGCTCGGTAAGATCGCTCGCCGCAACTTCAGGACATTGCACAAAGAGAAATTTTCCGCAGAGATTTGCGCGGGTTTCCAGAACTTCCGAGGTTTGGCATCGGGCAGGGATTTGCGTTGTCGCAGTTCTGGATCGGTTTTACGATCTGCAGCATCGACATCGGTCGACGAAATCAGAGCACGGAGATGCTCCCAGTCAGGATGGCATTGTGTGGTTCCGATCGGAGAAAGCCATCGCCCGTTGCGGGTTTTCTCCGCCGAATGGTACCCTTCATACAGCGCCTTCAGGACGGCAATAACATGTCCTGTTGCAGTCTTCAATCTGGTTTCCTGGTATTGAAAAGACCCACATGTTTACCGGCGTGGACGCGCCCGGTTTTGGGTATTCTCCCAATACCAAATCCAATGCGCCGACGTAGCTCAGTTGGTAGAGCAGCTGATTCGTAATCAGCAGGTCGTCAGTTCAAGTCTGACCGTCGGCTCCAATATCTCAAATAAAATCAATAAGTTACAGGCCATCTGAAAATCACGCTCGGATGGCCTTTGTTCTGTGTCGGCGCTGTGTCGGCATTCGGTGGAATTGGTCGGTCTGCCCTGGATCGCCTCTTTGAATTGTCCGCAGTGATCGCAGCGGACAACTTTCGCATGAATGCGCGGCGCTGCATAGGCGCTGTGAATCCGCTTCAAAACTTGTCCGCAACGGTTGTGCTCTAAATTTTGGACATTCCAATGCCCGGTTTCGCGTGGCACTGTTTGGACATGGAAACGCAAACAGAGTCCGCAAAAGACACAGAGCAGACGGAATCATTCCTGCTTGACGGTTATGGAGAACCGCCTGTCTGCGCCCGCTGGCTTGGCATCAGCACGCGCACGCTAGCCCGGATGGAAGTCCAGAGGATCGGCCCGCCGCGCATCAAGCTAGGCAAAAAAGTTCTGTACCGGCGCGAGTCTGTGTTGGCTTGGCTGGAGTCGAAAGAAACCGCTCCCCGCAAGGCGAATCGCCGGAATGCGAGTGGATGCTAAATGGCGACCGCATCCATCGGCTTGAGCAGTGTGCCCCTGTTTCCGTGCGAGTTGAAAGGCAAGCGCCCGCTCACAACCAACGGCTTCTATGATGCCACGCGAGATGTTGCCCAGCTTGAATTGTGGCGGGCACAGTTCTTCGGCTGCAATTGGGGAATGCCGACAGGCAGAGCGTCCGGCATATTTGTTTTGGATGCTGACGGGCAAATGGGAAGAGACTCCCTAGCAGCGTTGGCCGCTGAAGGTTTGACAATGCCGGTCACGCGAATTGTCCGCACAGGCAATGGGCTTCACTACTATTTTGCGATGCCGCCCGGCGTTGATATTCCTTGCTCGACTTCCAAGATTGCTCCGGGTTGCGACGTTCGCGGCGATGGTGGTTACGTCATTGCGCCGGAATCGATTCATCCGAACGGCAACGCATACGAGTTTGTTGATCCAAACACGCCTATCGCGGATGCTCCAGCATGGCTGCTAGGGCGCGTCGTTGCGCCGAAGCTGGCAGACGTTCTCCCCATGTCTTCGCAGCCCCGTCAGCCCGCCACGGAGTACGAAAAGCAATATGCTGCAAAGGCTCTCAGGGACGAATGCGCGAAGTTTGCTGCGCTTCCAGCCGGTACAGGTGTTCGCAATCGAGCATTGAACACAACCGCGCACTCTGTTGCCACGATGGTTGCACCCGGTTGGCTTGAGTCTCAGCCAACCTGGAATGCGCTTTGGGAAGCCGCCAAAGGCTATCGAGCGCAAGATGGTGATACTGAAGCCAGCAACACAATGCGCTCAGGCTGGGAAGCTGGCTTATTGAAGCCGCGTGCGCCGTTGCCGGTAATTGAAAACGTTGATTTAAGCGGCATCCTGAAAGAGTTTCCCAAAAAGTTTACGTCGGAATTTCTTGACACATATCCAGAGCCAATGGGCGCAGATGCGTTTACCGGCCTTCCTGGTGAATTTGTTCGTTTGTATGAACCGGCTACCGAATCTGACCCGCACGCGCTGCTATCAACATTTCTTACCGTCTTTGGCTGTATCGCTGGAAGCTCACCGCATTTCTATATTGAAGGCGCGAGACACACGGCCAATTTGTTTAACGTTCTGGTGGGCAAGTCTTCAAAAAGTCGAAAGGGAACATCAGGAAAACACGTTCTGAATTTCTTCGATCTTTTTGAACATGAATTTTTGCTAAACCGCAGACCATCTGGAATGTCTTCAGGCGAAGGATTGATTGAAGCCATCCGCGATTCACGCGGCGTTGACGATAAAGGCGGTGTTTCCGATAAACGCCTGTTCGTCAATGAAACTGAATTTGCAAAGCCGTTGAACAATATGCGGCGCGATGGCAACAACCTCAGTTCAACAGTTCGCACAGCATGGGATGGAGACAAGCTGCAAACGTTAGCGAAGAACAATAAAGATGTTTGCACGAATCCTCATATTGCAATCCTTGGACATATCACAGAAGAGGAATTGACAAAGCAGTTAAGCGCCGTCGATTCATTCAATGGTTTCGGAAACAGATTTCTATGGGTTTGCGTAAGACGATCCAAAGAACTACCAGACGGCGGAAATGTTGATTTCTTCAACGTGCAAGCTCTCGCGTCGAAAGTAAAAGAAGCCCTCGATTACGCCAAGACTGTTGACCGTCTATTTTGGGATGAGTCTTCCCATTCGTTGTGGCTGGAAGTGTATCCACAACTTACCGCTGAAGCAAAAGGAATCTTTGGCGCACTCACAGGACGCGGCGAAGCTCAAGTAATGCGGCTTGCTGTCAATTATGCGCTGCTAGACCCCTGGACTTCCTACCACAAGGATTCAGGACACACTTGCATTCGCGTTCAACATTTGAAGGCTGCATTAGCCTACTGGCACTATTGCGAATCGAGCGTGTTTCACATATTCCGCGATGTGAGTCTCCTAACGCTAATCAATTCAGTCCTAGAGAAAATAACGAACGCAAGCGGCGCTGGAATGACTCAAACTGCGATTCATAACGAATTGGGTAACAACATACTAGCGTCCGAGTTGAAGCGGGCTTTAACGCTGCTTAAAGACAAAGGTTTCATTACAGGTTCAAAAATGTTTACTGGCGGTAGACCTGCTGTATTGTGGCGACTTAGTTAGTTAATTCGTAGACGCCTATTTCCTATGGTGGATACAACAAACATTACTTCTTATACTAAGAAACTACTTAATTAGTTAATTCGTATAAGAAGATCAATAAACCAGTACAGGCAGAGGAAATAGCGGCTTACGAATTAACTAAGTAAGTATCTCAACTTCAACAGCACAAAACAATGGGAAGGATGGCTTATGAAACGGCAGCAAAAACGGTACGGTGACTGGCATATACAAACATCACGATACTATTCGCTGCACAACAAGCGCCAGTATGGTTATTGGTTCAGCCTGGAAACAATCAAGGATCGGGAACACCTTGACGATTGGCTGAAGCATATAGGTGGGAAGGTTGCAGACTTCGACATTCTCAATTTGAAGAAAGCATTTGACGACATTTTTGGTGGTCTCAATGAGCCGTACACCAAACAAGCGATTCGGACGCGAATCAGCACCATACTTGGACGTTAGTCCGCTCTGCTGATCCTTTATCAGCGGGTCATACGACACAGAACGGCTTCAACATCAATAGTATCAATGCGAAACGCTCCAACAGGAAAACAGCTATCGTATCGTGTCGGCATGGTGTCGGCAAATGCTCCAGATTGGACGACTGAATGAGAGTTAGAAAAACCGAGTTGAAAAGTACAGCAGATGATTCAAAACGTGACCTGCTTCCTGAAAGAACATTATGGAGCAACGTTATCAGACATGCGGTAGCAAGGGCACAGGGAACCGGCGAAGCTCCAGCAATGGCCTTTTTTAGATCGGAGCACTTTGAATTGCTTTGCTTCTATCTCAAGTTAGATGCCAAGTCGATTCGAGAGAAAGTACTATCAACCGGCTTTAGCACTTTGAATAGCAAGAGAGTTTATAAGAACGTTGGACGGAGGAATAAAAATGATTGAACTGTTAGACGAAGCGGTGAAACGCCAAATTGATTATTCGATGATGAGTTGGCCGGAATTGCGTTTGATGAGCCTACGCAACACTCTGGAGATGCTTGTTAAGTCTCACTTGCCCAGCGCAACAGTTTATTACACCGTTGATCGTAAAGGTAGGCGTACTCACATCGGCATCTACGATGCAACGCCCACATTGAATCATCTTGGCTATTTCGTTCCACTTCAGCAGAAAGCCCCGCAACGGCTAGGCGAACGGCTGAAGTATCAAGATGATTATTCAGCTTGGTATAAGAGCCGCCAACTATGCGACTTATGGAGCGCAGCAGCATTTGCATTGCACATAACCCTAGATGAGATAGAGCAATTCTGTAACAAAATGGGAATTAAACATTGACATTCTGAAACCTATATGCACATACTGCCAAGACTCGTTTCTAACCTGGGCAATATGTAACTCAATATTTCATGCAATTCAACAGTTAGAAAGGAATAATCCAATGCCTAGATTCAATGAAAGAACTCATTCGAAAACGAAGGTCGCTAGACTTGAAGAGTTGTTTGAAGCAATCAAGAATTCGCGTGATCCATTGATGCAAGAGGTTGCCGACGATATTCAACTGCGGCGCACGTTTGGTAGAGATTCCGTTGAATCAGAATCTTCGCAGTACGATCCTAGCGAAAGCAACGTTAGCAATGCGCAGAGCCATTACGACAGCGAAAAAACAAGGCTCCGCAACCTGGGAACGAATGGCGATAGCTTCGATAGGAATCGCAGCAAAGTTATGAGCGAAGTTCGCCATGACGATTCACTTACAAAGGTGAATGCGGAACGTTCTAAAGACTTCAGCAGCTTCTCTAAACATCCCGATCAACCGAGCTTGAATAGCAGTGTGGTTTTTGATTCGTTTCGGGAAGGCTCACGGCAACACAGGCGGGCTTAGAGGCTCCGTAAGCAATTGGGCTATGTCCTAGCCTGGAAATCAGGCCCGCGCCGCACCATGAGGCTAGGACGCACGGCAATTGATATGTGGGAAGGAATGGAGGTCGCACAATGACGGAAAATGTCTCAGCAAAGCAAAATGCCGTGATTGCGGCGCTCCTGTGCTCGGGCAGCGTACTTGCCGCCGCTGAGAAGGTTGGATGTTCGCCGCGCACGATCCATCGTTATCTGAAAAATGAATCATTCAAAGTTGCATACAGAGAGGCGAAGTCACAGCTATTGGATGGCGCAATCAATCTGCTCAGACTTAGCTCTGTTGAAGCTGTTAGAGGATTGGTGGAGTTGGCAAAAGATGTAAACGCTACATCGTCCGCACGTGTTAGTGCATGGTGCGCCGTATTGAATTTTGCAATCAAGGGTGATGAAGTGGAGTTCGTGAAAGAGAAGCTAACAGAGGCAGAAGCAAATCGAGTAGCTGGAGGTTGGCGCAATCATGTCTAAACAGGCTTATTTGAAACGCATTGCGAGATTGAATGGAAAGCCGAATGGCAATCATCGTGTCGTTAGCTTCCGAATGCGTGATGGACGTATCGAAGTATTGCGACAGGATGAGTTTCTTTCGGCCTATGCTGATGCAGTGTACGGGGTTGTATCGTCGCAGACCCACATCGTTTCCAATGCAGTAGACGACACATCGGGCAGCAATTTGTTGTCGCTTGTCCAAATGTGTACCGAATAACTAACAGGAGAAAACACAATGCTGAAATGGTTTAGAAAGCTGTTTACAAAACGTCACATAGTAAAGCTGGATGTGACTGCAATCGTGAACAACCACAACATCGACTTTGCGATGCAAAGGGCAGAAGTGCTTGATGCAGTGCGCAGCCTTCAACTAGATGTTATAGCTGGAAAGCGACGCTGTAATATGCAAAAAATTATATTCGGTAAACAAAGTTATTCGAGTAACTAACAACTAACCAAACACAGGAGAACATCATGTCAATCGAAGTAAAAAACCTAATTGAGCAGTTGCCAACGTTTGTAGTTGCGTTGGATTTAAGACCTATAGTTGCGTGCTCAGATGAATCTTATGCTGAGACTAGGCAACAGTGGGTTAACAAGGTTTACAGCCTGCAAACACAATTGCAAAAAGAAGTTGAACGACTTACCGGTGACAGCATTGAAGTGTTGGATGAGAAACGGGAAGCTCTCGCAATCAAATTGAAATCAGCTAGAGTAGCCTTCGATGAGATGAACAGCCAATCCGCTTTCTTTCAATCGAGCGAAAGGAACCTGTCAAAAGAAGTAACTACCGCTTCGTTCAATGTGAATCTGAAACGCAACTCACCGTTGCAGCCTGCTTATGCAACTAAAAGCGATCATGCTCAGTGGCAACGCGAGTTAGATGAGTTGCAGGCTATTGAAAATGATGCTATGCGGCGATACAACAACAACAAAAATCTGCAATACCAATGGCAAGCCGACTGCCAGCGGCTAAAACAGGCCCATGACAATTTGGCTGTTGAGGAATCACAACTGAGGAATCAGTTGAACCGATTGCGCGGGATCATAACAAGCCCACAGCCAACGCCAATTGGCTTGAGAGCCTAACAAGTTTGCTGGCGCGTTCTCCTGCGTAGCCAGCAACCGGCAACGTTGTACAACGGCGGCGTTGCCGGGTCAGATTGCTAGCCGTGGCTGCATCCCACGGTCGGCAATAGCGCGTGATTCTAGCCGCGCACAATCCGGCGTTCCTTCAGCAAGAGCGCCGGATCAAATTTCACTGGAGGTTTCACAATGACAGCATTATCGAGTTTTACACCAACCGGAGCCGCTAGTATCGTTGCAAACGGCTCTTCGCAGAATGTTCTTTTACCTACGGCTGGCACGCCAACGATTGCCATTGTTACTAATGTAGGCAATGACGTTGCGTATCTTTTACTAGGAACATCCAACGCTGTTGCTGTGACGCCTTCAACCGGCTTGGCGTTGTTGCCTGGAGATTCAATCAACTTGACGATTGGCAGCAATACGTATTTGGCCGCAATCGGCTCTACAGTCACCATTGCAGTTGGCAATTGAGTTTGTGGAAGCCGTAACCTTTCAGGGGCCGTACCTCTTTGCGGCTAGCGTCCACAACGGCGGGTTGCTTCTCGCAGAGCAGCCCGCTTTTTTCGTGTGCGGAGGCGCTACCGGGCAATATGGCGACATGGAGGCGACACAGCTTGAAAAGCAACATGGGAAGGGAATGAATATAGCCAGTGTTTATGCTAGTGAAGTGTGCTGAAAGTAGGCGTGTGAACTGCTGATTAAATATCAGTGTTGCGTGCTTTGGGATGTTCTGGCAGTGTTGCAAGGTATTCTTGCGCGGGTTTATCGAATTGCGCGACTTCTATTTTGTAAAGCCTCTCTTCATGATTATCTGTTATGCCTAAGACGCCTTTGATAATGACAGTTGTTTCTTTCGAGAGATTAAGCAAAGGGTAAGCGACCTTTGCCAAAACAAGGATAGCGCCGAGACAAACAATGCTTAACAGGATTGCACTCACAATCAAAGAAATCGCCACAATTGACCCGCGCGTGATAGGAGTAGTTGCGTGGAATTCTCTGACTAGTAGATAGATGTTGTAGAGAATACAAGAGGTCGATACTGCAACCGGCAAATACTTAGGTGAAAATCCATACTTGCCTTGAGTTGAAGTTTGTGGCTGTTTTGGCTCTTTAGCACCTTTCGGCTGACTGATACGGAATTGGATAAATACTGCCAGAGTGGGGCCAACGATGCCGCTGAAAATAATGCCTATCGTTAGCCAATGTTCAAATGTCATTTTCTATTACCTCACGGCTTCAGGAGAGCCGTTCTCTCCACTTCGCTTCCGCATAATCAAGTCGCTTTTGTACTGCCCGCCGTGGCCTACCAACGATAACAGGTGGTGTACCTACAGACAGTTGACGGAGACTTGCAAAGGCAGCACTAAAAGTTTTGATTGCGATTCGTGGATTCGCTGTATTCCACTTTTTCAAATTCAGTGTGAAAGGCTTCGCAAGTTCCTTCCGTGGATCGAATCCTGCTTTATCCAATTCAACAGTAATTGCAAGATACTCCGCATCAGCAAGCCAGCCATTCGCGCCGCGTTTGGGCCGCGCTTCAGCCATCAGCCTACCGGCAAGCTCATCAAATGGCGATAGCGGTTTGACAGCACGTTTGACTGGCTTATCAGAATACAACTTGAACGGCCATCGTCCTTCATCAACAGCACGCAGCATCTTCGCTTGTTGTCGTGCAATCCTGTCCAGCGCATCCGTTGGTAAAAGACTCGACGCCATAGCTCTACGCGCCTTTCTTTTCGGTCATGGTGTAGATGTCAGCAAGTTGATTCGTTGCGGCCCGCAGTGCCTCATCCTGGATATGTGAATACCGCATCGTGGTTGCCGCTTGCGTGTGCCCTAGCAGCTTGCCCACGATTTGCAGCCCAACACCATTGCTGACAAGATGACTTGCAAAACTGTGACGCAAATCTTTTGTGTGAACTGTGGGAAGATAGCGTGGTTTATTCTTCCGTTTGCCTTTCTTGACGGTTGTTTCTTTCACCAATCCCGCAGCCTTGCACGCTTGTATCCACGGCCTGCGAATCGTGGTACGCGCCACTTGTTCACCGTCTTCATTCTCCTTGCCGAGAAACAGCGGGCCTGTAGCGTTCTTTGGCTTCATTTTGCGAAGCAATTCAACGGCTGGGGCGCTCAATGGAACATGCTCTGTTTTTTTCTGCTTTGTGTGAAGGCTTGGCTTTGTCCACACCTTGCGCTCCAAATCAAATTGCTCCCATTCGGCTTTCAACACTTCTTGTGTACGGGAACCTGTGAGTAGCAGCAGCCGCAGAGCGTCAGCAGCATTTTGGTCTGAGTAAGCATCAAGGGCTTCTCTGAAACGTTGAATCTGAGCAACCGATAAGCAGCTTTCTCGCTTTTCTTCGTGACAGCGCGGCATCTTGTGGGCAAAATTCTTCGTCATCCAATCCCAATCAATTGCTTTGTTGAACATTTTGGAAAGTAACGACAGAACGCGATTGGCTTGATATGGAGTGGGCTTCAACGATGCGTGCAACAGTTCAACGTCGCGCTTGCCAATTGCCTTCAATCGCAATTTGCCAATGCGGGGAACGATGAGCCGGTTTATCATCTGACGATCATTTCGCACGCTTGCAGGACGCTTGTTGACTTCAGCGTATTCCTCCAAATACCTGTCAGCTAAATCTTTGACGGTTGGCTCTATGCGGCTTTGCTCCTGCTCTTCCATCGGGTCACGAGGATTTTTCTTGTCGTAAATCATGCCCCTAAGTTCAAGCGCCCTGGCACGCGCAGCGGTTGCCGTCAGTTCGGGATACCGCCCGATGGTGAAGCGGCGCTTGCGGCCATGTATCCGATATTCGAGAATGAAACTCACGGCTCCAGCGGCGGTGACGCGAACGCCGAAACCCGGAATCTCCCCATCGTATTGAATGATGTTTCCCTCGTCTGGGGCCTTCAAACTGGTAATGGTTCGCTCGACAATTCGCCTTTTCATACGCCTCCGTGTCGCCACTGTGTCGCCAAAAGTTGGTTTTCGGTGTCTGTCTGTGTCTTCCATTGTCAGCGAGTCGGCCTTGTATGTCAATAGTAATAAATGGCTTACCTGTTAACCCCTTTGTTCTGTGTCGCCACTTTGGATTAGGCTGGGAGATTCGTAATCAGCAGGTCATCGGTTCAAGTCCGATCGCCGGCTCCAAATATCTGTTCTAAATTCAGACAATCATTCCATTCGCTGATTCAAGTAACCAGTCACCGATACAGTAGCTAAACACAGTGATGATTGGGGGTGCAAACGGCCCGACTTCCAAGTAGGAAGTCGTCCTGAGGGTACGTCAAATCACTGATTCTAAATATAGAAAGCGAAATGCTTCCAATTCCTGATCTTCGAGAAATTCCACCGACCCGCGTCCAGGTCGGGAGTCGGGATTGACACTAGACATTCGTTTTTCATTCGCCTAAACTGACTCCCACAGTGAACCTGAAACCCAAGTCGCAGCCCGTCCTCCGATGCAAAGGCTGCCGGGAAGCCATCCCCATCGGCGTCATGCCGACGTCGCATATTGTCCGGACGTGCCCTCTGTGCGGTGAGCGCCGGCGGTATATGCCGGAAGAGGCGTTTCACGGTCATCCGTCGATGGGTGCCCGCAAGAAACCTGCCGGCCGAGTCAGGTACCCGTCGTAAGGTCATCGGCGTCGCAGTATATGAACTCGTAAATCGGCGAAGGAGACGGCGGGCACTCACAATGACTCGAGAGATGGAAATCCGTTATTGCTGACCTGTTGTGGGTCTGCTGCACGAAGCGGGGAACTCGTCTCTCCAGCGATCTGCAACTCATAACAAATTCACCACCAACAAAAAAGCGGCCCGCAAATTTTGCGGACCGCCAGAGTATTGCAGACAAGAAATTTAGAACAGGAACTTTGCCTGCAGTTGAATGGTTCGTGGAGTGTAGTTGGAGACATTCGTCAGGATAATGCCGTGGCTATTGGGTAGGCCCAGGTTCTGGTGGTTGTAAATATTGAAGAATTGGGCTTCAAAGTCAAAGACCAAATTTCTCCACAACGGTGTCAATTTATAGACGTTGGCGTCGAGGTTGTTGAAGCCAGGTCCAGTCATGTAGTTGAACGGGACGTTATTCCGGTAATCCCCTTGCTGCGGGGTCGTGGTGTACTCATAGGTCTGTCCAGCATAAGGATTGCCCGATAGCGGGTCCCAGACACTGTAATCGAACCAGTGCTGCGTAGTGCGCTGGCCCTTCGGCAGGACGCCTGTTTTGCCAGGAGCCAACATGATGCCCCGGCCCCCCGGTGCGCCGCTGACCGTATTCGAGCCGAAGGCCGAGGCGTACTGGCCAAAGTAGAAGCCGCTGTGCCATAGGAAGAACGGCGAAATGTTGTACCCGCTGACCAATGCATTAACGACTCCGTGCGCATTGCCAAGGTACCGCTGGCCTTTGCCGAACGGGAATTGGTAATGCGCGTTGAGTTGGAAGGTATTTGTGGGTAGCGAGGGATCGTTGCCGTAGACGGCCCTTATACGGTCGGAAAGCGAAGCTCCGCTGGTAAGGGGATTCGCCAGAGAGTAGCCCGGAGTTACTGCGGCCGGCACGTTCGTACTTCCACCTGTTCCCAGCAATCCCTGACCGCCCGGCGCTCCTCCTCTGGAGCTTGATGGACCACCAGTGGTGGTCAAAAATTTGCCCCAGGTATAGTAAGACTGCAACGTCAGCCCGTTGCCCCAGGTATGCGTTATCTGCGCCTGCAATTCATTCGTGTTTCCGTAGCCGTTATAGTTGTTCTCGTCGTAGTTGCCGTTACCGGAAGAGATAAAGTTTGTGTACGGGCGCTGAAAGAAGTTATTTCCCGCTTGGCACTGCGCGATATTGGTGCTTCCCGCAGCCGCGCAACTGTTACGTGGAACGTTGGCGTTGATAGGATCGAATTGCAGTAGGTTGGTTTGGTAGTTGCCGATATAGCTCAGTTGGAATCCAGTGTGCCAGGGCAAGATTCTCGCCAGAGTCAGGTTGTATTCCTGCACGGTCGAGGGTTTGACGTTCGGGTTCATGGAAACGATGCCAAAGCCGCTGCCGAGCGAAACGGACACATTGCTGGTGTTCAACAGCAGACCTGGCGGGTTGCAGGTTCCCGCAGGTTGATTGGTGCAATTCTGACTGCCCAGCATAAATTGGTTCACCGGCTGAGGGCCGCCAAAAGCTGCAGATGCAAGTGGGAACTGCAACTCAGCAGCCGCAGAACTCGTGGCAACACCATCGATCTCGCCGGGCTGGATAATAGCCGAGTAACTGAAGGGCGGATTCTTGCGCGTTGCCTGTTGGAACTGTTGCAACGGCATCACCCACTGGTACATACCCCAGCCGCCCCGCAAGACTGTCTTGTTGTTCAGCTGGTAGGCAAATCCCACGCGCGGTTCAAAATTGGTCTTCGGCATGGTGAAAAGGCTGAGAGGGTAGTGGGCCGCGGCAGCCGATTCAATGGGCAATCCAGCCGCGACAAACGAGTTGTACACCGCCTGCGGCGTTTGCGCCGGAAGTGGACCGCTGCCTGTGTAGACAACCTCGCCGCCGGGGACGTTGGGATCCAAGGTGGAAAAGAGTCCGGAGGCATCGGAGAACGGCGTCCAGTACTCATATCGCAGGCCGATGTTCAAAGTCAGGTTCTGCGTGACCCGCCATGCGTCCTGGGCAAAGGCGGAATATTCCGACTGTCGTGTGTGGTAGTGGGGATAAATGGACAGGATGTCCTCACTCGTGTCCCCTATCAGGAAGTCAGCCAAGCCACCACCGGTATCAGGTAGGGCCACACCGGGCGTTTGTGTGGGATCTTGTTCTCCAGTGAAATATCCGTTGAAAATGTAGTTGCCGCCCGGCTGACCAATCTCGTACGTGGTGATTCGGGAGTTATCCACCTCAAAGCCAAACATGAACTGATGGCTGCCGCGGTTATAAGAGAACTGGTCGCTGCCGCTGACGATCTGGTTGGGATAGTCTTGCGGATTGTCGCGATCGAGGGCGGTCCAGTAATTGTCGTTGTTGGCGTAATACCAATAGAAGCCAGGCCAGGAAACCAGGTCCGTGTAGGCAGGCAGACCCAGGGCCTTAATAATATTTGGATTGGCCGCGGGTCCGCGGAAAGCGTGATTGTACTGCACGCCGACGTGCGCCACATTCACAGCTCTTCCGCCGACGGCAGTCGTTAACGTCAGCGACCCGTTCTGTCCGCCGTTGTCGCGTACGTCTGGGGCTGTGGGGGCATAGTACAAAGGAGTCAATTGGTTTTGGCTGGTATAGGTGTATCGTGCCGCAAGGCGGTTTGGGCCGAAGACATGGTCCACCTTGGCTGTAAGTTGTTTCTCGCTTGAAGTGTTCTTTGAACTCGGAGGTTCATAGTTCGGACTGTACTGCCAGATTAGAGGATTGTTGATGTTTGGTTTTGGATATGGGGTAAAGCCCGTTGAAGGCGTGTTGCCGAAAATCGTTTGCACGACCGGGTTCAGACGGTTCGGCGGAATGACATTGGGCGCGCCGTTGTACGAGAACTGCGTACGTGTGTAGCTGCCCGTGACAGGATCAAAGACCGTCGAGTTCGGATCGTAGTCGTTAATTTCTTTGCCATTGGTATCGAGCACAGTGGATAGGTCGGCGCCGTTGCCGCCGGCTCCGGTTTGCGCTGCAGTGGGAACAATGTATTGCTCCACCGCGTTCGCGTTGTTCTTCAGCCACTCAATATCGAAAAAGAAGAAAGTTTTGTCTCTGCCGTTATAGACCTTCGGGATCCATACGGGACCGCCCAGTTGGGCTCCATACTCGTTGTGCTGCAGGAACGGGACCGTCGGCCCCGAGTGGAACGTCTTTGCCTGTAGGTGTTGGTTCTTGTTCAGTTCAAATATCTGCCCATGAAATTGGTTGGTGCCGCTCTTGGTCACCAGTTCAACTTCACCCGGACGGCCATATTGCGCCTCACCGCCAGCCGTCATGATCTTGACTTCCTGAAAGGTCAAAGTTGACGGTGGGGTGGATTGCAACTCATTGCTCCAATGGTTCACCATAGTCTGGCCGTCCACCAGGTAATCCAGCGATCCACCGATGATGCCGTTGACGCGGGTATACCCGTTGCCCGATCCGCCGTAACCGCCGGCGACAACGCCTGGACTGAAGGCGAGAACATTCAAGATGCTGCGGTTTTGCACGGGGAGAGTTTCAATCGCGGTGGCGTTCTTCACGTCGGAAAGCGTCGGATTGATCGAGTCGATGATGGGTGTGACGTCTTTTACGGTAACTTGTGTCGACACACTGGCTGCATTCAGCGTTGGATCGACCAGCGCGGCTTGCGAAACGCGCAGCGTCAACACACCGACCCAGTTGGCAAAGCCAGAGGCGGCAACGCTCACTTTGTAATTCGTCGGCGGCAGGTCAGTGAAGGTGTAGAAGCCGTCCGTACGAGAGGTGGTCGTGCGCTGTTGCGTGGTTCCGAGATCTGTCAGCGTGACGGTCGCGCCGGAGATCACAGCGCCACTTGCGTCTTTCACTGTGCCTTGGATCGTGGAGTTGGCGTTCTGAGCGAATGCACCCACTGTAAAGGAACAACAGAGTGCGAGGAATAGAAAAACCCTGTACGTTTTATGCGTCATTGGCCGGCTCCTCATTGAATCGTGCAACAAGCAACCACTTTTAAACGGCTGATCCTTGGCACTCAAAGTGAAGTACTTTTACTTTTTCAAAAAGAGGGAAAATGTCTTCGACCTGGATGGCAGCGTGGTCATCCCAAGATAAGTGGTGCCTGGCAGATCCTGGGGAAAGATCGAACCAAAAAACGATACGAGAACTATTTCAGTGCTTGCGTCTTCAATGTAATCATGAAAGAAAATGCTGTCAATAGAAACCTCACGGAATGGCCAGTGTCGCTTTACTCTAGATTGTAGAAATGCGATCAAAACGATTTTATTTCCGCCGCCGGCCCCTAATTCTCTTGCGGCCATTCAGTTGGGGACGTCCGTCTGGACACTCCTCGTAGGCGAGCGCATTCGTCGCGATAACCACTTCTTCGGACAAAAAAAGCGGCCCGCAAATATCGCGGACCGCCAGAGTATTGCAGACAACAAATAAATTTAGAACACGAACTTTGCCTGCAGTTGAATCGTTCGCGGTCCCGGTGTCGTAACCGGCTTGGTAATGACACCCGACTTGCTGGGCATGCCGAGGTTTTGGTGGTTGTAAATATTGAAGATTTGAGCTTCAAAGTCGAATACTAGGCTCTTCCACAGCGGAGTCAGCTTGTACACGCTGGCATCCATGTTATTGAATCCCGGACCCGTCATATAGTTGAGCGGAATGTTATTCCGATAATCTCCCTGCTGTGCGGTCGCCGTGTACTCGTAGCTTTGTCCGGCATACGGAGTTCCCGAGTTCGGGTCCCAAATGCTGGCGTCGAACCAGTGCTGGGTAGTTCTCTGGCCTGGCGGCAGGACACCCGTTTTGCCCGGAGCCAGGTTAATGCCTCGTCCGCCCGCACCAGCGGCACTCCCCGAACTGTATTGAGTGTAGTACGGCGAGAAGTAGAAGCCGCTGTGCCACAGGAAGAATGGCGCCAAGCTATAGCCGCTCACGAGAGCGTTGACGATCCCATGTGCATTGCCAAGGAACCGCTCACCCTTCCCGAACGGAAATACATAATGAGCATTGAACTGGAACGTCTTGTCCGCCAGTGTTGGATCGTTTGCGTAGACTGCACGCAGACGATCTGCAGTGGAGGCACCCGATGTTAGGGGAGCAGAGAGGGAATAGTTCGGAGTCAACGCCGACGGGATCATGTCCTGCGTTCCCGACTGTCCGAAGGGAGTCCCTGTTCCGAGAAATCCAGACTCAGAGGTCGTCAAAAAGTGTCCCCAGGTAAAGTATGTCTGCACCGTTAAGCCTTTGCCGACGGTATGCGTAACTTGCGCCTGCAGCTCATTGGTATTGGCATAGCCGTTGTACTCGTACAGGTCGTAATTGCCCGGAGAAGATTCATGAAAGATGGGATATGCCCGCCGTTCGGAATCCGTACAAGCAGTCCCGCCTTGGGCCGCCGTGCACTGATCGCGCGGAATTTCGTAGTTGATTGGATCCAGCATCAGCAGGTTGTAACTGTGGTTGCCGATATAGCTGATCTGAAGTCCAGTTTCCCACGGCAGCTGCCTTGAGATACTCAGGTTCCACTCCTGCACGGTGGAAGGTTTATAGTTTGGCGACAGAGGAGCGATGCCAAAGCCGCTGCCCTGCGAGATGTTCACATTGCTCGGATTCAACTGGAGGGCGGTGCTGCCCAGCATGAATTGACCCAGGGGTTGAGGGCCGCCGTACGCATTGCTTGCAATCGGGAACTCCAGAGCGGCCGCGCTGACGTCGGTGGTGATGCCATTGACCTCTCCCGGCAGAATCTGAGAACTATAGCTAAACGGCGGATTTTTGCGTGACGCCTGTTGAAACTGCTGCAACGGAATGACCCACTGATAGATGCCCCATCCGCCGCGCAGAACCGTCTTGTTGTTCAACATGTAAGCGAATCCGAGCCGTGGTTCGAAGTTGTTCTTGGGCATCGTAAACAGGCTGGAAGGATAGTTAGCTGCGGCCGACGACTCGATCGGCAGGCCAGCATCGACGAATGCCGAATACACGGCCTGCGGAGTGTAGGCTGGAAGAGGTCCTTTCCCTGCGTACACCACCATGCCGCCGGGAATATCCGGATTCAACGTGGAATATAGTCCGGAAGCGTCCTCGAAGGCGGTCCAGTATTGATAGCGGAGGCCCAGATTCAAGGTTAGCCTTGGCGTGACCCTCCAATTGTCCTGGGCGTACCCGTCAATTTCGGTTTGCCGCGTGTGGTAAGTAGGGTACGTGTTTAGGAAGAGACCATCGCTTTCGCCCAGCAGGAAATCCGCCAGCCCCATTCCGGTGTTTTGTGTCATTACGTTGTATGTACCATTTTGCGCGGACGCTTCGTCCTGTAGTCCGCTGAAGTTTCCACCGAATCCGTAGCCGCCACCAGGCTGGCCCACTTCGAAAGTGGTCAGTCGATAGTTGTTGACTTCAAAGCCGAATGTCATCTGATGATTGCCGCGATTATAGGTAAACTGATCGCTGCCTGTGACCGTCGAATCCGGATAGTCCTTCGGATTGTCACGATCGATGCCTACCCAATAATTGTCCTGCGCGCCCGATGCGCCATTGGAATAGCTCCAATAGAAGCTGGGCCATCCGATCGTGTTTTGATAGGCAGGCAATCCAAGAGCTTGCGTAACGCCAGGGATGGGCATTGGCCCGCTGAAGTTGTGATTGTACTGGACTCCGATATGCGCCACGTTGATGGCATGCGGACCGACGACTTCTGTGAAGGTAAGCGATCCATTGTGTCCGCCGCTGGTGCTCTGGTCGGGTTCCGTTGGAGCGTAGTACTCAGGATGCAATTGGACGTTGTCCGTATAGGAATACCGCGCAGCCAGACGATTGGGGCCGAAAAGCTGGTCCACCTTGACGGTGTAGAGCTTGTTATCGACCGTGGCTTTGCTGGAAGCGGGAATGTAATTGGGAACGTAATTCCAGAACTGGGCACCTGAAATGTTCGGTAGCGGCAACGGAGCCAGCCCGCTGACGCTGGTGACTCCAAAAATCTTTTGCGTAACTGGATTCAGGCGAGTGGACGGGATGACATCGCCGTTAAATGCCGTACGAACGTAAGCCCCAGTGATGGGATCGTAGGTGGTCGACTCCGGATCGTAGATTTGCAATGGAACGCCAGGGCCCGTCCCGCTCAAACTAGGAGCAACCACGTCGGCAAGGTTGCCTTGCCGCTCACTCTGGGTAGGAACAATGTATTGTTCAAGCGCGTTGGATTTCTGCTTGATCCATTCAAAATCGGCAAAGAAAAATGTCTTGTTCTTTCCGTTGTAAATTTTGGGGAGCCAGACCGGGCCGCCCAGTTGAGCGCCGTATTCATTATGTTGCAGAAAAGGAATCTGGGGCCCGGAGTGAAAGGAACGCGCCTGCAGGTGATTGTTCCGATTCAATTCATAGACCTGCCCATGGAAACTATTGGTGCCGCTTTTGGTCACCAGTTCCACTTCGCCGGGGCTTCCATATTGGGCGTCACCCTGTGACGTGATGATTTTGACTTCCTGAAAAGTAGGGGTCGGCTGCGGATTGCTCTGCAGGTCGTTCGTGAACCGGTTCACCATGGTCTGGCCGTCCACCAGGAAGTTGATCGATCCCCCCGGGATGCCGTTCACACGGGTGTAGCCGGCACCCGATCCACCATAGGTGTTCGCGACCACGCCCGGGCTGAAAGCGAGAACATTCAGGATGTTACGGTTTAGCACCGGAATCGTCGCAATCGCGGTTGCATTCTTTACGTCGGAGATCGTGGGATTCACCGAATCAATGATCGGCGTTACGTCTCGTACGGTCACCTGCGTTGATACGCTGGCGGCGTTCAGAGTTGCGTCGACTGTCGCCGCTTGAGAAACCCGCAGGGTCAGGACGCCGATCCACTCGGCAAATCCGGGCGCACTGACAGCCAAATTGTAGTTTGCCGGCGATAGGTTCGTAAAAACGTAATACCCTTCCCCGCTGGAGGTTGTGCTAAGCACTTGGTTGGTGCCGACGTTGGTGAGGGTAACAGTTGCGCCGGGCACAATGGCGCCGTGCGTATCGTTGACAGTGCCATTGATCGAAGAGTTTGCGTTCTGAGCGAACGCACCCACCGTAAAGGAACAACAGAGTACAAGTAGCAGAAAAACTTTGTATACCTTAAATGTCATTGGCTGGCTCCTCATTGAATCGTGCAACAAGTAAATACTTTTTAACGACTGATACCTGGCACTCAAATTGAAGTACTTTTGCCCTTTCGAAAGAGGGAAAATGTCTTCGACCGTGATGGGTAGCGCGAGTCATCGAGGTAGAGTTGTGCCGGGCAGGATCCTGGGGCAAGATCAAACCAAAAAATCGATACGAGAACTATGTTCTGCTTGCGTCTACAATGTACCACGAAAGAAAATGCTGTCAATAGAAACCTGACGGAAGCAGGGGTAGGCGTTTTTTGGGAGGGTTTTCGCAATTTCCCCCCAATCAGAACGTTTCAAAACGCCTCCGAGCCACTCTGTTTCGCTGATTTCCTCTGTTGAGCCTGTACCCCGCGTCAACCGCAGGTTCTATCCTGCTGCCACCGCTCATTTATCCCCGGTCGCAGCACTGGAATGGCGTGAAAACGGGGAATTGGAGCGAGGAAGAGGGCCTCGATCGTCGAAGAGTCTTGCTTCAAGAAGCTCATAGAGCGGACGGCCGCAGTGCAGGGCATACTTTGGATTCCAACCCAGATCGAAGTGCCCCAAAGGAGCTGAGACGAATGAACCGAATCGATGCGAATGCCTTGTCGACGACACAATGCGTTTAGGCAATGAATGCCGCGCTCCGCAGTCTCGACGAAGCAAGGCGACGCGGCTGAAATTCGCAAACGTACACGCTGGCTGCGTTTTCCGCGCTTTTGTTCGACTATGATCGGCTGGAATCCAAACGCGGACGAACTTCTGACATACTGAATGCTTGGCGTGACAGGATGACACCGTGATGCAGATGGAAGGCAAGGTCGCAGTTGTGACCGGGGGCGCTGCCGGCATAGGCCAGGCATCAGCGCAAAAGTTGTGCGCATTGGGTGCCCGCGTGGCGATTCTTGATCGCAGTGCTGAGGCGGGTCAGGCGACGGTCGCGGAACTCGAAAAGTCCGGTTACACCGCCAGCTATTTCCCTTGTGATGTCTCGAGCGAGTCGCAAGTGAAAGCCGCGATCGCCGCAACGGTTGCGTGCTATGGTGGCCTTCATGTCCTGGTCAGCAATGCCGGAATTCAGCGCTACGGCGACGTTGTCATCACCACGCCCGCGCAATGGGATGAGACCTTCGATGTCCACGTGAAAGGTTGCTTTTATGCAACAAAATACGCCATCCCCGCCATGCTGGCGTCCGGCGGCGGGGCGATCGTGATTGTGTCCTCAGTGCAAAGTTTCACCGCCGTCAATAATTCAGTGGCGTACGTCGCGGCGAAACATGCGCTGCTGGGAATCACGCGCGCCATCGCGCTCGATTTCGCCTCCCGGAAGATTCGCGCCAACTGCGTTTGTCCCGGGGCGATCGATACGCCGATGTTGCGAGCCACGGCTGACGCCACCGGTTCTCCCCAGGAAATGCTCGCGTCGATTGGACGGATGCACGCGCTCGGCAGAATCGGGCGGCCAGAGGAGGTCGCCAACGCCATCGCGTTCCTGGCCAGCGATGACGCCTCCTTTATCACCGGGACTAGTCTGATCGTGGATGGTGGCCTCCTGGTTCCTACGGGTGGCATGGGATTTCAGAATTCCGGTATTGGAACGGGAGGGAAAGAGTGAACGCAAGCGGAAAATTAGCAGGGAAAGTTGCCATTATCACGGGATCCGCGGCGGGGATTGGCCGTGCCTCCTGCCTGTTGTTTGCTCAGCAGGGCGCAAACGTTGCCGCCGTCGATTGCGACACCGAAGGCAACGCGAAGCTGGTGGGGGAAATCCGCGGTGGTGGTGGAAGCGCCGAAGCGTTTACCGCGGATGTTGCTTCCGCCAAGGATGTAGATCTGGTCGTTCAACAAGTCCTGTCAAAATGGCAACGCGTCGACATTCTGTTCAACAACGCCGGAATCGTTCCCGGCAAGAAGGTTCACAATCTCACAGAAGACGAATGGGACCGAGCCTTCGCCATCAACGTAAAGAGCATGTATCTTTTCAGCCGCGTTGTGATCCCTTTCTTGCTGCAGCACGGCGGCGGCGTCATTTTGAACACATCATCCACCACCGCGCTGCGCGTGGCGCCGGACCGGGCACTGTACACGGCGACCAAAGGCGCCATTCTGTCCCTCACCAAATCGATGGCGGTTGACTATGCCGCTGATAATATCCGCGTCAACTGCCTCTGCCCCGGCACGACGGATACACCCTCTTTGCGAGCTCGCTTAAGCGCCGGCGGTAACACCGAGGAGATGACAAGAAAGTTCATTGCTCGCCAACCATTACGTCGGCTCGGTACTGCGGAGGAGATGGCTCAGGCCGCGCTCTACCTGGTCTCGGACGATGCTTCGTTTGTTACGGGCTCCGCGTTTCAAATTGACGGAGGAATGTCTCTTTGATGACGGACGACTGAACCGTACAATTGAAACAGCGACGAACTCTCATCTGAAGCCGAAACGAAACGAAACTCAACCGGCGCTCACGTCCGCCAGGAGAATTTGCCCGCATGCGATTGATACGATTTGGTGCCGTTGGAAGTGAAAAACCTGGAGTCATTGACGACAGCGGATCTCGCCGCGATCTCTCTTCCCATTTCAAGGATTGGAACAAGGCCTTTTTCGGCTCGGAGGAGATACATCGCTTGGCCCAGATCGTGAAGCGCGACACCGACCGCTTGCCGGTCGTACCCGAGTCGGAGCGGTGGGCCGCTCCCGTCGCACGCCCGGCCAAAGTGATCTGCATCGGGCTGAACTACTCCGACCACGCAGCCGAATCCGGGATGCCGATCCCGCCGGAGCCCATCGTGTTTATGAAGGCCTCGAACACGGTTGTGGGTCCATATGACGATGTGATGATACCGCGCGGCGGCGAAAAGACAGACTGGGAGATCGAGCTCGGCGTAGTGATTGGCAAAGAGGCTCGGTATCTGGCGTCAGCCGCAGACGCATCGGCCCACATCGCCGGGTATTGTCTCACCCACGATGTGTCGGAGCGCGCATTTCAACTGGAACACAACGGCCAGTGGACCAAAGGCAAAAGTTGCGACACCTTCAACCCACTCGGGCCGTGGCTATCCACGCCAGACGAGATTCCCAACCCCGACGCACTCAAAATGAAGCTTTGGGTCAATGGGGAGCTGCGTCAGAATGGCTCGACCGACAAGATGATCTTCAATTGCGCCTTCCTGGTGCATTACTTGTCGCAATTTATGACGCTCGAACCGGGCGATCTGATTTCAACCGGCACGCCTCCCGGCGTTGGCCTCGGCATGAAGCCGCCTAAATATTTGAAGGCCGGTGATGTAGTCGAGCTTGAAATGGAGCATCTCGGGAGGCAAAAGCAACGGTGTGTTCCGGCGTAGGGTTGCGATGTTGACACGGCCAGAAGTTCGCAGCGACCGCAGCGTTGGAATGTTTTCTCTGAAACACGCATCGACAGGACGGATATCGCAATGAAGATGAGTTTTCGTTGGTACGGGAAATCCGATCCCGTCAAGCTGGAATACATCCGGCAAATTCCCGGCATGCACGGCATCGTTGCTGCCATCTACGATGTGCCGTTGGGGGAATCGTGGCCGGTCGACAAAATCCTCGACCTGAAAAACTCCATCACGGCGCATGGCTTTGCGTTTGAGGTGGTGGAAAGCGTCCCCATCCACGAGGACATCAAACTGGGCAAGCCCAGCCGGGATCGCTGGATCCAGAATTACTGCGACACCCTGCAGCGTCTCGCCGCGGTCGGCGTCAAGGTGGTCTGCTACAACTTTATGCCGGTGTTCGACTGGATGCGCACCACGCTCGATCGCAAGCTTCCCGACGGCTCGTCCAGCACAGCGTTTGACGTCGATGTTGCGTTCAATGTCGACCTGGGCAAAGGCGTGACCTTGCCGGGTTGGGACTCAGCTTACACTCCGGAACAATTTCGCACCTTGATGGCGGCTTACACCTCTGTGGGAGAAGAAGAGCTCTGGAAGAATTTTGAATATTTCCTGCAGCGTGTGATTCCGTTCGCCGCGTCGGTTGGCATCAAGATGGCGCTGCATCCCGACGATCCCCCGCGGCCGATCTTCGGCCTGCCGCGCATTGTGAAAAATCGCAACGACCTGCGCCGGGTGTTAGACGCCGTCGACGCGCCTGCCAACGGACTGACGCTCTGCTCCGGAGCGCTGGGCGCGGATGTTCGCAACGACATCGTCGCCATGGTCAAGGAATTCGGCGGAGAAAAGCGAATCCATTTTGCCCATCTTCGGAATATCCAGGTCGACGAGCGCGGCAACTTTCAGGAGACCGCGCACCTTTCCTCCGCTGGTTCGCTCGATATGGCGGCCATCGTTCGCGCCTACGCCGAGGCGGGCTTCGACGGCTACGCCCGGCCCGACCACGGCCGCATGATCTGGGGAGAAAAAGGCAATTTCAGCTATGGACTCTATGATCGCGCCCTCGGCGCGGTGTATCTGAATGGCCTTTGGGAAGCCAGCACGAAAATTCTCAACAAGAATTAGAGCAGTATCACCATTCCTGTAATGTGTCCGGCACAATGCAAGATGGCCTTTTCCTGGCAAAAAGGCCAGCCGAGATTGCTCCTTCGCCTTACACCTATGGTGATACTGCTCTAGCCTGCCGATCAAATCTGTTCTGGTTTCGACGGTGCGCTTTGGCGGAACGGCCATTCTTTTTCAATAAAAGCGCGCACCGCGTAGATCATCAGACCGGTCAGCAGCAGTCCCGCGGCAAATTCAATTTCTTTTGAGAGATTCTTGCCGTGAATCAACACAAATAAGAATCCCGCAATGGCCAGCAATGCCGGAATGGGGTACAATGGCATTTTGAAAGGGTTAGGCTGCCCTCCCAGACGGCTGCGAAATGCCACCAGCCCCACCGCCTGCAATAGAAATTGAAACACGATACGCGTGATGATCAGCGCCGCGATCAAATCCGGCAAGCGAAACATGCAGAAGAAGACCGATACTGCTCCCAACACCAGCAACGATACGGTAGGGAAGTGTTTCGTCTTGTGCAAGGTGGCGAAGCTGGCAAAGTAATTTTTGTCGACCGCCGCTGCATACGGCACACGCGAGTATCCAAGCAGTACCGCAAACACCGATGCAAATGCGGTCCACACAATCAACACAGCCATCGCCTTGCCCGCCCAGGCTCCGTACAGGCGCTGCATGACGACGGCGATCACTGAGCTCCGCGTGGCGATCGCTCCCGGCTTCATAAACTCATGCACCGGGATCACCTGCAGCACGCTGATATTCAGAAACACATACAGACTGGCAACAATCAGGATCGACCAGAAGATGGCGCGCGGAATAATGCGCCGCGGATCTTTCACTTCTCCCGCGAGAAAGCAAATGTTGTAATAACCGCCGTAGTTATAGATTGCGATCAGCAGTCCCGCGCTGAATCCGCCGACACCGTGCTCCGCGGAGAATGCGCCTGCGTGGGAGGCTGCTGCATCCATGTGCGATAGTCCGGAAACGATGACCCACACGATGGCCAGCAATACGCCGATCGAAAGTATGCGCGAAATTCTCCCCACGGCTTGAATGCCGTTATAGATCAGGAAGGTTGCAAGGCCGCACGCCATCATCGCGACCACAGAACCCAGCGTCACGGCGAGGTGAATGTGGAACCAGCCGCCAAGTCCAACGTCGTAATTGAACCAGGAAAGATTCAATTTCGGCCACAGATAGGCCGCATATTGCGACAGACCCACCGCTCCCGAAGCCGTCGACAACGGTGCGCTGAACGTTAGCTGCCATATGTACAGAAAGGAAAGCAGGCGCCCCCAGCGCTGCACGCCATACAGGCGATTCAGATATAAATAGCTGCCGCCCGACTCCGGAAATCGAGTTCCCAGTTCGGCCCACACCATGCCGTCGCACAGCGCCAGCACGGCTCCCAAGATCCAGCCCAGGATGGCGCGGTCTCCTAGCGCGACCACCATCAGCGGCAGCGTGATGAAAGGTCCCACTCCAATCATGTTCAGCACGTTCAGATTGATGGCCGTGGTCAGTCCAATGCCGCGTACCAACCCGGTTGATGCTGGAGCGCCGCTTGCTACTGCCGCCGAGCTGGTTGAAGATTCCATCGCTATCCGTCAGTGTTCTATGAGAGAAACTGTCCTGCGTCTGAGATTATGGAAGGAGCGAAAAGGATGACGATACCAGCCAATCCGCGAATCGTTGTACGAGCGATCCGTGTCCAATCATCATTGCACGTTGTTTTAGAATCGCCATTACCGTGTCATCCACAAAGGTCATACGAATGAATCGATGCTCCGCGCAACAATCCGTCGGCGTCGCCCTGCTTGCATGCATGGCATGGATCACGATACCAGTTTTCGGCCAGACTTCCGCCAAAGTCGAACCCGATCCGAACGCCCGCGCCATCCAACTGAATCGCGGCGCGGCGGCCCTTTGGCGCACGCTGCGCGAATTGCATACTCGGGCCAGTCTCATCATGTTTACCGCGCACCCGGACGATGAAGATGGTGGCGTGCTCACCTATGAGAGTCGCGACGTCGGCGCCGATACCAATCTGTTTACGCTGAACCGCGGCGAAGGCGGCCAGAACGTGATGTCGTCCGATTTCTGGGACCCACTAGGTGTTCTTCGGACAGAAGAGTTGTTGAAGGCCGATCGCTACTATGGCGTGCACCAATATTGGTCTCGCGCTGCCGACTTTGGATTCACCAAGACCAAAGAGGAGGCGATGCAAAAGTGGGGGTACGATCGCGTCCTCTATGACTCGGTTCGAGTGGTTCGCATGACTCGCCCGTTGGTTGTGACGTCCGTATTTTCCGGCAATGTTTCCGATGGACACGGACAGCACCAGGTTGCCGGTCAGATGGCGCAGGAGGTCTATAGTGCCGCCGCCGATCCAAAGATCTTCCCCGATCAAATCCGCGCCGGCCTTCGCCCCTGGGCTCCGTTGAAGATGTATGTGCGCACGCCATTTGCCACTATTTCTTCGCAGGGCGTGTTCGACTATGCCACGGGTCATTGGGCACCGGCGCGCTTTCATGACTACATCAACAACACCTGGATTGAAGGCAAGCCGTCGCCCACGCTGACGATTCCAGTCGGCCAATATGATCCTTCGCTCGGTCTCTCCTACTCGCAGATTGCTACGGAAGGCTGGGGCCAGCAAAAATCGCAGAATGGCGGCTACGGGATTCCTTCTCCCGGCCCCGATGCATCGCCGTATCGCCTGTATGCTTCGCGCGTTCCCGCAAAAGATAAGGAGACGGGTTTCTTCGATGGAATCGATACCTCGCTCGCCGGAATTGCGGACTACGCACCCGCGGACCAGGTTGACTGGATTCGTGCCAAGCTGAATTCCATCAATGCGCTAGTGGAGCAGGCCATCCAGAGTTATTCGATCAATACGCCGGAAAAGATTGCGCCGCTGCTGGCGCGCGGACTGGTAGAGACCGAAGCGCTGATGAAACAAATCCAACAGAAGCCGCTGCCAGAAGATGCTCGCTACAACATGCTGCACGAGCTGAGCGTGAAGAAAGTGCAATTCAATACCGCACTCACCCAGGCGCTTGGTCTCAGCATGGAAGCGGTGGTTTCAAAAGGCGACGGCGCGCGACGAGGACACTATGGCAGAGGCAGTTCGAACACCTTTCAATCCGCCATCCCTGGCCAGTCGTTTCAAGTCAGTGTGCGTCTTGCCGATCAGGGAACCGATCCAGTCACTGTGAAGGATGTCCATCTCGCGACCACGCCGGACAAAGACTGGAAGCTCGAATGGCTTCCCCCGGCGCCGATCTCAGTGAATGCGGACGATACCGCGGAAGCGAAATTCTCCGTTACTGTTCCCGAGGACGCGACCATCACCCAGCCATACTTCACGCGCCCCAACCTGGAGCAGCCGTACTACGACGTTTCGAATCCGGACTATCTGAATCGCTCGTGGATGCCGTATCCGCTGGCGGCCAGAGCAACGTTCAGTTATCACGGCGCGGAAGTCGTGCTGGATCAGGTGGTGCAGACCGTGCATTCGGTGCATGGGTACGGGCCGGTGCTCGATCCCATGCTGGTGGCTCCGGCAATTTCGGTATGGGTGTCGCCGAAGGCCGGCATCGTTCCAATGACAAGTAAGTCTTTCGCAATTCACGTCCAAATTCGCAGCGATGTTGAAGGCCCTGCGGCCGGCAGTGTTTCTCTGAATCTTCCCGAAGGCTGGACATCCAATCCGGCGAAGGCTCAATTCGCCACCCAGCAAAATGGCGGCCAACAGAACATTGAATTCGAAGTGGTCCCGAAACAGGTTGAAGCGAGGCCGTACCGTATTACCGCCACCGCGTCGTACCAGGGGCATACTTACACGTCAGGCTCAACTGCGGTCGGATATCCGGGCCTTCGTTCCTATCCGTACTATCGCGACGCGACCTACCGGACGGCAGGAGTCGATATCCATATGCCCACGGGTTTAACCGTTGGCTATGTGGCGGGAACAGGCGATAGTCTTGCGGCGTCTCTACAGCAATCAGGAATTCAAACTACATTTCTATCCGCGCAGGATATCGCGACGGGCGAGCTGGATCGTTTTCGCGCCATCGTTCTGGGCGTGCGTGCCTATGCTGTTCGGCCCGAGCTGAAAACTTTCAACGCGCGTCTGCTGGAGTATGTGAAGAATGGTGGAACGCTGATCGTCCAATACAATTTGACGGAGTTAGGCGATACCTCGGGTCCCTATCCATTTCAACTAGGCGGCAATCCAGAAAAAGTGATTGATGAAAACTCGAATGTAACTTTTCTGGACGCGAATTATCCCGCGTTGACCTGGCCCAACAAAATTACCGAGCAGGATTTCAATGGCTGGGTAGAAGAGCGCGGCCACGGCTTCATGCGCAGTTGGGATACACATTACACCGCGCCTACAGAGACCCACGATCCTAACCAGGAACCGCAAAAAGGCGGCTTGCTCATTGCTCCCTACGGCAAGGGCTTCTATGTCTACGACGCATATGCGTTGTATCGCCAGTTGCCGGAAGGCGTCCCCGGAGCGTATCGAATCTTTGTCAACTTACTTAGTCTGTCCAGCAATCCTGGCATGCAGCAGCTATCGGCTGCCGCGGCGAAATAAGGTTGCTCGTGGAATCGCATTTCTGTTTCCGTTGTTGGCACAAAGTCGTAGAAGGAATCCGCGATGACCGGTTGAGAGCTATAGGACTATTTCATCTCGCCGGTGGAATCATCGGCAGCAGGGAATGTCTCTGCCTTGCGGCTGCCGTCCTTTTGCTTCAGCAGGATTTGGATTTTGCCTTCCGCCGCTTCCAAATCCCCCTTGCAGGCATTCGATAATTTGACGCCTTCTTCAAAGAGCCGCACGGATTCTTCCAGCGGCAGATCGCCGCGTTCCAGCTTGGCGATGATCGTCTCCAACTGCTTTAAAGATTCTTCAAAGCTTGCCAAGATTAACTCCCTGTTCGGCTTCCTGTTGCACTTTTCCAGTTGATCCAACCGCAGTTGACTCGACATTCTTCCTGGATTTCTTGGGCAGCACACTTTCCATCACGGTTAACGCGGCTTCAAATCTGCCCGACGGTGCGCTGACCTGCACGCCCTGCACCATATCGCGCGCCGCGATCAGCATTTCCTGGGCAATCTTCACGCCTTCCGCGCGAGCCAGCTCCGGAGTATCCGCCTGCTGCATGCGCAGCAGGACTTCATCCGGCACAAAGACACGCAGATCGTTTCGCATAAACTCCGCATTGCGCAGGCTGATCAGCGGCCAGATCCCGGCAATCACCGGCAGACGAAACTGCTCGACCCGCTTCAGAAAAGCTTCCAGCAGTCGCAGATCGAACACCGGCTGAGTAATGGCATACTCGGCGCCGGCTTCAACTTTATAGGCAAATCTCCGCACCTCGTTGTCGAGGTCGGGCACACCGGGGTTGGCGGCGACACCGATCGCAAATCCGGTGGATGCACCAATTGAATTTCCGCCAATATCCAGGCCACTGTTTAGATTGCGAACAATGTTCACCAGCCCAATCGCATCCACGTCGAACACGGCCGTGGCATCCGGATAATTTCCCAGCTTGGGCGGATCGCCGGTCAGGCAAAGAATGTTGCGCAGCCCCAGCGAGGCCGCTCCCAGCAGGTCGGACTGAATGCTTAATACGTTGCGGTCGCGGCAGGTGTAGTGCAGCACGCTCTCGATGCCGACCTGCTGCTGAATTTGCAGACAGAGGCTCAACGCGCTCATGCGGGCCGAGGCACGCGGCGAATCCGGAACATTGATCGCCTCCACGCCGTTCTGCGCCAGCAGGGTGGCAGCCTGCAACTCGCGATGCGCGCTGATCCCCCGCGGCGGAACAATCTCCACCAGCGCGATAAATTTCCCGGCGACCAGGTCCGCTCCAAGCTTCGATCGTTCCTCCAGCGGCGGCGCGGTCACGGTGTTCTGGACCGTTACGGTCGCCGACGTCACCGGCCCACTTTTGCGAGCATCCAGCGCCCGCAGTGCGGAGCGCATGGCGCGAATATGACTGGGCGTTGTGCCGCAACATCCGCCGACAAACTGCACCCCGGCCTGCGCGAACTTGCGCGCGAAGCTGGCCATATATTCCGGCGAACAGAGATAAATGTTGCGTCCATCCACGGCGCGCGGCATCCCAGCGTTCGGCATCGCCACCAGAGGCAGCGCTGTTGCAGTGCGCATCCTCTCAATCGCGCTTAAGACTGTCGCCGGCCCCGCACTGCAATTGCACCCAACGGCATCCGCTCCCCACTCTGTAAGCTTATTCGCGGCTATTTCCGGGGAGGAGCCATCCAGCGTATTGCCCTCTTCATCGATCGTCATCATCGCCAGGATGGGCAATTGCGGTGCCGCCTCCCGCGCCGCCAGAATCGCCTGATGCACTTCGTTTAGCGAGGTCATCGTCTCCAGCACCAGGAGATCGACGCCTCCCTCCGCCAGTGCGCGAATCTGCTCGGCAAATGCTGCTCGGGCTTCTTCAAACGAAACTTTGCCCAGCGGTTCAATCTGCACCCCGATCGGACCCACGGCGCCGCCCACGTACGCTTGGGTGGCCTGCTTTTCACGGATCTGGTCCGCCGCCTGGCGCGCAATTTTGGCGCCCGCGACATTCACATCATGTACTTTGTCCTGCAGCCCGTGCCGCTGCAGACGAAATCGATTGCCGCCGAAGGTATTGGTCTCGATGATCTCCGCGCCTGCCTGCAGATATTCCTCGTGGATGGCGCGAATCAGATCGGGCTGCGACAGGTTCAATTCGTCGTAACAACGATGAATAAACACACCGCGTTCGTACAGCATGGTGCCCATCGCGCCGTCGCACAGAACGCTTCGTGTTTGGAACAGCTCACTCAGGCTTGTTGGCATCGAAAATTGGTCCGTCTGATTATCCTAGTGGCTGCGGCACAGAAGCGCCAGATCGAGGGGCAACTGGTATACACTAGCCTTTCAACCACGAACGATGAATGTGCCCTGGAATTGGAGCATTGAGCATTGATGAGTCGTAGTAGTTTTGTCCGCGTTGTCCTCAGTGTCGTCAGCGCTACAAGCGTCTTTTGGATGATAGGCTGCCTCGGCCAGAGATCCTACCTCGCCGGGCGTCCCGTACCGCCCAGTCTTGTCCTCGAGCGCGTCTTGGTGGCGATTCAGAATCCGTCCCCGATTACAACCGGAGAGTTGCAGATTCTGGATGCCCGCTATGACATTCGCAACAGTGAGAACGGCACGGTTCCAGCCTTCTTCATCAGCGGCTATAAAGGTTCGTTGCCCAGCATGATTCTCAACTACCCCGAGCAATCTGAGGGCTATGTCTACGGATCAGGCGACGGCAGTATGACCGCCGTCAGCTATGCCAGCGAAACGGCCACGGGCAACATCAGTGGGCTGCCCGGACCGTCCAGCAGCATATTTGTACCCTCCAGCGGAAGCTATGTCGTTGCCGCCAATCAAACCGCTCAATACGTGACGGTACAGGATCGCGTGCAGGGCGTCACCGTCTACTTGAATCTTCCTAATGTGTATAAAGTGGAAGTGAATCCAAGCGCCACCGTAATGCTGGCGTTTGTGCAGAACAACAATTACGCGTATCGCATCATTCATCTGCAGCAGCCCAACGGAAATGTCATGCCAGTGCCGACTTTTCCGAATGAGGCGAACTGGCCGAAAAGCGTCGCGCCGGTCAGTTGTCAGCCGATCAATCTTCCCGTCTACTGCATCGTTCCAGTGCTCGACCAGAATGGCAATCCTATCCAGTTCGATCGACCCTTTAACACCATCTTCTCTTCCGATGGAACCACCGGCTGGGTGATGAACTGCGGCCCGGAATGCGGCGGGACGCAATCCAGCGTCAGCTTCCTGAATATGGGGGACCTCAACATCTATAACTTCCCCGGTAGCACTTACCCGGCTCCACCGGCCAGCCCTGCGCCGCCCACAGAGGAACAGCGAATACCTGTGCCCGGGGGTGCAACCATGGCTGTCTATGGGAATGGGACTTTATATGTCTCGGGTCAGCAAAAGCAGTCGGACGGATTGTTTGAGGGATTTCTGTCGGTCATTAATTTGACCAGCAACACGGTTACGGCGACATACCCGATCTCCGACGGCACCCATACCAAGATGCTGTTTGGCGATGACAATACGCTGTGGATCGGGTCCCAGCAGTGTCAGACAGGTGAGCGTGTCGCGACGAATCAGCCAGAAACCGGCTGCCTGACCATGTTCAATTTGAACACCAACACCGTGATGGTCGAACCCTGGTACGGCGATTTGACGGGCCTGTGCGCCATTCTGCAGTGGCACAAGATGTACACCGCGTACGGCGGCCAGATTCACATCTATGCCACCACCAATGTCGGCATCACCACTAGTTCTGTTGGTTACTCGGCTGGCAGCGAACTGTACAACGGCAATGCCACGGTACAGGGAACGGCCTACGACGTTGCCTATATGGATGCGATTACCAACGCTTCGGATTAATAGCGTTTGCCATTCTGAAGGCTGCGTAACCAGCGATACGTGGCGCCCCGGGTCTCGACCTTGAGACTTGGGATTCCGTCGGCATTGAACCATGTTCCATGGTCCATCAGCATGATCCAGCCCGTCGACATCCTCGCAATTGCCGCGCATCGTGACGATGTGGAGCAGACCTGCGGAGGGACGCTTCTTCAGTCCTCTTCCATCGGCCTGCGTACCGCCATTCTCGACCTGACCCAGGGCGAAGCCGGAACGCGAGGCACCGCAGCCGAACGCGCCGCAGAAGCCGAAGAGGCTGCGAGAATCCTCGGCGCTTCCTGGCGACACGCTCTCGATCTTCCCGATGGACGGGTCGAAAATTCCTGGGAAAATCGGCTGAAAATTGCGACGGTGCTGCGGCAGGCGCAACCGCGCGTCGTGATTTTGCCGTACTGGCAGGCGCGCCACCCGGATCATGCGATTGCCGCAACGCTCGGCTACGAAGCCTGTTTTGTCGCGGGCCTCGCCAAGGTAGAAACAGACGCGCCGCCGCATCGTCCCTTCAAAATCCTCTATGCCAGCCTCTATGCGGATGTCCGTCCTACCTTCGTCGTCGACATCACCGCACGCATCGAGCAGCGCTTTCAATCGCTGATGGCCTACCGCTCGCAATACGAGAATCAAACCTCCGGCGGCAAGATATTTGTTCCGCAGGAAGAGATTCGCGAGCGCACCTTCGCCATGGCTCGCTTCTATGGAATGCTGGGTGGCGTGCGATATGCGGAGCCATTCGTGCAAAAGGAAATCGGCCTGGTCGAGGACCTGACACTTATTCCCGTGCAGTCGATATAGCAGGCGCGCCACTCAAGCCAGGTTGATCGCTCATCACCGGACATTTTCCGTGCGTATCCGTCCGAACATATCACCGGCGAACGATCGTTCTAGTTTTCCAATCGACTTGTTCAGCAGATCGTGCTAACGTTTCTGCGACCTTGCCCGTCTATTCAGCTTCAGATACGCGCTTGTCGATCATCTCCGTTCAGGAAGGATCGCGCACAATGCCTCAAGATGCGGAAAGCCGCCCTCAATCCAGGAACTTCGCGATGGAAAGAAGACAATGGCAACACACGCTGCAACGGGTGCTTTCGGCAACCGCGCTGATCCTGGCGTTCTCATTTACCGGATGCGGCAGCGGCAGCGGTAGCGGCAGCAGCGGCGGCGGCAGTGGGACTACCAATATTTACATGGCGGGCGCCACTTCGAAAGCAGGCGGATCTTCCATAGCGACCTACTGGAAGAATGACACGGCGACCAACCTGACCGACGGAACGAGTTTGGCGATGGGCTATGCCATCGCGGTCGATAGCAGCGGGAATGTCTACGTGGCGGGCGAAACAACCACGCCCCAATACAAAGCGACCTACTGGAAGAATGGCGCGGCGACCTACCTGACCGACGGAACGGCCCCTGCGAGTGCCTACGCGATCGCCGTCGACAGCAGCGGCAATGTCTATGTGGCGGGCGAGACATACAACGCTGCGACCCATAACTTTATGGCGACCTACTGGAAGAACGGCACGGCCACCACCCTGACCGACGGAACGGTCCCTGCGAGTGCGGACGCGATCGCGATTGACAGCAGCGGCAATGTCTACGTGGCGGGCTCAACAACCAGCGCTACGACCGGAGTCGGTATTGCGACCTACTGGAAGAACGGTACGGCCACTAACCTGACTGACGGAACCACTAGCTGGCCTGCGGAGACCTGCTTTGTCTTGGAAAGATCGCGCACGATGCACCTGAATATTGAAAACCATGTTCAATGAAGGAATTTGCCGGCAGAAAGAAGACAATCGCAAATGACCCTGCAACGGATATTTTCGGCAACGCCGCTTCTACTGGCACTTTCACTTTCCGGCTGCGGCAGTGGTAGTGGCAGCGGCGGTGGTAGCGGCAGCGGAGCCACCAACATTTACATCGCGGGTGCTACGGGCGTGGCAAACGGTTTCAACACCTACGAGTCCATAGCGACCTACTGGAAAAACGGCACGGCCACGGAACTGACCGACGGAACCTCGTATGCGGCTGCCGACGCGATCGCGGTCGACAGCAGCGGCAATGTATACGTGGCGGGCTATACCACGAACGCCACGACCGGAAAATACGTAGCCACCTACTGGAAGAACGGCGTCGCGAGCAACCTGACGGACGGAACGACGCAGGCGGATGCAAAGGCGATCGCGGTCGACAGCAGCGGGAATGTCTATGTAGCGGGTGCCACATCCAGCGCATCGGGCGACTTCATAGCTACTTATTGGAAGAACGGCACGGCGATCAACCTGACGGACGGATCAACGAGTGCGGTTGCGGATGCGATCGCGGTCGACAGCAGCGGGAATGTATATGTCGTGGGATTCACATCCACCGTCGCGGGCATCAACATCGCGACCTACTGGAAGAACGGCACGGCGACCAACCTGACGGACGGAACGAGTCTAGCGGCAGCCTTCGCCATCGCCGTTGACAGCAGCGGCAATGTCTACGTGGCGGGAGATACATCCACAATATCAGGCAATACCATGGCGACCTATTGGAAGAACGGTGCTGCTACTAAACTCACCGATGGAACGAATTATGCGGCGGATGCCAACGCGATCGCGGTCGACAGCAGCGGCAATGTTTATGCGGCAGGCGATACAGCTAACGCATCGGGCGACTACGTAGCTACCTATTGGAAGAATGGTACAGCCACGACCCTGACCGGAACGTCGTATGCGACTGCATACGCGATCGCGGTTGACAGCAGCGGAAATCTCTACGTGGCGGGCGTCACTGGCAGCTTATCGGCCAACGACATGCCGGCCTATTGGAAGAACGGCACGGCCATCAACCTCCCGAACGGAGCGGCCTGCGGCTGTGCCCTCGCATCGGGGATTGCCCTGTCCAGTCATTGACCGAATTCCGGAAGGTACCGGTAAAAATGTCCTAATCGCCCGCAGGCGCTGTCACTGTAGGGTGCAGCTGCGGAGTCCACCGGTTCTTGCCGCTTGCCTCCAGCGTCAGCGTCAGCGTGCCTTGCTGGCCCTCTTTCACATACGGGCCCTTGCCGGAGTGCGGCAATTCCTTGTTGTCGGCGAACTCGACTTTCATGCGCCCTGCATCCTGGAGTTGAATGCGGTAGATATACGTTGCTCCGGGAGCCAGGTTGGACATTCCAAAGCTGGCGCTGGGATAGTCGACTTCGACGTTATGCAGGTCGGTTGTTCCGGAGTTGACGACGCGGACCTCGACCAGCTTCGTGCGGCAGCCAACCGTCAGTATCAAGCCTGCCAGTGCAACCAGTCCCAGGCATCCACGCAGCCGATTCCGTTTCCTCATGTCTTTAGTGTAGGCGAGAAAAAAGAGGATGCAGGTGGGCGGCTATTGTTTCGACTCGGCCAGCTTGCGCACGGTCTTTACGATCTCCGGCAGGCGGCTGTATGCAGCCACACAGCGCAGCCAGAGTTTATTGTCCAGACCCGGCGACCCGCTCATCACTTTCCCCGGAGGAACATCGTGCGACACCGCGCTCTGCGCTGTCAGGATTGATCCATCGCCAATGGAACAGTGTCCCGCCACTGCCGCCTGTCCGGCAAGAATCACATTTTTCCCCAGGTGCGACGAGCCAGCCAGCCCAACCTGCGCGCACAGTAGCGTGTTCTCTCCCACGGTGCATCCATGGCCCACCTGCACCAGATTGTCGACCTTTACTCCCGCGCCAATGCGCGTTTCTCCCACGCTGGCACGATCAATGCACGCGTTGGCCTGCACCTCGACACGGTCCTCCAAAATCGCCGGACCCGATTGCGGAATCTTGTGCCAGCGTCCTGCATCATCTTTCGCAAATCCAAATCCATCCGTTCCGATCACCGCGCCATTCTGCAAGGTGACATCGTCGCCCAGTTCACATCCCTCACGCACAACCGCATGAGCATGCGCAAAAAAACGATGGCCGATGCGAACGTTGGGATAGATCACGACATGCGCCAGCAACACCGCTTCATCGCCAATCTCAACATTGCCTTCAATCACCGAGTACGCGCCCACGTGACAGTCGCGGCCAAGCTTCACAGTCGGATGAATGATGGCCGTGGGATGAATGCCCGCCGCGTAGACAGGTGCCTGATAGAAAATTTCAATGGCGCGCGCAAAGGCCAGGTATGGATTGACCGTCCGCAAAGTCGCCGCTGCGATCGCAGGGAAGTCCTCGGTCACCAATACCGCCGCCGCTTGGGTAGTTTTCGTCAGTGCCGCGTATTTTGGGTTGGCGACAAATGTCACCTGCTGCGCGCCTGCTTCTTCAATGCCCGCGACCCCTGTAACTTCGATGGTTTCGGGCGCAGGATTCTCCGGGCTGCCTTCCAAACGCGCGTTCAGTCGGCGTGCCAGTTCTGCCAGTTGCATGGGCTGATTGTATCCAAAGCGAAGAAGATTATCCTTCGTCGTCCGGTACAGTCTGGTGTTGTTTCGCCGCAGCCACAAGCTTTTCCTGCGTTTGCGGCAACACAAAATCGTAGTGGTCCATCTCCATGTGGAAGCTGCCTTGCCCCTGCGTCATCGCAGTCAGGTCGGCTCCATAGGTCAACATGTCGGCCATGGGAGCTTCCGCCTGGATGACAGTCTGCCCCGGCACTGAACTCGACTCCATTCCGAGCACGCGGCCATGCCGTCCAGGAAGATCGCCCATCACCGTTCCGGCAAAGTTGTCGGGCGTCTGGATGCTGACCCGCATCACCGGTTCCAGCAACGCTGGCCGCGCCCGCTCCATGCAATCGCGAAAAGCCAGACGTCCCGCGATTCGGAAACTCATTTCATTGGAGTCCACTTCGTGATACGAACCGTCGAACACGGTCACCTTAAAGTCCACCATGGGATGGCCCGCGAGATAGCCGCGATCGGCCGCTTCGCGCACACCTTTTTCGATAGCCGGAACATAGTTGCGCGGAATCGCTCCGCCGAAGATGTCATTGACAAACTCAAACCCGCCGCCGCGCGGCAACGGCTCAATGCGAATTTTGCAGTCGCCAAACTGTCCGTGGCCGCCGGACTGTTTCTTGTGCCGTCCATGTCCTTCGGCATGCGTGCGGATGGTTTCGCGATACGGCACCTTGGGCGCCTTCAGCGTGACTTCCGTGTGATACCGCCGCCGCAGCTTCGACACCACCACTTCAATATGCTGCTGGCCCGTTCCAGCAATCAGAAACTCATTCGTCTGCGGATCGCGATAGAAACGGATCAGCGTATCTTCTTCCATAATGCGGTGCAGCGCATTTGCCAGCTTGTCTTCATCGGCGCGGGTCCGAGGCTCAATCGCAAACGCAATTGCCGGCTCTGGATTCTGCACTTGCTCGTACAAGATGGCATGGCGGCTGTCACCCATGGTGTCGCCGGTGTGCGTGCTGCGCAGCTTGGCGACGGCACCCAGATCGCCAGCATGCAGTTCCGTCACCGGCAGCGGCTTTTTCCCCTGCATGATGGAAAGATGCGCCAGCTTTTCCTGCGCTTGCTGTTTGTAATTGAAGACAGAATCGTTGTCGTGCGCGCAGCCAGAAAATACTTTGAAGAAGGAAATCTGTCCCGCGAATGGATCGGAAATCGTCTTGAACACGAACAGGGAAAGCGGCCCGTTGTCGACCACTTTCTGATCCTCTTTCTCGGTCGCCGCCTCGGCTCCATTGCCATTGGATGCCTTCGTGCTCTTGCCACTCAACATAGTGGCGGGCACCGGCAGCCGTTCGATGGGCGCGGGTGCATAGACTCGGAAAAATTCCAGCAGGCGGTCGATTCCAATACTCTTCAGGCCGGAAGAATACATCACCGGGAAAATACGATCCTCGCGAATCGCCTCATGCAGCGCCGGCACCAGGTGTTCTTCGGAGAGAGTACCTTCGGTGAAGAACTCCTCCATCAATTCGTCTTTCCCCTCGGCCACCAATTCCACCAAGGCATCGTGTCCCGCTTGTGCCCGCTCTAAAAGTTCTTTCGGTATTGGAATCGACTGGCCGCGCCCCTTCGCATTGGAGCGATAGTCATAGGCTTGCATTCCAATCAAATCCACGATGCCGGAAAACGACGCTCCTTCTCCAATGGGCAGCGCAACTGGTGTCACCGTGCGCCCGAAAGTCCCTCTCAAATTTTCCAGCACCGCGTCCGGCTTGGCCCGCTCGCGATCCATGGCGTTGATCACAAGAATGCGCGGCAGTTTGAATTCCTCCGCGTAATCCCACACGCGCTGTGTCATGGGCTGCGGTCCTTCCACTGCATCGACAACCACTGCGACTGCTTCCACCGGTAGCATCGCCGATCGAGCTTCCGGCACAAACATGTTGAATCCCGGAGTATCGATCACGTTGATCTTGACGCCGCTCCACTCGCAGAACGCGACCGCATTCGCGAGCGTGACTCGCCGCGTAACTTCCTCTTCGTCGTAGGCGGTGACGGCCGTCCCATCCTCGACGCTGCCCATCGCTGGAATTGTGCCGGCGGTCGCCAGCAAGGCTTCAATCAGTGTTGTTTTTCCGCAGTGCGAATGGCCGACAAAGGCCAGGTTGCGAATCTCATTGCCCATGTACGTCTTCATGCCAGTCCTCCAGAGCCGCAATACTGGAGAAGGATGCACGTGCGCACAGCCATGAATGGCCCGGCCATTTCGGGGGCTGCAGCCACACCTTCTCCGGGAGCGGCTGTTTCCGCCGGCAGCGTCGGCGCCGAGATTTCCATCTCGCGCACTTCCTCGCAGCCAAAGCTGCTGATCCTGCCGATAGAAATCAATTTCCGCTCGAAATCTGCATCGAACGCCGGCGGAAGCCTTCGCACACGCGACCGTTTCGACCAGCACTTCGAAGGACTACGGAGTCTAGCATTCGCGCTTCCACGACGGCAAGTCGACGGGAACTGCTACTTGACGACCGCCGCCACCTTTTTCGTCGCACTACCTTCTGGAGGAAGATCGTCGCGGACCTCTATCTCGACAGCGTCTCCCGTATAACTCGCATTTGCCCCAGGACGATATCGCACGATTGCCCGCAACCCTTGAATATGCCGACACGTGCTGAAGTGGTCCTCTCCGTACCAAAGCGTGTCAGAGAATCCGAATGCGAAACGCCCCTTGACGTGAAATGTGAGTGTTTGATCGTTGCTGCGAATCACCAGTGTCCATGGCTGATCTTTCCCGCTACAAACCGCAGATTGAACTGTTCCCTCGGCACGCGTTACATCGGGAAGAGTGAATTGTTCCACCAGCGGAACGCCGGAAGGTCTCTGCGCCACGCGAATCGCATTCCATAACTCCACTGCTTCATTACGGTCAGGGCCACTCCAGTGTTTCGCGACGAACTCCGCGTACTGGGCTGCCTGGGTTTCTTTCCCCATGCGCAGCAAGATTTGCCCCGTTAGCAAGTGGTATCCGGCGCGCCACGGCTCCAGTTCTTCCGCCCTTCGCGAAAGCGCAAACGCGCTTGCAAGATCGTTCTGGCGAATCGCAAGCCGAGCCAACTGGATGTACGCAGGCGCAAATTGCCCATCCAACGATGCAACCTTCACCAGCGCGGCGTGAAACGCTTCCTCATCCGCCGGAGCGGTTGAAGTCGCGATGGAGGACAGCATGGTCTTCGCGAAGAGAGAAAGGTACAGCGAAGGATCCAGCGAATACGCCTGAGAAAATTCTTCGGCTGCGGACGCATCCTCGCCATCGGCAAAAAGCAGAAATCCATTTTCCTCATGCGCCATCCCTAGTTTGGGATCATCTGTCAGCGCTTGTTGCACCAATGGCCTCGCACTGGCCAAATCATGGCTCCATAAATGATATCCAGCCAATTCGGCCTCGGTTTCAGCGACGGTAAGCTTCTTGACAGTGAAAGCCTTCTCGTCAACATGCGATTCATCCGGGACCACCGCTGCTGTGACGGCGAGCAACCGCGTCGATTCGTCCAGCCCTTTTTCTACCTTATCCAGGCTGCCAAAGACCTGCCGGAATGCTTGTTCCTGGTCCGTTCCAGTTTGCAATTCACGGAAAAACTGATTGAGCTTGTCTCCATTTCCCATCCCCGGTCCAAACGTCAGGTAATGGACTAACGCCCACGATTCAAAATAGAACTGATTCACCTTGTCTTCGTCGTGATAATACGGTGAACTTTGCGTGACCTCCAATAAGATCCTCAACGGAATAATCGGTCGCTCTCGATTGATTTGGCGATCCGTGGGCGCGCCCAGCAGAATCTTCGGGCCTTGAAACCGCGTATACCCATAAAACTCTGCCATGCCCTCATCCAGCCACGTCGGCAACCAGTGCGCGTTCATATGAAGGATGGAATGGGTGTACTCGTGATAAACAACCGCGTACGAGTTCAGGCCGGTTGCCTGCGTATCCAGGCGAATCATCGCGTACTGTTTCTCCCATCCATGTTTGAACCAGCCGGCCGGTTTCGCGCCTTTCCCCTTCCAAATTGCAGGCTCCAGGGACTTGGCCGTATTTTCGTCGCGCGCCACAAAGATCGTCATGGGCGCTCCCGACTCAAGACGCAGATTCTCAAACCGGCTGGCGAACACATATCGCATCTGTTCAAATTCATGCGCCGCGTGGCGGCCCTCCGTCTCACTGCCGTTTGTCAACACAGTGAAATGCGGGCTGCGTACCTCCGTCCACCGAGATACTTTGGCAACCGTGGTCGAAGGCAGAGCAAACGAGAGGCAGATGGCAAACAATACAGGGCGACAATTCATGTGCAGCCATCTTGTAGCATGGCCGCCGAAAGATCAATTGCGAAAGCGACCAGTCGCTAGCCTAAATAGAGGTTTTCAATTACCCGTGGCGCGCAGAGAGTGCTCTCCGGCACAAAATGCGAGATACTGTAAGGGAGCGATCCCTATGGCAGAGACACACCCGGCAAAAGATCACTATCTCTTCGGAAACCTCGAAAGCAGTGCGTTGAATCAACGCAAAGTGCGCGAGGTGAACTACGGCTATGACCAGAATGAGGGAGTTATCCTGACGACACTCGATACCGCCTTGAACTGGGTGCGTAAGAGTTCAATCTGGCCGATGACCTTTGGCCTGGCCTGCTGTGCCATTGAGATGATGTCCATGGGTGCATCCCGGTTCGATGTGGCTCGCTTCGGCGCTGAGGTATTTCGCCCCTCCCCACGCCAGTCGGACCTGATGGTGATCGCGGGTCGCGTATCGGTGAAGATGGCACCCGTCATCCGCCGACTCTACGACCAGATGCCCGACCCCAAATGGGTCATTTCCATGGGCGCGTGCGCGACCTCTGGGGGAGTTTTCAATAATTACGCCCTTGTCCAGGGGGTAAACCAGATTATTCCCGTCGATGTCTATGTTCCCGGCTGTCCGCCCCGCCCGGAGCAGTTGATCTACGCCCTCACCCTGCTACAGGAGAAGATCCTGCGGGAGCGCGGAACAGTAAGGAAAGTCCTGAACCTCGAATAACTGCCTTCCGCTCCGGCAGAAAGAATCCATAACATCTGCGCCATCATTTCGATATTAATTCTTGGCGTTCGGGTATCTCTTGGTATACCTTGGGACTAGCCCCGTACAAACGGGGTGACCTTTGATTCAGTCTTGTGCTCTAATCAAGTGAGCGATTGCTGTGGATTAGGATCGTTTGCATTGGATTCGTAAGACAGGACCACGAGGCGTGTTGACGCGTCCAGCGCTTGGGAATGAACAAAGCAAGCGCTTGGAGTTTACAACAATGAATTAGATTTGTTACGACAAAGTTGCGGAGGAGATAGGGATGGAATATTCAAAATTACGCACCAAGGGCCGCTGGATAGCAGCTATTTGCGTACTGGGGCTGGGAACGACACTGATGGCGCAAACTGCCACCTCGTCAAGCTCAGCTGCACCGAATGCGCCCGCGCCGTCGTCGACGATCAATCCGTCGCGCGCTGACGTTTTTCTTGGTTACTCTTACTTAGCACCCAATGGTTATGTCAATGGAGCCAAGTACGCATCCGTGAATCTGGGTGCGATTGGCAGTGGGGCATATTACTTTTCAAAGAACTTAGGTTTTGAGGCTGGTCTGGCCTCCCATCCGGATGGTCCGGGCGATGGTTTTACGACCATCAATGCCGGTCCCATCGCACGCTTCCCGCTGGAGGATGGCCTGACGCCGTTCATCCACGCATTGGTAGGCACCACTCGCATCGGCGGTCCCAACTACGTCGGCTATTATTCTGACGGAGCCGGTCCCATTAACTTCGTCAACCCCTATCGTTGGGGAGTATCTCTAACGGCTGGCGGCGGTATGGATTTCCCGCTTCCGATCATGCACCATAAGCTTTCCTGGCGCGTGTTCCAAGCCGACTATCAATACATGCACGCTTCCTTCGGCCCGGCAAACAATTTTACGGATCCGAATGCGAGCACCGTAATCACCGGTGCCGGCAGCCGCAATGGTCTTCGTGCCGCCGACTCTACCACGAATCCCAACGCTGTTGGGACCGCAATTCTGGGCGGCCGTGCCAACATCAATGCAGCGCAGCTGAGCACCGGTTTGGTCTACCACATTGGCAGCATTCTTCCGCCGCCACCGGTCGCCTATTCCTGCTCTGTCAGCCCTACGGAAGCGTATCCTGGCGATCAGATCACCGTCACCGGCAATGCAACCAACCTGAACCCGAAGAAAACGCCGACTTATAGCTGGACCTCGACGGGTGGGAAAATCAGCGGCACCTCGACCACCGCAACGGTCGACACCGCAGATCTGGCTCCGGGAACCTACACTGTCGCGGGTCACGTGACGGAGGGCCCTAAGGCCGGTCAGTCCGCGGATTGCAACGCAACCTTCACAGTCAAGCAGTTTGAGCCGCCGACGATTAGCTGCGAAGCCAATCCGACCTCGCTCAATCCTGGCGATTCCTCGACGATTACCGCTCACGGCGTCAGCCCGCAGAATCGTTCTCTCACCTACAGCTACAGCGCTTCCTCCGGTCAGGTCAGCGGTTCCAACACGACCGCAACTCTGAACACCACGGGAGCTGCTCCGGGCGCCATCACCGTCACCTGCAACGTGGCCGACGATAAGGGTCAAACCGCATCCGCCACCACTGAAGTGACGATCAATGCGCCGCCGCCGCCGCCCGCACCGAAGACCGAGACTCTGTGCTCGATCACCTTCGGCCGCGAGAAGCGTCGCCCAGTCCGTGTCGACAACGAAGCCAAGGCTTGCCTGGATGATGTTGCTCTGAACCTCCAGCGCAGCGCCGATGCGAAGGCAGTTCTGGTTGGCAGCAGTGCTCCGAACGAGAAGCAGGCTGACACACAGGCTGCAGAACGCGCTGTCAATACCAAGGCCTATCTGGTCAACGAGAAGGGAATTGATCCTTCGCGCATCGATGTCCGCACCGGAAACGCCGGTTCTGACACCGTCCAGAATTACCTGGTACCGTCGGGCGCCACCTTCGACAACGACGTGCAGGGAACAACCCCTGTATCCGGAGACGTCAAGGCTTCAAAGAATGCCTACGGGCACGGCCATGCAACCTCAACAGCACCGCACCACCATCGTCACCACAAGGCGGCTCCTGCCAAGCAGTAACGCTTGACGGAAGCATGTTCAGGGCCGGCCGGCTATATATGCGGCTGGCCCTTTTCATTGAAGGAAAGATTGGAGCATACTCAAGTTCGGCAGCAATGACGGATCACCCTCCATGAGAATCCTGTGGGTGAGTTTCGCTTTTCCCCCAAATTTATAGAGCGATACACACGGATGGTTCACAACATGAAACGAATATTCCCCTCGATTACGGCAGTCATTTTTGGTCTGATCAGTTTTTGTGGAACCGGTGCAAACGCGCAACAGTGGCATTCTGTTGGCCCCTATGGCGGAGACGCCCGCAGTTTCGCGTATAGCCCGGCAGCCCCCTCCCATATCCTTCTTGGGACCACCAACAGTTGGGTGTATGAAACCGACGATGCCCAGCACTGGACACGGTTGAGCAAGATCGCTGCGGACGATTCGCTGGTTGTCGACAACATCGTCTTCGATAAATCGAATCCCAAACGCGTCATGATTGGTGCCTGGAGGTTGGACAAGCCGGACGGCGGAATCTATATCAGTGAGGATGAAGGTCATCACTGGAATCCCGTCGACGGCATGAAGGGTCAATCCGTCCGGGCTCTCGCACAAGCTCCCTCGGATCCGAAAATATTTGTCGCCGGTACACTTGCCGGAATTTATCGAAGCGAAGACGGCGGCACTACGTGGAAGCTGATCAGCCCCATGGGAAGCACGGAACTGCATGAGGTGGAATCCATCGCCATCGATCCCGTGAACCCGCAAGTGATTTACGCCGGCACATGGCATCTACCCTGGAAAACCGTCGACGGCGGCAAAACCTGGCAGAACATCAAGCAGGGACTGATTGTGGATTCGGACGTGTTCTCCATCATCATCGATCCCAAGGCGCCCAGCACCGTGTATACCAGCGCTTGCTCAGGGATCTATAAAAGCATCGATGCCGGCGCGAGTTTCCGAAAGATTCAAGGCATTCCCAGCGCTGCTCGCCGCACTCGCGTGTTGATGCAGGATCCCAATAACTCCAACATTGTGTACGCCGGAACAACGGAAGGTCTCTATCGCACGCTGGATGCCGGACAAAAGTGGTCGCTGATGACACCGAGCGACATCATTATCAATGACGTATACGTCGATCCAAGAAACTCGCAGCATATCTTGATGGCCACCGATCGCAGCGGCGTGCTCTCCAGCGACGACGGTTCCGTTAGCTTTCATGCGGTCAATCAAGGCTTCTCGGAACGCCAGGTTTCCTCCATGGTCGCCGATCCCAATTCGCCGAATACTCTGTATGTCGGCGTTCTGAATGACAAGCGGTTTGGCGGGGTATTCGTTTCCAAAGACGGCGGCCAGGCGTGGACGCAGCTCAATGCCGGTCTGGATGGAAATGATGTCTTCTCACTTGCCATGTCTCCCGCAGGCGTCTTATTGGCCGGCACAAATCACGGGGCCTTCCGTTTGAGAGGTGACCAATGGGAGATCGTCGACTCACGGATGATCGAGACTCCGCACAAGATTCGACACGTGAGCAAGAAGCATCACGTGACCTACACCACGGAGTATGTGCCGGTTCCCGACGGCAAGATCGAGGACGCGGTCCACGGGGTCGCGTTCTCCGGTGGCAAGTGGTATGCCGCAACCGCGGAGGGTCTCTATTCCGCCGCCGATCCTAAATTTGCCTGGCTCGGTGCTGTGCTCCATTCGGAGTCGGCCGCAAAAGGTCACAAAAGCGCGCAGATGAAACGCTCCGAGATCCCATTCTATGGGGTTGCAGCGGGCGGCAATGCCGTCTTGGCAAACGGTCAGACAGTCCTGTACTTCTCGCCTGACCAGGCGAAAACCTGGCAGCCTGTGGCGTTGCCGACAAATTGGCACCGGGTTCGCTACGTTGCCGTGGATGAGAGCGGCAATCTGTGGGCGGGCGGTCGCCTGGGCGTTGCGTTCAGCGACAATCAAGGGCAAGGCTGGCAGTCCGTCGATGTTCCCATCAATGACATCAGCGGGCTTGGGTATGATCCGCAGATGAAGCGCATCGTGGCCACTTCCTATGACTCCGACCTGGTCTTTGGCATCGATGCTACGGCCAAGCATTGGAACTATTGGAATCCTGGATGGCGCACTCACATTGTGGATTCCTCCGACGGTCACCTGGTGGCTGCAACATTGCTTCATGGTGTCATCGTGGAACAGCAAAAGCAGCTGGCCGCGGGCAGCTTTTAAATCGGTCGCCAGGCCTATCAATGATGAAACTGCCGGAAGGTTCGTTCTCGATCCGTCCGGCAGTTTCGCAGGACCTGGATGCGCTGGCTGCCATTGACGCTCTTTGCTTTCCGCCCGGCATTGCCTATCCCCGCGAAGAAATCGCGTTTCTCCTGTTGAACCCCACCGTCATTGTTTTGGTCGCTGAACGTTCCGGCGTCATTGTCGGCTTGGCGGCGCTTGAGCGACGACGCCGCGCTCGTCAGACGTCGCGCTACGGGGAGCTAGTCACCATCGAGGTTTTGCCCGAGCTTCGCAGAGAATCGATTGGAGGCGCGCTGTACCGAACCTTGGAGGTCTGTCTGCGCGAGTGGGGAGGAGGCAGCATCCATCTGCATGTTTCTGTCGAAAATACAGCCGCGGTCGCCTTTTATCGGCGCCTCGGTTTCCGCGTCGTCCATCGCGTTCCGCAGTATTACCTGCGAAGGATCGATGCATGGAAAATGGAAAAAGCCCTGCTCTAGTCGCTGCGCCTGTTCGTCTCCACCGAAAGACAATCCTGGATGCGTCATTTCTGGCGCGGTCTCGAATATTGAAGTGCGGTCGTTACTCTCCGTGCGCCGCCAATACAGACAATAACGCCGACATATCCGAGTCCGCGCAGGAGCCGTCCCCGCGCCAGTAGACAGTACCCTTCGGATCGACAAGGATCGCGACCACTCGCTTCTCATTCTCGATGTGGAGAGACTTTTTGAAGGCGCGTTTATTCACATACGCTGTCAATATTCTGCTGCGCAGGCCCTTGTCTGTCGTGTTGCTGCGCAGGGATTCGTCGAACCACCAGCGATACAGCAGGTTTTCGCGCGACATGGTGATCAATTCGTAGAAGCGAAACTGGCCGTGAGCGGACTCGATTTTTCGAGCTGCCGGAATCCAGGTGTCGACTGCCTGCTGCTGTTCCCGCGCGAATGAGATGATCACCAGGTTCAACTGCCCGGAAAAATTGGCCGGCAGATGCATGTGAGTACGATCGAGGCTGGTGGCCTGGATCGCCGAGAACTTCCCGAGTGCCGGTGCGCCCTGAGAAGTCGCGCCCTGCGCTAACAGGCCGGCAAGGATCCAAACAATGGGCAGCACAATGAGGAGACGTTCAGGCAGAGGACGAGGACGCATAGGCTTCAGCAGTTGTTCCTGTCCCAGCGTAACAGCACCGTCGAAGCAGCAGAGAAAATATACTTTCTGGCCGGCGTTTTCCACAGCAAACCCCATCTCTCTGGACGTTTTCTTCTTTCGAATCCTGGAGATAGGAAATGCATCCGCAAAGGCAAGAAAAAGCTCGACAAAACGGGGTGGCTCAGCCTTATAATTTGGGTCTCTCTCCCAGAAATTGGGGCGTACCGTGAATACTTCTAGGAAAGCTGTCTTTCCACACAGGCGTAATTACGATGGATCGTTCGAATCGATCTGTACAACATGTTTCATGACCATCGCGAAGACGAAAGACGAAGCCGCGCTGGTTCCCCATGAAATGAGCCATTCCTGCGATCCGGCAATTTTGCTTGGCCGGGAAGTGTCCAGGCACCACGGTCAGAATGCCTTCTAGTAGCTTCGATCCGTGCATCCTGGTTCCGCGTAGAAGCTGGCGTGTTGTCGGAAACTCAAGACCTCTTCCATGCACTGCATCTCGGCGCGCGAATCGCGCTCGCGCCAAAGGTGAATCGCGCTCCGCTGCGCCTATGGCCGGTTTTGAGCACCCGCGTCATTTGTTCGGGGTCGGCACGGTCAGATATCATAGGCGCAGGGGCTAGTCGTGCAAGAAGCTAAGAAATCCCGCCATTCCTTCCAGACCGACGATGCGCGTTTGACCCCAATCGCCGAAAAAGTCTTTTCCGAACAACGGCTCAACTTCGACGATGGCGTGGCTCTCTATCGTTCGCCGGATATTCTTGCAGTGGGCTGGCTGGCCAACTGGGTGCGGGAAAAGATGCATGGCGACATCGCGTACTTCAATGTGAATCGCCATATCAATCCCACCAACGTTTGCGTCGCCGCTTGCCGTCTGTGTGCCTTCGGACGTAAGAAGGATGCGCCCGGCGCCTACACCATGGCGCTGGAAGAAGCGTGGCAGCGCGCCGCCGAAGGTTATTCAGAAGCTGTCACAGAGTTTCATCTGGTTGGCGGTCTCCATCCGGACCTGCAGCTTGAATATTTTCTCGACCTCATCAGCGGCCTGAAGCAGCGCTTTCCCAAGGTTCATATCAAGGCCTTCACCATGGTGGAGATTGCCTACCTCGCGAAACGCTCGAAGCTAAGCATCCGCGAAACCATTGAAAAGTTGAAAGCCGCGGGCGTGGATTCGATGCCTGGAGGCGGCGCGGAAATCTTTGCCGATCGAGTCCGCCATATCATCTGCGATCACAAAATTGATGGCGGCGAATGGCTGGAGACGGCGCGCATCGCGCACCAGCTCGGTATGCGCTCCAATGCGACCATGCTCTATGGTCACGTCGAAAATGACGAAGACCGCGTCGACCATCTGATGCGTCTGCGCGCACTGCAGGATGAAACCGGCGGATTTCAGACCTTTATTCCGCTGGCGTTTCATCCCGACAATACTGCGCTCGATCATCTGCCGCGCACCAGCGGGATGACAGACATTCGCCAGATTGCTGTCGGCCGCCTGATGCTCGACAACTTTGGCCACATCAAAGCCTATTGGCAGATGATGACCGCCAAGATTGCGCAGATCGCGCTGCGCTTCGGGGCGGATGATATCGATGGCACCGTGGTGGAAGAGAAAATTTATCACGATGCCGGCGCGGAAACACCGCAGGGGATGCGTCGTGCCGACCTGGTCCGCCTGATCACAGAAGCCGGACGCATTCCAGTGGAGCGCGATACCCTCTATCGTGCCGTCGAGCGCAGCGGCGACACCTTCACCGTCGCCGTCTAAAATCAGCGTCAGCGCTCTGCTCTTTCGTCGTAGAATTGCACCTGTTTGCCATAGTATGACGGACAGCTCCGGAGGATCGCTTTGGAGGACCCATGGAAAGAGCGCTGCTACCCATTTCGTTTCTAACTCTGCTTGCCGCGGGTTGGTTGGCGGTGATGGAAATAGTTCTGCGGCATTCTGGATTTACTGCGCGCATCGCCATCGCGCTTTGTATTGCCGCCGTCAGCGCCGCAACGCCTCTCACAGCAGTGTTCCGCAGCAGCGTGCGTGCCAAACGCCCGCTCTATGCCGTCGGAGGGGTTATTCTGATGGCAATTGGCGTACAGGCCTTTCTCCGCAATGCCCGCGCCGCTCACTTCGAGGGTTTCGTATTTGTGATTGCTTCAGCTATCGTACTGCAGGGACTGTTGATGGTCCTCAGCTTAGCAACACGAGCGACACACGCTATCGAAGGGCCTGCGTTGTAGGCTCAACGCCTGGGCCCAGCATCGTGCTTCTCCATACCCATGCCCGGGCGAACAACGAAAGAATTCAATTCATCCAGCGTTTGTCGGTGGGGTCCTTTTTTCCATCTGGGTCGATGTATCGCCCCTGCCCGTCGAACTTTACGTCGCGGTCATGCTTGCGCATGTAGACTTCAAACTTGCGCGCCGCGCGCCGCCGCTTCCAGCGATAGTATCCATTGCGAAGCGAGAACACCCGCTCCGTCGCCGCAAACGCATAGCCGCGTCGCGGGGCCACCTTGAGGTAGATGTATCCAAACAACGCTCCACCTAGAGACGCGAGCGAGAGAAATCCGTTCGGCCCCTCGAACACGCTCGCCAGCGCAATCAGGATGAAGATGATCACCAGGTATTTTGCGCGAATCGAAATCGGCAAGGGGAACATCAGGAATTTCTGGTCGCCCATCAGGACCGCCCACGCAGCCAGCAGACCGAAGATGCCGCCCAGGGCGCCGTATGTCGTCTGCGCCGGCGACATATGAAAAACGTGAGTATAGGAAACGGCAATCGTTGTCAGCGCCGCTCCCACCATCGAGAAAAAATAAATCTCCGTCAACCAGCGAGTTCCGTACGTCGTCTCCAGGTAGGAACCGATAAACCACAGCGACAACATATCGAACGCAACCTGGAAAATTCCGCCGCTCAAAAAACTGTACGTGATCAGTTGCCAGATGGCTCCATGCAGCACCATCACGGGCGTCAGAGCACCCACGGCAAAAATACTCGCTGCAATTCCGGGAGCGATCCAGCGCAACAACAGCAGACAAAAGAAAATCGCAAGCGTGATGAGAATGATCTTGCGGATCATTCCCTCAAACGGAGGAAACGACAATGTGATCGGACTTGAGCGCGGCATACACTACAAGCCTACGACCAGCCGCGCCGCAGCGCTAGCCACTCCGTTCAATTTGTGTCCGCCATCGGACGACTGCCCTTAAAACTGGGCAAGAGCGGTGGCTCGTCGGCGCTGCCTCAAATTTCGCAAGGGAAAAATTCTAGTTTTCCTCGGGTAACCCAGGAGCCTGTCTCCACGTCAACATAGGAAAGGTTTTCAACCGCAGTCCCTCTCCGGCATTCGAGTATTCTCTATGGAGGCCCTGCGCGAGAGAATCGAAAGATGTTGATGGAATCGTTTCCTACTTGACGTACGCAACGATTTCCTTAAACTAGCTTCGTTACACCTTCGCGGAGGTGTAATCATGAACCAACATTGAGCGACGCTGAAGGAGCGGTCATGCAAGTTTGTCCTGAATGTGAAAACACCTTGACCTTCGCAGAAGATGAAGTCGAAGAAGGCGAAGTCGTTCTCTGCGAAGAGTGCGGTGCAGAATATGAAGTCGTCAACACGGATCCGGTAGAGTTGAGTAAAGTGGAAGAGTCCGGATACGACGAAAGCGCAATCGTCTTTCATGACGAAGAGGAAGAATAAACAGGTGCGGATTGAATGAATAGTATGGACGCCGGGCTCTCCCGTAGAACACGCGTATTGACGATTGCAGCTCTTTTTCTCTTAGTAGTCTGCCTCGCACGAATTTCCGGCAACACCAAACCGGTCGCCGCCCAGACCACGCAGCGTTCTGTCCAGGGGCGTGTGGTGAACCAGAATGATGTACCCATCCGCAGCGCGATTGTGTATCTAAGCAATCAGCACACCCTGACGGTGGAGAGTTACATCACGCAGGAAGATGGAGCGTACCGCTTTGAGCAGATGTCTCCTAACGACGATTACAAACTTTGGGCGAAGGTGGATGGGAAGACCAGCAAGCCGAAGATTCTGAGTTCCTTCGACGATCGGCCCGTCTTTCGCGTCATCATCCGCATCGACACAGGCAAGTAGACCCGCTCGCTTCACAAGTTCAGCCCAAACAAAAGCGCTGAATGCATCGCATTCAGCGCTTTTGTCATTCTCCAACTCTTGTGCAATTGTTATTCTTCGCGCTCGCGTTTCTTCCAGTTGATCAGATCGCCTAGCGTTGTGGACGAGGAAGATTGCGAAGAGGAAGATTCGCGCGAACCGCCGGAAGGCGAATGCGCATGTCCATGTTCCTTCGCTTTCGGCGCCTTGTATTGCTCCACATCTGCCCGTGTCGCTTCATCGCCAACGGCGCGAAGGCTCAGGCCGATCTTCTTTTCTTCCGCGTTCATCTTGATGATCTTGAAGTCATGCTCCTGGTCGACGTCCAGCTTGATCGGAACGCCGTGCAAGTCGGTGGCTTCAGAGACGTGGCATAGACCCTCGACTCCGTCCGCTAACTCCACGAACGCGCCGAACTGTGCCATGCGGAGCACCTTGCCGTGCACCACATCGTTTACCTGATGTTGCGCGAAGAAAGACTCCCACACGTCCGGCTGCAGCTGCTTGATGCCCAACGACAGGCGGCGATGTTCGGCCTCAATGCCCAGCACAACGGCCTTGACCTTGTCGCCCTTCTTCACCACTTCAGATGGGTGCTTGATGCGCTTGGTCCAGCTCATATTGCTGACGTGGACCAGGCCGTCAATTCCATCTTCAATTTCAATGAAAGCGCCGAACTCGGTCAGGTTCCGCACGCGACCTTCGACTACGCTTCCAGTCGTGTAGCGCTCGGAAAGATGCTCCCACGGATTCTCGAGCAACTGCTTCATGCCGAGTGAAATGCGGCGATCCGCTGGATTCACATTCAGAATGATGGTCTCAATCTCATCGCCCGGCTTCACCAGCTTGGTCGGGTGCTTCATGCGCTTCGACCAGGTCATCTCGGACACGTGAACCAGGCCTTCAATGCCTTGCTCCAGTTCCACAAAGGCGCCGTAGTCGGTCACGCTCAAAATGCGCCCGCGGACACGCGCGCCAATGGGATAGCGCTCCGCTACGTCGAGCCAGGGATCCGGTGTCAGCTGTTTGAATCCGAGCGAAATGCGTTGCTTTTCGCGATCGAATTTCAACACCTTCACCTGAATCTCATCGCCTACGTTCACCAGGTCGCGAGGATGCGTCAACCGTCCCCATGACATGTCGGTGACGTGCAGCAATCCATCGATGCCACCCAGATCGACAAACGCACCGTACTCGGTCAGGTTCTTCACTGTCCCAGTCAGGATCGTCCCTTCCTCCAGGTGGTCCAGCGTCAGCGACCGCTTCGCCGAGGCTTCGTTCTCCAGCAACTCTTTGCGGGAAACTACCACGTTGCCGCGCTTCTTGTTCAACTTAATGACGCGAACATCAATCGTCTGGCCAATGTAGGATTCCAGATTGCGGACCGGACGAATTTCGACTTGCGAACCCGGCAGGAATGCCTTGATGCCAATGTCCACCGTCAGACCGCCCTTGACGCGGCTGACAACCAGCCCGCTCACAGGAGTCTTGTCGTTCGCAGCTTTCTCAATCGTATCCCACACACGGTGGCGCAATGCCTTGTCGTAGCTCAGCAGGTAGCCGCCGGAGGGCTCCTCATGCTCGACGACCACTTCGATCGTCTGACCCGCCTGCAGTTTCGGCTGGCCGTTGTGGTCCAGCACCTGCTCGATCGGAATCAAGCCCTCGGATTTCAGCCCCACGTCGACCACGACATGCTTGTCGGTCAGTTTGATCACGGTGCCGGTGACGACATTGCCATCGACGGCTTGCGCGGCTTCTTGTGCCGCCTGCTCATGCTCAAACGACTCCAGCAATGCACCAAAGTCCATCTCTTCCTCATGGGAAGAGGCATCATGCGCTTCCTCCGCCTCAGGGGCAGCCGCTTGCGGCTCGCTTCCCGGCGCAGAAATTTCGGCTTGGCTCGTCGCCTCAGTCTGCACAGATGGATGGGAATTAGGCTCTGCTGGTTGGGTTTCTGCCGCGGCAGAAATGTGGTGGTTTGTTTCCGGCGCTTCGTTTTGCGTCTCGAGGGTTGTGATTTCGTTGGCTTCCAATGTAGTGTTCAGGGTTTTGCTCGCAGTGTGTTCGGGATTGAGGACGTCTACCATAAGACTTAAGGGGCTCCGGACTCATACGGCGCGACGGGCACGTCGTATCGGGCAACCACCGGGTTCCATGAGGAAACCGAAGATCATCCATTCAAGCCGGCTGCGGTCGCCGCGGCGACTGGCTGTCGAAATGGCATCTCAGCCGGACGTGAAATCTGGGGGCTTCTCCCTCGCCATTCGCTCGAAACACTGTCGGTGGTGCCATCACCTGGAAGTCGGGAAACGACTCCCTGGGTGGTACCTAAAAAACAGGCATGATCGAGATTTTGAGCCGGGGAAGAAAAGGAACCCTGGATTGGGAAACGGAGCGCGTGAGTCCTAGGCCGCTTCGCTCCCAACTAAAACTATATCAACCGGTGGAAAACAGTGTCAACGAGAACTGCGCCTCATCCATCCATCTTGAAAGAAAATTTGCGCTATTGTGCGTGATTCGGGTCACAGACGCGGCCACAAGCGTGTGTTTAGACATGTTACCAAGGGGTATCGCTTCAGAAATTCTCGTCCTATGTCATCCCATCATTCGAATTCACGGTCCAGATTCACCTACAAAATCGTCGCAGAGGGCGACCGCACAGTGATTCTCTCAACATGCAAGGTGTGCGGTGCCTACATCAAGATGCTCGAAATTGGACGGCTCGTTGGAAAAATGGGAGACATCCCATCCATGCAACAGCGAGCAGTCGCCCCCTTCAGGCGATTCATTGGACCTCATCGAAAGTTTGCCTTCACGGTTTCCATGCTCACGGCGAACAGCGGATAATGCGGTAGTAGAAGAAATGCATTGCCGCGAATCCGATCTACGTCCGCGATCATCGCATCCAAGGGTGCCTCACATGCCGACCATGAACATTCAGGCAAAAGAAATACGTCTCGCCTCTCGACCGCAAGGAGAGCCATCGCGGGATAATTTCGCGCTCACTACGGTTGAGTTGCCTGAGCTGCAACCGGGAGAAGTCCTCGTCCGGAATTCTTTTTTCTCTATCGATCCCTACATGCGCGGGCGCATGAATGAAGGCAAGTCCTACATTATGCCGTTCGCGGTGGGTAAAGCTCTGGATGGCGCTGCTGTAGGCCAGGTGGTGCAATCGCGAGACGCTGCCTTTCGCCCCAGTACCTGGGTGCTGAGTTTCTGCGGCTGGCGCGATTACTACACCGCTCAGGCATCGCAGTTGCGGAAGATCGACGCAACCGTGGCGCCACCTTCCGCCTACCTGGGAGTGCTCGGTGCCACTGGCCTTACGGCCTGGGTGGGTCTTAACGACATTGCCAGGGTTAAAGAAAAGGAAACTGTTTTCATCTCAGCCGCCAGCGGCGCAGTGGGTAGCGTTGCCTGTCAATTGGCGAAGTTGCAGAGCTGCCAGGTCATCGCCAGCGCCGGTTCGGCGGCCAAAGTGGCGTTTCTGAAAAAGCAGTTGCATGTTGACTATGCCTTCAACTATCGCGAAACGGAACCGCTGCGCCAGTTGGAATCCGCCGCGCCCGACGGTCTGCACGTCTATTTCGATAACACCGCCGGACCGCAGTTGGAAGCCGCGCTGTCTTCCATGCGCAACCATGGCCGCATCGTGATGTGCGGGGCTATCGCCGGGTATAACGCCCCTTCGCCAGGTCCGAATAATCTGCACCAGGTCATCATCCGCCGCCTGCGCATGCAGGGGCTGTTGGTCGCCGACCATCTTCACCGCATGCCCGCATTTCTGGCAGAAATGATTCCGTTGCTGCGTGCCGGAAAGGTCCTGCACCAGGAAACAGTGATCGACGGCATCGAGAAAGCTCCCGACGCTTTCATCTCCCTACTCGAACCCGGAGATACCCATATCGGCAAGCTTGTGATTCACGTCTGAACAGCACGTTCACCGCGCCGTCTATACTTCCCGGTATGGATATCTTGTGGACTCCCTGGCGCTATCGCTACGTCAGCACGGTGGACACTGCCACCCGGCAGGGCGTGCCATCGGAGCTGGCAGCGTGGCCCGGAGATACCGGCTGTGTCTTCTGCAATTTGCTGGCGGCCTCCGCGCATGCCGTCGAAGCAGGTCTGCCGCCTGCGGATGCCGATCGCGCCGCCAACATCGTTGCGCGTGGCGAGCGGTGTTTTATCTGCTTGAACGCCTTCCCATACAACTCCGGTCACGTCATGATTCTGCCGTACGCTCACACCGCGGAATTGGGCAAGCTCGAAACTGCGGAAGCGCAGGAGATGATGGCGATGGCGCAGCAACTGGAGCGCGTCCTGAGAAAAATCTATCGCCCCGAAGGCATCAATCTCGGCATGAACCTGGGGAAGGCCGCGGGCGCCGGAGTGACTGGCCATCTCCACATGCACATGTTGCCACGCTGGTCCGGCGATACAAATTTTATGACGGTGATTGGTGAGACTCGCGTTCTGCCGGAGCCTTTGGAGATTACCTGGGAGCGTCTGCACGCGGCGCTGTCGGAAGAACCGCGCTAGAACGCGCAAACCTCGTTGCACTATTGCGGTGGAGCGGCTGGTGCTGGCGCGACAGCTGGTGGACTCGCCGTCGACCCAGCGGTAGCGTCGTGTCCTTGCTTGGGAGGATGGCTGGCGCTGGCTTCGAAGCTCACAATCTGCCATACCCCATTGTGACGGTGATACACCCGCGTGTAGCGATAGTAACCGCTGAGACTTTCTCCGTCGTGCTCCCCGGCGACTTGCGCCTTGGATACCACGACGGCCGTGCTGCCAAACACGCGAATCTTGCGGTCCCAGGTGTGGATGTGACTAAACTTTGTTGTGCCTTTTTTGAAGCTGTCAATGGTTTCTGCCTTGGTCGCGAGGGTGCCATCCCCGTAAATGCCCAGATAATCCTCAGAAAGCATGGTCGCCATGGTGGCCGTGTTGGCTGTCAGCTCTGCCTGCTGCCACATCCGCTCCAGCCTCTCAATGATGTGGACCACCTGCCTGGGCTGCGGATGAGGATGCGGCAGGGACGTGGCATTCGCAGCGGGCAGCCACAGCAACAGCAGCAGAATTCCTACGCTGCCGCGTGCGATGCCCTGCGCTTCGGAGGTTCGAATCGGGGAGTGACACTGCGCTCGCATGGCCGTATCGGGATGTTAGTTCGAGCCTTCGCCGGAGTCAAAGGGTAATTCGTAAAGTTTCAACGACGTCGCCTACATCTAGTCAATAATCTACGCCAGCGCGTTCAAATCCTCGACACTGCGTTCCTTCATCCACTGAAAAAGTCCGCCGATGGCGTACTTATGAAAGTGCGGCGAGGCCCGATGCGCTTCCAGGGCCGCCTCGTCACGATACTGCTCATAGATCATCACCAGGCTGGAATCGCCCGCCAGCTCATGCGGAATATAACTGATGCATCCCGCTTCCTGGCGAGATGCAACCGCCAGTTGCTGCACGGCTTCCAGAACCTCTTTGCGATCTTCCTGGGCAAATCGCATACGCACGATAAATGAAATCATTCCAGCTTCTCCTCGGGATATGCTTCCCGTCTGTCGCGTTACGTGGGGATCGCGTCGCAGGCGAACTGGCGACAAGGCCTCTGCAGATTGCAATCTCACCGCTCGAGATTGCAACCTCTTCTAGAGTCAATCATTTTGGGCTCGCCGACATGCGGTCGAGCGTTGCCGCGAACTCGGGCAACACAATCGTCTGGTCGCGGTCGGGTCCGGTTGAAATCATTCCGATCTTCGCGCCGGATTCCGTCTCCAGAAACTTTAAATACTCCTTTGCCGCGGACGGCAGGGCATCGAACCTCCGAACATTCTCGGTCGCCCCGTCCCAACCCTTCATCGTAGTGAGGATTGGCTCAATTGCTTCCAAGCCTCGCACATCCGCTGGAATGGTGTCGGTTATCTTTCCGTGAATTCTGTAGGCGGTGCACACGGGGATTTCCTTCAGCGTGTCCAGCACGTCCAGCTTGGTGACCACCAGCCACTCGGTCCCGTTGATCTGTGTGGAGTAACGCAGCAGCGGCAGATCGAGCCAACCGCAACGCCGCGGCCGTCCCGTCACCGCGCCATACTCCTGCCCACGGGCTCGAATTAGCTCACCCTGGGCATCGTGAATCTCTGTCGGGAACGGTCCTTCTCCCACCCGCGTCACATACGCTTTGGTCACGCCAATGACCGTGCCAATCTTCGTCGGTCCCACGCCTGTTCCCGTCGCCGCTCCGCCTGCAGTCGCCGAGGAGGAAGTCACAAACGGATACGTTCCATGATCGATGTCGAGCAGCGTACCTTGCGCTCCTTCAAACATGATGCTTCCGCCCGCCTTCAGAGCATCATTCAACATGCGGGAAGTATCGGCCACAAACGGCGCCAGCGCTTCCGCCGCACGGGCATATTCCTCGTACATCTTGTTCGGGTCCAGCGGCTCGCTGCCGAACAGCGCATGCGCAATCGTATTTTTCTCGTGGCACGCATTTTGAATATGCGTGCGCAGCAGTTCCTTATTCAGCAGGTCCACCACCCGCAGTCCGCCGCGCTTCATCTTGTCCTCGTAGGCTGGTCCAATGCCCCGGCTGGTGGTGCCGATTTTCATCCGCCCCGGAGCATTTTCCGCAGCCAGCTCGATCATGCGGTGATAGGGCAGGATCACATGGGCACGATCTGAGACAAAGAGCTGTCCCGTCACATCCACGCCCAAATCCTTCAGGTGTGCCACTTCCTTCAGAAACGCCATTGGGTCCAGCACCACGCCATTGCCAATAACGGCGCGGCAATCCGGCCGCAGCACTCCGCACGGAACCAGCTGCAAGATAAACTTCTTGCCGTCGATAATGACCGTGTGTCCGGCATTGTGGCCGCCGGCATAGCGCGCCACCACGGAAACTCGCCCGGAAAGAACATCGACAATCTTGCCTTTGCCTTCATCGCCCCACTGGGCGCCCAAAACCACTGCAGTCTTCGCTTGCATTTCGACTCGTTTCCGCTCGTTTCCGCGGCCCAGGCACGCGGAGCCTTCCACGGTTCAGAAGGCGGCTCCAACTGCGTCCGGCCACGATTGGTATGGCAACAATGTTGTGCAGGAGGGTTGCTGGCGATTCGCCAGCACTTCATGTACTCAATTAAGAATCCTATACTACGAGGAGACACGATCAAAGCAGAAAGCGGACACGCCCCAAACCCCTCGCGGAAGAAGAAGTTTACCGATGCCGGAACTACCTGAAGTTGAAACCATTGCCAACGGCGTCGACGCGCGCGTGCGCGGACGCACCATCGTATCCGTCTGGCTCGGCTCGAAGCCGGAACCCTTCCGCTCGACGCCGGCTGAACTGGTGAAAGCCTTGACCGGTAGCAGGATCGAACACGTCCGTCGCGTCGGCAAACATATTGTTGTCGATTTGGCACGAGATTCGGTACCTATCCGCCGCCGCTCGACCAACGCAGGGCAAAAAGCAAAACCGTGGCGCGGTCAGTGGCTCGTCCACCTCGGCATGACCGGCCGTCTCCTCGTGTGTCACGCCGATGAACCGACGCCAAAACATACCCACGCCGTCCTGCAACTCGACGACGGTCGTGAAGTCCGCTTCGTCGACCCGCGCCGCTTCGGACGCCTGTCTGTGCTCGATCTGGCTGCCGAGGCCGCGCCGAAAACCGGCAAGCGAGGCAAGGGAACTGTCTCCGCCGACAAGGGTTTTGTTGGGCCCGGACAAGAGCCGTTGGATATCTCGGCAGACGCGTTTCGAGCACTCTTCCGTGGGCGAAAAACGCCCATCAAATCTGCGCTGCTGAATCAAAAGCTTCTGCATGGTGTCGGCAACATCTACGCCGATGAAAGCCTGTTCCGCGCCGGCATTCGTCCTCGCCGCCAGGCTGGCCGCCTCACCGCGAAGGAGCTCGAGCGGCTGCGCAGCGCCATCCAGTCCGTGCTGCGGGAGGCCATCGCTCTGGGCGGCTCGTCTGTTTCCGATTATGTGGATGCTTCCGGAGAAAAGGGTTTTTTCCAGCTCGAACACAAGGTCTATCTCCGTACCGGCGAACCATGCCTGGTCTGCGAGACACCGATTCGCCGGATTCTCGTTGCCGGTCGCGGCACCCACTTCTGCCCCCACTGCCAACAGTGATCCGCACCCATCGTTCGTCCACTGCGGTCGCCCGTTAGCAACGCAGCTTCATGCTTGTTGCCTGAATCGGTTCCAAATGCCACGAGAGGAAAAAATCCTTCCTCGATCCTCGTACACTCGCCGTAGCCGTGCACATATTCGGCGAAAAATTACGCGGGTGGTGGGGATGAAGCGATGGGTGGTGGCCGTCTGGATCATGTTTGCGATCGCCAGTCTGCACGCGCAGACTGCGGAGTGGCAGCCCTCGCCGGGACATATACAGGTCCCGCTATGGCCCGGAATAGCCCCGAATGCGCAGCCCACGACCGGGCCTGAGCAAGCGGTGACCGACACGAAGGACCTGGTTGCCGGACGGCCGTGGGTGTTTGTCAACAACGTCTCAATTCCGACGATGACGGTCTATTCCCCGACGGGAAAGAACACTGGGACGGCGATCGTCGTGTTTCCGGGCGGCGGTTATCAAGGGCTGGCGATCGATCTGGAAGGCACAGAGGTTTGCGACTGGCTGACGTCGAAGGGAATCACGTGTGTGCTGTTAAAGTACCGCGTGCCACCCGACGGCGGATATCCGAAACCGGCGTACCCGAAGTCGGGTCCCTATCCGGAATCGCCAATCGCACTGGAAGATGCGCAGCGGACCATGGGGCTGATCCGGTTGCACACGGCGGAGTGGCATATCGATCCGCACAAGATTGGCGTGCTGGGGTTCTCCGCAGGAGGTCACCTGGTGGCGGCGATCAGCACTCATGATGAGAGGCGATTGTATCCGGCGGTCGATGCCGCCGACAAAGAAAGCTGCCGCCCCGATTTTGCCGTGGCACTGTATCCGGGACACCTCTCGCTTTCCGCGGCGGAATGGGATGCGAAGCAGGGTAGCGGAAAGTTCGTGGTCCCTCACCCGGCGAACGCGGACCCACACCTTGCGCTGAATCCGGCAATTCCTGTGACGCGCGCAACGCCGCCCACGTTCCTGCTCCAGGCGGAGGATGATCATGTGGATAATGTCGACGATGCTCTGTCGTATTACATCGCGCTGAAGAGTGCGGGCGTTCCCGTGGAGATGCATTTGTATGCGCGCGGCGGCCATGCGTTTGGACTGCGGCGCACGCAAGATCCGATTACGGCATGGCCCGCATTGGTGGAGACGTGGCTGGGTACGATTGGAATGACTAGCCCGAATCCTTCTCGCTAAGGGACCGAATTGCCTTAAGGCAGATTCAATCTATGAATTTGCGGATGAGGTCGATACTTTTCCTATGAAATTGCAGACAATCGCTGCTGTTTCCCGGCGTAACCCCTCTGTTTTGTGAAGAATGACTTTGGTATCAAAGTTGCACTGTATCAAGGCAAGCCAGTGAACGCACATTCAGCCGAAAGGCTTGAAAAGATAAAAGAGTTCAGGCAAAGCGAGCCGTCAGTAGAGTTTCCGGGCAACTGATAAGGAAACCAGCCGGCTCCACCCGAACCTAAACGTAGTATGCATTACGAAACGGGTCCACCCAAATCCGGGAGGCCAGTGACCCGATTCTGGTTGCGAGTGTAGCGTCTGAGTTTGCCTATCCCCCAAAGGGCCTCTTTCCCATTTTCAAGCGTTTTCATCCGCACCCGTCCTGGTGCGCGTGGAACAATGACGGGCCAAGGCTCCAAAGGGTAGGATGCACTGGCAGACGAGCGACGCGGACAGCCTCACCCGATTTTTTAAGACCAACAAATTGAAGAAGTTCTGTCCAGCGGGTACTGATTTGTAGGATTTTTCGCGTGGCACTTGCCGATTTTGTTTCTCCGGAGTAGCATCAGTCTTGCTCATCGTTTGGCTGAAGCTGCATACCTTTCTGGGATCCGCGGCTCGCCGATACCATGTTACGGATAGGAATAATACAGAACAGTTCGGAAGCGCTTCAGGAATGCGCTCCCACAGCGGAAACGCTCTAGGAACTGTTACGCCAGCAGGTTGCCGGCAAGCTCCGAGGCAACATCCTGCCAGGCAAATGAAACTAGCTTGAGACAAACATTCCATCATGCTGCTCGATAGCGTCCGCGCCGGACGGAACTGAGATCATTCCAGTTGTCGTGTATCAGCGACTCGCGCAGTTCAAGTCAACGCAAGGTACAAGGAAGTGTCTGAATGACAGAAGATTCAACGCAGCAACCGGAGAGCTCTTCTCCGTCTCCTCAAGCGAATCCCTCCGCCGCTGGACCCAATGCTCCCCGGCAAAAGCAAAGCTTTCGCCGCCGCCGCAAACGCCGCGGATCAGGTGGAAATCCAGGCCAGACAGGAAACCCCACACAGGCAGCCGCGAATGGCCCGGCCAACGGTTCCGCGGCGCCCGCACCCCAGGGCAATGCTCCCCGCAATGAGAATCAGCCCCGCAAGAAGAAGCGCTTTTTCAAGAAAAATCAGCGTCAGGGTCAGAATCAGGCCAATGCTGGTGGCGCGCGCGGCGACTCGCGTGGAAATTCCACTGGGCAGCAGCAACAGCGTCGCGGCAGTAAGCAGCGCCGTCCGAAGGCTTTTGTCGGTCCCATGGATCATAGCTATCGCGCCGCGAACGGAAATTATTCCGACGTGCCGCCTTCGACCATCGAGCTACAACGCGGATTTACTAACGTTCACTACAACGGCAATGGCAATGGAAATTTTAATGCCGACCATTCCAGCGCGAGCCGTTCCCTCGACGACATTCAAGGTTCGGCGAGCGCCGCTGGCGCAGCCGACGTCGCCGCGGCGACTCCGGTTCGCATCTACTGCTTCATCGACGATCTGTTCTTCATCGCGAAAATTCAGGAGACGGCGCGCAAGTTAGGAATTAAAGTTGCTTTCGTGAAGAATGAGAAGGATACCATTGCGGACCTGCTGGCGTTGCCGGAAGAAGAGCGTCCCACGTTGATCGTGTTCGACTTGAATAGTGCGACCGCCAAGCCGCTCACGCTGATTCCAAAGCTGAAAGCAAAACTGAAGCGGGCGACGTCGATCGTGGGATTTTTGTCGCATCTGCAGGGTGAGCTGAAGGCCAAGGCCATCGAGGCGGGATGCGATGCGGTGATGCCGCGCTCGGCATTTTCGCAGACGCTGCCGAACCTGTTGCGGCGGTATGGGATTGAAGTCGAGATCGAAGACGATCAGGCGCAGGTGATCGAAGCCTGATTCTTCCGCGCAGAGATTCTGCCGAGAATTTCAACGCAGTAGAAGGGGCCGTACGACTTCCGCGAAATCGGTGGGGGCGTGGAAGTCCTATCAATACTGGCGATTCCTTATCCCGGGGGCCAGTGCATGGCGCGGCCGCCGAGCACATGTAAATGCAAATGATCGACGGTCTGGCCGCCTTCCGCTCCTGTATTCACGACAACTCGAAAACCTTTTGAGAGGCTTTTCTTCGCCAGCTCGGTTGCGACCAGCGTGAGATGCCCCAGCATTTCCTTGTCGGCCTCGGTGGCTTGGGCGAGCGAGTCCATGTGTTGTTTGGGGATGACGAGAAAGTGCGTGGGTGCCTGGGGATGGATGTCCTCGAAGGCGATCGAAACGTTATCTTCGAAAATCTTTTTGGCGGGAATTTCTCCGGCGACAATCCGACAAAATAGACAGTTCATGCCTCTGAGTTTCTCATGAAAATGGGGCACGAAAAATGTAGTTGCCTTAGCAACTAAAAACGCGCTTTTTTGGCAAAGTAGTTGCTAAGGCAACTATCTCGTCTGGAGGCGGGGGAGGGCCTGTTCTCGCGCGCGAGGGAAAATTGCGCCAATCTGAGTGAAAAAAGTTTGTCGAGGCGGGCGAAAAGGGTACGCCAGGTTCGCGAAGAAAATATTTTGCCTGCGTGTATTGGGAGTGAATGGCGGCGGTCGAGGCTGGTTCGGTGGACTTAAGTCTGAAATCATCCCATGTCTCAGAGGCGAGACATACAAGCATCATGGCCTGTGGTTAACGGCCCTATCGACGGTTGGTGGGGCGACTTGTCCACCGAATGGTGATGCAGTGTGGATCTACCGGAGCTCTGGTCCTCAAACCCTCTGGCTGATCAAAGCGGTGCTTACGCACCGCCCGGGTGATTTGCGCCTTGACAATGCCTTCGTCCTTATCGAGGGGCACCCGGCACCTCCGAAAACTGTTTTTTTGCCAGCGCCGATCAGATTACGAGGCAGTACATAATGTTCCGACTCCGGAATGCCCATATTTCTCCGTTTTGGACTCTTTGTCTTTGTCCTGTCATCTTGCGCGCGACAAACTCAGCTTTCGTAAAATCCTTTGCCTGACCACTTCAACTGCCAGAATTCCTCGTAGCCCTGCATTGTCCGCTTGAACCTCTGAGCGTTGTTCTGGACGCGCTGCGCGAGCGGGATTTCAGCTATGCCTAGAATCTGATTCGGCGTGTTCTGGAATCCATAGACCACAAGCTCTTCCACAGCGAGCGCGACCACGTTATATATCTTGTCCACATATTCGCTGACGGTCATGCCGTTTATGTGGGGTTCGATCATCGTCACAACTTTATCCGTCTTCTCATATCGAACCGAGGGGAGCGTCCACGAGCCAAAACGGAGGCTCTTGAATTGAGCTTCGATATCGAGCCAGTGAGGACGCAGTTTCCTGAGATATCCGACCAGTTCGGGAGCCTTTGCTTCGTTTTTCTCGCATCCGCTCGCGAATCGTTGCTCGCGGTCGAGGAGATAATCCATATTGATCTTGAAATACTTCATCGTGACAGGAAGACCCTCGATGGTTTTATGTGCCATCTCAAGGAAGGTATTCGTGTCGTTCCGCAACTTGCTGTCGATCCGTTCTGTCAACAAAGGATCGGGCCCCATCGACTTCTTGACTATGCTGCCCTTAGCAAGGGCGTCACGGTGACCGGCAATCGTCTCCCTTAACTCCCTATATACATTTCTCATATGGAGAACAGGGGTGAGAACGGCACCGTACCGTTCATCGAATTCTCTCTTGTCTAACGCCATGGACGTGCGCGCGAGATCCATGATTCCGAGCATTAACCTTGCGATCAACGGCTCGCCGGTACCCTCCATGCCTTTTATCTCCCTAACTTCGAACGCAGGCGGGGTTTCGAGTTGCGCGATAACATTACTCTTCTGCGAGATGATCGCTGGCCACTTCTCAAACTCTTCGCGCGTCACCTTCATAACGCTTGTAAGTTCATACTCATCGACTTTCATCGTCATCGGAGGCTTTCCGTTGGTGAACCAGATGATCAAGCCGACGAGTGGAATGTCCCCTTTCTTCCGGATGACACCGCCATCCTGCCATTGGATGTAGGTCATCGTCGCCAGCTCTTTTTTTGTCACAGCGTCTCTGATCTTGATGACAGGGCTGGCTGGTTGAGCTTTCTGCTCCTTCGACGGCTCCATAGGCATGCGGATCAGCCGACGCTCAGTGTTAAATTGGTACACACCCATATGCTGAGTGACCTTTGATGTTCCTTCCAGCAGCACCGAGAACGGCGGGATGCTCGGCCGCCGTGGAAAGAAAGCGAGATGTGAAAGCAAGTGGGTGAACAACCTGTTCACAGCAAACGCGCCATCCGCGCGTGCGACGAGATGGACGAAACATGGGGGGATGACAAACTCCTCTTCACCCGGCGGCGCGAAGTCCCCCATCTTATCTGTGCCGATGAACTGCACGGCGTAGTTGATGGTCCCGACGTCAACCAGGACGATCATATCTGGCAGAACGGCGCTGTCATAGGTATCGTTTAACTCGACGCAGTGTTCGGCGAGCTTTTCGAGAGTGATGTCGCTTGTAAAACCCAGGATAATTCCGAGGGCACCGGTTGTTGTCAGTACGCGTCCGGGGAAGGCCATGGTTGACGGGGCTGGGCAGCCGGGGATAGGCTACTTTGCCATCTTGGCGGCGTAGGCAGCCGGGGTGAGTTCGGTCAGGGAGTGGATGGAGCGGTCGGCCAGGCC
>JBAVOQ010000088.1:0-1645 GCA_049692235.1 Acidobacteriaceae bacterium | reverse complement strand
ATTACCAAATTACCCAATTTCAAAATCCCTATGTCTTCACCCATCACAATCATTTCCGAGATCGGCAAGCACGAGGGCCAGACTGTTACCATCCGTGGCTGGCTTTATAACCTGCGCGAGAGCGGTAAGCTTCTCTTTCCGCAATTTCGCGACGGATCAGGAATCATCCAGGGCGTCGTTCCCAAGAATGCAGTTACGCCTGAAATATTTGAGGCCATCAAGACGCTCACCCAGGAATCGAGCGTCATTGTCGAAGGCAAGGTCCGCGCCGACAAGCGCGCGCCCGGCGGCTACGAACTCGATGTCATCAATGTGCAAGTCATACAGCGCGTGCCCGAGTCAGATCCGTATCCGATCACGCCGAAAGAGCACGGCACCGATTTCCTGATGGAGCATCGCCACCTGTGGGTGCGCTCGCAGCGCCAGGCGGCGATTCTCCGGGTCCGCGCCGAGATCATCAAGGCGGCGCGCGATTTCTTCGACGAGCGTGGATTCACCCTAACCGATCCGCCGATTATCACACCGGCAGCGTGCGAAGGAACGACGACGCTTTTTCCCGTCGACTACTTCGAGGAGCAGGCCTTCCTTACGCAATCCGGACAGCTCTATGTGGAAGCGATGGCGATGGCCCTGGGCAAGGTATACTCGTTTGGGCCAACGTTCCGCGCCGAGAAGTCGAAGACGCGCCGCCACATCACCGAGTTCTGGATGGTCGAGCCCGAAGTTGCTTATGCAACTCTCGATGACGTCATGGAACTGGCCGAAGGCCTCATCAGCTTCCTTGTGATGCGGTGCCTGGAACGCCGCCGCGTTGATCTGCAAACCATTGGCCGCGACATTGCGAAGCTGGAAAAGATTGCGCCGCCCTTTCCCCGGATCAGTTACGACGATGCCGTGAAAAATCTGCAGGAGGGACACGCGCAAGGCGCTCTCGAATCGAAGTTCGAATGGGGCGGCGATCTCGGCTCGCCCGACGAAACCTATCTTTCCGCGCAGTTTGACAAGCCGGTCATGGTGCATCGCTATCCGGCCAAGGTGAAGGCGTTTTACATGGAGCCCGATCCGCAACGGCCGGATCTAGCGCTTTGTGTGGACGTGCTCGCGCCCGAGGGCTACGGAGAAATCATCGGTGGCTCCCAGCGTATGGCATCCCACGATTTGCTGTTGCAGCGCATTCACGAGCACGGCTTGCCGGAGGAAGCGTTCAAGTGGTATCTCGATTTGCGGAAATTCGGCAGCGTGCCGCATGGCGGCTTCGGTATGGGCATCGAGCGCGCAGTGGCCTGGATTTGCGGGCTCGAGCACGTGCGCGAAACCATTCCATTCCCAAGGATGCTCTACCGCTTATACCCGTGAGCAATTTAGTCATTGAGTCATTGAATCAATTCAACAGCGGCTGAAATTCATATTGGTTTTTCAAATGGCTAAATGACTAAATGATTAAATGGCTAAATGATTAAATGACTAAATGCTCGCAAATGACTGATTTCCTATGACCACCTCTGCTCAGTCCTCTAATACCTCCGGCCGTAAAATCCGCGTGATCGGCGTGCCCCTCGATCTCGGACAGTCGCGGCGCGGCGTCGATATGGGACCGTCCGCCGTCCGCGTTGCCGGACTGGAAGCCCGTCTCGAAGCCTTGGGC
>JBAVOQ010000087.1:0-1536 GCA_049692235.1 Acidobacteriaceae bacterium | reverse complement strand
GGCGCTACACCCGGTCAATTACGCAATCACATGGTCGCGGTACTAGATGTGGGGGCGCCAGGATTTCTTGTTAATATCCCGCGATATCATAAGCTTCAACGTCCATCGGTCGGATCCGGCAGTCAGGCCCAGGCCCGCGCCCGCTTCGATATTCCAGACCTTGCCGTTGCGGTCAAACGCGCCCCACACCTCGTGGAATTGATTGTGCAGGTTGTCAAAGCTGCTAAAACGTCCGAACCCGTCGTACTCCTCGGCAGCCGCATCCCATGTGCTGTTGAAGTTGTACACAACCCGCGCACAGGGATTGAACTCCAGGCCCGCCGGCCCACCCGTCCAGTCCGTATCGACAATCGGATTGTAAATAAGCTCCCATTTACCGGGGTATGCGCCGATGATGGGCCGTATCTCGGCCGTATGCGTCCGTGACTCCCAATAATGGTAGTTGAAGCTGAATTCGAAATTCATGCCCCAGAAAACTTTGTGCTGCTGAGCGTGCGGGCGCACGAACAGTTCGCGGATTTTGAAACCGTCAATCGACCCGCCGCGCGTCGTCGAATACGGCGAATAGACAGGCATATACAGGCCCTGCTCCATCCATGGCTTGACTCCGTACGCCCATTCCCACGCTCCATTGAACGAATGGTTGGCAATGATGGCGCCGGGGTAAGCGGGCGTGGTCCTCCCCTCAGGGGTAAAGTTGCTGTGCACCATGATATTGAATATGCCTTGCGGCGAGATGACGGCATCGTAGACCTGGATCTCGTCGGTTTGCGCAAACAGCAACGCGGGCACTGAGGTTAGACAGATAGCGGCCAGCACAACCGCGCACAAATTCATTTTTCGAGGAAGTTTAAAACAGGATTTCCATGTCGGCACGCAAATGGTCTCCATTTACCAGAACTTTCCACTTTGCTTTCCCGGCAAAGACAGACTATCATCCGCGCCCTATCAAAACCCCGTTTATGCAACCAGTTCGAGGCAATTGAGGTTCGCCCTCATCCCACCAGCGCCAAGGCGCGGATGGTCTCTTTGCGCACGGTAAGCTGCTCGATCAGGTCCGTGCGCACCTCGTAGCCGCGGCCCGGCGTGTCGGGGATCGCTATCTCGCCCTCGGCGGAGACGGTCACCTCGGGCTCCACGATGTCCTCGATCCAGTAACGGGCCGAGGCCGAAACATCGCCGGGCAGCGAGAAGTTTTCGAGGGTGGAGAGAGCGATGTTATGGGAGCGGCCGATGCCGGACTCGAGCATGCCGCCGCACCAGACCGGAATGCCGCGCTCCTGGGCCGCGTTGTGCACGGCGATGGCCTCAGAGAAGCCGCCCACGCGCCCCAGCTTGATGTTGATGATCTTGCAGGACTCCATCTCGATGGCCGCCAGGGCGTCGCGCCGGTTGCGGATGGATTCGTCGAGGCAGATGGGGGTTTCGAGCCGCTTTTGGAGGAGGGAGTGGAAGTAGAAGTCGTCGTGCCAGAGCGGCTGCTCGATCATGAGCAGATCGAAGGCGTCGAACTGCACGATGTGGTCGGCGTCGCGC
>JBAVOQ010000086.1:0-1745 GCA_049692235.1 Acidobacteriaceae bacterium | reverse complement strand
CACCACAGGCAGAGGGTGAAAATTTTCTAACGTCTCGGGGAGCCTGGTTTGGAAGCAGTTTGGCGACGGTCGTGAGCGGAGCTATCGCAGCACCCTCGTATAAAACTTATACTATTGAAATATTTAGATAATTTCGATGTTAACCGTTTCAGATATCGGGCTCGGCCCGCTCGCGGCGCCTGCACGCGGCGATCAAGGTATTACGGAGCAGACAGGCAATGGTCATCGGCCCGACCCCGCCCGGAACCGGGGTGATTGAGCCGGCAATCCCTTGGGCCTCTGCAAACGCCACGTCACCAACAAGCTTCGATTTTCCCTCAGACGCCGCAACCCGGTTAATGCCAACGTCGATGACGACAGCGCCGGGCTTGATCCAGCCGCCTTTGACCATCTCGGGCTGACCCACCGCGGCGACGAGGATATCGGCGCGCCGAAGGACGGCCGGAAGGTCGCGCGTTTTCGAGTGCGCGATCGTTACCGTGCAACTCTCGGCGAGGAGCAGCGCCGCCATCGGCTTGCCGACAATGTTTGAGCGGCCGAGCACGACCGCATCGGCGCCGGTCAAAGCGGGCAGCGTGTCGCGCAGCAGCAGCAGGCAGCCATAGGGCGTACAGGGAACCAGCGCCTTTCGCAGTCCACCACTCCACAACTGTCCGACATTTTGCGCATGAAAGCCGTCAACGTCTTTGCGGGGATCTATCGCATCGATAACGCGCTGCGGGTCGATATGCTTCGGCAGCGGCAGTTGCACCAGGATGCCGTCGACCCGGTCGTCGGCGTTTAGCTTGGCGATCAGTGCCAGCAGCTCGGCCTCGCTGATCGTGGCCGGCAAGGTCTCCTGAAAACTCTGGATACCCGCGGCGGTCGCCGCCTTGCCCTTGTTGCGCACATAGACCTGGCTCGCCGGATCCTCGCCGACAAGAACAGCGCAAAGGCCGGGCGCAATGCCCGCCTCAACTTTTAGTTTCGCTGTCGCGGCAGCCACGTCGGCGACCAGCCGGTCCGCGCGCGCCTTGCCATCAATGCGTTTAGTGACGATCATTACCGACCCCGCTTAATACAACCGCTCGCGATGCGTCACACCGCCGCGGCTTTTGCTTTGCTTGATGGCGATTTTGCTATCACGAAAACGGCGTGCGAAAATGAAGAAAATCAAGGCACCGCTTTTGGGCGCCCGCCCCGAATAGAATGCTAAGTCAGAGGGAAATAATGCCAAGGAGATCTGTCATGAAAATCATTGGTGCAATTGCGGCTTTGCCGCTGGCGTTTTGCGGGTTGGGAATGGCCCACGCGGAAACGATCAAAGTCGGCGTGGTGTTGCCCTACTCGGGGCCCAATTCCGATCTCGGCGATCAAATCGACAAGGCGTATGACCTTTACGTCAAGCTGCACGCCAAGGATCTCGGCGACTATAAAATCCAATTGATCAAACGTGATGAAGGTCCGGCTTCCGGCGCCAATGCCAGGACCGTGGTCACGGAATTGATCACGAACGACAAGGTAAAGCTGCTGGCCGGCTTCGTGTTCTCGCCGTCGGCGATTGCGGCCGCGCCGCTTGCGACCCAGGCCAAGATGCCGATGCTCATCTCCAACGCCGGCACCGCATGGATCACCAATCTGTCGCCCTACATCGTGCGCTTTTCTTTCAGCATGTGGGACCCGGCCTATCAAATGGGCACGTACGCGGCGACAAAATTCGGCTGCAAAACCGCTGCCGGCGGGTTCACCGACTTTCCGCCCGGGCA
>JBAVOQ010000085.1:0-22059 GCA_049692235.1 Acidobacteriaceae bacterium | reverse complement strand
GCTGGGCCAGTCTTGGCATCGCGCTGGTTGGGGTACTGATACTATCGACTCCGAACCTGCGGCAGATGAGTCTTTCCAAGGGCCAGTTTCTGATGGGGAATGTCCTCGTCCTTCTGGCGTGCTTGGGAAGTGCTGTCTACAACGTCTATTGCAAGGAACTTTTAAAATGCTTCACGCCCATGGAAGTCCTCACCTACGGGTACCTGCTTGCTTTTGTTTTTAGTTTGCTTTTGATGTATTGGGCAGAGCCGTTTTCATGGCCGTCCCTTCGCGCCTACTCCGCCAGCACCTGGGTCGCCCTTCTGGTCCTAAGTGTTTTCAGTTGGGGGCTGGCCATGGTCTTGTGGATGTTCCTCTTACAACGTCTGGACGTGAGCCAGGCCTCGGTTTCAATCTATTTGTTACCGTTTTTTGGCGTCGTCCTCTCGGCAATTACCTTGCACGAGAGCCTTGGATTGAGTACCGTTATCGGCGGTGTGATCACCCTGACGGGAACGATCCTGATCACAACCCTTGAGCCGGCCGCAACGTAGCCGAAGTTGGTGACGAACCACCCATGCCTCGTCTTCGATCACGGGTACAGAGAATATGAGACAAATGCCGTTCATTGACGACCGCTGGACTCTTCTTTCTCACAAAGCTGTAATCGTTGAGAATCGAAAACTTCGCATCGTCGTTCTTCCCGAACTTGGCGGTCGAATCTGGAGCGTGGTCTACAAACCGCTCGATCGCGAAGTGATTTGGCAGAATCCGCGCATTGCTCCCCAGAAGGTCCAACTCGGCTCCGCATTCGACAACTTCTGGTGTGGCGGCTGGGAGGAAATGTTTCCCACAGCAGCTCCTTCCGCGATTCATGGGGAGCTGTTTCCCGACCACGGAGAGCTTTGGAGTCTGCCGTGGACGGCGCGGAAGGAACGCGGAACGGACTCCGTAACTCTGCGCTTGAACTGCCAGACGCCCATCAGCGGCGTCGCGATCGAAAAGGCCCTAACGCTCCACGGCGACGAGTCATCTTTCGAATTGAGCTACAGAATTGAGAACCCTGGCCCGGAGGAACTTCCCTTCCTCTTCGCGCTGCATCCCGCAATGGCCGTTTCCGAGGGTGACAGGATCGACTTCCCGAACATGCTGTTGGAGGTGGATCCTTCGTACCCCGGCACGTTAGCAGACGTCGACGCTCCATTCAGGTGGCCCTTGGCCCCCGGAAAGCGCGGCGAAACCGACCTGCGCGTAATCCAACCAGTTTCATCCAAAGCGGTCTACTTCCTGTACGGATACGACCATCGGGAAGGATGGGTCGCGATCACAGATCCAAAAGAAAATTTCTCTGCTGGTTTTACTTTTTCTCCGGAAGTCTTTCGATCATGCTGGGTATTTGCCTCATATGGCGGATGGCGAGGCTACCATATGGTACTGGTCGAGCCATGCACAGGCTACCCGCAACAACTTGAGGACGCGATCCGCCACGGACGGGCCAACACCCTGGCGCCGGGGGCTGTGTTTCAAACAGCCGTAAAATTCCTTGCGCAGGAGGGCTTACGTTCCGTCGGCGGAATCGCGGAAACCGGACTGTTCAAGGAGTAGTCCAGTGTAGTTTCTTTGGCCAATGTATTCGACCTGTTTGGCGAAACCTAATGGGCGCTTCACGACCTAACTTCGCAGCAGGTCCAGGACGACAGTAACGACTACGAATTCTTCCTGGTGAAGAAAAGAATGGAGCTATGCACATGTTCGATTTGACAGGACAAACCGCGATCGTAACAGGAGCGGCAACGGGAATCGGAGAGGCCATCGCGGAGCGCTTGAGTTGTGCGGGCGCGACGGTCGTTGTAGCGGACTTGGATGTTGAAGGGGCTCGAGCCGTGGCTATGCGTCTCGGGCGAAATGCGTTCGCGGTACGGACCGACGTTACCGATCCTGCATCTATCGCAAAGACGGTGGCAGAGGTGATGGGCCATACTGGCCGGATCGATATCCTGGTCAACAACGCCGGCATCGCCGGGACCGCCGCACCCTTATGGGAGCAGACGAATGTGGATTGGGAGAAAGCGATCGCGGTGAATCTGAGCGGAGTCTTTTATTTCTGTCGCGCGGTGGTGCCCCATATGCGCGAGCGAGGCTACGGCAGGATCGTGAATATCGCCTCGATCGCCGGCAAGGAAGGTAATCCTCGGATGGTGCCGTATTCGGCCACCAAAGCCGGCGTCATCGGGTTGACGAAATCGTTGGGGAAGGAAGTCGCCACCGAGGGAATCTGCGTGAATGCTGTCAGTCCGGCTGTGGTGCAGACCAAACTACTGAACCAACTGACCCCGGAGCAGGTGAATTACATGACGGAACGCATTCCCATGCGGCGGACCGGGAAACCGGAAGAGATCGCGGCGGTGGTACATTTTCTGGCCAGTCCCGACTGTTCCTTTGTCACCGCCCAATGCTATGACGTCAGCGGCGGACGCGCGACATATTAAGAGCACACCTGAAAGCCCTTGCAATACGTTGCCACCTGTTCCACCGCGGCTCTGGCCCACTGAGATACACGAACGCTTTTATCTACCGCGCCTGGCGTTGTCTGTCGGAACTCGAAAGGCAACTCGGTCGTACGCAACAGCAGGTCCATTACACGCAACTGGCCGATCGGCTGAAATCTGTGTACGCCAAAACGCTTTACAATTCGGCCACCGGCTGGCTGGATTGGTGGAAGAGCGCAGGCGGGCAATTGCACGACTATTCCACTCCCATTGTCAATGGATTGGCCATTGAGTACGGCTTAGTCGAACCGGACGAAGGGCGGAAAATATTCGCGCTCCTATGGGAAAAAATGAAGGCAGCGAATTTCACCCGCGTTGATCTCGGACTTCCCTGCACACTGATACTCCTCTCATGGTCGCGCCCTATTGGAACGTGTATGACAGTGGCGACGTTTGTCTTGGCAGCATAACTCATCCAAAAACTTTCCCAATTTCCGCGATCGACGGCTAGCAGGACGGATTCTTCAACAGTCGCTTCAGCCATCCGAATAGGGTTTGGGCTAAGATGCTGATAAGGGGTCTCATTCTTTTCAGCCCAATTTCGGCGAAGACAGGTAAAACTAGAATATGAGCACGCTTCTTCCGCTTGACACAGGAATGCTCCCTCGTAGCCTTGTATTGGACCCGCCGATGTCCGATTCGGAGTTTGAGGCGATGTGTCGCGCCAACGACAGCATTCATTTTGAGCGCACAAGAGAAGGAGTGATTCGCATGAATCCACCGGCTGGAGGTTTCACCGGAGACGGAAATAGCTCCATCAATCAACAGCTAAGAAATTGGTGGGAAACAAAGGCCATTGGCCGGGTCTTCGATTCAAGTACGGGATTCCGTCTTCCGGACACTTCTACTTTTAGCCCTGACGCCGCATACATTTCAGCCGACAGGCTTTCCACATTAGCGAAGCAGGACCTTCGCGGGTTTCCGCATGTTTGCCCGGATTTTGTCATTGAGCTTCTTTCCGCGTCGGACTTGCTTGCGGAAGCTCAATTTAAGATGGCGCGCTGGATAGAGAATGGCGCGCTGCTTGGATGGCTCATCGATCCATATGAGAAACAGGTCTGGGTCTATCGCCCTGGACATGAAGCCAGCAGAGTATCTTGCGCCTCGATCGATGGTAGCGGGCCGGTCGCGGGCTTTACTTTGAATCTCGATAAAATCTGGCGCTGTTACGAATTTTGAAGACTCTCCAAATTCGACCCACCTCACTGTGGCCGCTCAACTCGGGCGGAAACATCGAAACATGTTCGCATCCGAGTGTGGAGGCGCATCTGACTTATTTACAAGAGGTTCCAGCGAATCGTCATCGCATCAAGGATCACGGAGACATACATCAACGCACTGTGTGAGTTGAAAATTTGGGCAAAGCGCTAGAATTTGGCTTCGAAGAAATTTCGATTTTGACACTTACGCAGCAACGCCTGCTATTTCAGGTCGATCTTGCCCCAACGCTGCACTTGTGCTCGTAACTCGAAACAACCCAGCCGCACCAGCCCAAATAAATCAGTTGCGCTTATTTCATTCCACGGCTTGTTCACTACTGCCCGCATTTTTCACTTGTCCGATTTGATGGCCGATTTCGTCGCACAACTGTATCGATAAACAGTGTGCACTTGCGTTGGAATCTTTTGCATTTGCCGCGCAACTGTCCCGGCAACATGCTGCCATACGCTCTTGAACTTTGCGTCTCTCTCAACGCCTTGCGCGGGCTTTTCCTCCCGAACACTCATCCCGGCTCTACGATCGTCGCCATGGTTGCCGAGCTTCCGTCGGAACGAGATCCAATAGCAGTCTCCTCAACTGTAGTTCCACGCTGCAAACTCGAACGACTTCCCTTCCAGTTTTCGCACCATTCCCATTCCATTTCCCAACCTACATTAAGCAGGACTCCGTGTATGGTCTTCGATCCCATCCTCTGGATGTTCGTCTGCCTGCGCCTGCTGGGTACGGAACCCTACTTGCTGGTATCGTTTGTATGATACCTAAACACGCAAAGTACTCTGTCGCGGGAATACGGTGCGTCACGCCCATCGTTCACTTCTCCCTTGCCGTGAGCAGTAGGATCCAGTCACTGTCGCCGTCGTGATTTTTCGCCGGAGGCGTGAACTGGCGGGAACCTTTGTTTGCAAACGAACCCCCGGAAACGGGCGTATATGTACCGTTGGTTGGATCAAACCACTTCGCAGTCGCGGCTGATCTTAAACTTGCCATATTGACAGTAATGGTTCGCACGGTCGGCATATACACAACGACCACTGCATCATCGGGAGTTTTCGAGGCGGTGCAAAAATCGCTTTTGCTGACACGCGTGGTGGCAATATCGCCAAACGTTCCAACGCCGGCTGTGACCACCGAATGCGTCTGATCTGGAACCAGAGCCTGCCATGGAATTGAGTCGAAGAAGTTTCTCCAAATCTTGAATTGCCCAACTCCGGGAGTGTCCAGATGCTTCTGCCATCCATCCGCAAAACTCCACGTGTATCGGTTCCCGTAGAACTGCCCTTTGCCTCCACTCAGCATGGCCCAATATTCTTCCCGTCTAAGAACGGCAGGCGTCCCGAAATCCGATGGACCGCCAACATCCTCCAAATCGTAATGCGCCTCCATAAGGAAAGTTGGCATGATAGGTTTCTGATTGTAGCTATGCAACATTTGGATATAAGTGGGCCCGTAAACGTAGGCTCCGTTAATGGAGATGATGGATGACCACGTCGGATCGTCTAAAGACGAACCCGTCGGCGGGTTAAACTCGACGGCTTGAATGTGGCCCGGGTCGGCGGACTTGATGCCTTTCGCCACTGCTCTTACAAGGGCATCGTCGCTAGCATTTCGCCAGTCGCTAAAATCATTGCCATTGACCCAAGCGATATTCGGGAACTTCTTGTAGCGGTGTCCAAGAAACCGCCCGTAGTTGTAGGCTGCGACCGGCCCATTGTTGCGCAACGTTGAGAGCCATCCCGCAGTCTCGATAGGATCAAGAAAAACCAGCATGCCGTGTTTTGATGCCATCTCCACAATATGATCGAGTCGCGTAAAGTAGGCTTCGTTAGGCTTGCCGAGATCGTAATGCGTCCAGTCTGTTCCTCCCAGGACGAAACCGGTGAACGGACGAATTCCGTCGACTGTCGCGGCTAATATGTTTTTGGGATAATCCCGACCCGCGCAAACCACATCGATCCATCCCGCTGTGTTAAATCCATGGGCTTGGCGATCGGCGAAATAACTCTCTGCCTCAGGTTCGGTCAGTCGATAAATCAAACCTTGCGGAGAATCCCCTGCAATCAGAAACGGAATGTTTTTTTGGTCGACAAGGTAGCGCCGATTGGCACTTACCCTGACCGGATAGTCGGGAAAGGCGGCGCTGGTAGATTTGGCTTGCGCGCCTGCCATTTGCTCTCCTACTGAACACGATGCCAGAAACACGAACGCCGTCAGGAGGGCAAGCAGTTGTGCTTTTCGATAATTGAGAAAGGTAATTGCCTTCATCCTTTTCTGCTACCTCACCTTGGATTCTGAATGGAATCGCCATTTACCCACTATAACTCCTCCTTGCCGCCCTGTTACTTCGGCACCTGATAACAATGTCATGTCTTGAAAGCGTACCTCACCCGGCCGCAGTTTCTCACGTCACTTATGCGACCGGTGCTAAAACTCCACACGGAATGTTGCCTGTCCCTGTCGATTACTGATTTGTGAGCTTAGGTTTGTAATCTGGCCAAACGTAGAATCGAGGGAATTTTGGTCGGGAGGTTGCAGTTGCGTGCGATTAAAAGCATTGAAGTAGTCGACACGCAAGATCGCTTGCACCTGCCGAGTGAGATGAAAGTACTTAATCACGTCAAAATTTTCACTCCTCAACGGCGGCGTTCGCAAGCTCGCATATGTCCGCTTGGCATCTCCAATTTCCCAAGGCCCAGTGTTTGCAAATGCATTCGTCGTAAATTGGATAGGCTGTGTCACGGTTTTTCCAGTGAAGTAAGCTTTCGATCGGGAGTAACTGAAAGTTTTTAGAGCCACTCCAGGGACAATATTTGGTCGATCGCCTCCATTCACCAGCAAAGGATTGTAATTATTGTATGCTCCCATCGGATTGCCGCCTGCGTATGTCAGGATTGCGCTTAACTGCCATCCACCCAAGATCTGACCTAGCAAACCTTTGGAATTAAGATATCTGTGTCCCGTCCTACAGGAAGTTCGTAGGTTGCAACGAAATTCGTAACATATTTCTGGTCGAGATAGGAAGGAGAATATTCCGGTCCCGGATTATATGCATTTATCCCATTGGGAGAAAAGGGTTCAGATCCGGTCCAGGTGTTTGCCATGAGCCTTGACAAGGTTATGTCTGCCAGATAACTGAATCCAGAGGAAAAACGCTTCTCTGCCTGCATTTGAAATGCGTTATAGAATGCGGTTCCGTCCATCTCATATGCAGGATAGTATCCCCCGTACTGTGGAAAAGGAGTTAGTGCCTGCTCTACCGTCGCACCGCCGCCAAATTGCTGAACAAAGTCGGGATAAGGAATTTTGATGCCAGCGGCAATGGCATCCGGAGAGGTCACAAGTTCGGCCAAAAGACTCCCGTATTTCAATACCGACGGGTTAGGTTGGTTGGATAACCGCAATGAAGCGGGGAGATGAATCGCACGGTTGCCCACATATGCTACCGTCAGGAACATATCCCATGGAAGTTGCCTCTGAATATTAATGTTCCATGCCTGATCGTATGGTGCCACGCCAGACTCTTGCGGATCGAATGCAAATATCACACCGCCATTCCCAATTGATGGACTAAAGGGGACTGGCGTTGGCAGGGGCATTGGGTTTGTATCCCAATTCCCATACGATGGGACACTGCTGCCATTTGAGGTGCGTAAATACTGGCCCTCCAGGAGAGATGCCATAAATGAAGCTACTTGCGAAGTTCCGTATTCGTATGCACCCCCGTCCAACATGGTCAGATAGAAACCGCCTTGTAGAACGGTTTGCGGATTGAGCGCATAGGAAAAGCCCACCCTCGGTTGAAAATATTTCCAATGAATTGCAGCGCGGTTTACACCCGCGCATCCAGTGCAATTGCCACATTTAGTGGCCCCTCCAAGCAAGTTTCCAGCGCCAGGATCGGGCGCCATAGGATTAACATAGATGATGTCGTTATGGTCCTCCGTGAATGGGACCATGATGTCCCAGCGCAGGCCAACATTTGCAGTCAAGCGTTTATTGACCTTGATATCATCCTGAACATAAGCGGCAAACGCTTTATTTCGCAGTTTCAGCTCTCTGGATAGTATACGAATGCCAGAATCCGCTTCGCCGAGAAGAAAGCTTGCAAAGGAGCTACCGTAGCTACCGAACGCCGGATTGTTTGAATTCGGCGTTGACGTTGTACGTTGGCTGAAACTGAATCCCCCACCGCACGACAGGCAACTGATAATATCTTGATAAATGCGCCGAAACTGCCCTCCGATGTTGAAGCTATTGCGACCTACGTTCCATAGCCAGTTGTTGACAAGCACGATGCCCAACGTGCGGTTATTGTCATCAGTAAATCCGGGTGCAACGTTCGCTAAACCGCCGCCATTGGTAACGCCCCACGCTGTGGATGCGTTTTGGCCATCGAAGCTGACAAATGGAAATGTAGTACCGTCAGTAACGCCTCCACAATTGACACTCATGTTTGCGTTATGTTGCCCGCTGATTTCTCCAATCCAATCGGCCCCTGCCGTCATCACCAGGTTCCTGGACATCGTTTTCACATAATTCAACAAGAATCCTGAACCAAGCTGGGTATTGTTTATTTCGCTTTGTAGTTCATTGCTGGCAGGTACAATCGGCGCCTGAGTAAAGAAGGGCGAAGTTAGCGAGTTTCGCCATTGGCTAAAATGGACGCTCTGCAATGGGGTAAGGGTGTGATCGATGGTGTAGCCCCACACATTCTGGTTAATACTCACTGAAGGAACGGCCGGTAATTTATTGGCTTGCAGACCAAAGACTATCCCGACCCTGTCTGGATTGGGAATCGACGGCAGGATGGAGTTTGCTAGGGCGCTGAAGCGGTTCGCGGGAATCTTGTTTCCAGGGAACGGCTGGCCAGTCTGGGGATCGTATATAGGGATCAGCGCGCCTGTCGAGTCCACAAAATTGCTGAAATCTCCTTGTTTCATTGCCGCGGTCGGTACCGTTCCAATGCTGTTATCGGCCTGATTCTGTTTAAACCAGTCCGAACTGAAGAGGAAAAAGGTTCGGTCCTTTCCATTGTAGAGATGCGGCAGAATGACGGGTCCGCTCACTTGGAATCCATAGTTATTTTGCTGGTTGACCGGCGGAGCGGGATGGCCATCCGATGAAAAGTGAGTTGGGAAAAAGCCGGACGAATCGAAGAGCTGATTGCGCAAAATTTCAAACGCATCTCCGTGCAGCTGATTGGTGCCGGATGCCATGTTATATGTCACAGCGCCTTGTCCCAGTCCATAGCGCGCATCAAACGTTGAACTATTGACACGAAACTCGTTCACCATTTCATAGGGGGGATTGATGTTAGTCTGATTTCCAGCATATTGGGTAAATGCCACTGGAACGCCGTTGAACTGGACCTCATTCTCATAAGTGACGCCGCCGTTGATATAGTGAGCACCGGCATTCCCTTGCACTCCCGGCGCGAGATACATAAACGCGTCGATCTGGCGAACCATTCCGTTAATTTCAATGGGAGCCGTTTTGACCAATTCGGGTTCAAGCGTCGTGCCGATTACGGGCGAAGTGGTATTGAGTGAGATCGCATTTGCCTCAACTCGCACGGATGAACTGATGGAGCCTGGAGTCATCTCGAAGCTGAGCGCAGACATCTTGGCGACTTCGACGGTCACGTCCGTTTGGATCGATCTCTTGAATCCCTTTGCTTCCACCGCGACAGAATAATGTCCGGGATTCAATCCGACTACGGTGAACGTTCCTGCGGAGGAAGTGAGCGCGTGCGACACCACACTAGTAGAGTTGTTTGTGACCGTCAGGTTTGCTCCGGCGATGACAGCCACGCTTGCATCCGTGACAGTGCCGTTGATGCCATTGGCCACCTGCGCACAGAGTCGGGTGCATGGGAACAGCACCACGATCGAAAATATCAGGCACGATACGAACACCCGCCAAGAGCTGCGGTTGGACCTGCTCTTCAAACGCCTATTGTTAATCGTCACTGCAATAGCCTCCGTGATGTATTTCTGTCATTGGGCGGTGCGCCAGAATAATTTTCGTCGGGGGTTAGCGCAAATCACGATTTAGTGTTCTGCAACTGATTGTTTTTACTGTCAGAATTGCTCACAGGCCAAGCGGTTGTCCGTGAAAGCTTCGATTGCAGGAGCATGCGTTATAGTTATGCCGGAGTGGCGGGACCGTCTATTAGATTCCTATTTTTATTTCTTGAAAGACTACTAGGAGATAACATTCGTTTCCGCAACGGCTTGGGAAATGCCCAGTTGAATGATCTCTATCGGGAGCACGCGCAGCACAACTTACTTCACATGTGAACTGCTGGGGCCGGATGAGTAAGTCCCTCTAGATCAATCAAGAAGATGAGTGATGATTTATGACAACAAGTGCATTGCTTTGCCGAAGGACAATTCCGACGTCTAGCTGTTTTGCAGAGTTATTCTGCCTCGAGAAGCAACGCCCAATCGTAGCGGCCGGAAACTTCCGGTGAAGTCCATACGGGGCCGTCCACAACTGGCAACGGAATCTGCTGGCCGGACAAGGCACTGAACCAGTGGGCACGATACCGACCCGGTTGAAGATGGATCGTAACCTTTCCACCCCGCGGAAGGTAAATCGCGTAAATCTTGCCGGGTTCCGCGAGGCAGTAGTTTCCGTTATCCACCAACTCATCGTGGGGATTGGTCTTCCACCAGTCGAAGCTGGTCATAAAATCCACCATGTGTCCGTAACCGAGAAACATGGTCATAGTGTCATCGCCGCGGCCATTCATCCAGCCTCCACCCGTATCGGGCCAGATATTAGTGCCACGCCGTGCCGTCTCCCCGGCGGTCTGATAGGCACCTGCCATCACGATGTCCCAAGCAGTCCGCCGCAATACATCCGCCGAGTCCGAACCTGGGGTAGCCCATAGAGGATAATGATCCTCGTAACCATATTCTTCATTAGTCTGCGGGATGATGCGCCCTGTCTTTTCCTGCAGCTTGCGCGACTCCAACATCAAGGCGTGCTGTTTCCGCGACCAATCTTGGTATGACGTGAAACCAAACCAGCTCGAAGTTCTGCCCTGGTGCAACATACTTATCGCTGGATGGCTGGTCGCTAGATGGTGATAGGGGTCCCACCGTTCCAGGAACATGCCTGTGTCATGGGTCCACTTTTCGTCGCGGTAAGCATCAAGATCGTCGCCGAGGTCCCAGGTGATGTTGGAGAAGGCGGCGAAGCGGTTCACCGCGTATTGAATGAAACGATGTTCATCCGCGCTACCGGCAGCCGGATGGACTTTCCCATCGTTCATGTCGAAAACGATCGAGATGTTCATGTTCTGCTCCTGGGCGAAGCGGAGCATTCGATCCCATTTTTGCCAGTACGAAACGTTCAGTCTGGAATAGTCGAAACCTGGATGCAAAAAGTCGTTGGGGTCTTTCGCCGGCCATGGACTTAGGTTGAAAGTCCAGTCCTTACCGATCATGATTGGTTCGCCGTAATACAAATTGGTCCGCCTCGCAAGCGTCACACGGATACGGTTTACTTTCAGCCGGTGCAATCGTGCAATGCTGTACTCAATCGTGCGATCCTCCGTCCAACCCATCAGCCAAAACGCTGTCGTTCCATTGAAGAAAAAATGCTGCCCCGTTCCCTCCCAAATAAAGTGCCAGGAATATTTCGGATCGACCCGCAGAATACCCGGCAGATTGGCATTGACTGCGTGAAATGTCCCGGATGAGCTCTTCTGAAACTGGCCCTGCTGGTAAGTGACGGAATACTTATAGTCGCCGGCGCGGGGCGGCATGAATCTGATGCCGAAAACGCTGCCGTCCATGGAATCGCAAAATCCATTCACATTCCAGTGTCCACTGCCGTCCGTGGCCTCAAAGGAACCCGTCAGCGTGGCATCTTCAAATGGATTAGGGGCGTCCGGAGCCGCGACTTTCGCCGTGATCTCGACAAAATCGTAGGCTTTCACCTGGGCAGCGGCAACGGAGTAAGTCACGCTCGCCGGTGCCGCAAGAATAGGTCTAGTCAGCGTTACGATGCTAATAGGGACAAGAGCTGTTAGAATCCACTTCGCGGGAACGAGCAGCTGCATGAGTCGATGCAAATTCATCTTTCACCTTCAAACTGAAGCGAGATTTAGAGCCGCGCCGGAAATGTCTACCTCTGAGCATTCGTGTTGGCGTGCATCTCAGAAGGTTGAACCGGCCCAAAGTTCGTATCGCACTATAATCCACAAAATAGGTGATGGATTCGACTTTGATCTATAGAATTCCGGGAATTCTTTCTTGCAAAGCTCTGGAGAATCGGACTGCTCGCCCATCACCGCATTCAAATTTCTTCCAAATGCAGGCTCTGGGCGATCTGGAGCATGGCGTTCTCTTCCTGAAGATGAGCGGTAAATACCGCCGGAGCATATGGATTAGGTTCCAACCTTATGGAGATATGGCTTTGTATGCGGAGTCGCATGAGGACGACTGATGTCTGTGGCCGCTTGCCTTGGCGCTTCCAGTAATGGGAACCTGCTGGACGCAACCGACGGCGTGTGGTGCATCTGTCCGCAATCTGCAGCGTTCGTGTTCCGAAAACGCCGTCGGTAAGCAGCGGGAGTCATCCCAACCACCCTGCGAAACACCATGCCGAAGTAGCTTTGATCGCAGAATCCGATCTCGTGGCTGATGCTGGTCATCGGCTCATCGGTGTTAGCAAGTAGCGATTGAGCGCGTTCAACTCGATACTGATTGAGGTATTTCATGAATGACAGGCCGGTGACCCGCTTGAAGAAGCTCATAAAGTGCGACTCGCTCATTCCGCAGAGACGTGCAGCTTCGCGAACCTGAATCGCATCCCCGCAGTTCTCTCCGAGATAGCGAAACAGTGGAAGCAAGCGGTCGAGAGCACGCTGCTGGCGCTGGAACGTTTCCACCGATCCCGTGTAGGAAGCGTATTGGTTGACCAGCATGACCAGAATCATTTTCAAATAGGTTCTGACCGTCAGGCGTTGCATTGGAGAGGAGGCGGGCAATTCCGTGCGGATGCGCATCATCATTTCCAGCACTTGGCGAGGAACGCCAGTCTTGGCTGGCACAATGTGTGGAAACTCTGAGTCCTGCAGACAGAATGGTGTGACATATTCCATGCTGTCGCTGGAGCCATCGCAACGAATCAAGTCCGGTTCAAAGAACAACGCCGCGATGGTGACCGGCGAAGAAGATCTGCACTCGATGCGGTGATACAGTGTGCTGCCGATGATTGCCAGGTCTCCCTCGTTGAAAGGCAGTAGCCTGTCCTGAATGTGACAGGCTGCTGCGCCCGAACACAAGTAGAGAATCTCAAAATACCGATGACGATTCATGCGCACGTTGTGTCGCCCTGTCTCCGTAAGGAACAAAACGTCGATCGGACAGGACGCATCAAAGGGCCATACGTGAACACCTTCAGCATTGATCTGCGGTCCTACAAGGTTGAAGTTGTCTCTGAATGATTGTTTTGGAAGATGGACGTGGCCGGACATCGCGAGCGACTGAGTGGGGAACTGCTCGTGCGCTGTACTCTTATGCTTCCGAGTATCAATGCTCAATTCGGAATACTTCTTCGATCTGGCCATGGCGAACTCCATATAAGGAGGTATGTAAGTTTACTGTCGCGTCGCTGTAACGCACACATAATTCCATTTTCTGGCCAACTTCCAGCGCGCCAGTTGAGTCCCGGTCTACCTCGAGCAGGCCGTGTTCCGCGTGCAATGCCTTCAATTGCACGCCGGGCAAATCTTTCACCGTAGGGAGGCCGCGCTCACCGCTGATTGCTTTTACCCCACAGTCAACCACCGCATGAGATCCGCCGCGTGTACTGATGACTGTTGTCAAAACAGTGAGAGAGCTATGAAATGGAGCGCCACGGTCCAGGTACATCGTATCCATCAGAAGATAGGAACCAGCCTGGATTTCAGTGATGCCCGGATACTCGCCGGAAACGTCGTAGGTGCCGGTCCCACCTGTCGAGACAATCGAAACTGGAATTCCCTCACTCTCGATCAGCGCCGCCGAATCGACCAGAGACTTGCTACCCGCGCGAACCAGCTCATCGCGGGCCGCACTCTTCGGAATCGCTTGAAATTGGCCATCATATCCCATAATGCCGCGGAACTGGAGCCCTTCCGCGACGGCAAACTGGGCGGAGAGCCTCCTCCCCGGGCGCAACTCCGCATCGCCGCAACCCGATGTCGATGTCCACCACAACTTCCACCTGCGTCTTACTGTTCCGGCGGGCACGCGCAAGATCTTTGACCGCATTGCGATTGTCGATAGCGACCATCACAGAAGCGTGCCGGGAGAGCTCCACCAGGTGCTCCGCTATTGTCTGTTCGGCAATCTCATTGGCGATCAGAATGTTGTCGACACCGTGGCGGACGAGGATCTCAGCCTCCCGCATGGTTGCACATGTGATTCCATTCGCACCGGCGCGCAGCTGTTTCCAGGCGAACAAGGGTGTCTTGTGGTTCTTGAAATGAGGACGCAGTTTGGCGTGCTTGCCCGCAAAGAATTCAGCCATCCGCTGCAGATTGAATTCCATCGCGTCAAGGTCAACCACTAAGGCTGGCGTCGCAATCTGAGATAGCTTCACCGCAAGCTCCTTGCTTCAACCCATGCGCTTTGAGACGAACGCTAGGGAAGAATCTCTTCATACAGTTTCACTTCAAATGTTTCCACCAGCGATGGCCGGACATTGTCGAAAAAGTTCTTGATATAGGGCATGGCACAGTGCTGATCGAAAACCTCGCGATCTTTCCACTTCTCAACAAATGTGATCCACCGATCATCGTCGGATCTTTGATTGAGCTCATAGCGTACACAGCCCGGCTCCTTGCGCGTTGGCTCCATCAGCCCGTGCAGTGCCGCGATCAAATCCGCCGTTTTGCCTGGCATAGCCCGAAACTCCGCGACGCAAACCACTTGCACTGTATTTTTCTTCGCCATAATTCACCTGCCCATGGGAATATTCTTTAGAGACAAGTACAGGTCGTAGGCCTTCTCCGGGGTCTCGCCGTCGTGAACGACTGCGCGGACAGCCTGGATCATCGCTTCCGGCGTTTTGCACTGAAAAATATTGCGGCCCATATCAACTCCGGCAGCACCTTCGTTGATCGCCTCGTATGCCATCTGCAGCGCTCCCAGCTCAGGAAGCTTCTTGCCCCCTGCAATGACCAGCGGAACCGGACAGCCTGCCGCCACCCGCGCGAAGTCTTTCTCGCAATAGTACGTCTTCACAAAGTGAGCGCCCATTTCGGCGCAAATCCGCGTTGCCAGACCCAGGTACTTGGCGTCTCGAACCAATTCCTTTCCGACGCCAGTGACCCCAAGGGTTGGAATCCCATGACGATTTCCGGCATCGACGGCTTTGGTCAGATTGCCGATGGACTCATGTTCATGCACCCCGCCGATATACACCTGCACCGCCAGAGCGGAAGCATTGAGGCGCACCGCATCTTCAATATCCACCGCGATCAGCTCATTCGAAAGCTCTTTGAGAATGCTTTGGCCGCCGCTCGACCGAAGCACGACCGGCGTGGAAATCTCAGGAGGAATCGAGCTGCGGAGCGTGCCCCGTGTGACCATTAGGGCGTCGGCGTAGGGAACCAGCGGAACGATGGAAATGTCGATTCGCTCCAGCCCCGTGGTGGGACCCTGGAAATATCCGTGATCTATAGCGAGCATGACGGTTCTGCCGTCATGCGGATTGAAGATTCGCGCCAGGCGGTTTTTCATCCCCCAATCGAGCGCGTTGCTGCCTTTCAGTTTGAACGCCGCGCTGCGATGCGGCTTGTCGAGATGATAGTTTTTGCCATCTTGAACGTCATCAAGATCTGCCATAGTCAACCTTTCCTTTCGAGTGCGAGTCCTGCATAAAATCCTTGAAATAACAGCGCAACGGAGGCAGCCCCCGCATCGGGCGATCCGCGCGTTTTTTCTCCGAGAAACTTTGCGCGTCCATAGCGCGCCACCATGTCCTTTGTGGAGTCCGCTCCGGCGCGCGCTGCCGACGCCGCAGTTTCGAACGCCTCAACAACAGTCTTTCCGGATGCAGCGGCGGCACTGATTGCGCCGACCGCCGGCACCAGTGCATCCATCATCGTTTTATCTCCTGGCTGCGCCTTTGTCTGTTTTGCAACGGCTGCAAGACCGCCTTCAAATGCTTTGGCGACCTGAGTGCAATCCATGCACGCGTCGTCGATTGCCGCATCGGCCATGCCCGCGAAAAAGGTTCCGAGAAGTGCGCTGGATGCGCCTCCGTCCACACCCATGACGCTCCAGCCGGCGTCGCGCAGCAAGTGGCTCAAATCTTCCGGCGCGTTGGCTCCCGCTGCGGCTTCAAGTCGTTCAGCGACTCGAAGCATGGTGGTGCCATGATCGCCATCGCCGGCCACCGAATCCAACTCCGAGAGATAGGCGTGCTCGCGGCGAATCTCTTCCGCTGCACGGTCGAACATCTTCGCTAGCTCAATTTTTCCAATCGCATCTGTCATCGCGAGCTCTTTATCGCACTACGAAATACGGTGAATCCGCCGGCGCATCCCACAGCCGAATCAACTCTGGATCCATCCGCGCAATCATCATCTGAAAACCGGCTTGTTCCTGCGTGGTGATGAATTCACCCACCGCGCTGCGTACCAGCTTGATCTTTTTTGCTTCCAGAATTCGTGCCGCGCTGCGAAACAGGATCAACAATTCCATCAGTGTTGTCGCGCCCGCTCCATTCACCAGGACCAGCAGATCTTCGCCAGCGGTCACACCTAAATCCGCAAGCAACATGTTCAGCACAATTTCCGCAGTCTCATCGGCCGTCTTTAACTTCATCCGTCCGGTTCCCGCTTCACCGTGCTAGCCCATGCCGATTTCCATCTCGTCTTCGCCAAGTTCAAAGATCGCCTGACCTGTGGAGGGATGGGTTGCGGTTCGCACCGCAACAGCAAGCGTGCGTGTGTTCTGTTCTGTTCCATTCGCTCTGCAACTTCGCGACAATCATCCAGGGAGACGCCCTCTTCCGCCGCAGCTCCGGCAATTTTATAGACGGGCAGAAAACCCACCAGACCGCGACGGTCCGTGACGCCTGGATCACTGGACATCCCATCCTGGGTGAGGACTCGCTGAATATTGATGCCCTTGCGCTTGGCGGCTTCCATTGCAATATTTCCGGACAGCACATCGCCCGCGTGATTCAGTACCACCAGCAAGACAGCCTCACTGCCCTTGGCTGCGGCGCGAATTGCCTCCATGCAGCGCGGCGCCCCGGGAGCCGCGAAAATCTCGCCCGCCACACTCATATCGAGCATGCCTTCCCCAACAAATCCGCTTAAGCCGGGCTCGTGTCCGCTGCCCCCGAGCGTTACCAGCCGAACCTTCCCTGGCGCCTTCGAGACGGCACGCGCCACAATATTGCTTCCAAGCAGTCGGACCTTGCTGGGAAAGGCCAGGACAAGTCCCTCCAGCAGTTCGGGTACAAGATGCTTCGGATCGTTGATAAATTTTTTCATTCGCATGGTTCGATGCCATCCATTATTCGTAAATAGTCGGGTCGGATAAAACTACCGGTTGCCGGAACCAGCGCGTGTGGGTAGCCAACACAAAAAAACCCACCACCAGCCACAAGCTACCCGCGATTTTTGCTGGGTTGCCCAGTCCCAGCCATATGACAGCGCAGAATAGAAATCCAAGCGTTGGCAGTACAAGGTCAAGAAAAAAGGCTCTGGCGTTCCGATCCGAGGAACGGATCCAGAGTTCCCATATCACGGCCGCATTCACTCCCATAAAACCCAGAAACGCCCCAAAGTTAAGCAGTTCCGCAGTCAACTCGTAACTGAGAAGCTGTGCGCCGACAAACGCCAAGACGCCGAGTATGATCACGTTGGTGTCCGGGGTATTGTGCACCGGATGAAGCCGGCCAAAAATACGCTTGGGAATAACGTTCTCTCGGCCCATGCCAAATAGCAGTCTGGCGGCACCCACCTGCGATGTCAGCCCCGCGCCTATATTCGCAACCACCAGCACAATGGCCATTGCCTTCAGCAGCGCCACGCCGCCGACTCGTCCGCTCACATCGATGAACGCGGTATCCATATTGGTGAAGGTGCTGTAGTCAGGCCAGACTAGCTGCGCAAGATAGACCAGCACACCCGCAAATAGACCCGTAAACACACAGACTGCTACCGCCGACAATAAAACATTTCTGCGCGGATTTTTCACCTCTTCCGCCAGCGTCGTGACTGAGTCGAAGCCAAGATACGTGAGCGCTGCGAACGATGTAGCCCCTGCGATGTCGCGCACATTGAAGGTGGCCGGATTGTAGAAAGGGCGGGTGGAGATCAGCCTTGGAACACCGTAGTGAACTACAAGATATTTGATCGCCATCACAATGAACCAGCCCAGAACGGCGAACATGAAAAGCAGCAACACTTCATTCGTCCGTGCGGTAGAGCGAATTCCCCTCAGATTCAGCAGCGTAATGCCTCCGGCAAAAAGCGCGGCCCCCACCGCAAACGGCATCGTAGTCACTGCCCGTTGTAGGGACAGCGTTCCATAGATCACGCAGAATAAGGGAATCAACATATAGTCCAGCAGCATGGCCCATCCAGCTACAAACCCCAGATAGGGGTGAATTCCCCGGCTCACATAGGTGTACGCCGAGCCCGCGGAGGGATAAAGCGCGGCCATTCTTCCGTAACTGATCGCGGTGAACACCATGGCGACCATCGCAGCCAGGATGGTGACCACCACATGCCCGCGCGACCTGACGTCCGCTAATCCAAAAATTGTGGCCGGCGCGCTGGGAGTTACCGCTACGATGCCGTAGAAGATTAAATCCCACAACGTCAAGACACGTCGAAGATGGGGAGCGCTGCCGTTCCTTCCAAATTCCGTAACCTGCGGGTTGATGGGAGTCGCTGTCATGTGCCCGATGTCTGCCCATTCCACAGCGGCAGGCCGTCGCAGTCAACTGAAAACATCTCCATCTGTCCCCATTGATATTCGGTCACATGAAGGCGGTGTTGTCCCGGAAGCGCGAATGCAACATTCGTCGGCAATATTCCACGGGTTGGCATCCGCTGAACGACTGCGCCGTCTCGCCCCAGGACCGTAACATCGCCCTGCCCAAAGACAGCGACATAGAGGAGGCCGTTTTCATCGAAAGCCATTCCGTCGGGCCCCTTCCACCCCGCAGGCGCGTCTGTACGGATAACATTGCCAAACACCTCTCGTGGGCCGCAGATCCTGCCATCGCGCCAACCATATCGATAGATGTTGCCGGTAAGGGTCTCGTCCAGATACAACAAACGGTCCGGGCCGAAAGCGATTCCGTTGGTGAAGCAGATTCCTTCGTCAATCTTAGTGACCTCTCCGCTGGTATCGATCCGATAGACTCGCCCGTCATAGCGGATATCCATATAGTCTGACCGAATCTGATTGCCGGGCGCGAAACTGTCAATGTGAACGCCGGAATCCGTCAGATAGAGTGCGCCGTCCGGGCCGAAGCAAAGATCGTTGGGAAACAGGAACGGCTCGCCGTCACATTCGGTTGCAACTACCTCCGATTTGCCATCCGTGTTGAGTCTCAGCAGCGAGGGCACCTTCGATTCAGCTACCCAGATCGTCCCGTCGGCTTCGACAGCTAAGCCGTTCGGACGTCCTGTTTTCTTGATCGTCTTCTTGACCTGACCGTCCGCACTCAGATGTGTCACACACCCGTGCTCCGCACCGCCTTCCACGATCAGCCAGGTTCCGTCCGCAAGAGCCACGGGACCTTCCGGAGAACTCAGTTCCTGAGCCATGATCTTAGAATTTTTGTCCGGCATTTCAGACCTCCGCAGTCTGACCGCCATCTACGTACAACGTCGATCCAGTAATAAAAGAGGCATCGTCGGAAGCCAGAAACAGAGCCGCGTTTGCGATCTCTTCCGGACGACCTAGCCGTCCCATTGGAAATGTTTTTGCGAATGCGTCCAGTTGTTCCGGAGTCAAAGCCTTCCGAAGCATCGGGGTGTCGGTCGGACCCGGGCAAATGGCGTTGACCCGAATTCCCTGTTTCGCGTGGTCGATCGCCATGGCGCGGGTCAGCAGCGTCACTCCGCCTTTTGAGCTGACGTAAGCTGCGGCGTGCGCACAAGCATCGTGCGCGCCTGTGGTGGAAGCCACGTTGATGATGGCACCGCGGCCCTGCTTCACCATGTGTGGAAGAACTGCTCTACAACAAAGATAAGTCCCCGTAAGATTGATAGCCAGCACACGGGCCCACTCCTCTTCCGCTGTTTCGAGCACGGTACCGTAGGTCAGAACTCCGGCCCCGTTGAACAGAATATGAAGACCGCCAAACTGGTCAAGCGTGTTTTCCACAACGCGGCTCACTTGCGCGGCGTTGGATACGTCAAGTTCAGCAAAACTTACGCGGCCTCCCGCAGCACGCATCTTTTCCACTACGTCTGTGCCACCGGAAACATCAGCATCTGCAACCATTACACTTGCACATTCTCGCGCAAATAGCCTAGCGACCGCACAAGCAATTCCCGAAGCCCCTCCAGTGATCAACGCAACCTGGCCCGACAGTTTCATAAAAACCTCCAGACCCGCCTCGGAAGGGCCTGTGGATTCGATAGTTGCTCCATACTCCTACAACTATCTGGGTCTGGCTATAAGAAATCTATGAATGAATCTTGAAATACCCCGATCCTTTGTTACCGGGCTTCGATCATTCTGCTGCAACAAAACTTTGTTCTTTTATCAGAGATCAGGCAGTTTCGAATCGCATACTATATGCTCGGGACGCACGGCCTCGGTCCATTGCGAAGCCGGTCAATGATCCCCATAACGACACTGGGATGGCATGGACTCATGAGACTTTCTGGCAAAGTAGCTGTGGTGACTGGAGCTGCTGTTGGTTTGGGACGCGCTGTAGCCGACCGATTTGCCCGTGAAGGCGCAGTCGTCGTGGCAGCCGACATTAATGAAACCGACGGAACGGCGCTGTCTGAACAACTCCGCGAACGCGGATCGGAGGCCATGTTCGTTCGAACGGATGTGGCGGACGAAGCTTCCGTGCAGCAACTCATCGATTCGACGCTGGCCCATTACAAGCGGATCGATGTGCTCTATAACAATGCGGGAGTGCTTCTTCCGGAACGCGATGTGCCGGCCCACGAACTTCGCTCGGAAGTCTGGGATTACGTCATGGGGGTGAATCTGCGCGGTTGTTTTCTGTGCGCGAAATATGCTCTACCTTCCATGCTGAAGCAGGGCTGCGGATCCATCATTCAAATGGGATCTCCCACCGGCCTTGTCGGATGCGCCCCCAGATTGACAGCTTACAGTGCAAGCAAGGCGGGGATCATGGGCCTGACGCGCGTGATGGCCGTAGCATACGCTCGCAACCATATACGGGTGAATTCGATTGTCCCCGGGACCATGGAAACGCCCATGAATGGCTACCTCCTGGCAGACGACTCAAAACGAGAGGAATATCGCGAAGCAATTCCTCTGGGGAGGTTGGGAAAACCGGAGGACATCGAGGGACTCGCAGTCTTTCTTGCGTCTGACGAGTCCGCCTACTGCACGGGCGGACTTTACATGTGCGACGGAGGATTGACCGCTGTTTGATCGAAGGATATGAAGGTCGGCGCCTCTACATGGACACTTCCCCTATAGCGAGGCGTCGCCTTGAGCCAATGTAGGAACCAATCGTCTTCTACCTTGAAAGAGGTCACCGGCCGATGGGGGAAAACGTCCGCACGCTGCAGGATATGTCCAAGCAGGCACTATCCGAAAGTAACTATCCTCCGGCAGAGCCGGAGGCTTTACGGTTGCTGGCCCCTCAAAGGGGCCTGATCGCAACCGGTGAAAGCAACAGCAAGAACAAAAGCAAAAACACCAGCAGTTATTGCGCCGTCAACGAGCAGACGGAAACGAAGGAAGAGCATACTCCGGGAACTGTCAAACTTCGACTGCCTCCTCGGCAGAGCCGTGGGAACTCCCGATTGCATTAGTTCTGCTCTTGGCGCAATACCTCCAGATGCTGCCGACCGGTTGTGCACCGAGATCCTGCAGGCGCGTCGTATCGCGTGGTATTACACGCACAACTCACTCCCCATAAGAACTATCTTATCTGCTGTCCCATTCGCCATCTGATCCGTATTTTGTGATTTACTGGTCAGACGTCTGCCCAAGCTCCGCTGTTGCCCACGTCCTCTGGATACTTCCCCGCTAGTTCATGAATTTCATAGCTGAACTGTATGAATAGCTTTTCCCAGCGTTTTGCTTGCGTTGGCGTATAGCGGTAGAAGCCCTTTGCGTTG
>JBAVOQ010000084.1:0-14241 GCA_049692235.1 Acidobacteriaceae bacterium | reverse complement strand
GCTCAGCTTAATCCCAAATGCGCTTCGATAACAACGCAAAACTGAACGGCCGCAAGCCAAATTTTCCTGCAAGTCGTTGTGCGCACGCGGATTACCAAAGTGAACGCGACGAAAACCGCGCAAAACCATTCTGACCGATACCAGGTAAATTTCCCTTTTGTTTTTATGCCAAAGCCCTCGTTCAGAGGGTTTTGGCGCTTTACTCCATTTCAATTTTTCGGTCCTTCTTCTTATTTGGGATGACCTGAGGCCGTGGCGGGCGTCCGATCTTGAGCCGTGCTTGTTCCTTCACCTGCTTCACCTTTTCCAATTTTCGTTTCGGCATTGCGGCCTCCTCCCGACGTCACCAGTCTGCATCTCCATGATCGCATCGCGGCCGGTTGATGGCACCCTCTCCAAGCCCAGATTGACGTCAAGGCGACAGTGCACAACTGCGTTCCGCATCGATGAAAAACCTATCCGCGGCCGTCTGGACTATGGTCTGCTGGTTTCAGCCACGCAGACAGAACCTCGCGTGAACGAGGGCACATGACACCCCGAGCAGTTGCGAGTCCGATGAGCGCAAACCCGGAGATCGCCGAATCCCTCCGCTCGCGCCACACCGTACATCTGCGGCCAGTCTGGATCGCGCTGGTACTCCTGCCGGTCGTCTGCTCACTCTACCTCGGTCTGCACAACCTGAGAGGCTCCTGGGATGACGGCGCCATCACAGCCGCATATGCCAGAACCTTCGCTGATTCCGGCAGAATCGCTCTTACTCCAGGCTCGCCACAGGCTGAAGGCATGTCCTCCTTGACATGGTTCCTTCTGTTGGCGATTCCGCGCTTTTTTTCCAGCAATCCCGACGTCATCCTGATCTGGATGAAATGCGCGTCGGCAGTCTCGCTCGTTCTGGCCCTGAAGGTTTTCTTTCGCGTCGCCCGCGACCAACTGGATGGGAGTGAGACATCGGCTCTCGCCTGCACCCTCATGCTCGCATTCAGCTATGCGTCCTTGCGTGAAGTCGACAATGGCATGGAAATGAACCTGGCCTTGTTGCTGACGATTTTACTTTTTTACCTTCTCACTCGAGCACCCGTCGGTCCGGTTCATCTCGTTCTCGGCTGGGTTGTCGCAACCGTCCTGCTGGCGACTCGCTTTGAATCGCCGTTGCTGCTTTCCATGCTCGCGATGGGACTTTATTTCGATGGTGAGGGACGCCGGGACAGGCCCTCCCATCGCGCCCTTTTCCTCCTCGCCGCGTGCACGCTAGCTAGCTTTGGCGGGCTCGAGCTCTGGCGTCATCACGAGTTTGGAATGTGGATGCCCAACACCGTGTATGCAAAGGAGTGGCCACCCTACAGCCGTTGGCATGGAAAGAAGTCGCTGACTCTTTGGGTGGCTGCGTGCACCACCAGCGTCGAAATCATATCCACCATGATCGGCCTTCCACTTCTGCTTACGCTTGCAGTGGTCGCGAATCGCCTCCGGCGCAAACACGCCGACTTCGCCTCGCTCCGCCGCGTCAGCCATGCAGTCTGGACGCTGACAGCCGCCGCTGTCGCAATCGCCTGGATCACCGGCAAGGACTGGGGTTATCCAGGAAGAATGGTCGCGCCTGCGCTTCCCTTTCTCTTGATTGCCATGGTCGCTGCGTGCAAAAGCGCGCTGGACAATCGGGCACACCTGACGCTGCTGCTGCGTGCGATGGTTGCATCCCAGGTCATACTTTGGCTTATCGTCGCCGCGTATGGATCCAAACCTAGTGTCAGCATCGAGCATGTTCGCCAGATCGGACTAGGCGCCGATGCCATTCGAACCGCTCTCCGCGAGCCCACGTTGGTGGTGTTGTTGCCCGACGCAGGCGGGTCGTCGCTCTACAACGAACACCTCAGCGTCCTTGACTCCGCGCTTCTGTCTAACCCACAGCTGGCACAACAAGGCTGGCCGCATTTCGCAGAGTATTTCCTTACCGTTCGACCGGATGTTTTCGAAACTCATTCGCTTTGGGCGACCTATCAAGAGGCCTACACCAGCAACCTGTTGAACAATTACTCCATCGTGGGCGCCGCCGGTCAAAGGTTCTTTGTTCGAAATGATCTGATCTCGAGACTTCTCGCCAACCATCGTGGAAAATTCGTCCCGGTCGAAAGCTCATCATCCTGTTTAGGTGGTCCTCTGCCTGCCGACATCGCGTTTAGCCGCTCAAGGAAGACCTGCTTCGTGCTTGTTCCCGACCCTTCACGGACCCATGGATGCATCCAAGACGATGTTGAACTCCGCCATTCCTCTTCACTTCCCTCGCGGCTCGTTCTACCTTGAGGACACCATCCATCGCAGCTTTCTTCAGGAGTACTTCTCGAATGTCGCCCACTCAGGCTCGTCTCCACTCCCGATATTTCCGGCGTCGAAGTACCGCAGGAATCGCCCGCTCCTCGCTTGCTTTGCTGCTTTTGCTGCCTTCTCTGTTGTCAGCCGGCGCCGCCAAGAAGCCGGACAAGGCCGCAGCCAAGACCCCCCCCGAGCCAAAGGAAGTGTTGATCTTCAAGAACGGCGACCAGATCACGGGAAAGCTGGTCAATTCCACCGGAACCAAGATCAAGTTCGACAGCGAAGTGGCCGGCGAGATCACGGTGCCGCTGGAAAAGATCAGGGAGTTGAAATCAGACCGCCCGTTCGCGGTTGTGCCCAAGGAACCAAAAGGATTCAAAAAGAGAGGAGCGGTTGTCGAGGGGATCATCCGGCTCGAAGCGAAAGGTATCACCGTCACTCCAGCCTCCCCAGAGAAATTGGAATCTCTTTCCTCGCCCGCGGCTGAGATGAAAACGAAACCCTCCAAACCGAATGCCGCGTCGACCGCGGAATCCAATCCTCACTCCGCGCAACCAGCGCCTCCCAAATCCGCAGAAGTCGCCAAGGCCAAACCCTCAACCCTCGCCCCGTCCACATCCGGAACGACCGCGCAGCCAACCGTGGTGAAAACCGCTCCCCCCGTGATTGTCGAAGCAGGCCAATTGGTTCCTGCCGATCGTATCGGATATGTTGTGGACGACAGCACCTATCGGGAGCAGATCAATCGAAAAATTAACTGGAGGACAGGATGGGAAGGAACTATCACCACCGGAACCACAGTGATCCGCGCAACGCAGAATAGTTATCAGTTCCTGACCGACGTTACGCTGCAACGCACGATTCCTACAGTGATTTGGCTCGATCCCAAGCTTCGAACCACGTTTCATTACACCCAGAGCGCAGGGAGAGTATCGCAGCCCGGAACCGTCACCACCATCACCAATATCTTTCACGTGTCTGCCGAACGCGACGAGTATTTCTCCCGTCGCGGTTACTACCTGCAACAGGTCAACTTCGATCACGACACCACCCAGGGCCTCGACCTGCAGCAGATCTATGGAGCCGGTGTGGGCATAACATTTTTCAAGAAGAAGGACAGTGAGTTTGATGTAACCGCCGACCTTCACTACGAATCACAGACCTTCAATTCCACAGCGGATGTAACCGCATTAAATCGGAAACTCATCGGTTCCATGGTCAGCGAGGAGTACACTCGCAAGTTTGGCAAGATCACTTTCGACGAGAAAACTCTGGCAGATTTTGCCTGGAATAATGAGAACGCGTTCTCCGCCTCCGGAAATAGCGCAATCCGATTGCCGCTCTATAAAAAACTCGGATTCTCTTTGGGTGTAATCGATAACTTCCAGAACGATCCGCAGGTCGGCTATCAGAAGAACTCCTTCCAGTTCTCAACCGGCTTTTCGCTGACCCTTAACTAGGAGCTCAGCGAATGTCACACGCGGATGAGGATTGGCTGTTTCGATTCTCCGTCACGATTGACCATGCGCGTCTGTCAATTGCTGTAGTAGATTTGTGAGAACCGCCCAGTATCAAAATAAGGATGACATGTACCGAATCGCTGACTCCTGCCCAATCCGGCGGATTGGGCTGCTCGCTTTTGTCTTGACGATCCTGCTTGCCGGCTGCGGCGGAATCACCAATCTGGGCCCGACCACAGCGACCCCTATCAAGCATGTCATCATCGTCGTCGGAGAGAATCGCAGCTTCGATAATCTCTTCGCGACCTATAAGCCAAAAGATCCCACGCAGCAAGTATTCAACCTGCTCTCCGAGGGCATTGTGGTTGCGCCCACTGGCGCTCCGGGCCCGAACTTTTCGATTGGGGCACAGCATACGGCCTCCGACACCAGCGTCTATCAGATCAGCCCGACGCAGACGGGCAGCTTTTCTACTCTTCCGCAGCCAAGTACGACGGTCGGTGCGCGCGAAATGTCGCCCGCCACGATCGTCCTCCCTTTCACGCTTCTGGATGGGCCAGCCGTCACCTACGATCCAGGATTACTGGATAGCGACCAGTCGCTGCTGTCAGACGGCGGCATTTTTCCCCAGTTAATCTTCTTTCCGGATTCTCGCTTTCCCGCCACAATTCCAAATGGTCCATTTCCCCTGACGCAATACATGAAGTATTCCGACACCGCGGGCGATCCAATGCATCGCTTCCATCAGATGTGGCAGCAGATCGACTGCAGCGCCGCCACCATGAGTAGCGCCAACCCCAGCGGCTGCATGCACGATCTCTACCCATGGGTGGCCACCACCGTGGGCTGGGGTCCGGTTCTTCTCGAGAAGCAGAACTCGCCGCCACCGTCGCCCTTTACCGACCAGTCAACCTGGCAAGGCTCGGTCTCCATGGGCTTCTACAACATGGCGGGTGGAGATGCCCCCTATCTGGCTTCTTTGGCGGATCAATACGCCTTGAGCGACAACTATCATCAATTCATTCTGGGTGGGACCGGGCCAAACTCCATTTCCATCGGGACCGCGGACGTCCTGGTCTATCGTGACGCGAACGGAAATCCTGCGACTCCGGTTCCATCACAGGTGGAAAACCCGGATCCATATCCAGGGTCGAACAACTGGTATAAGCAGGAGGGTTTCGCAAATGCCGATACCGCCAATACCAGCAATGCCTCCTATACAAACTGCTCAGACCCGACCCAGCCCGGCGTGCCGGCCATCATGAATTACCTCAACATCCTGCCCTACAAGCCATTCAACTCCGGCAACTGTGACCCTGGCGCCTATTACCTGGTGAACAATCAATACCCCGCCTATGTCCTCGACGGGACCTTGCGCGGCGACCAGACCTACAGCGTGGGGCCTTCGCTGACGCCCACGATTGGCGATGAACTCTCCGCCGCCGGCATTCCGTGGAAATACTACGGGGAGGGGTATCACACCGGCCCCCTTTCTTACTATTTCTGCGACATCTGTAATCCATTCGAGTATTCGAAATCGATCATGACCACCGAGTTGAAGAACAACATTCTAGGCCTGACCGATTTCTATAACGACTTGCAGGACGGCACCTTGTCCGCAGTCTCTTTCATCAAGCCAGATTCATTGTTGGACGGTCATCCTGGCTCTTCCATCCCTAACTTGTATGAGGCCTTTGTCAAAAAGCTGGTTACCTCCGTTCAGGCGCAAACGGAGTTATACAAGACGACCGTCATCTTCATCACAACGGACGAGTCCGGCGGCACCTACGACTCCGGCTACATTCAACCCATCGACTTCTTCGGCGACGGCCCACGAATTCCGCTGATCGCAGTCTCTCCTTACTCGAAGCCAGGATACGTGGACCACACCTATGGCGACCATGCTTCGCTCTTAAAATTCATCGAAGCCAATTGGAAACTGAAGCCGCTGTCCGCACGCAGTCGCGACAATTTGCCCAACCCCTCTGCCGACTCCGGCAATCCTTACATTCCGGCCAACAGCCCCGCCATTGGGGACCTGATGACCATGTTTAACTTCCCTACCTCCCAGGCACGCACCTCTGCCGCGGGCGCCTCGAATGCAGCCAACTCTGGCCACAATTGACCGCCATCGCAGCCCGGACGGGAACCCTGGCCGCCTCAACTCCCGGCGGCGCGCGCATTGCATCGATCCCGCAATGCCTTCGCTCATCCCACCGGCTTTTCGCTCAGCCTTCCCTGACGGCGGCCGTCCCAGTTCCGCCGCCGGGGTTCGCCCCGGTCCTGCGATGCGATCCCCATGTCCGGCTGCGCTTGCGAGAAGGCCTGGCTGCCTGCACAATTCTTCCCGACCGCGAAATCGCCTCAGGGTCGATCAGACTGTGGCAGCCTGCAAGAAACTTGTTGACAGCCCGATGAAAAAATCATATCGTCAGGCATTCAAACGATTGAAACCTTCCCCCAAGGCTATTCCGTGCGAGTGTCGAAACCCCGAAAGTCCAGCAGGAAAACATGAAGCTGAGGTTTGGAGCCATGTGTCTATTGGCAGTCGTTGCGACCGCAATTCCTTCAGGGATTTCGCGCGCCCAAACCATCGTCGTTGACACCACTCCCGCACACGCCACCAATCACTTTATCCCCAGCCAGACTCTCGGCGCGGGCATTGATCGCATCCCGACGCATGCAATCGATCAAACTCTGAACAACCCTGCAACCCTCAAAGAAGTTCTCTCCGCCGGATGGCAGCCCGTCACCTATCGCCAGAACACTGACCTTCAGGTGGAAGCCTGGCACTGGAATCCCTCGGGCACCTGGAGCGACCCCAGCAACAAGCAAGGCTACTTCACCGGCTCGCCGACCCCGACCAGTTTCATTCGATATTCCTATGGCTACTCCCTGCCCCATCGCGGAGATGACGGCGGCTCTGGGTATTCTCGCCTCACCGACGGCGACACCTCGACCTATTGGAAAAGCGACCCATACCTTGCCAGCCGATTCACCGGGGAATCGGACGCCATGCATCCCCAATGGGCGGTCATCGACCTTCGCAATTACGAGAATATTGACACTCTCCGGATCAACTGGGCCTCTCCGTACGCCACCCGCTATCTCGTCCAGTACTGGACCGGCAGAGATCCCTTCGGCGGCCCAACCCAGGGCATCTGGGTGACGTTTCCCCATGGTCAGATCGAATCCGCCAAAGGCGGCATCGAGACCATCCACCTGACGGATCAGCTCATCTCGGTCCGTTTTATTCGCATCCTGATGACGAACTCGTCCAACACCTGCGACACCCACGGTCCCTCCGACCCAAGAAATTGCGTCGGGTACGCGGTCAATGAGCTTTATGTCGGCACCACCACTCCGGACGGCGAGTTTCACGATCTGGTCCGGCACACCGCCGACCGCGAACATACATTTACGGTCACCTCTTCTGTCGACTCCTGGCACACGTCCGCCGACAAGCTGGGGGATGCCGGAACCCAGTTGGGATTCGACCTTTTCTACAAGAGTGGCATCACCCAGGGTTTGCCCTCCATCGTCCCCATCGCCATGGTGTATGACAATCCGGACAATGCGGCCGCGGAAATCAAATATCTGGAAGCCCGTCACTACCCTATCTCCTATGTCGAAATGGGCGAAGAAGTCGACGGCCAGAATATGTCCCCGGAAGACTACGGTGCGCTCTACCTGGAGTTCGCCACCGCTCTCCATCGTGTCGACCCTAACCTGAAGCTGGGTGGACCGTCGTTCCAGGGAGAGAACTCCGACATCCTTTTCTGGCCCGATCAGAACGGCAATGCCTCCTGGCTCAGCCGGTTTCTTGAATATCTAAAGTCGCACGACCGCATGCGCGACCTAGCTTTCTTCTCCTTCGAGCACTACCCGTACGATCCCTGCCTCAACACCTGGGATCGGCTCTATGAAGAGCCGCAGCTAGTCGCCAACATCATGCGTACCTGGTACAACGACGGCATCCCGTCGACGATGCCCATGCTGATCACGGAATCGAACCTGTCCCCTCGCGCCACCGAAAGCATGATGGATATGTTCGGCGGTCTCTGGCTGGCGGACTACATCGGTTCTTTCCTCGACGTCGGCGGCAACGGCGTCTACTACTTCCACTATCTGCCGCTGAAGATGGAAGAAGGCTGTAACGGCTCCCAGGGAACCTTCGGCATGTTTACCGTGAATGCGGACTACGCCATCCAGCAGCCGTTGTCGCAGTACTTCGCCAGCCGGATGATCAATTACGAATGGCTGCAGCACGATGGCGCCAGCCACACCATGTTTCCTTCCACCGGCACCTACAACGATGGCGCGGGTCACACCCTGGTCACCTCCTACGCCGTGCAGCGGCCGGATGGAACCTGGTCGGTGATGCTGGTGAATCGCGATCAGCACAATGCCCACCGCGTCGGCATTGTTTTCAAGAATTCCGCGACGAAGACAGAAAATTACTTCACCGGTACCGTTGACGCCGCGTACTTCGGGCCCGAACAATACAAATGGCATCCTGCGCAGCAACTCGTCGATCCATCGCATTTTCCTTTGGAACCGAAATCTCCACTGCAGCAGTACAAGCCCGGATATGCAGAGCCGGATGGGCCAATTAAGGAATCAACCCTTCAAGGCGACAAAACTACAGAGTATGAAGTGCCGGCATCTTCGATTGTTGTCTTTCGAGGCAAACTGAATTCAAATGGCAAATAACACATGACGAAGCGTCTGTTTCCTCGATCCGATGCGCGCTTGGACCGATCGTGGAGTTGAGCTTTTTTCTTGATACTTTAAGCAGGCATGGACGTGCACTGAAACGTTTCAATATGAAAATCAACATTTATGCTGAATCTCCGCATCGATTGCGAAACCACTGAGGAGATTCTCCAGCGGCCGAGGCTAAGCTCCAACGCATACAGAACCATAGAGAGAGGCGTGATAACTATGAGTACATTCAAAATGAAAATGAAGTGCCACCACAGACTGCTATCCGGATTGGCGTTCATCCTGCTGTTTGCGTTTCCTGCATTGCTGCTGAGTCAAGCCTACTTCGGCACCGTTGCCGGATTGGTGACGGACCCCTCCGGAGCGGTCGTCCCCGGCGTCAAAATGACGTTGACGGATGTCGGCAAGGGTTATACTTTCACCGCCACGACGAACAAAGAGGGCCAATTTGTCATGCCTTCTATTCCTCCCAGCTTGTACACCTTAACCGCCCAAATGAATGGTTTCGACAAGGCGGTGCGCACTGGCGTCAAAGTAGATGTCACCGCCCGTGTGACTGTGAACATGGGCCTCAAAGTTGCCGGAGCAACCCAGACCGTTCAGGTCTCCTCGCAGAACACCACCCTGCAAACCCAGGATGCTACTACCGGCCAGGTCATCAATAAGCGCTATATCGAGGATCTGCCCTTAACCAACCGCTACTTGCTGGATTTGACGGCCTTGACGCCGGGCGTCAACAAGGCGGATGACCAGTGCGGCACAAACTGTACCGGCACCAACTTCATCTCCAATGGCAGCCGTAACTCCACCGCCGACGTCCTGATGGATGGCGCCTCGATCACGAACTTCGAGCCCAACGGGGGCGTTACGCAAGTCACCTATACGCCATCGATCGAATCCGTACAGGAATTCAAAGTTCAGCAATCCAACTTCAGCGCCGAGTATGGATTCTCCGGCGGTTCCATCGTCAACATGGTCACGCAATCCGGGACCAACGTCTATCATGGCGAACTCTACGACTTTGTCCGCAACCAGGTTCTCGATGCCAATAACTGGTTTGCCAATCATTATGACCAGCCGATCCCAGCGCTCAGCCGCCATAACTATGGCGGCACCGTCGGCGGTCCGATCTTCAAGAATAAGACCTTCTTCTTCTTCGATTGGGACGGCACCCACGAAGTCTCTCAGACTACGCCGCAGGCTGGCGTCCCCAGTGCGGCCGAACGCACCGGCGACTTCGGCGAGGTATGCGCCGCCTATGGCGGAACCTTTGACGCCACCGGCAAGTGTTCCAATCCCAACGGTCAAATCTGGGATCCGTACTCCAATACCTACGATCCCAACCTCGGCGGCGGCGTAGCCTCCACCTTCATCCCATTCAACAATATGGGCACCTACGCCAGCCCCGGCAATCCAAAGCTGGATGGAACCCACTATCAGTTGTCCGGCGCTCCAGGCGACCTGATCGACCCAGTCGCACAGAAGATGATGAACTTGTTTCCCCAGCCCAACATCCCCGGCGGCACTATTTACGACAACTGGATCGCGTCCGGGTCGTCTTTGTCTGTTTCCAATCAGTTCGATATCAAAATCGATCAACGCTTCAGCCAGTCCAACCTGTTGACCGGCAAATACTCCCAGTTCTGGACCACTACGACCGCCTACAATTGCTTCCAGGACTATATCGATCCCTGCGCGGGCGGCCCCAATCAATCCCCAAGCCACTTGTTTGCCATCAATGACACCGAAACCATTAATCCCACCACGGTGTTAGATGTGACACTTGGATTCACGCGCGGCTCCGAAAAGATTTCCGCCTACCCGCCAGCAGGCTCAAAGAATCCGCCTGCGGATCCGCTCAGCGCTCTCGGTTTCCCCTCCTACCTGAATACGGCGGGATACATTGGAGTTCCGTCCATGTTCATCGGCGGCGGGTACTTCTCGGCCGGCTATCAGAGTGCAGGCTCGGATCCCTACGGCAATTACAAGCTAGGCCAGGACACCGGCGAGCTCACCGCCACGTTGACCAAACAACTGGGCAGGCAGGAGTTGAAGTTCGGCTTCGATGGCCGCCTGCACCAGATGAATTACATCCAGACCAACGCGCCCAACGGCATCTTCAACTTCGGCCAACACGGCACCTCCGAGGCCCCGGGGGACGTGACGCAGTATGGCGGTGACGCCATGGCTACCTTCATGTTGGGCTATGCCAGCAACGGCGGCTATTACGAAATCCAGGACCAGAATGCGCAAGAAAACTATCAGTTCGCGGGCTACGTCCAGGACAACTGGAGAGTGAACGATAAGCTCACCGTGAACCTTGGCCTGCGGTACGATGTCACCTTGCCTCGTACAGAACGCCACAATCGCCAAAACTGGTTCAATCCGAACGCGCTCTCCCCGCTCCAGGTGCCCGGCGTAGGCCCTGGGGGCGGCAGCGGCCCTCTGGTTGGCGGAGAAGTCTTCGCCAGTTCCGCCCAGCGCAAGGTCAACGATACCGATTGGAAAGATTGGCAGCCTCGTTTCGGCTTCGCCTATCAGTTCTCTCCCAAATGGGTCGTCCGCGGCGGATTCGGAGTGTACTACTCCCAGAACAAGTCTGGCGTCACTGGTGTTGCCCCCTACAGCAGCCAGGGCTTTAACCAGTACACCAGCATGGTGACTACCTATCAGAATGACGGTGCGACACCCTATCTCCGCCTCAGCAATCCCTATCCGAACGGATTGATTCTCCCTCCAGGAAATTCCCTGGGGCTGCTGAACGATGTTGGATTTGGGGCCGTTGGCCCGATTCGCACCATAAAGGTCACGCCCTCGGAGGACAGCTGGACCCTGGGCATCGAACGGCAACTGCCCAAGAACATCCTGGTGGATGTGGAATACATCGGAAAAAAAGGCAACAACCTGTACTTCGGCGGCGACAATCAACTGGACATCCTCGGACCGCAGATCGAGAACTACTCGCAGGACCAGATCGCCCAGCTAAATACCTATGTCAACAACCCATTCCAGGGTTACATTACGGACCCCAATAGCAACCTGTCGCAGGATCAGGTGCAGCAACTTCAACTGGAACTTCCATACCCTCAGTTCACGTCCGTCACCGCGGACTATAACCCGGCTGCCAGTTCCATCTATAACGCGCTGCAAATCACGACACAAAAGAACTTTTCCAATGGCCTGCAGTTCCTGGTGACCTATGTGTGGTCGAAATCGATTGACGATTCATCGGCTCCCGACGGCAACACAAGCTGGTTGGGAGGCATCATCAGCCTGCAGGACCCGAACAAGCCGTATCTGGAAAGGAGCCTTTCCAGCTTCGACGTTCCACAGACATTTCAAGCCAGCTATGTCTATGCGCTGCCTTTTGGACGTGGCAGACAGTTTCTGGGAAACAGCTCGCATCTGGTCGACGGCTTGCTAGGCGGCTGGGTAACAAACGGCGTATGGCGCATCTCTGAAGGCCGTCCGCTCGCCCCGACCCTCGCCGACGGAACGGCACTGCCGACCTATGGCAGTCAGCGGCCCAACCTCACTGGAACTCCAAAACGCAACCACGGCCACGACTGGATCGACAATTACTTCACCAACCCCGGGGTCTTCGTGTTGCCCCCCATATATACGCTTGGCACCTCTCCACGGACCCTCAGCACCATTCGCAGCCCCTATCTCTTCAATGTGAATCTGTCGCTGATGAAGGTATTTTCCATGGAATCCATACGTCAGGGGATGTCGATCGAGACCCGCATCGAAGCTTCGAATGCGTTCAATCACCCAACCTTCGGGACGCCGGATACATCCTTGGACGATGGCAGTTTCGGGATCATCAGCTATACCTCCAGCGCACCACGGAACGTGCAACTCGGCATCCGCTTCCGGTTCTAACGGAACCGCCGTGGGAAGAATTCCTCCGGGATTCTTCCCACTCCAACCGATCAACCCCGACACGCCGCTCAGGTTTGCCGGCAGGAGTTCTGCAGAATGCGACCTCTCCTCAGTCTGACCCTTCGCGCCTGTTTGCTCGGCGTGCTCCTGGCTGCTGTCCCCGGTTGCGGCGGCGCGGCCGGCCCCAGCCAACCCACGCCCCCACCGACGAGCCAAACATTGGCATGGAAAGGTCACACCTGGAAAGTCACTGACGGCGGCATGGCTGGCGTCGCCAAAGGCAATCCCGCCAACGTCTCCATCGATTCTCACGGCTACGTCCATCTGCGCATCGTGAACCGCGACGGCACCTACACCGCTTCCGAAATTTTCTCGACCGACCGGATGGGCTACGGCACCTACCAGTGGTGGATTCAGGGATCGATCGACAATATGGATAAATCCACCGTGCTCGGCCTCTTCCCTTATGGTCCTGTCGCCGGCATCGGCAAAGATGCAGAAGACGAACTCGACATCGAATTTTCCAAGTGGAACAACACCCTCTGCAATGGTGCCTGCAATGCGGATTTCACCTTCTATCCCGCCACCGGAAATGTTGCGCTGGGTCCGACCGAGAGAGATTTCGAAATCAACCTGAAGGGCGGAACGCTGACCACCGCGCGTCTGGTCTGGACGCCGACAAGCGTTACCGGAACCATAATGAGCGGACTGCAGCCGATCGGCACCACAGCGAATGTTCTAAAGACGTGGACCTTTGCGCCCACCGACCCCAAGGCGCGCATTCCGCAGCAACCGCTGCCCACGGGCATGAACCTCTGGTGCTTCAAGGTCCTTCCGGCCAGCGATCAGGAAGTCATCCTTCAGGACTTCCGGTTCGTCCCGCAATAAAAGCCGTTCCATCCCTGCTTGAATCGCCTAGCTGCGTCCCCAGAATCGCCAGTCGAGGCTGAAGCGTCCCCCGCCCGCGAAGATCAGCGCGATAAAGCCGGCAATATAGACCAGCATCATTTCGCCATGTTCCTGCCGCAACGCCATGTGATGGACAAAATAAAGCGCCACGCTCATATTCACGACAATGATGAACGCTCCGAAGCGCGTACCCAGCCCCAACACCACCAGCAGCGAGCAGATCGCGTCCGATAGCAGCGCCAAGATCAGGCTGGCATGCGAACCAATGTGGAGGGGGTTAGGAAAGCGGGAGGACATTTGCGAAAAGTGGGTGAGCTTCTCCAACCCATGCTTGAAGAACAGCGTTGCTCCCAACACCACGCGCAACACAAGCAAACCGATATCGGTCGCACCAGATCCTGATCCTGCAGATTTTGCCATGCACCTATTCTTGGTCACGGACCGCAACACGTCAACGCATTGCCCGCGGGAAGTTCCTTCGTCAGCAACAAAATGTCCCGCCGCAATTTTCGGATAGATAATCCGCTTGGGAAAATTTATCGGCGCAGCATGGCGACGTTCTTGTTGCCCACGGTCTGCATTCCCTCCAGTGTCGTCAACTCCGTCTGCACCCGCTTCCATGCCTTCGAATTCTTCCGGGTCGAAATCGGCGCATTCGGATCCGCATAGTAGGCCAGCACGTCGCGGCGCAGCCCGCTCGGAACATGGCGGGCGGGCTTGGAGGTCAGCCGATTCAGCAATTCCGCATACGTTTTGTCGGTCAGCCTGTAGCCGCCGGGGCGCACCAGGTTGCCGGTATCCAGATCGCGATCCGGCAGGTTGAGTGTATCCCTCCGGGCAAGACCATTCTTTCCGTGGGGTTTTGAAGATGATTGACTGAAGGCATGAGTGAATATCCCGTTCCAGTCGTTGATCGTCGTCCTCGTCGCAGCCGCGCGGAGGTGGCGCGGAT
>JBAVOQ010000083.1:0-3801 GCA_049692235.1 Acidobacteriaceae bacterium | reverse complement strand
GCTGGGCCAGTCTTGGCATCGCGCTGGTTGGGGTACTGATACTATCGACTCCGAACCTGCGGCAGATGAGTCTTTCCAAGGGCCAGTTTCTGATGGGGAATGTCCTCGTCCTTCTGGCGTGCTTGGGGAGTGCTGTCTACAACGTCTATTGCAAGGAACTTTTAAAGTGCTTCACGCCCATGGAAGTCCTCACCTACGGGTACCTGCTTGCTTTCGTTTTTAGTTTGCTTTTGATTTCGGCAGAGCACGACGATTCGTGCGCAAGGGTGGCCTCCCGGCCAGAAGCAGCCGGGAGATCGGGTTTGTTGAGGTCATCGAGGTGAGGGTGAAGTGCTGTAGACCACTTTCATTCGCCAGGGTGCGAGCAATCTGGGTCTTGCCTACCCCCGGAGGCCCGACCAGCAACAGCCCCGTGGGAATGGAAACGCCGCGTGCTTTCCATGCTTCGAGGTTCCCAAGCAGCGCGCAGAGAGCGCGGAGTTTCTCTTCCGTTTCCCGGGGCAGGATCAACGTCCGCCAGGTGGCTTCCTCGTCGACCTGCGTATTGCCCGCTGCCCGCAAGGATTGGACAGCCGCGTAAATGTGCTGCGCCTGCACGTCTCCCGGATAGGCCGCAGCCACCACTTTACTCGCCAGCATGGCCAGATTGCGACCGGACATGCCGACGGTGCGCGCGCCGAGGTCAGCCGGAACATGAACGGAAACGTGCAACGCCGTGAGTTCCTTCTGGAATATCTCCGCACGCGCTTGTTCCGCTGGCGGTCCAATCTCCATCTCAGTCGCGAAGCGGGAGAGAATGGCGTCGTCCAGCCGTCGCGGCGATTGGCGCTCCGATCAACCAGACACCTTCCTCCTTGCCGTTCCACTCGGAAAGAAACGCCTGCACCAGTTTCATGCCGATCGCATCGGTTTCAGCGGCACCGCGCCTGCCGAGGAGACCGTCGCACTCGTCGAGGAACAGGACCGCCGGCTTGTTGGAACGAACTTCCTTCCAAAGTTCTGCCACCCGCTGCGCGCTCTGGCCCAGTTGCGGAGACTTCAACTCGGCGAGCGCCGGACGGAAGAATCGGCAGGCACCCATGACCTCGGCCAGAGTGGTCGCCAGTAGAGTCTTGCCTGTCCCCGGCGGGCCTTTGAGCGACCGCCTGTGGGCATCTCGCGGTGCCATCGAGAAACAGGTCAGCCTGCCGCATCAGTTCGCGCTTCTGCGCCTCCGGCAGGCAGACCTTCGTCCAGGCTTCTTGGGCCGCGGAAGATTGTTGTTGGCGGGAATGCAGTTGCCGCAGTCTAGCTTCGACAGCTCGCAGCCGTTGTTCCCGCTCGACTAGTTGGCGAAACTCTTCTATCGTCGCGGTGAGCAGCGCACTGCAGGATGCCAACGCCTCAGAGTAAAGCGTAAGAGCCTGACAGATATTGCCGTCTTTCCTCGGGTTGGGCAGAGAGCATATCGCCCGCGTGTAGGCTGGTATCGTTCCCTGGGCGGGATAGATCAAAAGAGCGCCAAAATTCGACCCATAATCAATGGCCAAAAACGGCGCCAGGTTTTGTACACGCGCCGAATCGAGATGCCGTGCGCAGGCTTCATGGCTGTTCAAAAACAGAGCAGGCAAAGTGTCGACCAGATCTGGATACTCCGAATCACCGGATGGCCGGATCCAGACCTGCATGCGGACGCGGCATTGCTTGAGGACAAACCGCCACAGTCTGCGGGCGATCGAGAAGCTGCGGAAGATGCCGTCGGGATAATGGCGGAGGATGCGTCCAGTAGCGCGCCGGACAGACGCGCGGAGATACCGGCGCAGGGTAGGCTTTGCCCTCTGTTCCAGCTCCCGGAAGGCATCATCGATCGGGGGTAATCCCTTAGTTCGGATTCAAGCGCCAGGATCTGCTCGCCGCGCGAGTGTTCCTGGTGCTCCCAATATTGTTGCCAGGTCATGAGAATTCCTTCTTTCAAACGTGGTGGTTTGGGGTTTTGATTGCCGAGGATGAAGTGACTGGAGAGTGGCGAAATGGAGACAGAACAGCAGTCTTAGAAGCAGGGAGCTACCGCCGCTCGGCTAGGGAGTCGAGGCGCTGCACGATGCGTTCGAGCGGACGCCCGAAGATCTGCTCCAGCCGGTCGCGAATCGAGTCGAGAAGATAGAAAGCCACGAGAATCGCGATCGGAAACAGCGTCCATATTGTGGCGACAATCAGCTGCGTATTGGTCATGGGAATATTCCCTCCCTGGGAAATGGGGATCGGTTGAGTGGAGAGTGCAAGGCAGAGGAAGTTTGCAGTCGCCCATGGAAATGGAATTGGTTGGGATGAAATCAAGGGGTGGGACTATCGGCTGAGTCTACGAAACAGCAACGGCAATAATGCGGACGGTAAGGGTTCCGCAGCCTGCGGCAGACCCAGTATGCGGATCAAATGACGAGCAAGTTCACCGGCCTCGCAGCAGGCTGCAGGGCCTGCAACGAGGCGAATCCGGCAATACTCAATTTCGAGTGCCGCCACGTACTGGACCAGCGAATCGCCGGGCCTGGGAAATGACGGTTCCGCGCCCAGCAGACGCAGGCAGACGAACATCCAGAGGATGTGATCGAAGACCATGCAAGAAGTCCTCCTATATCGGTTGGGAAATGGAATAGAAAATGGTGGGAAAACGGGAAGGGAAGTCGTTCGACTTTGCAGCTTAGAAATGCAGGTGAGGGGAGAACGCTACTGAAGTATGTTCGCTAACGCGCGCGGCAGGGAAGGCAATGATCGCGAGGCGTCGTCTGAAGACTTTTCCGTCAGATTCTGCTGCCTTGACCAAGGAGGCCGAAGCGCAGAAATCTGCACGGTACTTGACACGTGCAGAGTAGCCGAATGCCGGAATTATGCCGGCCGAAGGTTGGCCTGCGCGACCATCAGGCCAGTCCGCATGTTTTACACATTCCAGCAGAGAGACTTCGCGACTGTTCTACCGGCGCGAAGCTGACTGTCCTTCAAGGCGACGTTGTGAATCAGGGCGGCCGTGTAAACCGTTCATTCAAAACCCTCATCAACAAACTTCTTTGGCACTATTTGGAGCTGGGTGGCACCTTGGGATTTGCAGGCCGCTCGCCACCACGATGAGCAGGTTTACAGATCTATGTTCGCTGCGAACTCTAGAATCCGGGCGTCTCCTGTGCAAGTCACCTGACCATAGCTCCCGTCCCCGAGGCCATCTGTGGCTGCTACTTGTGCGTACAGTGCACGGGTTCCAGTCAGAAGCGCGAAATATACACATGTGATCAGTGCAGGCTGTTCTGTAGCTGCTGTATCCGCTATAGTTCATAGCGAGCCTCCAAATTGACTGCATATTCGGTCTAATCCCTACATGCCCACCTTTTGTGGAGCGGCAGGAATCGCTACATCGAGTCGCTTCCCCAGTCGGTTGAGATTCCCATCCCGCGCTGAAGTAATTCACCGCACGTGGAACCTGGGTAACGCAATTTTTGCGGAGATGTACCGCGAAGAGATAGCTGACCGCGCCGCGTGCGCAGGGTCCCTTGCATCGGCATGTCGTCCTTCTCACAAATCCGCCGGAGTGGATTAATCGACATGCAGTATCGCGAGTTCAGGTGATTGGTCGCCATTCTGTGGACGAAGCTAGCGCTCGAGTGAGATGCTTGCAAACGCAATTGTGCGACACCCTCGGGATTGCAGAAATCGCAATCGCTCCGCAGGCGTTCCGAAAAGCACAATGCAAGTGCTAGCGCGAGAAGTCGCCCTGCCCCAAATCGCTAAAAATATCCGTAGGATAAAACTCGTCAACGTTCTTTGCGGTGAGGA
>JBAVOQ010000082.1:0-1660 GCA_049692235.1 Acidobacteriaceae bacterium | reverse complement strand
ACCAGAAGCCGAGCGCGATTCCTCGCCTTTCGACGGGAAATTCGCGGGTTACGATAGCCATGCCGACGGGCATGAGACATCCGGCGCCGGCACCCTGGATGACTCGAAACGCAATAAGAGCGTTCTCGTTCCAGGCTATTCCGCACAGCAACGACCCCGTTGTGAAGAGCGCAAGCGCGAGAAGATACGTTCGCTTATATCCGAAATGATCCGCTATCCACCCGGAAGTCGGCAGCATCACGGCAAGAGCAAGCATGTACGCCGTAGCGACCCATTCGATCTTATCGACTGTAACTCCGAACGCGGCCATTAGTGTCGGCAACCCAACGTTGACTATCGATGCGTCGAGAACTGCCATGAAGGTCCCGATCATCACGTTTCCCAGCACGAGCCACTTGTAAAATTCATGCGTGTGATGGAGAACGGATGTCTGGCCGTTCGAAGAAACCGTGTTTAACGCAAGTGTCATTTTCTTACTTGATCTTTACAGATACCTCGACAGACATACCCGGCCTAAATACTGGTTTTGAACCATCGCCCGCCGGAGGATCCACTATTGAAATCTTAATCGGAACACGCTGGGTAACCTTTGTGAAATTTCCGGAGGCATTATTCGGCGGGATCAGAGAAAATTCTGACGCCGTATAGTTCCCGATTTCGAAAACCCTGCCGGAGAACTTAACGCCCGGATAGGTATCGACGTCAATTTCTACGGGGTCGTTCAAATGGATGTGACCTAATTTCGTCTCCTCAAGATTTGCCGTCACCCATATATCTTTCAAATCATATATGGTAAATACCGGCTGGCCAGGCTGAATGACATCTCCTGTAAGAACCCATCTTTTCGCTACGACCCCGGTCATGGGAGCGGCTATGACTGTGTTCTGAAGCTGCGACTCGATAACTCCTATCTGGGCTTTTGCTGAGGAAATTTTCGAGAGGTCGATGTTGTATTGTGCTTGAACCGCTTCGAGAGCTTTCTGGGCGTGGTCGTATTGCTCCTTCGTCACGATTCCGCTTTTGAATTGGACTTCCGAACGGTTGAAGTCGTCCTGCGCGCGATTGATATTTACCTGGTCAAGCGGGAGACTTTGTTGAGCAAGATCGAGCCCGGCTTTCGCGGAAGCTTCCTGTGCCCTTAAATCGTTATCGTCGAGTTTTACGAGAACCTGTCCTGCCTTTACCGTGTCTCCCTCGTCCGTTCCGAGATAAGTAATCCTTCCGAGCATTTTCGAACTGATCGCTAGATCGTTTGCGTCGACGTAGGCATCGTCGGACGAGACATAATCCTGCATGTTCATGTAAAGGTACAACCCGGCCACTGCGACTATAGTCAAGACCGCGAGGATGGGAATTATGACGCCTTTCCGTTTGAACAGCGGTACTTCATCGATGTCTTCATCCTCGCTGTTGTCGGCGGCCTTAAAATTCTTTAATGCTTCCGGATTGATGTCCTTGCTATCTTTATCTTTCGTTTCCATTTACCTGTTCCTTTAATTATTCTACCTTTTTCTTTCCCGCTCGTAATTAATATTATGTGGTCTGCGGGATGCCGCAAGGCGGCACTTTTCAGAAGCCTTACGGCTCCTTTTATTTTCTCTTTCTGATTCCATTAAGAATGATCTCGACAATTTCTTTCGACGCCTGTTCAAGGAGAAGG
>JBAVOQ010000081.1:0-23775 GCA_049692235.1 Acidobacteriaceae bacterium | reverse complement strand
ATTTCACTGTTGGGTGTATATTGATTCAGGCGAAGTTCCCGCGACATAACAACGAGGATGGGGAGAGCATATTCGGACGATCTGCGGCGGAAGCTGCTGGAGGCGCATAGTCGTGGGGATGGAAGTCTGCGCGAGTTGGCGCAACGGTTTGGAGTCAGCCACCCATACGCGCTGAAGATATCGGCGCAGCACAAGCGCAGTGGGCGGATGGAGCGAAAGCTGCAGCGCCGTGGCACGCGGAGCCGGATGACAACGGAGATACAACAGCATCTGCGGCGATGGCTGAAGAGCCAGACCGATCTGACGCTGGTCCAGTTGCAAGAACGGGTATGGGAGGCAGAGCGGGAACATTTCAGCCTGCAGCACTTGTGGCGGACGTTGAAGAAGATGGGACTGCGGCTGAAAAAAAGTCGCTCTACGCTCAGGAACAAGACAGCGAACAGAACCAGAATCGCCGTCAGGCCTGGCGAGAAACGCTGAACCGGATCGATGCCAAACGGCTGATCTTTCTGGATGAAAGCGGCGTGACCACGGAGATGACGTGCCGCTATGGCCGCGCTTCAGGCGGCCAGCGGGTGCGAGAGCCGAACCCGGCGGGACACTGGAGGACCCTGACTCTGCTGGGTGCGATGAGCGTCGAGGGGCTGGTTGCCACCATGACGGTGGAGGCTCCCACGGACCGCGAAGTCTTTCTCGCTTACCTCGAACAGGTGCTTTGCCCACGGCTGAAACCAGGGGATGTTGTGGTGATGGACAACTTGAGTTCCCATAAAGTCTCGGGCGTGCGGGAGTTGATCGAAGCCGCAGGCGCTGAACCGCTCTACCTGCCTCCCTATTCCCCGGATTTCAATCCCATCGAACAATGTTGGTCCAAGCTGAAACAGGCGCTGCGCTCCGCCAAAGCCCGATCCGCCGATGCCCTCCACCAAGCTGTTTCCGAGGCCATTCCCACCCTCTCCCCATCCAACCCTCAAGCCTGGTTCCGCCATTGCGGATACTATATACACCTATAGGTGAAATGCTCTAATCGATCTCTTTTCGTCTGTGGCAGACCCTTTGCCGTCTGCGAGCTGCATACCCGCAATCAATCCAGCAATTGTGCCAGCAAGCAATGCGTCGCCCGCTCCGGCAGTCGAAATCGCATCCATGGGAATGGCCTCGTGTTTCGACCAATGTCCGCTCTCAAAGACGTACGCTCCTTCTGGGCCTGCACTCACAAGAATCTTCATCGATGGATTCATGGAGGTCGCGATCCGGGAGCCCGCATCGAGCATTTGCCTCTCGCTGAGATCGCGTAGGCTGCTGCCTGCCAATTCCATTGCTTCTTCGCGATTGAGTGCCAGCAGATCCACGTTCGCCAGTAGCTTCAACTCGCACGCAGATTTCAGCTCTGCAGATGCGAAAGATGCGACCCGATAACTTCCGCAATCGGTCGCCACGCGTAGGAACTCCTGACGTTTATCGAGGGGTACTTCCGGCAGGCAAAGAGCAATGCTACGGCCGTTCGCCTTCTCCAATAGAACCCGACATTCGGCGAGCTGTTCCGCGTTCAACCTGGAACTCGCCGAATTAGAAGCAGTGATATTGCCGCCCGATTTGTCGGGATAGAAAAATACGGTACTGAACATCGTGGGACTGTCGGGCTCCACGCGGACGTAGCGGGTATTGATTCCGGCACCCCTCATTTCGCGAAGTAACACAGTGCCAGAAGTATCGGCGCCGACGTTGCCGACAGCAATCACTTCGAAGCTGCGGTGATCCCGGGTCAAACCCAGTAGCACAGCGATATAGTGTTCCACAATGTGGAGCTTGCAATAGTCGCGGGCATCGACCACTGCACCCATCCGGCTTTCACTCCGCCCCAGAGTATGATTTTCCTCCAGCGAAAAAATGATACCCGCCCCAATCCCGCCCACGCCGACCACCTGGGTAAACGCAGTTCGTGGGTCAGGCCGCAATGAGAGCTTGCTCAAAACAACTCCCAATCCGGATTTTCACTGATCGGATGACGTGCAGTCTCACGTGTCGCGGTGATACGCGCGTCGGGATGTAGCTGCAACAATGTGATTGGATATTCGACTACAGGTTCGCTGAATAATGCAACACGTAACGCCGTCTGCTTCCACGCGCCAGTATCGCTGTAGATGCGCACCTTTCTTGCTGACAAGCATTCTCGCAGTCCTAGAGTGATCGACATCGGCGGAACAAATTGATACGCCGCGCCGAGCGTACGTTGCGCCAGGCTCAAAATAGTGTCGATATTATTTTCTTGAATGCGGATGGTACTACTCGCCAAGTCATCGAGACTGACATGATGAAATGGGTGGCGCCTCGCCTGGTTATATGCGACATGGCCGTCTTGTCCCCAGCCGCCGACCGTAATGTCAATCGGAGCCGCGCCAATCGCAACTTTCAACGCTTCCATCGTCGATGGCGACAGCCAATAACGCTGGTTTGGAGGCACAGCAAGCTCGGGCCGTATATTGCCATAGAAATGCTTCTCCATGAAGCTGCGGAAATTGTACGGATGGTTGATCGGAAGCAGTTGACCTTGCCAGTCCAGGCATTCATCCATGTGAAATACTTCCAACTTGCGGAGCGAAAGCCCGCGTGCGTTTACAATGTCAGCGAAAGGCGCATACCAGCATTTTGGTCCGCAAGGAATGATGGCGCGCGTAGCAAGGCCTTTATGATTGTTCCCTTCGATGACTTCGGCCAGTTCCTCCGCCATCATCTGGCCCATTTCCTCCGAGTCCCTAGCTTCTCGATATGGAATCCGAAGGTCGGGATGGCCCGTTAGCTTATCGCCTGGCACTTTGCACCAGCCCAACAATTTTCTGGTATCCACGAAGTCGTTATGATGTGTCATCTCGGTTGGGCGCGCTTTCATTGAACTATAGCTCTAATACCTTGTAGATTTCAGTTCGCATTTCAACGATGAGCAGCAGCTGCTTCTCAAACAGAGCTGTGTGAGTGGGGTTGTCGGCGAGCTTCTTTAGCGCGTCTTCCACATCCTGGAGCGAGGAAAACTCGCCTTCCCAGATCAGCACGTTGGTTGGCTCGTCTTCCGACAGCATCTGTGATCGTCGCCCTTGAGGAAACTGCGGCGACCGGCGTTCCAACTCTTTAAATTCCGCCTCTAGTTCAAAAAATGCCTGAGCGGCAGATGGCTCAAACGTCTGCACAAAACGCAAAAGATATGACATCCCTGCTTCCTGGAATTGCTTTTCCCGTCTAAACTGAAACGCCCCCGTCGACAGGCTGCGGGATAGAATAGCGTTCGCATTCACGATGCAGGTTAAATGTTTAACTAGATAGGCTGAAGTGTCAATAAAAAATCTACTACCGATCGAAGGAAAGATCGTCACGGTCAGCGAGCCTTCTGTGAAACGCGCGCGGTACTCTTGCGAATGATCATGTGTGGCTCGATTTTCTTTTGCGCTTTATTACGACTTCCTGCGCTATGTGACGATAACTGCTTTTGCATGATTTCGGCACTCAGCAAACCTTGCTCCTCCAGGTGTTGGCAAATTGTGGTGAGCGGAGGGTTATAGAATGCGGCTCCTGGAATATCGTCGAAGCCCACCACCGAGCAGTCGTCCGGCACACGGCGACCGCCACTGCTGAGTGCGCCGATCGCTGCAAAGGCGGTCAGGTCGTCGAAGGCAATGAGCCCGCTGAAGTGCTTTCGTGTATGCATCAATTGCTGCGTAAGATTGTAACCCTCTTCATAACTCGAGTTGCTACCTCGTATCTCCACAACCAGGGATCGATCAATCGGGATACCTTTTTTCCGCGCGTACTCGCGAATTCCGTTCCATCGCGGAGTACTGTCCGTCATCGCCTTGGGCCCTTTGATCACGGCAATGTGGCGATGGCCAAGCGAATAGAGATGCTCAACAGCCGCTCGGGTTCCCGCAGCATTATCGATTGTTACCGAAGAATAGCGTTTGCTCTCTGGCTGGCTACCGATAATAACGCCAGGTATTTTCAATTGAGTCAACACCGCGGATAGTTCTGTTCCTAACTGTACCGGGTTCGCGATCGCAATGATTCCTTCTACCCGGCGGCCCACCAGCATTTGCAAACATCGGTGCAGCCGCTTTGGGGCGTTTTGCAGGTCCGCTAACACAGACATGTATCCCGCTGTTTCCAGGGAATTCTCGATACCCCGGATGACAAGACCGCAATATGGGTCGGTGATGTCAAACACAAGCACACCGATGCTGTGGGTGCGATTGCTACGAAGCGATCGGGCTTGCAGATTGGGAAAATATCCAAGTTTGAGCGCGGTCTCTTGTACCAATCTTTGTGTCACGGGGGGGATCCTGCGCCCCGCTTGGTTCAGAACCATGGATACTGTAGCCGTGGATAGTCCCGTTGCCTTTGCAATATCGCGAATCGTGATCACGCAGTCGTGCCCCCAAGTTGTAAAAGCGTCCCGTGGATAGATATACAGACTCTCGTCTTTTCTGTCACCGGATTCTCGTGTTATTCGCGGCCGGCTGCAGAAGAAGATGAAGGGAGGATCTCTTCACAAGCGTTTAGGGAGGCAGAAAGTCGATGGAATGGACGCTTTCTTCTGAAAGGCAAGGTAGGCTAGCGTTTCGCCGATCATGGGCACAGTCGCCACGTAATCTAATAGAATGTGCACTTGTGTCGTTGCTGCCCGATAATGGGTTCGAGGTCCAATGTCGAATGACGCAGCCGCAAAAACCGATGGATCCTGCGCGAGTGCCCCGCCGCACCCTCGCAAGCGGCGCTCAGATTCCCGTTATCGGATTGGGTACGTTTGGTTCCGACAAGGTCGGTGCAATCGAGATCGCTGCGGCAGTGCTCGATGCGGCGAGGATCGGATATCGCCAGTTTGACTGTGCCTCGGTCTATGGCAATGAAGCGCGCATCGGCGAAGCGCTCCAGTCAGTGTGCAATGCCATTGCGCCGCGCAAGGAGTTCTGGATCACCTCCAAGCTATGGAACGACAAGCATGCTCCAAAGAATGTCGAGTCCTCGTGCAAGCAGTCGCTCCGTGATCTGCGGCTTGAGTATCTCGATCTCTATCTTGTCCACTGGCCTTTTCCCAACTATCATCCGCCCGGCTGCGATGTCGATACGCGAAGTCCAGAGGCTCGTCCGTACATTCACTCGGAATTCATGGAAACATGGAGTGCGATGGAGAAGCTGGTGGATCTAGGATTAGTTCGTCACATCGGAACTTCAAATATGACGATTCCGAAACTTGAACTGCTGCTGAAGGATGCTCGCGTGCGGCCTGCATGTAATGAGATGGAGTTGCACCCGCATTTTCAACAGCCTGAATTTCTCCACTATCTGCTCAAAAAAAAGATTCAGCCCATCGGATATTGCCCGCTCGGTTCGCCTGGCCGCCCTGAACGAGATCGAACGCCGACCGATACTTCTCCGCTCGACGATGCTGTGATTCGCGCCATTGCGGAAGATCATCGCGTCCATGCCGCTGAAGTTTGTCTCAAATGGGCGGTGCAGCGAGGCGAGGTGGCGATTCCATTTTCCGTCAGTGCGCGCAACTATACAGCGAATCTGCGCGCCTTGATGGAAGATCCGCTATCTCCTGAAGAGATGCAAAGAATTGCCGCTGTGGACCGCCGGTGCCGTTTGATTAAGGGCCACGTGTTTCTATGGAAGCAAAACCAGTCATGGCACGACCTTTGGGATGAGGATGGAACCATCACGTCGGCTTGACGAGGACAAAGGGGAATGTTGACGAGCGACATGTACGTGAAAGTGGGAGCTGAAATGCAAGGGGCTGTGCTTCCCGGTAACAGCACCGCGGAAATTCGATCCTATGCTGTGCCAGAGCCAGGGTGGGGCCAGGTGCTGCTGCGCATGAAGTCTTCGACCATCTGCGGATCGGACATTCGCGCGATCTATCGTGAGCATCTGGGGAAAGGGCCCGAGGGCTACCAGGGCGTGATCGCAGGTCACGAGCCTTGCGGGCAGATTGTACAGACGGGACCAGGCTGCCGGCGCTTCGCGGTTGGCGATCGCGTGATCGTCTATCACATTTCAGGATGTGGTCTTTGCAACGACTGTCGCCGCGGTTATATGATCTCCTGCACCAGTGAGAAGTACCGCCGAGCCTACGGTTGGCAGCGGGACGGCGGCATGGCGGATTTTCTTCTTGCAGAAGAGAAGGATCTCGTGTCGTTGCCGGATGCACTCTCCTATACGGATGGAGCGCAGGTTGCTTGTGGGTTCGGCACAGCGTACGAAGGGCTGCAGAAAATTGGCATTAGTGGAAATGATGCGGTACTTGTCACAGGACTCGGCCCGGTTGGCATGGCAACGGCGGCGCTCTGCCGCAAGCTGGGTGCAAATCGCGTCTTTGGAATCGATGTGTTGCCAGAGCGGTTGCAGCTGGCGCACGAGCTCGGACTCTGCGATGAGGTGATTCCATCAGGGTCGAACAATGCCGCGGAAATATTGGCGCTGACCTCGGGTCGCGGAGTCGAGTGTGCTGTCGAATGTTCCGGTCATTCAGACGCGCGGGCGACTGCGATCCGTGCCACTCGGCGTTGGGGTCGAATCGTTTTTCTCGGCGAGGGCGGAACGGTTCAATTTCAGCCATCCGCCGACTTGATGCATGACCAGAAGACGATGTACGGCTCCTGGGTCACATCCATCTGGAGAATGGAAGAGCTGGTTGAGCGTCTGGTGCGTTGGCAGCTTTTTCCGTCGAGCCTTGTCACTCATCGCTTTCCTCTCGCTCGTGTCGGCGAAGCCTACGCCTTAATGGCATCCGGCCGTTGCGGCAAGGTGGCAGTCTGTTTCGATGAAGAGGAAAGCTAGGCCTTCAGAGTGAATCCGCTCCTGGTTCCGACTCTTTTGAGGAATTATTGGCGAGGAGGCGCGACCAGGGAATCGTAAGCGGTGATGCGAAATTCGTGAGCGGCACAGCCGATCCGCCCTAGGATTCGGGACCGGTGCTGAGGCTTTCGGGCATTTTCCCTATTACTGTGAGCTCTCGGAGTTGAGCTAAGTGCAGTTCGCTGCGGCGAGCTGCGCAAATATCGCCGCTTCGATCTATACCCATAGGGAAAATGCTTTAGTGCCGACACTATTAAGAGTTTTTGCGAAAAGCGGTGCCCATCGATATTTCTCCAGTCCTCAGGGAAGTCGGCTGGGTGAAAAATAGGGCCATCGATTTGGGCCTCATAATATCTTCGTGGGTGATATGCGCACCGACGCGAAAGACTGTGGCCAGCAGCAGGCTGATATCGGACAAAACCGTCGCTCGTTCCATGTATTCGCTATCCAGTCTCATTTTATGTGGAACGATGTACTGCTGGTAGAAGCCCTCGATGCGATCCGCCGGTACCCCGGATAAGATACGCGCCTCGTGCCGGAACGCGAGAGTTGCGGCCCCGGTGACTCCCGGACGACACGCCATGGGGGCGGGATCGTGGTTGGGCAATTTCGGACGGGGGCCAACCAGGCTCATATCACCTCGCAGCACGTTGTAGAGCTGGGGAAGTTCGTCCAGCTTGAAGCGCCGCAGAACACGCCCGACAAAGGTAATTCTGGGATCCCCTTTTGCCGTATGTCCGGGACCGATCGCTTCTGAATTCTCCACCATCGTGCGAAATTTGTAGATCGTGAATAACTTGCGATTCCGGCCTACACGTTGTTGACGAAAAATGACCGGTCCTGGAGACGTCAGGCGAACCGCAATCGCAATCATCCCTAAAGCAGGAGAAACAAGAACTAGTCCCGGGATGATGCACAGCAAGTCGAAAGCCCGCTTCCAATTCGAGGCGCACCACGAACTAAGCCTCGAAGGGGGTATCTGCTGTTGCAGGGGTATTTCAGTCCCCGACGGTCTACCGTTTGGAACCAGCCATGGGATACTTGCCTGCGCAACCACTGAGGGCGCTGGGGCAATATATTCTGACGCAGAGGGAAGATAAGGTTCGCTACTCAAAGTCTGTGATCTCCGTATTCATCGAACAGACGTTCTTATAAGTTTAAGACTACCTGGAGTTTAGTCCGTTACATTTTCAAATGGAAACGCTCCATTTTTCAACCAACCCAAGCCTATCTCACTACTGGCTGCATACTGTTCGGTAGATGCAGCGGTAATCAATAGCGCATAACTCGAAGGTCGTACGTGTGGAGCCAGGAAGCACCGATCGAACGGGTACTGTTCCGGACATAACTCGAAGCAAACTGTTGCTGGCTAAATTTACACCGTACATCGCCGACGATTCAAGGACATTCTACGGTCAAGAGAAGATATTATTCTTCATTTTATTAAAATGAAACATAACGCTATCAGACGTTGGTAATCGTCGGGATAGAAGAAGCAAACATAAGCAACGCCAACATCATGTATGATGGACGCGAAATCGCAACATTTGGCGCAACTGATGTATCTTGCCGGCGTCCTCAGGATTTTCCATCCTGTGTTCGTAGGCCGCTTGCAGAATTACCCAGAAGCTTGCGGCCATTGCCATCAGGATGAAGGCCAGCAGCGTCAGCAGCGTCCGCGGAGGCCAGGAGCGCCTCTCGGGAATCAATGCTGGATCAACCACTTGAATCATCTGACCCTGCTTGGCCTCGTCGACCTTGGCCATTTCGTATTGTCGGGTCATGAATTCAAACAGCGTTTCCTGATAGCGGACGTCTCGCATGCGGCGAAGATATTCCAGGCTGGCCGCCGGCACTTCTGAGGTTGGAGTCAGGACATTCCCTTCCATCGATGCGGATTGGGGATGGCCTTTCTCAAAGTCTGCAAGCTGCGCTCGTAAGGCAGTAATCTGAGATTGCAAGGTGATGACTTCAGGATTCTGATCTGTAGCGGAGGTGCGAAGTGCACCCAGCTCCACTTCGCTGGCGGAAATTTGAGCTCGCAGTTGCATGATGGTAGCGATGACAGCCTGGGCTTGCCCTTGCGGCTGGATGATCCCGGTTTTCCTCTCGGTTTCTTCCAGGGCAACTTCCGCATCCTCCAACTTTTCTTTCGCTTGCATCACTTGCTGCTCAAAAAACATCCTCCGTTGGGCGGCCGATGTCACGGCCAGATGCGACATTAGATCGTGCAACCCATCGACGTAGGCATTCGCCATCGACGCTGCTCGTTTCGCGTCATGATCCTCAACAGAGATGCTAATTAGAGAACTTTTTTCAGAGAGAATCTTCGTGTTCGCCTTCAAAGCTTTGCGCGCATCACTCAATCGCTTCGCTTTATAGACCTTCATCAGGTCAAAACGTTGGATAATTCCATCCATGACATGCTCGCTTTGCAGCAGCCCTATGTAGAGATCGTCCGGATTCTTCAACCCCAGAGCACCGGCGGCGCCACCTCCAGCAAGCGACGCGAGCCCACCCAACTGGCCTAACATCGCCATCGCTGAACTTTCCTGCTGCTGCGGAGGCAACATCGTTGTCGTCGCCGTGTAGGTCACTGGCATGATGAGAACCACAATTGCCGTCAACACAGCGACCGAGAAACTGAACCCAAGGATGAACCATTTTTGCGCCGCCAAAACCAGCGCAAGATCCAGCAAATTCACGGATTCTTCCGAATCGGAGGCGGCCCCCCGCGAGATTGCCGCGGAATCCTCTCGTTCCGTCCTGACAGGTTCCGTATTGGGGTCTGTTGAAATTGTCATGATGGCGCGCCTCACAACCCCAACAGCGTCAGCGCCGCAATGCCCAAGCCGAACTGAGATAACACCGCCGACCAGTCGGTTAGCCCGCGCAACAGTGTGGTCTTGTTCACGTTGTCGGGCACTACCACAGTATCTCCGGGATAGGCGTATTTGTTGCCAAATTGACCCGCGAACAGCGTCCCACCCGCCGTTTGCTTGCTGATCACGGATCCATCGGCACGGATCACAAACTCGTGGCGCTTGTCGGCGTTTCGCGTCGTGCCACCAGCCACTTTGAGGTAGTCCTGGACACGTTCACCGCGGCGATAGAGGAAGGAGTTCTGGTCATAGACGGCTCCCACAACATTTACCGTGGCAGGCACAATTGGAACAATGAACTGATCCCCATCTTCCAGCGGCAAACTGGGCAGTGCGTCAATTCCATGGCTGTAAGGGTTCAGGTCCAGAACAATACGTCCGGTGGCGCGCATTTTGCGCAGCGTGGCAACAAGGCTTTGCTGGCTTTGTAGACTTGTTCCCAACGCCGCCGCACCGGTGGCATTGACCAGAGAGCCAGACGCGTTTGAGGCAGAGAGTTGAATATCCCGTTCCATTGAATTAGCGTATTCGTCCAGCCTTGCCTGCTGCAGTCGTTGCGTTGACTCACGCAAAAACTCCGAGCCGTACAGATAGGCTTTCGGCGTGAGTCCTCCCGCGCGCGCCACGACATCCCGCAGGGTTTCACCCGGCTCAACACTGTAGATGCCAGCGTGGACAATTTCCCCCTGCAGGCTGACATATTTCACCCGCTGCGCTTGCGGTACTTGAATGTCCGCGGTCGAGAATACGGTGATCACATCGCCGGGCTCCAACTCAAGATTCTGCGACGGGTCATGGTCCAAAACCGCTTTGCCCAGGCTGAACGGAATCAATCTGGTCGCGAGCGTATGGGGATCGGTTCGCTCAAGGGCGGCGTAGCTCCAATCGATGCTGGGAGCTGTGCGAAGGACCTCATTTGTAATCGGAAACTGGCCCTGCGAGAAACGATCTCCTGGAGGAAAATACCGTAGCTGGGGAGTCGGCCCTTGCCTCGCGCTTTCCGCGTTCGCTCCAGGGAAAGCTGTACTCTGCTGCCCGAAATTGTTGAATGCGGAAGATTGCGTTCCTTGGCCAGCATTGGGTGCCGACTGTCCCGCGTACTGTGCTGCCGACTGTCCCGCCGGCGGGACCTCCGCGTTAGGTCCCTCGCGCTGCGTACCCGCCAGCGAAGTCCCCGTCGTGTACGTGTTCCCATTCTGCGTTTGCCCAGACGGTCCCGACGAGGAATTTCCCGACATCGGACTGGGCAGATTGGCGCGATACGCGGAAAAAAGCGGGGTATATTCAGGCGCGGGCAATCCAAGCGCAATCCTTCGCTGCCAGTAGCCCCGCGTTTGCAAAGAATCCTTATCCGGAATCAAATCTAGAATCCGCATTCCCGGCGTCCAGCGATATCGTCCTGGATTGGCAACATTGCCTCGCAAGGTCACAGTCCGCTCAAACTGTTGCACCATCGCCGGGATGCGCAGAATGTCACCGTCGCGCAGTGGGGTGTTCATGCCTGCGCCATCCAGCACAATCTGAACCGTCTGGCGCGCTCCGTTCTGGTTGGTACGATCCAACTGAGCCTCTTGCTTGGCCGCCATGGTGCTCAGTCCGCCGGCTAATGCAATGGCTTGTCCAGCCGTCTCCGTTGCTTTCAATTCGTAGATCGCGGGTACATGGACGCTGCCGGCGATCGCTACCTCCGGTCCCACAGGGGGAATATAAATGACATCCCCAGGCAACAGCGACGCGTCATGGGATTTGTCGCCGTCGATCAAAAGATCGTAAAGATCGAACGTCGTCACAACCTTCCCGTCGCGCCTCAATTCAATTCGCCGCATCGATCCTTGTTCAGAGGGACCGCCGGAAGAAAATAGCGCATTCACCAGCGTGCTCAGCGAGCTGACCGTATAGCTTCCTGGCTGTCGGGCGTTGCCCACGACGTAAATCTGGATGGAACGCAACTGCCCCATGTTGACGCTCAGGTCGAAGTTGCGAAACACCCGGCCTAGCTGAGTCTTCAGATAGTCGTTGAGTTGCTGAAAGTGCAGGCCTGACACCTCAATATTCCCCACCTGCGGAATGTACACATCCCCGGCGCGATCCACCGTTGCGTGAACGTTGAAGTTGACTTGCCCCCATACGCGAATCAATAGCTCATCCCCGGGGCCGACCACGTAGTCCGCTGTGACCGGCGTGCGATCGACGGGCGCGAACTGGGCCGCATTGCTGGAAAACAAGTTCGCCCCAAAGATCGGCAACACGGCTCCCACGGAACCTGCCACCACTCGCTGAAATTCTGTCAGCGGGCGCGTGGGCTGGAATCCCGCATATGGGCTGTAAGGGTTTGGATAGGCTCCACGAAACTGGTTCCCGTTCGGAAACTGATCATTGTAGGTTGGAACGTTTTGGCGAATGCCATTTCCACCCATGGCGGACGGCTGCTGGCCGCCGGCACTATACGCGCCTTGTGCTGTACCGTATGGATTGGGGGATGTGCCATTGCATTGTGGGGATGACGCGTTCGCTGGGTTGGAGCAGTCGGTAGTCTGTGACGCTGAGCTGCCACCGATGAACTGGGCGTTTGCCGTCATCGAGCCGATACACAAAAGCGCTGCAACCAGGGAGAGAATTCTGCGTAGCATCTGAGGTGATTCTAGTGTAAATGGTGGGCTAACCCAAATCATTCACATGGTTGAAAAAGCCGGAGTTACCCCCGTAATGCGGGTCCTTGCAGGCAACGGCATGCGGGGCACTCTTAAAAGTTTGGGAATACTCGTCAAACCCTCCGAATCTCTGCTCTTTGACGATACACGATCGAGTGTAATACGGCTCGGCGTCGTCAAAAATCATTGAAAAATCTATCAAACGCGGTCGGTCGGGCTGGTCTGCCTGGTGGAACCAAGACATCGGCGTCCAGGAACCACAACCGAATGGAAAATCGTCCGTCCGCCCGACAACGTTACAATCTCCGTAGGAGCCACGGCATGCATCAGGAGACGATCCAACGCATTGAGGGCGGACGCCGTACGCGAGGAGATGCCCCCGATCGAAAGCCTTTAGTCTCCATTATTACCGTAGTGTTCAACGGGGGAGAGGCCTTCGCCCCAACTATGGATAGTGTCCTCTTTCAGAGCTACATCGACTACGAATGGATTGTCGTCGACGGGGGCTCAACAGATGGAACCGTGCAACAAATCGTTTCCAGGGAAGATAAGATCGACTATTGGTTGAGCGAACCTGATCGCGGAATCTATGATGCAATGAACAAAGCACTTACGCTCGCCCGCGGTACATGGGTATATTTTCTGAACTCGGGAGATACATTCGTCAATCCATATATTCTGGCCCAGGTTGCAGCCGTACTGACGGAAACTGCAGCAGAAATTGTTGTCGGCTATGTACGAGTTGTGAGCGCTGGTATTTTAAAAGGAAGATTCCCTCTGGATTTTGTCGATACGAAGACGGCGCGGAAGCTATTTCGCAACCGCTTCTGCCATCAAGCCCTTTTTGTGCGGCACCAAAGTTACAGCGCAGTAGGTGGATTTGATCTCACCTTCCCAACATTTGCTGACTTTCAAGCTTGCTACAAAATTGTTCGCAAGGCCGGCGGATTTGAGCGCTGCAATATCGAGATCGCCAACTTCGATTTGGGCGGCGTCAGTAGCGATTACAGAAGAAGTGCTGAATTGTATATGGAAAGAGAGAGCCTTTTTGAGGGTTGTGGAGAAGGGAAGACTAGGTTGTCCTATCTAGCAGGGCTATTAAGAGCCCACGCATATCGCTATAAACGCTCGATCCAAGAGAAGAGACCGTGGATTTAATAGATATCATTCCAATTTGGGTCACGGTCATCTCCCTGACCCTGGGCATAGTGGGAATGACTATCTTGCTGCGTTTTCATGTGATTCGGTCGATGGCTGATCCCAATATCGTCGCATTATTCCAGATTACTTTCACGTTCTTCATCTTGCTGTTTCTGGGAGACCTGTTGATAGTGGATTTGGTGGGATTTTTGCTTTTTGTTGGCATGTTGTTACGATTTCGCTCCTCCGGGAAGGCTGGACCACCATTTATTTCTCAGAACGATTGGGTGTCTTTCTGCAAAGTGTTTTCAATCGTTTTGCTCGTCCTGAATGTATATCTTGTTTCGCAAAAGGGCTTCTTATTGCTCGCGCCAGATGTTGCGAGCGAGAGAGTTCAATTCTATGAAGGCTGGGGAATATTTCGGCGATTTAATGAGGTCGGTGTAGGTCTTACGGCGATTACCGCAGCAGTTCTGTGGCATGACGAACGTCGTAAGCAGGCAATCGCTATTGCTGTCTTCTCGGCTTATCTTGCTCTGACTCTCGGCTCACGCAGCGGATTGCTGGCTTGCTTGCTGGCGTATGGAGCGTATCTTCACTTTGCGAGGACACGTGTATCGAATAAGCGCCTATTGTTTGCCGGATTGGGGCTCGGTCTCAGCTCCCTCCTGATATTTTTTGTCATGTTCGGTGCCGGCTTCTTAGGCGCGTTTGCCTATCGTGTCTTGAGTTTCTCCGATGGCCCGGTCTATTACTTTCACGATCACATGTACAAATATTCTGATTATTCACCAACCTATCCATTCGACGATTTATTGACGGATCTGCGTCTGCAGCAAAATTATGACAATCCCCCGTCAAATAGACCGGTTCCTTTGGGAAGGTTTATCAATTTCCACCACTTCGGAGAAGATACGCCATTACTTGGGCCTAATCCCCAGATATTTGTCGAATCCCATGCGGCATTTCGTTGGTTATCGATCCTCTGGTACATCATGGCCGCGGGCCTCTTCATTCTTTTGCGAAAGGGATCGACCCCGTTTAGTTTTTTTCTAGGGTGCTACATTGCAGGACCGCTTTTAATCGACTCTCAATTTGCCGGGTCCCAGGTGTTTACGATCACGATCTTGTTACTTCTCGTCGGTGCCTTTACCCTTGCAAGGTTCGTCTTGCGCAATGCGCGCCCTGGCGATTGCAGGAATTTCTCAAAAGCCTAGTGGAGTTGTGGATGACCTTACCTATAAACGGAGCCAACATCAAACGTGTTTTGATCTTCAGCTTGGGCAGCCTGGGGGATACGGCTGTTGCCCTTCCATGCTTCCACCAGATTGAGCGTGTCTTCCCGAATGCTCAGCGTCGCCTCTTAAGTAATTACCCGGTTCATAGCAAGGCGCCGGCGGCTTACAGCGTGCTCAACAATTCTGGATTAATCGACGGACACATCCCGTATCCACCTGCAATGCGTCACCCTTCGGAATTATTAGCGGTACGGCGAGAGATTAGACGTTGGCGACCCCAGGTGCTGGTTTATCTTGCTCCACGCCTCCGACTGCGGGATGTCGTCCGTGATGTGATCTTCTTTCATCTTTGCGGCGTGCGACACGTGATAGGAGCGCCATTTTCCCGCGACGGGCGCTCGCATCGCCTGGATGCAGTCAGCGGGATATACGAAGCCGAGGCGTCGCGTTTGGCAAGAAACATTTCTGTTCTGGGTGCCATCAACCTGAAGGATGGTGCAAATTGGGACTTGGGTTTGACGCCGCAAGAGCACGCCATCGCTGCGTCAGCCCTGCTCCCACTGGGGAGCCGCCAGCTTATCGGTTGCAGCATTGGAACCAAAGTGCAAGCTAAGGACTGGGGTGCAAATAATTGGCGTTACGTTTTGCAAAAATTGGCCGAGATTCTTCCAGATCATGGTCTCGTTCTGCTAGGGGCATCCGAGGAACGAGCCATCAGCGATTTGGTGGCGACATCGTGGGAGGGGCGCAGCGTGAACCTGTGTGGCGACATCTCACCGCGTGAGTCCGCAGCGGTACTGGCACGGGTCCAGCTTTTTCTTGGCCATGATAGCGGCCCGATGCACTTGGCGGCAGCTGTGCGCACGCGTTGCGTTGTCGTATTTTCTGCGCGTAACCGTCCAGCTGTGTGGTTTCCCCGGGGAGACGATCACGAAATCCTTTATCACCGAACTGAATGCTGGGGATGCGGCTTGGATACCTGCATAAAAGAACAAAAAAAATGCTTGTCGGCCATACCCGTCGTCGCCGTTGTGGAGGCAGCGCAACGGTCGCTGGCCAAATACAACGGAACCAGTCGCCCAATCGTATTTGTCGGCTAGACTATGGCGTACATGCGAACAAATTCACCGGGTCTATTGGGTCGCTATGGCGTTCTGGGTTTAATGTCTCTTTCCATGGATGTTCTCTTGACAAAGCTTTCCTATCCTCAAGCGCGCCTGATGCGGAGGCCGATTTATCTGCGGGGGCGGAGATGGATGCAGATTGGCAGGGGATTCACCTGCGGTCGAGGCCTGAGGATGGATGTATTTCCACAATCTCCAACGAAAGAAAGACTGCTGCGGATTGGCTCTGCGGTTCAGATGAATGACTATGTACACGTCGCAGTAGCGAAATCAGTAGTCATTGGTGACCGGGTTTTGATTGCCAGCAAGGTGTTTATCACTGACCATGACCACGGTTGCTACCGGGGCAATGTTTCCCAGGATAGTCCTCTGACCCCGCCAGCAGAGCGCTCGCTCTGCTGTTTGCCCGTTGTAATTGAGCACGACGTATGGATTGGCGAATTTGTTGCTATACTGCCTGGGGTCACTATAGGAAAAGGCTCTATCATTGGGGCACACTCTACCGTCACGAAAAACATTCCAGCGTATTCCATCGCCGTTGGGTCACCTGCAAAAGTGATGAAGCGTTACAACTTCGAAACGAAAACGTGGGATAGGGCGTGAAGCCCACGATTGTCCTTTCCGCTGTCAACCTATTCCAGGCCGGTCCGTTGTCCGTGTATCAGGATGCTCTGGCAGAGTTGTCAGTAACCTTTGCGGACCAGTACGACATTGTGGCCCTTGTGCATCGCAAGGATCTTTTTTCTGTTCCCGGCGTTGAATTTATCGAGTTCCCGAAGATTCGCTCCTCCTGGATCAGGCGCATTAAGTTCGAGTACTACGATCTATTTAAAATTAGTCAAACGCTGGATCCATATTTGTGGTTGTCCCTCCATGATATGACTCCTCGAGTTCAGGCGAGGATACAGGCTGTGTATTGTCATAACCCAGCTCCATTTTCTCGACCAAAAATGCACGACTTTGTTTACGACTGGAAATACTCTGCGTTCGCGTTGTTCTATCGATACCTTTACAAAATCAATATTCACCGGAATGATTTTGTGATTGTGCAGCAGGCCTGGATGCGCGACCGTTTTCAAGAAATGTATAGCGTGAAGAATGTCATCGTCGCTCACCCGAAGACGGACGACTCCTTAGTGCATCGCGCGAGGGCTCATGGAGAAAATTCTTTGTCGAAGGAGAAATTCCAATTCTTTTACCCCGCATTTCCGCGGGTATTCAAAAATATCGAACTTTTGCTGCAAGCGGCTGAAATTCTAAAACACAATGAGATTGAAATCTGGCTGACCTTTTCCGGAGAAACAGGCCGCTATGCCAGGAACTTGGCCAAGAGATGTCAAGATCTGCCCAATGTCAAACTTCTTGGGCGTCTGACGCGGGAGCAGGTATTTGCACGCTACGATGCCGCCGATTGTCTTGTATTTCCATCCCGATTGGAAACATGGGGGCTTCCGCTTTCGGAGTTTAAGCGAACTGGCAAGCCCATACTGGCAGCGGACCTGCCGTATGCCCGCGAGACGGTGGGAACGTACAGGTGTGTTCATTTCTTCGATCCCGAAAACCCGGAAGAGCTAGCATCCTTAATGAGAAGGATGTCGCTCGGCGACCTGAGGCCTGCGCCCGCGACGGCAGTTGCTATAGCCTCGCCGTTTGCTGAAGGCTGGCGTGAGCTGTTCGATATTTTGCTACACACTGAATGTTCCTAATGGCCTCCGGTCGTCAGCGGATTGCTCGGTAAACTCGTTGGCACAGATATACTTTAGCTTGAATTCAAATGTGTCAGTCAACCGTCAGTATAGTCATCTACGAAAGTAGCGTCGCGCAAATCGATCAGCTTTTACAGCATGTGCGGTGCGATACTTCAGTTCTGCGCTGGGTTGTCGTCGATAACGGAAGTTCCGACGAAATCCGCGATGCTGTTCGAGGGATGGGCGGCATCTATGTGCGTCCTGGCAAGAATCTCGGATTTGGCAGAGGGCACAATCTGGCGCTGAAGCAGCTTGCTGGGGTCGATGCACCGTATCATTTGATCCTCAATCCGGACATCGTGTTTGATGTGGACGCTCTCGGCAGATTGGCCGATGTGATGGATTCGCATCCAGACGTGGGGCTGGTGATGCCCAAGGTTCTCTATCCTGACGGCAGCAATCAATATCTCTGCAAACTGCTTCCAGCGCCGATCGACTTGGTGCTACGGCGGTTTCTCCCCGGGCTGTGGAAAGGCCTCGCTCGCAAGCGGACCGCATTGTACGAGCTGCGCTTTCTCGATTGCGATTCGCCTGCGTATGTCCCGTCGCTTTCGGGTTGCTTTATGTTTACGCGTCGCTCTGTGTTGGAGGCAGTGGGCGGTTTCGATGAGAGATTTTTTCTCTATATGGAGGACGTCGACCTCTGTCGGCGAATGTTGGGTGTCTCGAGGTTGTTATATTGGCCTGGCGTCACCGTCGAGCATGTCCATCAGATGGGTTCGTATCGAAATCGAAAGCTGCTGCTCTTGCATATCCGTTCTGCCATCCGGTATTTCAACAAATGGGGGTGGATTCGGGACAGTACACGCGCCCAGATCAATCGAGCAACTCTCGCCTCTCGCGGACAGCTGCCTCGCAGCTGAGGGTGAACCCGCCGACGACCGTTCATTCCGTCTCGACCGCCAGACTTCTCCTTCGCGCACACGCTTAGCTTTTCTCGTTTTGCATTCCGCCTCGGTCCGATCAACGTGCGTTTCCCGCATCTAGTGCACCTTACCGGCTGCGTTCTCAAGAATGACGTCGGAAAGCACAGCCGTGTCCAAAGTGGCGGGAAGGTGCGAGCAGAAGCCGATGCCGACATAAAAAGGCCCATCGAAGTGCAGATGAATCGGCGGTCCAAACTGATGCATCGGCTCGCCTTTCAAACTGACAAAAATTGCGATCGCATCGCCCCGTTTCTCGATTCCAATGCGCTTTGCCAGCACTCCTTCGAGCGTTCCTCCAAAGCGAAACTGCATATCCGTCATCGCCGCGCCTCGGGTCGGGCGCTGCGCCAGATGGATCATTCCCGTGCCGTGTTCGCCGGTCATCGCTTCCTTGGAGTCGTCTTCGAGAGTCTGGCGAATGACCAGCACAGCTTTGCGATCGCTATAACCCTTCGGGTCCGGGAAGGTGACATCGGCGGCAAGCGAAACGTCTCCCGACATTTTCTTCCAGAGATAACGGAACTCATCGCGGGAGTACCAGATGTTATAGCCCGCCGAAGTGATTGTGTACTGTTTTGTCTCGGCGTTATAGCTGGCGCTGCCCGGCACGACTGCGGAGCCTATATCGGATTGCCCTTGAAATATGCCAATGGGCGTATCGAAATTCCTGCTCGGCCGGTGGAAGTCTGCGGGCGGCGGTACCTGTTCGTGTGTATCGGAACCTGCCTGGGCCCAGTCCGGAACCGCAGGAGGAGAGCCAGCAGGTGCGGACGCCTGCCCATGCAGCAGTTGCGGTGCGGACAAAAGAATCAGGCCAAGCAGCCAAAGTCGATAGCAGGATTTCCGGGCCGCGCGCACCCGATAGTTTTCCATAGCAAAGAACTGTATCACTCTACGCGAAGCGCTGACTCGCACGTTGTACTCACCCATGCATGTACCGTTTTGCCGAAAACGCTCAGCCTGCGAAATATCGTCGAAGGGTAGCTCGTGCCAAAATAGTACGTAAGCCATTATGTCAAACGAAATCATCCCGAATTCATCCTCCCCAGTCGAAGCCGCATCCGAATCCACCACTGAATCCTTCGGTGAATTGCTCGCGCAATTTGAGCAGAGCCACTCTCACAAGACGGACGGCGCCGCCAAGCAGTTGGAAGGCATTGTCGTCTCCGTCGACGCCGAATCTGTCTACCTGGATATCGGATTCAAAGCCGAGGGGATTTTGCCGCGGAGTGCATTCGAGAACAACGCGGAAGGCGTCACGTCCGGAGACAAGGTTCCCGTCTCGGTGAAGGGCCGCAATCTCGAGGGCTATTATGAACTGTCTCGGCTACACGTGACCCTGCCGACAGACTGGTCCTCGCTGGAGGAAGCCTTTGCGCAAAGATCTGCCATCGTGGGAATCGTGACGGGCGTGGTCAAGGGTGGTCTCAACGTGGACGTTGGCGTGCGCGCCTTTATGCCGGCTTCTCGCAGCGGAGTGCGCGATGCAGCAGAGATGGAGAAGCTGGTCGGCCAGGAAATCACTTGCCGCATCACCAAGCTCGACGTGACGGATGAGGACGTCGTTGTCGACCGTCGCGCCATCCTCGAAGAGCAGGCCCTTTCAGTTCGCCAGGACCGATACTCTGCTCTCAAGGAGGGGGATATCGTCAGCGGAGAAGTTCGCAGTCTCGCGGGCTATGGTGCTTTTGTCGATATCGGCGGCATTGATGGCTTGTTGCATGTCAGCGATATTTCGTGGAGTCGCGTGAATTCGCCGGAAGATGTGCTGACAGTGGGACAGCAACTCCAACTCAAGGTTCTGAAGGTCGATCCTGAGAATAGCCGCATTTCTCTTGGGCTCAAACAGCTTCAGCCGGAGCCGTGGGACGCCGCAGCAGAGAAATATAAAGTTGGCCAGCGAATCACTGGGACGGTCACGCGTCTCATGGACTTCGGAGCTTTCGTCGAACTGGAACCTGGAATCGAAGGCCTCATCCACGTTTCGGAAATGTCATGGCTGAAGAAAGTTCGCAAGCCCAGCGACATTCTCAAGTCGGGCGACACGGTGGATGCGATCATTCTTTCTGTCAGCGCTGGCGAACGCCGAATCTCTCTTGGACTCAAGCAGGCGCTTGGCGATCCCTGGGCAGATGTGTTGCAGAAATTTCCGGTCGGCTCAACCATTGAAGGTCCGGTGACGAAGCTGATGAAGTTCGGCGCATTCGTGCAGATCACGGAAGGCGTCGAGGGGCTGGTTCATGTCAGCGAAATCGGCGCCGAAAAGCATATCGATCATCCCCAGGATGTGTTGCGCGCCGGTCAGATTGTCAAAGCCCAGGTGCTCGCCGTTGATACGGAGAAGCGGCAGATCAAGCTGAGTATCAAGCAACTGGTTCCAACTGGCCTTGGCGAATATCTGGCGGAGCACAAGGAAGGGGACGTGGTGTCGGGTCGCGTGGTGGAGCACGGTCCCGACTCGGCTGTCATCGAACTGGGCGATGGCATTCGCGCGAACTGCAGGCTGGCAGCGGCCGCTCCCACTTCAGAAAACAAGAGCAGTTCCGGTGCGGACCTGTCGGCCTTGACCTCTATGTTGCAGGCTCGCTGGAAGGGTGGTTCGGCTGCTTCCGCCAAGCAGTCGGAGCCGCTTGCAAAGGGCCAGATTCGCAGCTTTCGAATCGTGAAGCTCGATCGCGCAACCGAGAAGATCGAACTGGAGTTGGCCTGATCCATCGGCAAGGCGTGTTGAGCAAAAAAGGCATGGCGGTTTGCCATGCCTTTTGCGTGCGTCAGAAACTGCAGTTGCCGAAATCTAGAACATGTTCCACAGGAACTGGTTATAGACATCGTGGTGATATTGGACCTCCGGTACTTTGACAAAGGTTCCCAACAGGCGAGCACAACGATCCGCCGCCGCCTCCTTCAGGTCTGCATAGCGTCCCTTGACATCCGCGCCCAACAGCTTGGTAGTCCACGCAGAGCTGCGAAAATCCTCAATGGCAGTGTAGACGTTGTCCGGCAGATATCGTTCGGCCTGGCGCAGGTTTTTCACGGTTGACTTGTTGCCTTGCAGTCCCGAGCGGAAGATTGAATACAGAACCATGTACGGATTGGCATCCGGACTGACCGACCGAACTTCGATGCGGGCACTCTTTTCATTGCCGATCGGAATTCGAATCATGGCGCCACGATCTACCGCCGAAGCCTTGATCTGGTTGGGCGCTTCGAAGTGCGGATCCAGTCGACGATAAGCATTCACGCTGGCATTCAGCAGCAGGCACAGGTCGTTGCCGTGCGTCAGGATGCGGTCGACAAAGTTCCAGGCGAAATCGCTCACTTTCTCTTCGCCCTTAGCGTCCCAGAACAGATTCTTGCCGTCTTTGCTGATCGAGACGTTGGTATGCATGCCGCTGCCGTTCACGCCGACGACGGGCTTGGGTAGAAAGGACGCCGTCATTCCAAGATTGGTCGCGACCTGGCGGCAGATGAGCTTGTACAGCTGGATCTGGTCGGCGGCTGTTACCACCTCGCCATAGCTGTAGTTGATTTCAAACTGCGACGGCGCGACCTCCGGGTGATCTTTCTCATTCTCAAAACCCATGGCTCGTTGCACTTCCGCCGTGGTATCGATGAAGGTGCGCAGCGGGTCGCCCGGCAACGAGTGATAATAGCCGCCCGTGTTCACATATTCGAACTTGCCGGTCTGATAATAATTCCGCTCGGCGTCGACGCCCTTGAATAGGAAGCCTTCAATCTCATTGGCCGCGTTCAGGGTATAGCCGTCCGACTTATAGAGCTTGCTGGCAAACTGCTTCAGTTCTCCGCGGATATCGGCGCTGTAGGGCTTGCCGTTCTTGTCGATCACTTCGCCGAAGACCAGCACCTTGCCCGAACCGAACACATCGGCCGGCGCCCAGTAAAACGCACTCCAATCGATGCCCAGTCGCAAATCGCTTTCTCGCTGCGCCGTAAATCCGCGAATCGATGAGCCGTCGAAGGTGAGATTGTCCCAGCTCTTGACGAGGAACTTCTTGTCATAATCGAGCATGTGCAGGCGACCTTCAAGATCGCTGAACAACACGGTCACAGCCTTGATCCGCTTTTCATCCGTAAGGTATTGCAGTCGCTGTTCCTGGATCTTGTGAGCCGCAACGCGGTTCTTTCGCTGCTCCTTGGCCTCCAGATTCAAATCCTCCAGCTCCCCGTATGAGAGCGCAAGAAAATCCCGCAATTCACTTGACATACCTTCTCCTATAAAACTGATTTCGAATCAGAATTTGAATTTGTAATTGTTGAGCTTCGGAGTCACTAGGCAATATGGGAACAGTCTTCCCCAATTTTCTATAGATTACGTCTTGATTCCCGCAATCGGAAATAGATTCCGGTTATCCACTCCATAGTTTTTCTTTATCTGCACCAGAACGGCGCCGAAAGTCGACCCAACTGGGAGAATTTCGAGTTTTTGCATCTCCCGACCCGCAAAGGATCATCGAGAAACAGTTGTTTTGCCGGAACGCCTGTTGCCGAGCCGACATCGCAGAAGTTCGCGGGGTGATGGCTCGAGCGCTTGGCTTACATTCGCTATTGTCTTACTTGGCGCATCCGGCTTACTTTGCGATCTCGTCTTACATTGTGGCCTTGTCGTACTTTTCATCCAGGTTCATCGAATAGATGTTCGCAGACGAAATGCGTGCGTTCACCAAGGGAACGTCTTGCGGAGTCAGGCCGGCAAAGCGAAAATCGAGCGCGTCCGGAGGCTGCATGCTTTCCAGGTCCGCAACCTGTTCCAGTTGTCCACCGGGCACGGAAATCCGATACACCGGCTGATCCTTGGCTACAAAGTCATCGAAATAGATCCAATGGCTATCATGCGACCAGACTGGATCGTGCGCCGGACGAGCGATCAGAGTCTTCCATGATTTCGCGTCAACGTCATAGAGCATCAGCTTGCTTTGATCCAAAGTCATCGCGACAATGTAGCGGCCATCGGGCGACCAGCGCGGGCTGAACAATCCCTCTGAATTGGGCAGTGTTGTCATCTGTGGAACCTCTGATCAAGCTCAGGAAAAGCGATCCGCACAAGCAACCGGGGGAATTGGAAGGCAAGAGTTGATCGGTTGTGCTGAAAATCGACGCAAAGGATCGGTTTGTCGGAGCCGTTTTCCTGCATCCGGAGGCCATTTTCGGCCTTGGGACACACTACGCCCCTTGCGGGATCAACCGCTTGCGGTGCGGGTA
>JBAVOQ010000080.1:0-34218 GCA_049692235.1 Acidobacteriaceae bacterium | reverse complement strand
ATCCGCGCCACCTCCGCGCGGCTGCGACGAGGACGACGATCAACGACTGGAACGGGATATTCACTCATGCCTTCAGTCAATCATCTTCAAAACCCCACGGAAAGAATGGTCTTGCCCGGAGGGATACGATCAACGGGCTGAGCTTGTTCCTGGCTGATCGGGCTGGACAGGGCGTGGAAGCAGCGACTGTGCCGCTGCTTCGGGCCTATCCGGCGACGGGGATGCCGCTGCTGCCCTTTGTTGAGCATGGAAAAAGGTTCACGTCGGTGGAGTGGGACAGGTACGGGGCAGTGGAGCGAACAGCTTCGACGATATGAGTCGGTCCACCGTTCTTCCCGATCTTTCGGAATCGCAAACTTAGCTGGTGCGGGGAGAATTCGGGGAGCGTTTGGGGAGGATCTAGGGCTCTTAAGTTCAATGGATTCAACTCTAGGGAGGATGGGGAGGATTTTTTAAAGAAGTCTACCTCGTTTTGAGTGGATGGATTGTGCATATGGGAAGGGTTAGTGAAAGTCCTTCCCCATCCTCCCCATTGTCCCTACTCCTGGGTAATCGACGATAGGCCGGTCACTTCAATGGCCGTAGCACTGAAGAAGGTTGGACCGATGTTCAACGACAACCCACGATCAAGAAGTAACTCGACGAACAAAACGAACTTTCAAATCCCCTATTGTGTGGGCACAAACCGGAGCAGATTCCCAGTCCCGGTTCTTGCCCGCAACTCTACCGGCCAGGAGGCCGAAATGAACCAATTGTTGGAAAGCATTCTTTTTGATTTGAGCCTTGCGTTGACGGCCACGGACAGGATCATCCTCCTATCGCTATCCGCCTATCCATTAGGGCAACGGATCGAGGACATCGCCCGCTCCACCGGTTCGAAATACCGCTGGGTCGCAAACCAAGTGTCGAAACTGACGCGACTTGGAATCCTTCGCCGCGTCGCACCGAATACTTACGCGATCAACACGGACCGCGAGGTCTCCCAATGAGTACAAATGACGTAGCCCCGAATGTGCTTCATCCTGACGACATCGCCGACTTGCGTCGCAGTGGTCTATCCGACGAAACCATACGATCGATGGGTTGCTATTCCGCGGAGACAGACATCATCCGTCGACGCACCGGAGTCCAGAAAGTGGCCAGTGGTGGCTATTCGATCCCATACGCCGGGATCACTGACCAAACGGGTGGGCCCTATATAAGGTGGCGACTCCGGCAACCAGTCGAAAAGATGCGCTACGCTTCGGGCCAAGGCGATGATGCCCAGCTATATATTCCACCTGCCCTTACGGCTTTGCCCGATTCAGATCTCCTCGTGATAACCGAAGGCGAAAAGAAAGCCGCCAAGGCCGTGCAGGAAGGCATACATTGCGTTGCCGTCCAAGGAGTCTGGAGTTGGTGCGATCCGGATAGTCGCGCCATCGAGAAGCATCATGGAAATCCAACAAGCCCTGAGACGGAACCTCTGCCTGCCTTAATGGAACTTCTACAGCGCTACAAGCGTGTGCTCGTCCTAGGCGACTTGGATCTGATGTCCAACCCGCAGGCCAGACAAGGATTCGAGCGTCTTGCGAAATCGCTCGGCGCGCGACATATCCGGGTCGCAGTGTCCTTCTGCCCGCCCCTGGCTGTCTCAGACGGCGAGGACCTCAAAATCAGGAAGCAGGGACTCGACGATTGGCTGGTCGCGAATCGATTTCTAGCGGTTCGCAGTCTCCCGGCGCTTTTCCGTGCGGCGGAATTGAATCGTGACGGGATCACCGATAACTATAACGCCATCGAGTTTGCAGAGCAGTTCAGAGACCGGCTCGCATTCTCGCAAGACATCTGGCGCTGGTGGAACGGGCTCATTTGGACCAAGGATGACTGCTGGAGGCGACGTGCCCTTGTCCCGGAACTTGCGAGCATCTATAGTTCCACAGCCGATGATTTGAGTACGCTCTCGAGTGGCGTTGTCGCGCCATATCGCGGGATAAAGCAAACTCACTGGCCCGAGGAGATCTCGTCCTGGTACAAGTCCGTCGAATCTTCCATTAAAGACTTGCGCGGCGCAGCTCACGACATCTGCAACCTTCGCGGAATCGATGCGGCGCTGGCCATTGCGCAATCCTACCTCCGCGTCCCAGATAATGCATGGGACGCCGACCCTTACCTGCTTGCGGTGAAAAACGGCGTTGTCGACCTGCGTACCGGTGAGCTGCTTCCCGCCTTGCCGCAACAACGGATAACCCGATCAGCAGGGGCGGCTTATGATTCCGCGGCGACTGCCGAATCGTTTGTAAAGTTTCTCGGGCGGGTCCAACCCGAAGTCGAGGTAAGAAAATATCTGCAACTGCTGGCGGGGTATAGTGCCATCGGAGAGAGTAACGAGCAGAAGTTTTTTACATTTGTGGGTTCGGGCGCCAACGGGAAGAGTACGTACGTTGGATTGTTGATGGCCGCGCTTGGCGACTATGCGGTCAAAGGTCCGCTCAGCCTTCTGGCGCAGCAAAGCCCGGAAAAACCGAGAAACGATCTGGCCGCACTCGCCGGAGCACGGCTGGTGTCGTTCTCAGAGACTCCCGACAATCTTCGGGTGGATGAAGAGATGATCAAATCGATTACCGGCGAAGACCTCGTTGCAGCCCGATTCCTGAATCGAGAATTTTTTCAATTCATGCCGCGTTTTACTCCAATTCTCGATACCAACCATCCCCCACGGCCAAAGGACACCGGTGATGCGATCTGGCGCCGTGTCGCTGTCGTGCCCTGGTCGGTGAAGATCCCTCAGCACGAGCAAGATAAGCGGCTAAGAAAACGCCTGCTCATGGAACTCCCAGGAATCCTCAATTGGATTGTTCAGGGTGCAAGGGAGTTTTTGGAACGAGGCCTTATAGAACCTGCAACGGTCGCCAAAGCATCTCGAGCCTTGCGACTCTCATGCGATGACCTCGGGCGCTGGATGGATGACTGTGTCGTGCAGGAGCCCCAATATCGAGTTCGGTCTTCGGACCTCTATCGGAGCTACCTATCGTGGTGCGAGGAAGAAGGCGTGTCAAGTCGTCCAAGTCAGAAAGGATTTTCGACAAGTTTGCGTGAAAAGGGATTCGTTCTTCATAAGAGCAATGGGAACAGCGTCTGGCTGGGTCTCCGAGTCCGTCCTTCAGTGGAGGGCCCGGATGATAGGCAAGCGATTTCAGCCGCACGGCTTGACGTCGGAGCGTTGCCCGCGCCAGATCCGGCCACACTGATTGTTCCAAATCCGGGTGGATTGGTGCATTTGCCTGCACCACGCCTGCCGAGTGGGGGATATATCGTATGAACGGCTCAATTCCCGAAAGTATCGGCATCCACAGCAGCGGGGAATCATTGATTTTGCCTGCAGGGTTCCCGGCGACCGAGATCGCCACCATCAGAAACAAAAAGTCTCAGATCCTGTTGACGCTGCGCTCCAAGCAGATGGATCCTGCTGGATTCTATAGGTCGTTGCCATCGGCGATCTGTCAGGAAATAGAAGCTGCATCCTGGGTAGTGCTGGATCTTATGACAACTGCGGAAACTCGGTTCAGTGAACCCGAACGTCTGTCCGCTAAGAAGGTTTGCGTCGGCTGCGAAACGTGGCTCTCGTATCGTGCAACCCACGCGGGAACACGAGCCTCTACAAAGCCCCGGATGCGAATCTTGGCGCTATACACTCCGATACTCGGTGCTTGTGCCTGGGACCTTGATGCACTGACTCCGGAGGAGAGACAGCGACTCTTCCGCGCTGCGCTGGAGAACAAGATTCTGATCGCCCACAATGCCGGTGCCGCCTTGAGTTGGCTTTGCGCCGAGACATCCGCGCGCCCAAAGTTTGTGCTCGACACTATGCTGCTGGTTCGTCAATTGCGACCGGAGTTGTTATTGAGACCTTTCAAGATGGCATTGTCCAGTGACGAAAGCATTCAGATGCGGGCCAGGAAATTGATCGAGCAGGAGAACGGAGCGCCCGCGGCATCCCTCGATTGGATTGGAACATCCTTGCACCTTCCCGTCCCGGATGCGCGCTATCAAAATCACACCAGTTGGTGTGTCAGCACTCTTTCGGCGGACCACCACTCCTTTGCCACAATGGGTGTCGATCTTCCATTGCTTATTCTCCAGTTCCTCCTGCCGACGTTAAGTGTCGAGGAGATGCCTGCTGCGATCCAGAACAAATATCCGTGGTACGTTCCCTTTTCGATGGCCATCATCCGTTTGGCGGAAGCCCATGCGCGGGGTGTGCCATTCGATGCGGAAGCATCGGAACGACTATGTGGAGAGTTCAAGGCAGCCGCCTTGGAAGCTGCGGATGAGCTGATTCAGATTCCAGAATTTGCGCCATTCTATCCGCAACTGGTGGACCTACAGAGAGGGGAGCCTAGCGAGTTAGCGGACGCATTCGAGAAGTACGCGGTCGCAAATGGGATCGCATGGCCGGAAACGAAAATCCGTTCATTCAGCCCAACCCAAGCGATGGCGAGGATCTCAGGGATTGACACACTTGCCGCGTGGAATTTACTGCGGAAAATCAGGATCAACAAGTGGGCTTATCGCGCCGCGCAGCAATACCAACAAGCTGCCGCGCGGGATGGAAGATTGCACTCCCTTGTTACCTTTAGGGCGGCGACGGGCCGCACCACCAGTACCGCTCCGACTTTGCAAAACATTCCTCGAGATCAGAGTTTTCGGTCGCTAATACGAGCCCGCGCCGGTTATCTCATCCTTGCAGCGGACTATGGTGCGATCGAGCTGCGCATTGCAGCCGTCCTGGCCGAGCGTGCTATCTCGGATCTCAGAGAGCGCGTCACGGAAGATCTCACCAATAACTGGTTCCTTGAATGCATTCGATCCGGCGTGCAGGCTGCTCACAAGCTCAGGTGCCCCGCGGAACCAGACAACATTAGTCTCAATTGGTTAAAAGTGGCGATTCCATCGGTGGCGCAAACGGTCCTGCGCCGCGACGTGCAGAGGATGACTTCTGTTTTTCTTCGTGGACTCGATCCCCATCTCGTGACGGCGCTCGACATGGCCAGACGCGCAGGGCAAATCGATTGTGGCCCAAACCCGGTGGAATGGCTTGCCAAACTTGATAAGCAAACCCTGAAAAAACTCAAGCTGGACCTTCATGACGGACGCCAGAAAGCGAAACCCGCAAATTTTGGCTTGCTCTACGGCATCAGCGCAAGTGGCCTCCACACACAGGGGGTGAACAACTATGGTCTCTCCTGGTCTCTCGCAGAAGCCTCGCAGGCCCGTCAGGCGTGGTTCGCACTCTACCCAGAATTTCGGCTCTGGAACTGGTGGACAAGATTTTTACAGTGCCGTCACATCTCGCAAGACATATGCATGACCTGGAACCCCTACGAGCGCGAGTTAGTCAGCCCCGAAAGACGTATCAAGGTCTATGAGACCACCACCCTTTCCGGACGGCCACTCAAGCTCCTCGATGAGCCACGCCAGGCCCTCAACTATCAGGACCAGGGATCGGGGGCCGACATCCTGGCCCGCGCCATCGCAGATCTGCCGGACGATGTGGCCTCAATGATGCTGATGCCGGTGCACGACGAGCTGGTCTTCGAAGTTCCCGCGGACCAGATTGAGAGGACAGAAGCACTGGTGGTAGAAACGATGACGCAGGCGGCCCAGAAAGTGCTGGGAGGAAAGGTGCCGGTGGAAGTCGAGACTACGGTAGATGAGACGTGGAGGAAGGGATAGGAAATGCCGTGGACGAAAAGGGATTGCCACAACGTTATTAGAGGTTCAGGCAAAATCGTCCAAACAGTCAAATTTCTTTCTAGCAATTCTCGCAGAATCTCTATGAGCCGGTATTACTCTCCATGGGTCCGATCCACACATCAACAGCCAGCGATGCGAATTGCTCAAGCAGCCAATTGATCATCTGGCCAAGAGGGTCAGGTCCTGCAATTTCCTCGTCGTTACGTCAAAATCTGGCAGACACACCGTCAGGAGCGTTGCATACTGACCCAATTTCCATTACTGTCGACGGAGCGACACCGGTAAGGCGGACGGGAAAATCAATGTCTCGCAGAACCGGTCAAGATGGACATGTTGAACAGAGTGGGAAATGGTGGGTTGTTCGTTGGTGGATGGACGTGCAGGGTCAGGAAAAGCGTATACATAAACGGGCCAAAATCTGTCCGATTTGTGGAATCGGCGCCTTATCCAAGTCTGCAAGAGAACGCCGTGCCCGCGAGATCATCGTGGCGAGCGGAGCCGACACCGAGGAATATTTCAAAAAGGTTGTTGAACAACAGATCGTTATTACGTTTCGCAGTCAAGCGCGCATCTGGCTTGATCAACAAAGGATGCGCAAGAGGAAACCCATAGCAAATTCGACTTTTGAATCGTGGGAGGGATGTCTGAGTAAATGGCTCAATCCCGATATTGGCGAGCTGCCCCTGGCGGAAATCAACAACGCGGTACTGAGGAACCTCGTTGTAAAGATGTCGGCTGGGGGATTATCGCCCAAAACAATAGACAACTACACGCAGGTGGTCAAGATGGTCGTCGCATCTGCGGTGGACAAGGAGGGTGAACAGATTCATCCGCGAAAATGGAACCATGAATTCATCGACATGCCCCTCATCGAGAAGGCTAAGCAGAATACTCCTTGCTTCTCTTCTTCGGTCATGACGGGGTTGGCGACGTGGAAATACCGGCGTGAGCGCACGGTGTTCATCCTTTGCGGGGCCACTGGTTTGAGGATTGGAGAGGCGCTTGGCCTGGAAATCGGCAAGCATATCTCTTCAGACTTTCAGACCATCACAATCGCTCAGAAGATCCGTCACTGCAAGGTGGAACAGCGGCTCAAAACGTCGAGTGCCTTTCGTAAGGTCGATCTCCATCCGGCGATCGCAGCTACGCTCAAGGAGTTTGTCGGAGACCGCAATGTCGGCTTCTTATTTTGTACCCGGAGCGGGAAGCCGCTATCGTCGTCGTGCATACTGCGACGGCACCTGCACCCGGCATTGAAACAAATGAAATATGTGAATCAATTTACCTGCACACACAAGGCTGGAAGTCATGCCTTTCGTCGATTCCGAAACACTTACTTACGGAACTATACCGCGTGCCCTGATGGGATCCGAAATTACTGGATGGGCCACGCGGGAGAGAGCATGAGCGATCTCTACGACAAGATAAAAGATGACGTTGCGTTCCGCAAAAAGTGGGCTGAACAGTGTGGACTTGGATTCGAATTGCCTTCAGTTGTACCGAATGTACCGAAAATCACGTCTAAAACAGAAGTCGCAAAAGCTGCGTAAACCCCATTAAACACGAGAGAAAGAATGGTCGGGGAGAGAGGATTTGAACCTCCGACCCCCTGGTCCCGAACCAGGTGCTCTACCAGGCTGAGCCACTCCCCGAAAACTGCGGTAATTGCTTGGCGGAAGGGCGCGAGCGGGAACAATCCTGGCCGCTGACGCTTTCAAAAGTGTAACAGAGTCGGAGGGTCCGGACGGCGCGTTGCTGCCATCTCCGTGGGGTGAGCTGGCGCTCTCGCCGGGCCCGTCGGCCATGTAACAATAAAAGTGTCCCTCAACCAGGAAAACAATGAAATCTGCGACCTCTTCCGCGATTCCTAACCCGGCACAGATCACGCCGGAGTTGCTGGCCCAGCATGGCATTACGGCTGACGAATATCAGCGCATTCTGGGGGCGCTGGGGCGAACTCCCAGCTTGACGGAGCTCGGCATTTATAGCGTGATGTGGAGCGAGCATTGCTCGTATAAGTCCTCGCGCGTGCATTTGAAGCGTTTGCCAACCGAGAGTAGCCGGGTGGTGCAGGGGCCGGGGGAAAATGCCGGCATCATCGACGTGGGAGATGGCTGGGCCTGCGCTTTTAAGATTGAATCGCACAATCATCCGTCGTATATCGAGCCGTATCAGGGAGCGGCGACGGGGGTGGGCGGAATTTTGCGCGACATTTTTACTATGGGTGCGCGACCGCTGGCGGTGATGGATTCGCTGCGATTTGGGCCGATCGTTGCGGAAGATTTGGCGAAAGCAGATGGGAAAAATTCGACACCGACCTCTCTGCTGAATAAGAATCACCAGATTTTGGAAGGCGTGGTGAGTGGCATTGCCGGCTATGGGAATTGTTTTGGAGTGCCGAACCTGGGTGGCGAAACGCGCTTTGAGCCGTGTTATTCCGGCAACCCGCTGGTGAATGCGTTCGCGCTTGGCATGGTGCGCAAGGACGAAATTTTTTACGGCAAGGCGACCGGCGTTGGCAACCCTGTCTTATATGTAGGCGCGAAGACTGGGCGCGACGGAATCCATGGCGCGACGATGGCCAGCGAGGAGTTCCACGAGGGCTCCGAACAGAAGCGCCCGAACGTGCAGATGGGCGATCCGTTCATGGAAAAGCTGCTGCTGGAGGCCTGCCTGGAGGCGATGCAGACGGGTGCCATCGTTGGCATTCAGGACATGGGCGCAGCGGGATTGACGTCATCTTCCTGCGAGATGGGCGGCCGCGGCGGGGTTGGCATCGAGATGGAACTGGATCGCGTACCGCAGCGCGAAACCGGGATGACGGCGTACGAGATGATGCTGTCCGAATCGCAGGAGCGCATGCTGCTGGTGGCCGACAAGGGCCGCGAAGAGGAAGTGACGCGGGTCTTTGCCAAGTGGGGACTGGATGCGGTGACGGTGGGAACGGTGATCGCCGAGTCGCGGCTGCGGATTTTGCACCATGGCGAGCTAGTGGCGGACATTCCCAATGCGTCGTTGACGGATGAGGCGCCGCGGTATCATCGTCCGATTGGAACATGGAAAGCGCCGGTGCCGAGCGAGCCTTCGGCAGAAACTTTGCAGCAGTTGCATGCGAAGCGTGACTTGACCGCTGACCTAAAAGAGCTGCTGGCGTCGTCGAATATCTGCGACAAGCGCTGGGTGTACGAGCAGTACGACACCATGGTGCAGACGAACACGGCGCAGGGACCGGGCGGGGAAGCGGGCGTGATGCGGCTGAAAGGCACGCGGCGTGGATTGGCGATGGCGCTCGATGGCAACAGCCGCTGGTGCTATCTCGATCCGAAGTTAGGTGCGGCTCACGCGGTGGCGGAAGCGGCGCGCAAAGTGGCTTGTACCGGGGCGACACCAATTGCGGCGACAAATTGTTTGAATTTCGGCAACCCGGAAAAGCCGGAGATTATGGCGCAGCTTTCGAGCGCGATTGACGGCATTGCGGAGGCTTGCACCGCACTCGGTACGCCGATCACGGGCGGCAATGTTTCGCTCTACAACGAGACCAAAGGGGAAGCGATCTATCCTTCGCCCGTGGTCGGGATCGTCGGGATTCTGGAGGATGTTTCGAAAACAGTGCCTGCGGATTTTCAGCGGGTGGGTGACGCGGTATTGCTGCTGCGACCGAAAGCGACAGGCGAAGACAGCGCCGGGGTGAAGGAATTTGGTTCGTCAGAATATGCGAAGTTTTTTCTGAATGCTTTGTGGGGCACACCGCCGGCACTTTCGCTGGAGACCGAAGCGGAACTGCACAAGTGTCTCGTGAAGTTGGCGGATGATAGATTGCTGCATTCCGCCCGCGATATTTCGGACGGCGGTATCGCCGTGGCACTTGCGGAGGGATGCTTCGCGAAGGCAATTGGAGTGCGCGTTTCGATAGCTGAGGGAGTTTCCGACGATTCCATTACGCGAACCTTATTCGGCGAGAACGCGAGCGAGGTCATTGTCACTTGTGCTCCCGAACATGGAGAGAAAATCAAAGGGATCGTTGATGACTACGGTGATGTCACGGTGGTTCCGCTGGGATTGACGATTGCCGATCGCGTGGAAATCTGCGTTAACGGCCAGCCCGTTATTTCCGAACCCATTGCAAACCTTTTTGAGCCGTGGCGCCGTGGCTTGCCCGATGCGCTGGAGTCTACATTTCATCGCGAAAGTTCCGCGGTGGATCAGGCATAATGAACGCATACAAATCATCGATGGATCCAATGCCCATAGCCGAGCATGACCCCCTTCCATTCGACAAGCTCCGCGAAGAGTGCGGCGTCGTGGCCATTCACAACCATCCGGATGCCGCGCGCCAGGCGTACCTGGCGCTCTACTCCCTGCAGCATCGCGGCCAGGAATCCGCGGGCATCGCCACGGCAGACTACGAAAATCTGTGGAACATCAAGGGCATGGGCCTGGTGGCAGAAATCTTTACCGACGATGTTCTGGCCAAGCTGCCGGGTTCTTTAGCCATCGGTCACACGCGCTATTCGACGACGGGAGATTCAGCGCTGCTGAATGCGCAGCCGATTCGGGTGGATTCCACCAAGGGCCTAATCGCGATTGCCCACAACGGAAACCTGGTGCATCTCGGCAATTTGCGAACGCAGCTGGAACGCGAAGGCGCGATTTTCCAGACCACCAGCGACTCGGAAATTATTGTGCAGTTGATCGCGCACTCGAAAGAGCCGACGCTGATCGACGCGATCGCCGACTCACTGCGCCAGGTGGAGGGAGCCTTCTCCATTGTGATGATGACGCGGGACCGTATCTTTGCGGCCCGCGATCCACGCGGCTTTCGCCCGCTCTCGATGGGACGCATTGCCAACGCCGACGGCACTGAGACCATTGTGTTTGCGTCGGAAACCTGCGCCTTCGACCTGCTGCGGGCCACGTACGATCGCGAAGTGAAGCCGGGCGAACTGGTGATGGTTTCGCGCGAAGGCGTGACGTGTCGGCAATTTTCCAGCGGAGTTCCGCAGGCTAGCTGCGTGTTTGAGCATGTTTATTTTTCGCGCCCTGACAGCAAAGTGTTTGGCCGTTGGGTACAGGAAAGCCGCGAGGAGATGGGGCGTCAACTGGCGCGAGAATCCGGTGTCGAGGCCGATCTGGTGGTGCCCGTGCCTGACTCTGGGGTGACGGCGGCGATTGGATATGCGGCGGAAAGCGGGATTCCATTTCGCTTCGGGCTGATCCGTAATCATTATGTGGGGCGCACGTTTATTGAGCCGGAGCAGCGCGTGCGCGATTTCGGCGTCAAGCTGAAACTGAATCCGGTGCGCAATCTGCTGGAAGGCAAGCGCGTGATTTTGATCGATGACTCCATTATTCGCGGCACCACCAGCCGAAAAATCGTACGCATGGTGCGCGGCGCCGGCGCGAAAGAAGTTCACCTTCGCATCAGTTGTCCGCCGACGATTTCTCCCTGTTTTTACGGCGTGGACACCCCCAGCAAACGCGAATTGATTGCCGCGAATCAATCGGTGCAGGAAATTTGTGAATTTATTGAGGCAGATTCTCTGGCGTATCTTTCGCTGGACGGACTGCTGCAAGCCTGCGATGGGGCCGACGGCAATCGCTACTGCACCGCTTGTTATACCGGCGTGTATCCAACGCAGTGGGTCGATGTGGATTCCATTCTGCCTGCGCCTGCCGTTGAAGTATGAACGTCCAGATTCGCGAGTTTCAACCCGGAGACGAAACTTCCTTTCGCGCGTTGAATGAAGCGTGGATCACGGCATCTTTCAAACTGGAAGAAGAAGACGTCGTAGTTTTAGGCGATCCGCAACATCACATCCTGGACGCGGGCGGACATATTTATTTTGCTGTGCATCCGCAGACCGGCGAGGTTCTGGGATGCTGTGCATTGCTGGCCATGGAAGATGGCTGCTTTGAAGTCGCGAAGATGGCGATTGCCGAAGGGTACCGTGGGCAGGGACTTGGCAGACAGTTGTTGCGGGCTACGATTGATTCTGCGCGCAAGTTGGGAGCGCGGCGACTGTACCTGGTGACACATCATTCGCTGAGGAACGCCATTGGGCTTTATGAGGCGGAAGGCTTTGTGCATCTTCGCCCGGAAGATGCACCGCCTTCGCCGTATGCGCGCGCGACCGTTTTTATGGAGAAGTTTCTGTAGGTTGATCGAGTGCGACGCCGCGATTATCCCAGGTCGAACAACAGGAGTTCCGCATTGGTGGCTGCGACCACTTGTACCGAGCCGTCCCCGTCAATCGCCAGGCCGTCGCCAGCATGCAGAGTCTTCCCGTTCACAGTCACCGCGCCGGCGGCCACCTGCACCCAGCCATGGTTGCCGATGAGCGACTGATCGACAGTTGTCCCAGCGTCCAGCTTGCCCGCGTACACTTCGGCTTCGCTGCGGATTAAGAACGATCCATCGCGGCCGTCGCGGGAAGCGATCAAGTGGAGCCGGTTCGGTTGCGTGTCGATCGGAAACGCCTTCTGTTCATATTTTGGATCCAGCCCGTTCTGATTCGGCAGCAGCCAGATTTGCAGCATGTGCGTGGTCTCTGTTGCGGACGGATTGGCTTCACTATGGAGAATGCCGGTACCGGCCGACATAAACTGCATGTCTCCGTGACGAATGACGCCGCCAGATCCGAGCGAGTCTTGATGGCCCAGCTCCCCGCTGAGCACATAGGACAGAATTTCCATGTCCTGATGCGGGTGCGCGCCGAAGCCTCTGCCGGGCGCGATGAAATCTTCATTGATCACGCGCAGGGCGCGGAAACCCATATGCTCCGGGTCGTAGTAGTTGGAAAAAGAAAATGTAAAGTGGGTGTCCAGCCAGCCATGGTTGGCGTGGCCGCGATCTTCGTTTAAACGAATATTTAGCATCAAGCTACCTCTAAATTTCCGATTCTTTAGATGGAGGAGGATCGAAAAGGATTCAGTTGGTTCGATTGAAGGAGAGAGGCGCAGTGAGACCGAAGTGCGGGCGGGAAACTTGCACGCAACGGCTTCGCTGGGGGGGTAGCGAAACCGTTGCGCCATCCTGCCGCAAGCGGCGGAATCAGGATCTTTCGAACTAAGCGTGCACTGGAGTTGCTGCCGCAGGCTTCGCCGCTTCGCTCGCCTTGGATTCCTGGGCGGCGGGCTTGCGAATATCAATGCCGCCCTTGAAATAGGCGCCATCTTCAATGCTGATGCGCTGAGCCACCACATCGCCAGTCAAGGAGCCCTCATTGCGGATGTCGACACGGTCACTGGCATTGATATTGCCGCTGACCTTGCCAAGAACGACCACTTCCCGGGCAGAAATATTTGCGGAGACCTGGCCATTGCGGCCCACCACGACGCGATTTCCCGGGAGGTTGACGGAACCTTCCACGTGACCGTCAATGTAGAGACCTTCGCTGCCGGTGATTTCGCCCTTAATGGTGAGAGACTTGCCAATCGTCGCCTGTTCGGTAGTGGAACTGGACGGGGTAGGGTTGGGACGCTGCGCCACCGGTTCCGGGCTAAGCGGGGTGGGCGTTTGCGGACGGATCGGGTCCGAAGGGGAAGTGGGGCTGGTGCCAGGCTGATTCGGTTTCCACATCGCGTTCATAAATCCTTTCTATTGTTGCATTCGTCCGTCTGCCAACGCACCATCGATCGTCCCAGGCATCATTTTTTGCAGAACGGGTCTTCGGTTTGAATTTTGAAATCTCGCGGGGGAATGGATACCCGGGCGAGTCGCACAGTCCTGTCGAGTTACTCAAATTTTACTGACTCTATCGCAAAATGGGGAATCAATCCTTAGAGAATTTGCATTCCTCATTCGCAGGGTAACATCATGGTCAATGCTTACCCTTTTGGTTCGGAGGCAGAGGGACTTGCAATCCTGAGGCTGGACGAATGACAGACAAGGAACTTTTGGAGCGCATTTCCCGCTCCGCGGGTCAGCGCGCGGGGTATAAGCAGCTGGTTCGAGAGCTGGGATTGGGCGGTGGGCGGGAGCGGCGTCTGCTGCTGGAGCAACTGGATCGCCTGACCGCCAGCGGCGCGCTGGTAAAGATCGACCGCGACATCTGGGCCGTGGCTCGCCACGGCGAGCAGGTCGCGGCCCGAAAACGGAACAATTGGATCAGCGGACGTCTGGATCTGCATCGAGACGGGTACGGCTTTGTTCGCCCGGACACGCGCGAAAATACCGGTGAAGAGGATATTTTCATTCCTCCGGACAGCATGGAAAGCGCCATGCAGGGCGACCTGGTGCTGGTGGAACTGCTTCCCTCGCGGGGAGATGGGCGCCGGGCGGGGCACATTCTGCGCGTGCTGGAGCGGCACAATCCCACGGTGGTGGGCATTTTCCACTATGCCAACGGAAGGCGCACGGCGCGTGGCGATCGCATGTCGGGCAATTTTGTCACGCCGCTGAATGCGCGCATTAGCGAGGCGATTCTGGTACCCTTCGGCGCGGAGATTCCTGAGCATGCAGAAACGCTGGATCGAGTTCTAGGGGCTGAGGCGGTCGAACAGCAGGAGAGCTACGAGGATCTGGAGGGATTGGTCGTCGATGTCGCCATTACGGACTGGCCGACCGCGACCCGACCCGCGCGCGGCCGGGTGATTGAGGTCTTGGGGGATCGCGACGCCTTCGGGGTGGACGTCGAGATCTTGATTCGCAAGCACTTTTTGCCGCATATCTTTCCGGCCCGGGCGCTGCAGGAAGCCCGCGAAGTTGCGGTGCCACCCGCGAGTGATTCGGACGGATGGGAGCACAGTGGTCGGCCGCGCCGCGATTTTCGCGATTTGCCGATTGTCACCATTGACGGCGAAACGGCCAAGGACTTCGACGATGCGGTGCTGGTTCGCGAACTGGAACATGGCGGGTATGAGCTGCAGGTTCACATCGCAGACGTGGCGCATTATGTTCGTCCGGGAACGGCGCTCGATCTGGAGGCGCGGTTGCGCGGCAACTCTGTGTACTTTCCGGATCGCGCGATTCCGATGCTGCCCATGGAACTGTCGACCGATATTTGCAGTCTGCGTCCGAACGAGGATCGGCTGGTGCTTTCCTGCGTGATGCAGTTGGGGCCGGATGGAACCGTGTTGTCGTCTGAGGTTTTAGAGGGCGTCATCCGCTCTGCCCGGCGCATGACGTACACCCAGGTTCACAATATTCTGCAGGGCGATCCAGAGACGCGAAAAGAATTTTCATCGCTGGTTCCGGAGTTTGATCGCATGATGGAACTGGCGCAGAAGATGAACGCGCGACGAGGGCAGCGGGGATCGATCGACTTCGATTTGCCGGAGCCGGTCATTGAATTCGACGAGCAGGGTCGAATGCGCGGCATTGTTCGCTCCGAACGTACCTGGTCGAATCGACTGATCGAGGAATTTATGCTGGCGGCCAACGAATGCGTGGCCAGCTGGATCGAATCGCAGGGCGTGCCCAGTATCTATCGCATCCACGAAAAGCCGGACGGCAAGCGGGTGGCAAACTTCGAGGAGATCGCAGCGCATTTTGGTTATTCCCTGGGCGTGGGCGCATTGCCGGTGAAACGAGTCGAATTGCGCGGCGATCGCCGTGACCGCATGCGCAGCGGCGGCGACAAACGCATGCGGGAGATTCCAGAGGACATTCCGGTGACGCCGCAGATGTATCAGAAGCTGACGGAGCGGCTGGTGGGCAAGCCGGAGGAACGGATTCTGACGTACCTGATGTTGCGATCACTGAAGCAGGCTCGCTACAGCGAAAAGAACGAAGGGCACTTTGCGCTGGCGACGCCGAGCTACACGCATTTCACCTCGCCGATTCGCCGCTACGCCGATCTGATCGTGCATCGCATTACGAAATCTCTGTTGGCTGCGGGAGTGGATGGTCATCGAGAACTGCCGCGAAGCGATGCGACTTCCGTCACCCACAGACGATCACACGGCCGTCGACACGAAGAGCCCGCGATTCAAGCTCCTGTGGAGGAGCAGGAACTGGCGGCGATTGCTCAGGAGGTGAGCCAGTGCGAACGTCGGGCCGCCGACGCGGAGCGAGAACTGATCGAGTGGAAGAAAATCCGCTTCATGCAGGACAAAATCGGCGAGGAATTTTCTGGAATCATCCTGAACGTCACCAAGTATGGATTGTTCGTTGAACTGGATGACTTGTTTGTGGAGGGGCTGGTTCCACTGGCTACGCTGCAGGGAGATCGCTACCGGTTCAATGAGAACAGCCGCCAGATTCTGGGGGGATCGAGCGGCCACCGAATTTCTGTCGGCGATGAGGTGCGCGTGATTCTGGACCGAATTGACGCGGTGGAAAACAAGCTGCAGTTTGCCCTGGTGGAGCAGGTCTCCACCGATGCCGCGAAAAAACTCTCCGACCGCAAGTCGACGGGAAAGCCCAGCGCGCATCCAAGCAAAAAGAGGCAAACGAAACGTTCGCGAATGAAGTCAAAGAAGCGGCATTAACTTCAGGTTCGCTTGCCAATGTCGCCGAAATCTGTGCGTGTGCTTCGGTGCGAAAGGAGGAAATCTGTCGGAACTGAAACGGAATGTGTCGAAAACCGCTTGCCTATTGCTCTTCATCGTTTCGTCTATGGCCGCCACGGCTCAAGTGGGCGTCTATGGCGAATTCAGCGCAACCAAATTGAACGTCCCAAACACAAGCTGGATTTACGGGCCGACATTCGGGGGCTACCTGGATAAAGGTCACTTCTGGGTTTTCAGTTCCGGGGTGGACGCTCGCGGGGCGATTCTTGGAACCGGGTCAACTACATTGGACAGCGGTTTGGTGGGCCCTCGCGTTGTGCTTCGTCCCCACCTTCTGCCGATCCAGCCGTATGCGGAAGCGTTGATCGGCGCGGGTCACGCAGACTACGGGCAGGGAGTCGCGCATGTAAGCGCCACGAAATTCCAGTATCAGTTTCTCGGTGGACTGGATTTGACGATTCTGCCTCGGATCGACTGGCGCGTGGTGGAATTCAGCTATGGAGGATTGTCCGGGCTGGGCAGCAGCTTCAACCCGAAAACGATCAGCACAGGCATTGTGGTCCGCTTGCCATAGGGGCCACATTGCAGTCTGGCTGTAACCTGCGAAGTGAACTGGATGTACTAGGAGAAAGAGATGATTCATCTGGAAGATGCACGAAGGATTATTGCTGCGGCAGAAAAGAAAGCCAAAGAAATCGGCCAGCCCATGAACATCGCGGTCGCCGATGCGGGCGGCAACCTGGTCGCCCATGTCCGCATGGATGGCGCGTGGCTGGGCAGCATCGATATCTCCATCAAGAAGGCCTACACGGCTCGCGCCTTCGACATCAGCACGAAAGACCTCGCCACCCATAGCCAATCCGGAGGACAGTTTTTTGGCATCCATGCCTCGAACGACGGCAAGATCATGATCTTCGCCGGCGGCATTCCTCTGAAGCGCGATGGAAACGTTGTTGGTGCGGTCGGTGTCAGCGGTGGATCGGGTGAGCAGGACCACGCGGTTGCCGAAGCTGGAGTCGCGGCTTACTAACAGCAGATTCAGGTTCCTGTCTCGGTTCAGCAGTTCTGCCGCGAGGTTCTTGATGCAAGAATTCTGCCTGGCAAGGCTGCCCGGGATCGACTTTTTTGAATCTGCGCCAATTTGAAAGGACATAAATCCATGGCTACAAATCGCGGAGTTGTTTATCTCGGCCCCGGCAAGGTCGAAGTCCAGTCGATTGATTATCCAAAGATGCAGAACCCGGCGGGCAAAGAAATCACCCACGGCGTCATTCTGAAAATTGTTTCCACCAATATTTGCGGCTCCGATCAACATATGGTGCGTGGCCGCACGACCGCTCCGACCGGGCTGGTGCTGGGGCATGAGATTACCGGCGAAATTATCGAAAAAGGGAAAGACGTCGAGTATCTCAACATCGGCGATCTGGTTACAGTTCCCTTCAACGTGGCATGCGGTCGCTGCCGAACCTGTCGTGCGGGCGAGACGGGAGTGTGCCTCAACGTGAATCCCGGACGGGCAGGCGGAGCTTATGGCTATGTCGACATGGGCGGCTGGATCGGTGGCCAGGCCGAATATGCGATGGTGCCGTATGCGGACTTCAACCTGATCAAGTTTCCTGACAAAGCGCAGGCGATGGCGAAGATCAGGGATTTGACGATGCTCTCCGACATTTTGCCGACCGGATTTCATGGCGCGGTGAATGCGGGCGTTGGCGTGGGCGCGACTGTCTATATCGCCGGTGCGGGGCCGGTGGGCTTGGCTGCGGCGGCCTCGGCGCAGATCCTTGGCGCGGCGGTTGTGATGATTGGCGACATGAATCAGGAACGGCTGCAGCACGCCAGGAAGGTGGGCTTCGAGCCGATCGACTTAACCAAGAGCGACAAGCTGGAGGAACTGATCGCCCAGGTGGTCGGCGTGCCGGAAGTGGATGCGGCAATCGACTGCGTTGGTTTCGAAGCGCATGGGCACGGTTCGGAACATGGCACCGAGGCGCCGGCGACCGTCTTGAATTCGCTGATGACCATTACCCGCGCGGCAGGCAGCATCGGGATTCCCGGCCTTTATGTGACAGAAGATCCGGGATCGAAGGACGAAGCCTCGCAGAAGGGAAATCTTCGCATGCGCTTTGGTCTGGGCTGGGCGAAGTCGCAGCGCTTCTTTACCGGCCAGACCCCGGTGCTGAAGTACAACCGGCAGCTCATGCAGGCTATTTTGTACGATCGTTTACCGATCGCGAAAATCGTGAACGCCACGGTGATTCGTTTGGACGATGCACCCAAGGGCTATCAGGACTTTGATAAGGGAGCCGCCAAGAAATTTGTCATCGATCCGCATGGAGCGCTGGGTAAGGCTTCCTAACGCAACATCCGAGCGAGGTGGAACATTCAGGCAAGTGAGAATTACTTGCTTGTCTGTTCCACTGCGCGATGTATTGCTGCGCTACACCTGCACATTGCCGGAATCCCCGGCATTGCCGAGAATCACTTTGATATCCATTCTCTTTTGACCGCGATAGATGGTGACGGTGACGGTCTGGCCGGCTTGGTGGCCATCCATAATCTCCGCGATGTCCTGATCGTTTGTCACCTGATCGCCGTCTATCGCAACGATTAGGTCTCCGCCAATATAGATGGGCGTATTGCCGAGATAGGCTTGCTGCTTGCCTCCAAGAATCCCGGCGCGATCGGCGGGTCCGCCAGGAACGGTGCGCTCCACCAGGACACCGGGAACAGCGGGCAATCCAAGCTGGCTGGCGATGTCGGGTCCGATCGACAGATAACGAGCTCCAAGGGTGGGCCGAAGCACTTTGCCGTAGCGAGCAAAGTCGTTCAGCGCGGCCTTGGCTGCGTCGATGGGAATCGCAAAGCCAATGCCGGCATTTTGATTGGCGCCTCCGCCGGTGTCGATCATAGTATTCATGCCGATCACGTCACCCTGCGAATTGAGCAACGGACCGCCCGAGTTGCCGGGATTGATGGCGGCGTCGGTTTGAATTGCGTCGGAGATTAAATTGCCCATGGGACCGCGTACAGAGCGGATGGAGCTGATGATGCCGCGCGTCATGGTTCCGCTGAGGCCGAACGGATTGCCGATGGCGTAGACAAGCTGACCGACTTGCAGTCCACGGGAGGTGGCCAGCGTGGCCGGTTGCAGGTCCGGCGCATCAATCTTGATCAGCGCCAGATCGTGCGCCTTGTCGGTCATCAGCACCTGGGCCTTGTACTGGTGCTTGTTGTAGAGCGTTACCTGCAGGGACTGGGCGTTCGATACCACGTGAAAGTTGGTGAGAATGTCGCCCTTCTTATTCAGGATGAAACCGGAGCCTTGGCCTTGGGCCGGGACCGCGCCATAAAAGAAGTCGTAGGTGACCATGCTGGAGGTGATATTCACCACCGAGGGCAACGCTTTCTTGTAGACGGCGATGTTGTTCTGCTCGCTGGGCAAAAGAGTCGGGGCCGCATGGGCGTCGGTAATTTGCATGCCGCCCGGCAGGGGGTCGTTGGTCTGCGCGGAGGTTGTGCTGGCGGCACGGGTAAACCATCCCCGGCCGGCACCGGTAGAAAATGTGTGGGTGGTGACGAAATAGAACCCGCCCAGAATGGCAACAGTCAAAATCAACAAGCGTGCTTTCATCAATCCAGAGCTCTCAATCTTCGGTTGCCAAAACGTGGGCCTCGCAGGTCACGGCAACAGAAACGATAGAATCAGTGCTCCATACCACCATGTCTGTTTGGATTCAGATCCGGCATTTCCGTTGTGTCGTGCTCAACGTGTGGCAGGGGTTGCTCCCTCAATTTTCCGGCGTACATTTTCCTGGTGCAACTGCTTTAGGATCATCTCCACCTTGGACTCAAGGTGTTCGATCGATCCTGAGTTTTCAATGACGAAATCGCACAGGGGAGCTTTTTCCTGGTCTGTCATCTGCATGGCAATTCGTTTTCGACCGTCTTCCTGAAGCGCAGCCAGTTCTTCCGCAGAAAGTACTTTGCCGCCGCGCGCGGTGTATCGAGCCAGTCGAACATCTTGCGGAGCGGTCACCAGAATTAACTTATCAAATCTGTGGCTGAACCCGGGGGCGGTTTTCGCGCGGTCGGCTTCAAAAATGAGGGCGGATTCGACCATGACGATGGCGTCCGGGTCGCTGGAGAAGATGAGCTGAATGCGTCGTTCCTGCTCTGCGACCACGGGAGGATGGATGATTCGGCTCAGTTCATCGAGCTTGCCCGTCGATAAAACATAGCGCGCGAGGGCGGAACGGTCGAGCTGCCCATCGGCAAGGGTCAATTGGGGTGCATCGGGATATCCGTGGAAGTGAGAAAGGATCGCATCGTAGACCGGCTGCCCTGGCTGCATCAATTCGCGGCCAATCTGATCCGCGTTCACGATATGGACGCCGCGGCGCGCAAAGAGACTGGCGACGGTACTCTTTCCGCTTGCAAGTCCTCCGGTAAGGCCGACGCGTAACATTTTTCTCCTGCGATCTACGGTCCCCAGGGTCTCAAAAGCGAGACCTCGGGCACCCTGGTTTTTCCTGCGTTAGGAAACAGGCAGTCCGCGACGCAGGCGGGCCGCGCGAACCGTGTTCGCCATCAACATGGCAATGGTGAGCGGGCCCACGCCACCCGGAACCGGCGTGTAATGGCTGGCGAGGGCGAACGCATGCGGGTCGATATCTCCCATCAAAACGGAGCCTTTTTCCCTAAAGGTCTTTTCTCGCTTGGCGTTGCCAGCAAAAAAGCGGTCGAAATCCTCTTGCGAGGTGATGCGGTTCATGCCCACATCGACCAGGACGGCGCCGGGGCGAACCATATCCGGACGAATGATGCCAGCCTTACCGATGGCGGCGACCAGAATGTCAGCGGAGCGACAGAAGGCCGCCAGGTCCCGAGTTTTACTGTGGCAAATGGTGACCGTGGCATTTTCATGCAGCAGCAGCATCGCCATGGGTTTGCCCACGATATCGCTGCGACCCACGACCACGGCATGCTGGCCAGAAAGGGGAATTCCGCTGCGCTTCAGCATTTGAATAATGCCGGCCGGGGTGCAGGGCGCCAGCGACGGCTGTCCACTCTGCAGGCGGCCAACATTCACTGGATGAAAACCATCGACATCTTTTTCCGGGGACACGGCCTCCAGCAAACGTTTCGCGTCCACGTGGGCGGGAAGAGGCAGCTGGATCAGGATTCCGTCCACATCCTCGCGGGTGTTCAGCTGGGCGATCAAAGCGAGCATTTCTTCGGTGGAAACGGATGCGGGGGGAGTGATCAGCTCACTGTTCATGCCCAGTTCGGCGCTGGTTTTCACTTTATTGCGCACATAGACTTCCGAGGCCGGGTGATTGCCCACCATTACGACAGTGAGACCGGGTCGGATGCCCTGGGCGTGCAGCTGCTGGATGTCCGCAGCTACTTCCGCTTTGATCACGGAGGCGATGGCATTTCCGTCTAAGGCTTGAGGGGTCACGGTGGTCGTCATGGCTTCTCCTTATGGTACTGGAAGCAGGCGGGTGGGTGGCGCGGTGTGGAGGCAGGTGACCGAATCGCGTTCGGGTAACCCGGGGAGAATGACGAAAGTTTTTCTGTTGCGAGCTGATCGGTTGCCGATAAGGGATTTATAGATTCTTCCAGTCCAAATTAATTCCGGTGTCGTAGCAACAAAGAGTGGGCAAGTCGAGTCTTAATACGTACGGAGTTAAGTTGCGATCGTAAAGGGGTTCGGAATGGGGAAGGGCGGACGCGAGATGCCGGCTGGCGGAGACATTGAGAAATTTCCGACGTTGGAACTGCAGGAGCTGCGAGATGGCCTATTGCAGCAAGGGCTGGACAGCTGGCAGGCAGCCGACCTGATCAGCAGCTTTCTGGCTGGACGCGGCTATGGCGTTTCGCGGCAGAGCGCTCGCGACGCGGTGCTGCGAGCCGACGGGATTCCCCACTCGATCGATGGCATGCAGGCAGAGCTGGAAAAGATCGCGATGGTGATGTAATCGCTGTTATCCGGCAAAAGCGCGAGAGCCGACTTTGGCTGCGTCCAGATTTCCGGAAGACATGAAACGTTCCAGCGCCTTGGATGCGCAACCTTCGCCGCACACGTGGTAGACGTCAGGATTCCTGGACTGCTCCTCATTCCAGGGCAGAAGCGTAAAGTGCCGCGACGGTTGGCCCTCGTCAAAGCAAAGCACGTTGCCCAGCGTAATCATCCACCAGTGGTTGGACTCGAGTTTAACGGTGCCGCAGATATTGCAGATGAAGGACTCGTCCCATGCCATCTTGAGTCTCCGCGATGCGTCTGTGCCGCCCACTCCAACTAGATGCGGCAAAAGGATTTTCGTCGCTGCCTTCATCTCAAAAGCAGCAGACGGACAGAAATCTTTTGCAGAGATTTCTTCAGAAGACACGCTAATAACATATAGTAATTAATAAGTCTGTGGAGTTATTACTCAATCTTTTGTGGCTGGCGGCTTCCGTTGTCCTGGGCGCGCTCTTGCTCAAGTCCAGAGGTAGATGCGCTGTCGTGCCTGCAGACTATGTCCATCCAGATTCCGCCGCGTGGATCTCGTATCTCATCCTGATCGCAATGCTGTTTCCGGTCATATCCATGACCGACGACCTGCAGGCCATGGTCACACGGACGGATGGTGAACAGATCGCGCGCCGATTTGAAGCCGCCGCTCCTGACCATTCTCCCGTTCATCTTCACGCAACCCTTTTCTTACCAGTGCGGGATGGATTGTTCGCACCCATTCAAGTGGCGGGCCTCTTAGAACCTGTCCGCGATTTCCACTCTTCCTATTGCTGCTACCGGCACACGACGCAGGGCCGCGCTCCTCCTGTCGCGGCGTAACTGTCCTACCCCTACATTTCTTATGCTTTCCTTATAAGTTTCTTATCACTGCTTCGACTAAGCTGTGATGAGTTGACTGGAATCGACGTTTCCCGGCGGTGATCTGCCCGGGTAGTGCGTTTGTACTCTGAAATGCAAGGAATCATCATGAAGCACTCCCGACTACTGAATCTGGTAGTTTGCCTTCTGCTGTTGCTGGGTTGGCAATACACTACTGCGCAGACGCAGGTCGCGCCGTCTATGCCTTTGACAATGCAGCAGGCGGTGGCGCTGGCTCTGCGCAAGAATCCCACGTTGCTGGCTGCGAAGCAGAACCTGGAATCGACGCGGTCGGAAGAAATTACGGCGGGGCTACGGCAGAATCCCGTCTTTACGCTAAGCGGTTCCGACGTGACATTACCGGCCAACAACCCTGCCAGCCCGTACGCCTACAGCGGCGACGTGTCGCGGCTGTTTGAGCGGGGACAGAAGCGGCGCTGGCGGTTGGACAGTGCTCGCGCCACCACCCAGGTGACGGAGAGCCAGTATCACGATCTGGAGCGGCAAACGGTTCTGGCGGTGAAGAATGCATTCACCAATTTGTTGCTGGCCAAAGCGGCCCTGAAACTCGCAGACAGTAATCTGACCAGTTATCGCAAAACCGTCGACCTGACGCATGTACGGCTGCAAGCGGGCGCCATTAGCCAGACCGACTTCGACCGCATCGATTTGCAGTTGGCGAGCTTCGAGTCGGACTACGAGAATGCCCAGGTCAACCTGGTACAGAGCAGCGACCAGTTGCAGCAACTGCTTGGCTTCGTGAGTCCGAGACCCGATTTTGCGATCGTCGGAACGCTGGATCCCCCCCATCTGACATTGTCTTTGCCGGACCTGGAACAAAAGGCGCTGGCGGCACGGCCGGATTATCGCGCGGCGCAACAGGCAATCCAGGTGGCGGACGCCAATGTGAAACTGGCGGACGCCAACGGCACCACCGATCCCACGTTGGACGCGGGATATACCCGGAGCGGAACTTACAATTCCGTGGGATTTTATGTGAGCATCCCGCTGCGGATTTTCGATCGCAATCAGGGTGAGAAACAAGCGACGCGATTTGTTGCGCAGTCGGATCGGTTCTCAGAGATTGCGGCTCGCAGCCTGGTGCTGTCGGACGTCGATCAGGCCTGGGCGGCCTACCTGTCCGCGCAGAGATTGGCCGAGCGATATAACACGCATTATGTGCAGGAAGCTGGAACAATTTTGAACAACCTGGAGTTTGGATATCGGCAGGGCAGCTACACGCTTCTCGACTACCTGGATGCGCTGCACGATAACCGGCAAACCAACCTGGACGCATTGAACGCGAACGCGCAGGTATGGTTGAGCCTTCATCAACTCAGCGACGCAACGGCAACGGAGATTCTGCCATGAAAACGCTTCACGTAGCCTTGGCAACAACGTTTCTCGCACTGTGCGCCGCAGGCTGCAGTTCGGATCCTGCGTCGAATACGCCACCGCCCGCGTCGAAGACCATTGTGCAAACGGTGGTCGTGCATAGTGAGAAGGTCGTCGACCAGATCAATATTCCGGCGCGCGTGGTTGCCAACCCGACCAAGGTGGTGCAGGTCTACCCGCCGCTGAGTGGCCGGATCGTGCGGTTTTCCACTTTGCCTGGGCAAACCGTCCAGGCAGGACAGGTGATTGCGGTGTTGCAGAGCGGGGAGATTGCGCAGGCGCGTTCCGATTTTGAGAAAGCCAAGATTCAGGTACTGCTGGCAGACCAGGCGCTGAACCGCGGCAAACTGCTGTTGCAGCATCAGGTGATGGCGAAAGCGGATTACGAACAACTGGTCGCGACCGATAATGCGGCACACTCTGAGCAGGAACGAGCGCGGCAGTTGATTCACGAACTGGGATTCTCCGAGAACAACAATAGCGATGAAGCTCCCATTCGCGCGCCCATCAGCGGGGTTGTTCTCGACACTGGCACGGCTGTAGGGGAATGGCAGCGCTCGCTGGACAATGCGACTCCGTTGGCTACCATTGCAAATCTGGACCATGTCTGGGTTCTGGGAGATGCCTACCAGAGCGATCTGGCCAGCATTCGAGTGGGTCGGCCGGTGACGGTGAAGTTTCCGGCGTATCCAGGTTTATCGCTCGCGGGCAAAGTGGACAACTTGTCGCAATCGCTGGACCCCAGCACGCTTGCCGTGAAAGTGCGGGTGGTGCTGGCGAATCCGCAGATGAAGCTGAAGCCGCAGATGTTCGCGAACATTCTGGTGGATCGATCTGCGACGGAGGGATTTCTGGTCCCGTCCGCGGCAGTCATTCACGAGAACAACTTCGATTCGGTTTTTGTCCAGACTTCTCCGGGCAAGTACGAACGGCGTCCGGTGAAGGTGGGACAAATGCAGCAGCAGGATGTTGTGGTTTTGAGCGGGCTGCGCGATGGCGACCAGGTTGTGACACTCGGAGCGGCGTTGTTGCGCGCGCCTGCGGGAGAGTAAGATGACCAGTTTCATCCGGGTTCTCCTGCAATATCGCATCGTCGTCCTGGTGGTTTTTGTGGCCGCCCTGTTGGTGGGCTGCTATGCGTATACCAAGCTCGACATTGAGGCGTACCCCGATCCTTCGCCGCCCCTAGTAGAAATCATCACGCAGAACCCGGCCTGGTCCGCGGAGGAGATGGAGCAGCAGGTCACGATCCCGGTGGAGAATGCCATCTACGGTTCTCCGCATTTGGAGCAGGTGCGCTCGACCAGCATCTTCGGGCTGAGCGATGTAAAGCTTTATTTCAGCTTCGACAGCGACTACTTCCATGATCGCGAGGAAGTACTGTATCACCTGCAGACATTGACGCTGCCGAATAATCTGCAGCCGACTCTTTCGCCTACGTCGCCAATCGGAGAAATCTACCGCTACATTCTCACCGGGCCCAGCTACACCCTGAACGAATTGAAAGCGACGCAGGACTGGCTGGTCACGCGCGAGATCAAGCAGGTTCCCGGCATTATCGATGTGACCACGTTTGGCGGAACGACGCGGCAATACCAGGTGGTCGTCGACCCGGCCAGTCTGTTGGCGCATAACGTCACCCTGACGCAGGTGGTGAATGCCATCCAGAACAGCAACGCCAACGTGGGCGGAGACTATCTTGCATTGGGCGCGCAAAACGTAAACGTACGTTCGGTTGGCCTGCTGAAAAACGTCGAGGATATCGAATCGATCGTGGTGGCGGAGAAGAACAATGTTCCCGTCCTGGTGCGCGACATCGCCACGGTGCGCAAGGGTTTTCAGCCGCCCATGGGTCGTGTTGGACGCAACAACGACAGTAACGTGGTGGAGGGAATCGTACTGCTGCAAAAGAATGAGCAATCTCTGCCGGCGCTGCATGCCCTGAAAGAGAAAATCTCCCATTTGAACCATGGCAATCTACTGCCGCCGGGCATGCAGATCAAGCCGTTCTACGACCGCACGAAACTGATCAATGTCACCACGGAAACGGTGAAGCACATCATTTTGACCGGTCTGGCGCTGGTGACGCTGGTGCTGGTAGTGACGATTGGGGATTTTCGGACGACTTTGCTGGCAGTGATGACGATTCCATTCGCCGTCCTGTTCGCGCTGACGCTGATGGTGATGACGGGTCACTCCGCCAATTTGATTTCGATTGGCGCCATCGACTTTGGAATTCTGGTGGATGCGTCGATCGTGGTGCTGGAGAATGTGTACCGAAAACTCTCCCGCCGGATTGAAGTGGAGGACACGGCCGACCTGATTGTGGAAGGTGTGACGCAGAGCGCGAAGCCAGTCATCTACGCGACGATCATCATTTTGATCTCGTTCATTCCCTTATTCACCATGGAAGGTGTGCCGGGAAAGATTTTCGCGCCCATGTCGATGACCTATGGTTTCGCGCTGATAGGTGCGTTGATTTATGCAGTGATCTTCGCGCCGGTGCTGGGATTTTTAACGGCTTCAAAGGAACCAACCACGGGCAAGGAAACGTGGTTGCTGCGGAATATTCTGCGTCTTTATGAACCGGCACTGAAATTTGCGTTGAAATATTCCAAGCTGGTGTGGGCGGGGGCGATCGGCTGCCTGCTGCTGACGGCATTTGTGTTTCACTTTATAGGCGGAGAATTTATGCCGGCGCTGGAGGAGGGCAACCTGTGGATCCGCGCCACGTTGCCGCAGGATATTTCGTTTCCGCAGGCGGTTGCGATTGCCGACTCCATGCGAGCCACGCTGGATAAGTTTCCGGAAGTCACGCAGACGGTTGCTCAGGTCGGTCGTCCCGACGATGGTACGGACGTGACCACCTTCAACAACGTGGAAGTATTTACCGACTTGAAGCCGCAAGGCCAGTGGCCGGCGTACCTGCACGGCAGCAAAGACAAATTGATTGAGGAGATGCAATCCAAGCTGGCGAAGTATCCCGGCGTGGTGCTGGGGTTCTCGCAGAATATTCAGGACAACGTGGAAGAAGCCATGTCCGGCGTCAAGGGTGAAAACTCTCTGAAATTGTTCGGCGATAACTTCGATACGTTGTCGACGTTGTCAGAACAAATCCTGAAGATCATGAAGTCTGTGCCGGGCGTGCAGGACGCAGGCATTTTCAAGGTCGGCGGTCAGCCCAACCTGCTGATCCAGATCGATCGCGCGAAAGCTGCGCGCTATGGATTGGCGGCGCAGGACATCAACAATGCAATTCAGGCGGCCGTGGGCGGCGCGCCCATCACGCAAATGATCCTGGGAGATCGCCGCTTCGATTTGGTGGTTCGCTATCCTCTGGCCGACCGCGATAATCCGGACGTCATTCGGAAAATCCTATTGTCTGCGCCTGATGGCAACATGGTTCCGTTGGGAGAAGTAGCCGATGTCAGCGTGCGTGACGGCGCGTTTGCAATTTATCGCGAAGGAGGGCGGCGCTATGTCCCCATCAAGTTCAGTGTTCGCGGGCGCGACCTTTCCAGCACCATTCGAGACCTGAAGGACCGGCTGGAACGTGAAGTGAAGCTGCCTACCGGTTATGAGTACACCTGGGCGGGAGAATTCGACAGCCTGCAGAAAGAACTGCATCGCCTTGCCTTTATCGTGCCTGTCAGTTTGATCATGATTCTCGGCTTGCTGTACATCTTTTTTCTCTCTTTTCGGGATGCGTTGATCGTCATGGCGGTGATTCCATTTGGAATGATTGGTGGGGTATTTTCGCTGTTGCTGACCCATACGCCGTTCAGTATTTCGGCGGCGGTGGGATTCACTTCCGTTTTGGGATTGAATACCCTGGGCGCGGTCGTATTTCTCCGAGGAGTTCGGCATTCGCAGATGGAAATGGGAGAAGAACCGGGCCTGCTGCGAGGATGCCTGGAAGAGATGCGTCCGGTGGTGATGGCGTGCATGTGCGCTGCGCTGGGCCTGTTGCCTGCCGCGATTTCGAACGGTATTGGTGCGCAGGCACAGCAGCCGCTGGCCCGGGTTGTGGTGGGCGGCATGGTTACAACTTTGTTTGCGGTGCTATTTGTCACTCCATTACTGGCACGCCGTCTGCCTGAAGTGGCGAAGAAGGATTTATCGGAGTATTGATCGGGTCGGCGGCGACGAACATCGAGGGACGTTGCGCTTGATTTTCCGTCGTTGCCTCCGCCGCGCATGTCGCAGTCGAGTCGGCCTGCTTATACTTGGGGAAGCCTGACGTGCATGTGGCGAGACGACCATGACTGTAAAAGCTATCTCATATATGGCATCGCGGCTTCGGCCAACGACCTGAGACCCGCTTCGATTGGGGTCTCACACCAGACGTATCGAGCGATTTCGAGTTTATGAGACAGCTTCTATCCAACCCCGCACTCGCCGCATCGGAGCCCAACAGCACCGCGCTGGATATGAAGCGAATCTATCGTCGCATCACTCTCCGGCTGATTCCGTTTCTGATGTTGCTGTATCTAGTCGCGTTTCTCAACCGCGTCAATGTCAGCTTCGCCGCACTCACGATGAACAGCGACCTGGGCCTGAGCAACACCCTGTTCGGCATTGGAGCGGGGATCTTCTTTGTGGGCTATGTCCCGTTTGAGGTGCCCAGCAACTTTATGCTCGCGAAAGTCGGCGCGCGGTTGTGGCTGACCGTCCTGCTGGTTCTTATGGGATTGGTTTCCGCCGGATTTGCTTTCGTGCACACCAGCACTTCCTACATGGTGATGCGCTTCCTGCTGGGAGCGGCGGAATCCGGCTTCTTTCCGGGCGTGGTGCTCTATCTCACTTTCTGGCTACCGCCTTCGGTGCGGGGTGGGCTCATGTCGTTGTTCATCGTGTCGATTCCACTCTCCACGGTGGTGGGTGCGCCGTTGTCGATGGCCATCCTGAAGATGAATGGCATTGCCGGACTGAGAGGCTGGCAGTGGTTGTTTGCTCTGGAAGGCGGACTCGCCATCGTCGTCGGCCTGATGATTCCGAAAATTCTTGCCGACAGCCCGAAGAAAGCAAGCTGGCTGTCGCCGCAGGAGTCGAACTGGCTGGTCGCTGCCATCTCCGCAGAATCGCGACCGACGATGGCGCATGCTTCGTGGATTCATTTATTCCGCAGCCGCACCGTGCTTGGATTCGCGCTGGGCTACTTCATTTTGATGATTGGACTGTACGGTCTGGGCTTCTGGATTCCGCGGATTCTTACGTCCCAAGGACTTCCTGTCGCGCAGACGGGCTGGATGACAGCTCTTCCCTACGTGATTGCCACGGTGGGGATGGTTCTGTGGTCGCGACATTCTGATCGTTCCGGCGAGCGGACCTGGCATGTGGTGCTCGCATTTCTCACAGCGGCTGTGGGTATGTACGTCGCCTCCGCCACGCAGGTGGTCGCGGTCAGCGTGGCAGGATTTTCCATTGCGGCGTTAGGAATTTGCTCCGCCATGCCGCTGTTCTGGGTTGCGGCGACAGAGCATCTTGGTGAGAACGGTGTCGCGGGCATCGCCGTCATTAACGCGATCGGCTGTCTGGGTGGATTCTTTGGTCCGTTCTGGATGGGATGGCTTGTGGACCGCACACATTTCTTCTCAGCCGGATTGTTGGCGGCAGCGATCACGTTGGCGCTCGGTGCTGCGCTGATGTATGGATTAAGCCGACCAACGCCGTCTGCCAGCGTGGCGCGGGCATCGTAGTTCACGGCACAACCGAGCACATCGATCTGCGAACGCGAGAAGATGTCATTCCTTCGACGACGCGGAGAGCGTTGTGTTGGCTATTGGTCAGGATTTGCTGGCGGCCAGGGTAAGGATCAAAGTCTGCGGCTGACGGTTGCGCAAAATTTGCAGCTTGATGGCGGCGTTCTTGTTTTGACGCAGCGCATGGTTCCATTTGCTGCGGGAGGTCATCGGCACCTCGTCGGCCTTGCAGATCACATCGCCCGCCTGCACACCGGCGCGCAGGCCGGGGCTGTTGGGGTCGATGCTTTTCACCAGCAGACCAGTCGAATTCTTCAAGCCAAAATAGTGCGCCAGCTGTGGATTCAAGACATCCAGCGTGATGCCGGTATACGGAGGCGTGCCGGGAATGTAGCTCATCAGGCCGCCGTTGGAGCTGAAGGTCTTTCCAATGTCGGAGGATGCCACACCGAAGAATCCGCTGGGAGGCGGAGGCTGAATGGGCGCTTGCGACGCTGTTTGCGCGTTGGGGTCGGGAACGGTGTAGTGCTGCGACCAGGCTTCCTTCTCCACCGTATCGCGGTCTGCCAGCACGACCGTAATCTCCATGGGCTTGCCGTCGCGCACAATATTCAACACGACGGATTGTCCGGGATTCATTTTGTGCAGCGAGTCTGTCAGGCCCTCGGCGCTTTCGGCCTTTTTCCCGGCGAACTTCACAATCAAATCATTCGCGTGCAGCCCCGCTTTTCCAGCCGGCGCGTCGTGATCCACGGCGGCGATCTCCACCCCTTCATTGGAAGCCAGATGAAGTTTTTGTCGTTGTTGCCTGGTCAGGTTTTCGAAATCTACGCCGAGGTATCCGCCGTGGTGGTGAAAGCTGCTCATGCCGACCATCGGTTCCATGGAATGCGTCCCGGCTGCGGCCGGCAACACCAGCAGCGCGAGGCAGGCAAGACTCCATGGAAACGATCGATGCTTCATAAGTTCACTTGACGGTGCAATGCTTGTTGGCGGCTTCTTTCAAGTCCGTCCCGCGACCCAACTCCGCGCCTTACTGTATCAGGACATCGCCTTGCAGCGAACCAATTTCCGGTGTTCGGAACGTTTCGGGACCCACTGGATCAACTCTCGCGGATCCAGTAGGGCGTTCGATTTCCGCCCCCCTCGGATCCACGTTGGTTGGGTGCGATTATTCCGTGGGAGGAATTGCCTGCAGTACTTTGAGCGACGCTTCGCGAATGGCCGGATTGTCGTCTGCAGTGGAGACGTTTTGCAGCACCATTCGTACACTGCTGTCTGCCTGGACGGGCTCCAGCATCTGTAACGCCTGGCTGCGAACCGACTGACTGGGATCATGCATCAGGGATTCGAGCACGGCATCTCGCACCCGAACATCCTGGCCAACATACGGATTGAGTCCTTCCAGGGCCTTTAACCGCACCCCGGGATCCCTGTCATAGCGCAGGGCAACCATCAAGGCCGTTCGTACCGGTCCATCCTCACAGTAGTGGCCCGCCTTGCATTGCGCAGCCAGCAGTGCGACAGAATTGCTTTGCACATTTGGATCGACGGCATTCTGCGTGGCCATCAACAGCAGCTGCTGCACCTCCGGGTCGTCGATTGAGCCCTCGACCGTGGCGGGCACCATGGTGTTGAAGTGGACCTCCACCATGTCGGTATTCGGGTGCTGCACAATCTCGCTTACGTTATAGACCGAGGGAGCCGAAGTGCTCGCTGCGGGCGTGGCTGCAGCGGCGAGCTGTGCGGACGGGCGGTGCTCCAAGGAATGCTTCCAGTAGTGTCCAGCCGAAGCTCCAATGCCCAAGCCCACCACGGCGACGGCCATCGCCATGCCGGGCGCGGCCTGCAACTGGGCAAGAAATCCCTGCCATCCGATTTCAAATCGCATCCACAAGCTGGCCGGCGGCAACAGGTCGAGCGCATCGTCCAGCCGGACACGGCTTTGAGCGAGGAGGTTGGGGGAGGGTTCTTCGACGGGCGCCAGAGACATGGTTTGGCGAAGTGCCTGATACGCCTGCAACTCACCGCGGCAAAATTCACAGCCCGCTATGTGCAGTTCCAGGCCGTGGCTGTGTTCGTCGGACAGCTCTCCGTAGATGTATTGCACCATCAACTCTTGTGCGTGATCGCATTTCATGGCCTGCTCCTGAAGTTGGGAAAGTACATCATTTTTTACCGTCTTTTATCGCACGACTGACAACTGTGTCCGCAGTTTCCGGGTAGCACGAAAGAGCGTGTTCTTCGCCGTCTCTTCCGTTGTGTTTAACATCTCTCCAATGGTCCGCAGCCGCAGACCCTGGTAATGCTTCAACTCAAATACGGTGCGCTCGCGTGGCGTCAACGTTGCGAGCGCGGTCTGAATCTTTTCCGCCAATATTTTTCGATCGAGTTCCCGCCCAGGATTGGCCATGGCGCGATCGTCCGACACATTGATCATGGTGTCGTGTTCCTCGCCGGTGCCATCGACGATCACCGCAGGATCCTCGCGACGGGTCTTGCGCCGCCGCAGCAGGTCCAGGCAAAGATTGGTGACGATGCGATAGATCCAGGTATAGAAGGAGCACTCGAAGCGAAAGCTGCCGATGTGGCGATAGGCCTTCAGGAAAGCTTCCTGATGGATGTCCTGCGCATCCTGTTCGGACCCAGTCAGGTGCATGGCCAGACGCAGCACGGCCTGGTCGTACTGGCGCACGAGCGCATCAAAGGCCTCACGGGAGCCTTTTTGCGCTTCGCGAATGAGTTCCGCGTCCTGCAGCCGTGCTGAACTTTCGGCGTACATCCTTGGTTTTGATTGTATCTGTGAGGATGCAGGTCGGCTGTGTGGGGAAGGAAAGGTGTCTTGCGTAAGGATGGCGAATCGCTGCGACTCCATCGAGTATGTCTCCAATGGTTTGGACGCCATTTTTCGCCAAACGTGAGCCGATCTACTGCTTGCCGGGCATCAGGGGCTGACGAGGGGCGACGGTTGCGCCTCGTTCTCCTTTTCTTTGCTATGGTTCGAGCTAGCGCTGCTGGCATACGGCTGGGAATAGGCGCGAGGAGGGGGAAGATGACGCGGCCGATTTTGCTCTACACTGGGCCTCATGACTCCTGTTTTCCATCGATCCTCCGGGGACGCCCAATCTTCATTTTTCTCCAATGATTCGGCTCGCAAGCCCGCCACCACCAGCAACTGGGCCGTCGCCTATACCGACGGTGGATCGCGCGGCAATCCAGGCCCATCCGGCTACGGGGTGGTGATTCTGGGGGAAGACGGGACGGTTCTCGGCGAACTCAGCGAATTTCTGGGAATGCGCACCAACAATGTTGCAGAATACTCGGGCCTGCTGGCGGCGCTGGAGTTCGCGCTCGCCAAAGGCCATCCACGGTTGCGCGTGGTTTCCGACTCGGAGTTGATGGTCAAGCAAATTCGTGGGCAATATCGGGTGCAGAGCCCGGATTTGCGGCCGCTGTATGAAGAGGCCAAACGACGCATTGGCAAGCTGGAGGCTTTCCAGATTGAACATGTGCTGCGCGGAAAGAACAAAAAAGCGGATGAGCTGGCGAACCAGGCCATGGATCGAGGGATGCGACGGAAGCCGGAGGTGAGGACTGGCCCGTCGAGCTCGCCGGTGCGACCGCTGCGCGGGATCGTGAAAGAGGGAAAAATCAATCTGCTGGAGGGGTCTATTCCGGAGGGAACCATCGTGGTCGTGATGCCGGAGAAGGCCCTGGGCGAGAGGGTGGCAAAATCGGTTCCAAAATGACAAAATGGGGGCGAAAATGCACGGACGCATAAATTTCTATCTAAGGGAATCTCTGATCAAGTGTGCACGGCGGATTGAGCTTGGATAAAGTGGTAGCAGGAGCGGAAACGTGATCCCCAGATGCATCAGACCAGGAAGGGCAAGCAGTATTACTTCGGCGCCAAAGCGCATATTGGGGTCGACAGCAAGGAAGTCATCGTGCACTCGGTTTGCACCTCTGCGGCCTCGGTGCATGACAAGCCTATGCTGGCTGACTTGCTGCATGGGAGCGAAAAGAAGGTCTGGGGCGATGCCGGCTATCCAG
>JBAVOQ010000079.1:0-28700 GCA_049692235.1 Acidobacteriaceae bacterium | reverse complement strand
TAAAGCAGGGCGTTTGATCCAGCCTGGAACGTCCGGATGCCCGAAAAGTTCATAGGCCATCACGATGAGAGGCGGGAAAAGTATGAACCGCAGGCCCGTGAATTGAGCTGCGGCGCCGACGACAAGGACGAAGCACAGAAGTGCGACAAACCAAAAACGGTTTCTAGGGATTGCTTCGAGCGCATCGATGAGATGGGAGTTTCTGACTTCATTGACAGAATTCTCGCTGGTGGAGGGGAGGTATCGCTTCCGCAGTATCAGAATTAACGCGAGCAGACTCAGGTCAAGTAGGATAGCGACCGGATAGAACCAGCTATGTTCGTTCAATACCAAAGGGAGGACACCCGCTGAAATGGCGGGCGATATGCTGCACCGCAGGAGTTTTATGACGGCGAGGCTAAAGGTGACGATGAGGAGAATGTTCCATGCACTATAGTGAAGATGACGAGTGCAGAACAGGCCGAACACAGCAGTGATCGTTGGCACCAGGATAAGTTGTACAGGTTGACGGGCCCAGTTGCCCATGGGGCGGACCAGAACGTCGTGCGACAGTGCAGCGAGCTCCGGAAAGAGCACAACAGCCATGCCGGAGAGGTGAGCGGCGAGAGCGATCATCCCCATGAAAACAACAACAATCAGCTCCACAATTAGTCGAGAGCCTGCCCTCCTTCCGAAATTCGTCTTTCTCATCTTTCCAAGAATAGTGCAGAACGCAAGTGAAGCCATCACGGAATGATTGAGCAACGTGGCTGATTCGAGCGGTAGTTTTGCAGCGATTGGCGCGTGCAATTGCGAAGCTGATATCCTTTTACTTGCATCTGCGATTCAGGATGCACACGGCGAAGGGGTTCGCCGGAATTGCTGTTCCTTCCTTGAATGAAATGGATGGACGGATGATGACCCCTGGCGAGGTTTCTGTCAGGGAGTTTCCCGCCCATGCCAAAATCTCGAAAAAATGTGATCTTGGGCTCGGTGCCACGCGGGATATTTGTGTGGGGCGAGGCTGAAACCGGCTAATGCGGCGAATGAGCAGTGTTTTGGCTGCAGGGGATAAGCAGAACTTCTAAAGCAAGCATGGGATTTGCGAATGGACCTGAAGGAATATGAACAGAAGAAGTTTGCCATTGCTGAAGTAATTCGTTCGGCGCTGGCAATCGATAGCAAAGACGAGACACTGCTGTCGGAATGTCGCGATCTCCAGGCGCGGCTTGCGGAAGACAGGTTTAACCTCTTGGTCGTTGGGCGATTTAGCCGAGGTAAGTCGACCTTGATGAACGCTCTGCTTGGCGGAGACCACTTGCCCACGGGTATTGTTCCGCTGACTTCGGCCATCACCACCGTACGCTATGGAAGTCGGAAACAGGTGGTGCTGAATTTCAGCGATTCCGGTTTGCGCCGTGAGATTCCTCTATCCCGCCTGGCGGAATACGTCACCCAAAAGGAAAATCCAGGAAACATCAAAAAACTCGCGTATGCGGAAATTGAGCTGCCGATTGAGATCTTGCGGCGAGGATTCTTTTTTGTCGATACCCCGGGACTTGGTTCTCCGATCATAGAAAACACACTGACCACGGAACGCTTTCTGCCGGAGGCGGATGCTTTTGTCTTGGTAACAAGCTATGAGAGCCCGCTTTCTGAGGAAGAAGACAGGATTCTGCATCGGATTTGCAATACCAATAAGAAGCTGTTCCTTGTCATCAACAAGCAAGACACCGCGGATGCGGCAGAGAGAGACGAAGCTATTCAGTTCGTGATGCAACGGCTGGAGCGGTTTCCCTTCCAAAGTATTGTTCAGATTTTTTCCATCTCTGCGCGCCAGGGGCTGGAAGCAAAGCAAACGCAAAATCGGCAGATGTTGGAAACAAGCGGCATCGAGGTTTTGGAGGCGGAGCTATTGCGTTTCCTAACGGAAGAACGCGCCCAGCTGTTCCTGGAAAATACCTACGAGCGCACCATGGCGTTCCTGATGCGGAGATCGATGGTACAAGGGTGCCCTGAATCTCAGGAGCGCTTTCAGCGGTTGGCGGAGCAGTTCCGCGACCAACGAAAAATGATTCTCGGCACGGCGGACCAGCCCGAGAAGGCGATCGCACTGGAAGCAAACATCGGTTTTTACGACCTACAGATCAACCAGAAAACTGGTTGTGCCATCTGTGGATCGATCCTTGGATCTATCTTAGAGTTCTTGAGGGAATACCAATATGAGCTCACGATCAGTCAGGGGGCACAGCAGGATCACGCTCGCAGGGGCGGATTTTGCTCGCTGCACACGTGGCAATACGAAACCATCTCTTCGCCTTACGGGGTATGCGTGGCGTATCCAGCCTTGGCATATCGTCTATCCAGGGACCTGAAGAGTTTCGCCGGTCAAATTGTTCAAGGCAACGGATCCATGCAGAGGGTTCGGGATTTATTGCCGACGAAACAAACATGCCGTGTTTGCGAGGTTCGATTTGCTGCGGAGAAGAAAGCAGTCGAACAGAATGCCGCGAATGTCGAACGCGCTGTATCGGGAAATGTCAAGGCGCCAGCCTGCTGTCTGCGCCATCTCATCATGGTGACGGAGTCTCTCGGCCCTGGAGAACCGAGTCGGAGGCTATTGAACGCACACGCCAGCTTATTGGAAAGAACCGCAGAAGATTTGCAGCGATACGCGCTGAAGCATGATGCGCTGCGCCGCTATTTAACCAGTGAAGAAGAGCGCCAGGCGTCGCAGTTGGCATTGCTTTTGATAGCGGGCCATCGCAACGTCAATGCTCCGTGGTTCATCGAATATATTTGAGGATGCGTCATGCGCAAGGACGAGTCACAAGGTCGTACTCGAGCAGACGGGGTGACTCAACCGCTCAGTCACGCACAAGATCGACCCGCTGCTGCGTCCTTTCGCAGCATCCTCTTCGATGAATCGGATATTGGCAAAGATATTGATGCGCAGATCGCACCTGAATGTTTCAGCGATCTTAATTTCGACCAGATTGTTGCTTCCGTCACAGCAGGTCATGACGAATACAATCTGCAGCCCTTTTTCTATTGTCCGCTGCCTGATGTCGCGACCATCGAGTATCGCCACGATGTGTTTCGTGACCTGGGAAACCGGGTACTCTTCGAATGTATTCGGTCCGTGTCCCGGAACATGCGGGCCGTGCGGCAGCATCTTGCACAAGTGGACAAGCTTTCCTACCCATTGCAGAAGCAAAGCTGGTTTCTGGATGCAGTGGACATCTACCGCCGCGTGATCGTGCAGTTGGACCGCGATCTTGCGCCCATTAATCTCAGTTCGCGCGGTTTCCTGGCGTTCCGCCGGTACGTGACGAGCTATCGCAAGGGAACGGAGTTTGTTTCGCTTCTTGCGGAGACTGAAAAGCTGAAGGCAGACCTTTCCGGCATCAGATATGGCCTTGACATCGAAGGTAGTCGCATCAAGGTTGAGCGATATTCTGCCGAGCCGGATTATGGCGTCGAGGTGCTGCAGACTTTCGCAAAGTTCAAGGAGGAAGCCGCGAAGGATTACAAGTTCCGTTTTCCCTCAGATCCGGAAATGAACCATATTGAAGCAGCCATTCTGGACTTCGTCGCCAAGTTGTATCCGAAGGTCTTCTCGTCGCTTGAAGATTACTACTCCCGCCACAGCAATTTTCTCGATGACACGATCCTTGTATTCGATCGCGAAGTTCAGTTTTATATTGCTTACCTCGATTACATGGCGCGCTATCGGTCGGCTGGCCTGCCGTTTTGCTATCCGTTTGTCACTGACCGCTCGAAGGAAGTGTGTGGTCGTGAGGTTTTTGACCTTGCCCTCGCCAACCGCCTGATTGTCGAGAAGGCACCGGTGGTCACGAACGACTTCTTCCTCAACGATCCGGAGCGCATCTTCGTCGTATCTGGTCCAAACCAGGGAGGAAAAACGACCTTCGCCCGCACCTATGGGCAGCTGCACTATTTAGCGAAGGTCGGGTGTCCCGTCCCAGGAAAAGAAGCGAGACTTTTCCTTTTCGACAAAATGTTTACGCATTTTGAAAAAGAGGAAGACATTCGAAACCTGAGCAGCAAGCTGGAAGACGACTTACTCAGGATTCGCCGGATTCTTGAACAATCGACGCCCAATAGCATTTTGATTATGAATGAAAGCTTTGTATCCACGACGGTCGTAGATGCGCTGCATCTCAGCAAGCAGGTGATACAGCAGATCATCCAACGCGACATGCTCTGTGTGACCGTGACATTTCTCGATGAACTGGCTTCGCTGGGAGAAACCACTGTGAGTATGACGAGCGTGGTGGATCCTGAAAATCCGGCGCAGCGCACGTTCAAAATTATCCGAAGGCCTGCCGACGGCTTAGCCTACGCCATGGCAATCGCAAAGAAATATCGCCTGACCTGCGAAAGCATTAGGAGGCGCATCACCCCATGAAGGCCTTGCTGATGCACACGGATCGGGATTTCGATGTGAAAGCGGCTCTCCCTTCGAATGCTGCGGAGCTGACGCAGGACCTGGAGATCGAGACGTTATTGGCCGCCATGGCCGGCGAGGATATCTTTCTGCTCGAAGTGGCAAAGAGGGCAATCTTCACGTCCCTTCGCGAGCCTGAGGAGATCCTGTATCGACAGCACGTCCTGGTCGATTGTCTAGAGCATGCGGATGTTGTCAGAGAGATGTATGGAATTGCCGTCGAGGCGATCGAACGCGAAAGAAGGGTTTGGAGTGCGGTGATCGGAAGGTATCCCGAAGCGCTGCTGCATCGTTCCGTTGAGGTGCTCGATATTTTTGCGAGTCTGCTCGAGCGGCTAAAGAATATTGCAGAAGAACACGGTGCGAAGTTTCGCTCCGATGGTTTCACCAGATTATTCGGAATGCTGAGCGGGGAGCTTAGCCATGCGTATCTCGATACAGTTCGGGAGCACATGAGGCGACTTAAACATCAGGACAATGTCCTGATGAGCCTTCAGCTCGGCCAGGGAAACAAAGGAATCCATCCCATACTTCACAAGCCGCGAATCGCAGGACCATGGTGGATAGAGAAGCTCCAGAGCTGGAAAGATCGACTGTCGTCAGATGACAGTTCCAGCTACGTCTACCAAATCGATGACCGCGATGAGAATGGTTTCAAGGCGCTGTCGGAATTGAAAGGGCAGGGAATCAGCATGGCTGCCAGCTCTATGGCTCAGTCGACGGACCACATTCTGAGTTTCTTCAGGATGCTGCGCGTAGAGCTGGCTTTTTACATTGGCTGCCTCAACCTACGCGACCAGCTTGTCCAGAAGGGCGAGCCAATATGCTTTCCCGAGCCGCTGTCGGGGACAAGGATGATGTTCGCCACCCGTGGACTCTACGACATTTGTCTGAGCCTGAATCTGGAGGGTAGGGCTGTGGGCAACGATGTGAGTGGGGATGAGAAGACGCTCGTGATGATTACGGGCGCCAACCGAGGCGGTAAGTCAACATTTCTGCGCAGTGTGGGACTGGCGCAGTTGATGATGCAGTGCGGCATGTTTGTGGCGGCTGAATCCTTTCGCGCCAATGTCTGTAACGGGATCTACACGCATTTCAAGAGAGAAGAAGACAAGACCATGAGGAGCGGAAAGCTCGATGAGGAACTTGGCAGAATGAGTACGATCGTCGACTGTCTGGTACCGAGCAGCATGGTCCTATTTAACGAGTCATTTGCCTCCACCAATGAAAGGGAGGGATCGGAGATTGCGCGGCAAATTGTCCGCGCTCTGCTGGAATCCGGCATGAAGGTCTTCTACGTAACCCACATGTTCGATCTAGCGCATGGTTTTTACAATGCGAAGATGGACGGCACGCTATTTCTACGTGCCGAGCGCCTCGCGGATGGAGAGCGTACTTTCCGCTTGATTGAGGCCGAGCCCTTGCCTACTAGTTATGGCGCGGATTTGTATCAGCGTATCTTCGGGGAGGTTGCAGAACCATCTATCGAGACGTTGCCTCGCGCATAAAGCTCAACCGGAATTTAGACCATCACGCATGGAACTGCTGCGCGTTTGCGGTGCCCATGCGGAAATCAAGGTAGAGCACGTGGGCTTTGATTTGATCTTCGATGCGGTATTCGGGGAGTTGTGCCATCTTCAACATCTGCAAAATACTTCCTGGATTGCCCTGGCTCCACTCAATGAATGATGACAACGCATCTTCCAGATTGGCGGCCCAAAGCTCCATCTTCTCCGCTTCTCTCCGGGCGAATTCCAAAGCAATGTGAGATGTCAGATTTTTTAGCTCGGTCCGTTCCGAACGGTCCGCGCACATCGGCAACAAAGTTCCAATATCTTCCATGTGTGGTGTACGCGCCGCAAATATGACAGGCGTGCGGCCGTAATGGTTCATTTCCTTGATCATTCCGGTGACGACACGCGAGGGGCCGGACAGTTGATCGAGCACCAATAGAAATGGATGCTGATCCAATGCCCTCCGGACAATCCCCTTGAGAGAAGAAGTGCTCAGCGATTTTGGATCCGCCGGGAGATGGATTCCCATCTTCGGCAGGCTCCGGAGATTGTCGACCAGTGCCAGCATCAAATCACGCGGCGCGTGCGTTTGGTCTACGTAGAGTGCGAGAGGCTGTAGCTTTACGAAGCGTTGCAGCAGGCGCGTTTTTCCCACACCTTCCGGCCCAAAGAGCAGCATGGATTTCCGCCGATGCGCCTGTGCCAGCAACCGCGTCATCTCCTCGGTGCGCTCCACCGCGGCGATATATTGAGCGTTCGGCGTGGAGTCGAGTGCAGGCCCGTGCATCGCACGCATCTCTTATGCAACGCTTTCTGTCATGAAGCGTGTGTGACTGCGTTGTATCACTTCCAGGGCGGTCTGCTTTGCTTTCCAGCCCAGCACTTGGGTTCGCTTTCCTTCCAGGTCTTTGTAGATGGAAAAGAAATGCTCCACCTCGCGAAGAATGTGCGGCTGAACATCGGTGTAATCCTGGATGCTGCTGAAGCGTGGGTTCCCGGTGGCATAGGCAAGAATTTTCTCGTCGTGCGCACCTTGGTCCAGCATTTCAAACAGGCCAATCGGCCGGGCAAAATAAATGCACCCGGAAAATGTCGGGGCATCTCCGAGAATCAGGATGTCTAATGGATCGCCGTCTTCCGCCAGCGTGCGCGGAATAAAACCGTAATCGCCCGGGTAATGGACGGGGGAGTGGAGGTTCCGGTCTAGACGGAAGACACGCAGCTTCTTGTCGTATTCGTACTTATTCACGCTGTCCTGCGGGATTTCAATGACAGCGGTCACGATTTCCGGCGCATTCTCGCCGATGGGAATATCGAGGTAGTCAGTCACGTTTGCCCCTTCGAGATAGTGGCGCAGGAGCAAAAAATAAAAACTCCTACACCGAATGTAGGAGTCATTAGCCGTTCCATTTCGGAAGGCGCTTCAAGGCGGATTCCCTCGCCAACCCAATCATGACATAGCCCGCCCACCGTGGCAACGGGTTTCGAGAGGAGGCCCATCATGGAATCAAATTTTCAGGGCGAAGAAGGGCAGATCGACAGGAGTAGGATGTCGGCCTTTCTCCCATTCCACACGGATTAGGAATTTCAGAGGAACGGATTTTAAGATCGAACCATCCTAAGTTTTATGAGCGCAATGATTCCACAAGACGAAAACATCACGAATTCGGCCAAACGCAGAACCGCTCTGAAATTTGTTCTCATGATCGGTGTTGTCAGTTTTTTTGCCGATTTCACGTATGAGGGATCGCGATCCATTACTGGCCCGTTTCTGCAAACACTCGGCGCAACCGGAGCCATCGTCGGCACTGTTGCTGGTCTGGGAGAGTTACTGGGCTATGGGCTGCGACCGCTTTCCGGGCGTATCAGTGAACGTACCCGTGGATTCTGGCCTATCGCTCTTTTCGGCTACATCGTGCAGATGGCGGCGGTTCCGCTGTTGGCGCTCGCGGGCAGTTGGAAAATTGCGGCGCTGCTTATTCTGCTGGAACGTGTGGGAAAGGCGATTCGCAATCCTCCACGGGACGTGATGCTTTCGCACGCTGCGAAAGAGATGGGGTTCGGCTGGGGGTTCGGGGTGCACGAGGCCCTCGATCAGTTCGGAGCGTTGTTTGGCCCATTGCTTGTCGCGCTGATACTGATGCATCACGGCGATTATCGACTCGCGTTCGGCACCCTTCTTGTTCCCGCCATCGTGACGCTGATCCTACTCTCCGTCGCACGGCTCCTTTATCCACGTCCTGAAGATCTGGAGGTCAAGGCGCCAGAGATGCGCGCATCAGGACTTCCTCGCGTGTTCTGGATTTATTTAGCGGGAGCCGCTCTGGTCTCTGCGGGTTATGCCGATTTCCAGATAATCGCGTTTCATTTCCAGCAAGCTGCCATTGTCAGGACGGTGTGGATTCCGATCTTCTATTCCGTTGCGATGGCGGTCAGCGGAGTGGGATCGCTTGTCTTTGGCAAGCTGTTCGACAGGTTTGGAATTTCGATCCTGATCCCCTTGACGATACTGTCGGCGCTCTTTGCTCCACTGGTGTTCCTGGGTGGGTTCTGGATGGCGCTGATTGGCGCTGCTCTGTGGGGGCTGGGGATGGGAGTGCATGAGTCCATCATTCCCGCGGCGGTGGCTACGATGGTTTCGGTCGACCGCCGCGCTTCTGCCTACGGTTTGTTCACTGGAGCTTACGGGCTGTTTTGGTTCGGAGGCAGCGTCGTCATCGGTCTTCTGTATGACCGTTCGGTTGCTGCGGTGATCGCCTTCTGCCTGGTGGCGGAACTTGCCGCCATTCCATTGTTTGTCGCCGCGAAAAGAGCCATGGAATAGGAACTATCTGACAGCAAGCGCGTTTGCTGGCTAATTTTCAGCATAAGGAAGCCTATGGCGTCTTTCGTCCTTTGCAAGCGGAAGCGCGCATGTGCGGCTCAAGCCCCTTTTGGGGGATATGGGTAGGCGTTCTGTGGTATGCCTCGGAGTACTCAGAATGAAGGGTAAGCCACTCAGTGAGATTGATGAGATGGCTTCTCTCGAGCGCAGCCCGCAATTTAGGATTCTTCAGACCTCGGCGTAGGATTGCGCAGACTACCTCGCCTTCATCGTCCATTTCGAAGCAAGCCTTGAAGGCGCCCTCGTTCACCACGCGGTCACGCATAATATTCGTGATCGCATATCGCACGCGGTAGCTGCGCGCTGCGGGGGTATAGATCTTTGGCAGGTACATCCTCACTTCTCCCGGCAGGTCGCCCAATGCACGCATTCAGCTTTCACAGACGCTCTCTCTTTTCTGTCTCGACCAGAAAGGTCTGCAGTGCATTTCGCAACAACTCCATCAACTCATTGTGGCAAAAAGTTGTACGCAATAGTATTCTGGGTTGGGCAAGGAGTGCGCCCACAACCGCTGTCCTTCGTTCCTTCCGAACAGGCAGATGATGACTCCTGACGAGGTTCTCGTCACGGAGTTGTGTCTCCTAACTAGAGCCCCGTAAAACCTGTGTAGATCCCATGAGACACCGCATGTCTCTGGGAGCATGGAGGTTGGGACGATGAAAATTGCCATTATTTCGGACATTCATGGGAATATTGCTGCTCTGGAGGCTTTTCCCGAGCGAGACTGCGACCGGATCCTATGTCTGGGAGACCTGGTTGACTATGGCCCAAGCCCGAGAGAGGTGATCCGATGGGTGCGGGAACACGGCGCCTACTGCATACGTGGAAACCACGATCAGGCTGCGGGGTATCGAACGGATCCGCACTGTTCTGAGCCTTTCCTGCGCATGGCCGTCGCCACATTGCGCTACACAGTGCACATAGTTTCCGCAGCGGATGCGAAATATCTGCAACAGCTCCCGGTGCAGCAGGAATTGACGATCGAGAAATCACGGTTCTATCTTGTTCACGCGACACCGACCGATCCACTCTATGGCTACTGCGCCGCAACTTCCGATCGGTGGGTCAAAGAGTTGGAATGGGTCGATGCCGATATCGTGCTGACAGGTCATACGCACATCCCTGTGATACGTCAGATTGGCTCGAAAACTCTCGTCAACCCTGGCAGCCTCGGCCAACCGAAAACCGGAAATCCAGAAGCCTGTTACGCGATTTGGGAGGACGGGAAGGTCACGCTGAAGCGATATTCCTATTCCGTTGAGTCTACAGTGGCGGCAATCAAAGACATGCCGGTGAGTACGGACATTCAGAGAGATCTGATCTATCTGCTGAGAACGGGCGCAGCCGTCCCCCCGCGCATGCTAGTCGCGCAGTAAAAATTGTTGAGTTAAGCGGCAGGGTACATAGACCGGGCGACAACAGGAAGGTACGATGACGAATTCCGGAGATTCTAAAAATCGTAAACGTTTACGCATTTTGGATCGACTTTTTGAAACGTATTCTGGCGCCCCCTTTGCAATTCGAACCTGGGACGAATGGTCGTGGCGCTCCTCTGAAAATCAATCCCCGGTTTTTACCGTAATATTTCGTACGCGACATGCGCTGGAGCAATTATTTGTTGATCCCAGTGAGTGGACGCTTGGAGAAGCCTTTGTCGAAGGCGGCATCGATGTCGAAGGCGACTTGGTCTCAGCTTTTGATCTCTTAGAACATGTCTTGGAGCAACCTCTCGGCTGGTGGTATGGCTTGCTGCAGAATCTAAGCGCAATCAGCTATCGAATTCTAAGATTGGGGCATGGTCGTAAGCATTCGCGTTCGGGGGATCGCGCAGCCATCTCCTATCACTATGATCAGCCGCCGGAATTCTTTCTTCCATGGCTCGGTCCTTCTCTCGTCTACTCCTGCGCATATTTTCTTCACGCGGAGGACTCCCTGGATGTTGCACAGAAAAATAAACTTGACTACATCTGTCGCAAACTGCGGCTACAGCCGGGCGACAGATTCCTCGATATAGGCTGCGGTTGGGGCAGCTTGATTTTGCATGCCGCATCCGAATATCAAGCCGCTGCATCGGGTATCACTCTCAGTCAAAAGCAGGCTACCGTCGCAGTCGGACGCATCAATCGAGCACATTTGCAACAGCGCTGTAGCGTTCAACTGTGCGACTATCGGACTCTTACCGAGACCCCAGAATTCTTCGACAAGATAGCCAGCGTGGGGATGTTCGAGCATGTGGGCAGAAACTTGTTGCCGGCATATTTTCAGATTGCACACAGCATTCTAAGACCCGGGGGCGTGTTTCTTAATCATGGCATTGCACGATCCTGTAAGCAGCAATCTCGCAAACATTCTTTCATCGATCGATACGTCTTCCCGAATGGTGAATTGGTGCCAATTTCTGAGGCGCTGCAAGCTGCGGAACAAGCGGGATTCGAAGTTCGCGATGTAGAAAATCTGCGCGAGCACTATGCCAAGACACTGCGGCTATGGATACAAGGGTTGGAAGCCCACAAGGAGCTCGCATTGCGATATGTGCCGAGATCGACATTTCGAATTTGGAAGCTCTATATGGCTGGCTCGGCGGCTGCCTTCGAGCGCGGCAGTCTCGGCGTTTATCAAACCTTGCTGTGCCGCCCCGACCGCGGCAGGAGCAACATGCCTCTTACACGGGAAGATTGGTATATAGATCGGGCAACGGAGAGCGTAGTTGCCATATGAGCAGTCGACCCATCTGGGACTTGACGGACGCAAGCATTCGCCGCCTGGTTGCGGCGCTTGAGTCGCTGACGGACGGAGACCTGGCCGTCGACATCCTGGTTGCATGTGGCAGTCGCGCGGTTCCATTTCTTTCCAGTGCATTGCTTGAAGCTGAACCTCAATCGATTGCCGTGGCCCGTTGCCGCGTCGTGCGTGCACTTGGGGGCCTCGGAGCAGAGCATGTTTTGCTGCAATATCTTCGAGATTGGAAACTCCCAGGCGATCCAGCGGTCGCAATGGCAGAAGATACAGTGCGCGGCACCGCAGCGAAGGAGCTCCTGCGTTGGCCATCGCAGGAACTCTTCGAAGTTCTGTTGGTATGCGCTCGTGAACGTGCCTCCCTGGGTCTTGTCGAAGCGCTTGGGACGTTTGGCCGGACAGAGGCCGTGCCTGTTCTCTTTCATGTTCTGCGGGACGACATGTACGGAAACGCGGCAAAAGAAGCTCTGCGAAAAACGCCTCAGCGCACAAAGATATTCGCGCTTCAACTTTTGAACGAGAAGCGCGTGGAAGAACAGCAGTCCCCGTCTATATTGCGGCAGTTGCAAGTGTCCCTGGCACTACTCTCAGAAATGGAAATCTCGCAGTCGGATTGGAATTCGATACGGCCTTATCTTACGTGGGCCGATACCGAGATTGTTCTTGCTTACGCCGAGATTGGAATGCGCCATGCTCCGGCCAAGGAGCACGCAGCCATCGTTTCCAATATTTTTCGTGTTTTGCCTGGGTGTAACTGGCTTCAGGAGGCTCGCGCAATCGAAATCTTAGAGGCATGGAAATCTCTTGCCCGCTCGATGGCGGTAGCAAGGAGGGATGAATTACTCCGTTCGGGTGCGAAGCCCAATTTGCTGAATCCGATGTGGCGCGCGATCGACCACATGTTGGATTTTCCGGTACAAAGCGACGCATCACGCTGACTCAAAACAGTCAGGTCGTTTACTTGTAAAACAACGCCAGAGCGAGAATCAGCACGAGGAGCATCCCGATCAGCGCGTTATAGAGATTCAGGTAGCCTGACTGCAACTTGCTGACTGTTTCAGCAATCTTGCGAGTGGCTTTCACCACAGGCGAGAAAAGGTAAGGCCCGAAGATCGGCGCAACTTCCTGATTGAAGATGAGCCTCTTTACAAAGTAAGGTCCATGATCGTACTCGCGTTCCAGATTGTGCGTCGGCCCGTAAATGAATCCGTAGAATGTGCGCAGCGCGTTTGAAAATGCCAGGGAGGTGGTGGCAATCTCTCGCGTATCTTCGCGGCGCCCACCCGACCAAATCGGTACACGGCGAACATGAAACGCCCGCCGTCGCATCAGAAACAATCCAATCGGGAGAAGCGCCAGCAGAGGACATACCAAGATCATCTTTGTCGGCGAGATAAAGGCAAACTTGCCACTCAGCGGAACCAGGAGCCAGCCGTCCCGCATCTGTGCCGCAGCATCGATGCCGAAGATGGCCACGCTTCCGCGTCCTAACGCATGCAGCCACCAGGGCATGCCGACAGCCAAAGCCAGCACGCACAGGCCGAGGAAGAAGATACTTGCGCTGCGTGCGGCGGAGAAACGGCGGGTAGAAACATGGCCGTCGCCAAGCAGGCCAATTCCAAACAGTTTTGCAAACGTCGCCAGAGCGACGGCTGCGACCAACGCCAGACCGGCTGCTGCCAAAGTCATGGTGAGGCGGGCGGGCAGATCTTTCACCTGCATTCCATGAAACAGCGTTTGGAAGATGTACCACTCGCTGACGAAGCCCGCCTGCGGAGGTAACGCGGCCAGACTCATCGCCGCAAATAGCGCACCGATACCCAGGATGGCGGGATTGTTTCGCAACACGCCTCTCTGCACAATTGTGTAGCTGCCGTTAATGGAATTCACTCCATCCGCGGTGAGAAACAAGGTGCCTTTGGCAAGGCTATGAGCAGCCAGATGCAAGAGACAAACAATCCATGCCAGTCCCGCCTGCGCAGGAAGTCCACAGGCAAGAAGAAGCCATGAAACGCCAAGAACGGCCACCGCGACTCCGGCGTTCTCCGCTGAGGATAGGCTCAACATACGCCGCCAGTCTTCCTCCTGAAAGGCATTGAAGATGGCCAGGATCGCGCTCAAAACACCGGCAAAAATCATGATCCCGGCGACGCTCTTCGTCCAGGCGCCAGAGCGAGGAAGCCATTCTAGGACGCCACGGGCAAGCGCGTAGAAAGCAGCATTCAGGACAATGCTGGAAAAGACCACTCCGGTCGCTCCGCTGCCAGAACCGTAGGCAGCCGGAAACCACTCGTAGAAGGGCAGCACGCCGAGTTTCGCTCCGAAACCGAAGAGCAACAGCAATCCCAGTAGAAGAGAAAATGGGGCCGAGGCGGCATCTGGCGAGGAAAAACCGGCAAACGAGCAGGAGCCAGTGCGGGCGCCCAGCAGCAGCAGAGCCAATAGGATTGCAACAGCGCCCACTTCCAGCAGCGCGAGCATAAACAGGACAGGTGAGCCTGCGCGTTGCGAACGGCTCTCACCCAGAACCATGACTGCTCCGCCGACGCTCATCACCTCCCACGCGATGAGAAAGGACATGGCATCCTGAAGCCCGAGCACGCCTACCGCGCCGAGCAAAGTGAGGGCCAGGCCTACGAACCAACATTTCCCTCCCCATAACGAAGCCGCGTTTGTGCCCAGTGCGGCAGCAAACAGCACGGGTAGAAGCCCGAAGAGCATCAGCCAAAGCGCGCCCGCTGTCAACTTGAATTGAACCGGTGTGTCGCTTAAGTGAACGCCCAGCGAGAATGTAGCTGACTCGCCGGGCAGACCGATGAGGCAGGCAGCAATGCCAACGGCGCAGCCAAGGACAATTCCGACGCGAGCCACTGTGCAGCGCGGCTCAATCAGAGCGGCCACAACAGACGCCAGCCACAACAAAGCCATCAGCAGCAGGAGGTCAGCGAGCAACTTGGCCTCCTTGAACATGCTGGCTGGCACGGTTGAGCAGCAATAACAGCGCGTGAATCATCGCTGCCGGGTTTGGAGGGCACCCGGGCACATAGATGTCTACCGGCAGGAATTCCTCTACGCCGTGCCCGCAGCTATATCCTCCACCGCTGGCTCCGCCGGACACGGCGCAGGTTCCCATCGCCATGACCCAGCGCGGATCAGGCATGGCATTGTAGGTTTCCATCAGCGGACCCCGCATCGCGTACGTCACCGGACCGGTTACCAACAGGAGATCGGCAAAGCGGGGCGATGGAGTAAAGAAAATACCCAGCCGGTGCAGGTTGTAATACGGATTGTTCAATGCCTGCAGCTCAGACTCGCATCCGTTGCAGGAACCGGCATCGACATGACGAATGTGAAGGCTGCGTCCGAAATATTTCTGGATTTTTCGGGTGACTTCTTCACTCGCAGCGGACTTAAGCGCCTCCGCCCAGATCAGGTCTTCACGCTTCCGAACGCCAAACGCCCAGTCCTCAGATTTTGTCAGCGCATCGTTCGGACAAGCCTCCGTGCAGAGTTGGCAGGCGATGCACTTGCCATAATCCAGGGCAAGCCGTTCCCCAGATTCCTGCGGCTCAATGGAGATAGCTCCCGGCAGGCAAACATCGGCGCACGCGCGACACCCTTCGTGGCAGCGGTCGCTATGATAGCGCGGCATTCCGAGCACTCCGGGCTGGGCCGTTGCACCGTCTTTCTTCGGCCAGCCGGTCGTCGCGATTCCGCGGCTGATTCCGTACAGTGTCCACACCGGCATAACTACTCCTCCGCTCTATCGATCGCAGCCAGCCATGGTCAGGCCAAAACTCGCTTCGTTAATCGCATAATCCATCATGTTGGTGTCGTGCACCGTCAATGGAAAAACGCGCCAGTTGGAAAACGATGCCGATTTGATCTTGACCCGCGCCAACCGGCCTGCCTCGTCGAGATGCACGCAGTAATACGTTGACCCGCGCGACCCTTCGCACCATCCCATGCCTTCTGCGCCCGCTGGAAATGCGATTTCGGAAAATACGGGGCCGCTCGGAATATTTTCAGCTGCACGGATGATGAGAGAAAGGCTCTCGCGAATCTCTCCCATACGAACCTGCACGCGTGCATGGGCGTCGCCTTCTTTGCGTACCGGCATCTTTACTTTGAGCTGCTCATAGGCAGCATAAGGATGGTCGCAGCGAAGATCACGTCGGATGCCGGAGGCTCGCTTGACCGGCCCGGTAGCTCCCTGATCGTAGGCAGTTTGCTGAGGCAAGCGGCCTGTTGTGATCAAGCGGTCGAGGTGACTATTCGTTTCCTCCAGTGCCCGCATGTATGTGATAATTTCAGGCTCCAAGCTCCTCAACTTTGCAGGCAAATTGCTCACGTCAAGATCGCGTCGCAACCCGCCCGGTTGAAGAATACCCTGCAGAAAGCGACTCCCGGTGAGCAAGCCATTGATCTGCTTACATTGCTCAGAGAGGAGTTTCCCCTGCGCTTCTCCAACCTTCAGCGTTGTGGTGTGGCACAGATACCCGAGATATTGCATGTGATTGTAGAGTCGCTCCAGCTCCGCCAGAATGGTGCGGACGAATAGCGCACGCTCCGGCACTTTGCACTCGCCAGCCACCTCGATCGCTTGGCAATATGCCAGCGAGTGCGCAACCGTGTCCACCCCTGAAACTCGTTCGGCCAACACAACGCCCATTGCTGGGGAAAGCCCCTCGAATCGCTTCTCCATGCCGCGATGTTTGAAGAACAGCCGAGGGTGGCAATGAAGAATCGCTTCTCCGATGTAGTAGAAAAAAATCTGGGCTGATTCCAGCACATCGGCCCGCACCGGGCCAAAGGGCAGCGTTTGCACGTCGTCGCCTTCAACCGGAGGACGGTCCCATGGCTCCGAGGTAAACGGCATCATTCTGTCCGGCTGATATCGCGGGTCGAGTGGCGGCATGGGAGGGTGTGCGCCTTCGTGCAGTACCAGCGGCCGAGGCTCCGGATGTCCATCGAAGGTGATGCCGCACAGCTCATGGATTTCGCGCTCATACCAACCGAGCAAGGGGATTTGTGGGGCGAGCGACTGCACGTGTGGAGACTCGGCGGGAAGCAGACAACGCAGAAGGACATAGGGCTCCTGCGGTGCGGCAGCCGCGAGGTAGACAATCTCCACTGACCGGCCAGGTTCGGGAAACCATGCATAGGCCATTTGCAGACGCGCGCCAGCTTTCACCAGCTCTGCGCATGCCTGCGGAATCTCCTCGGGGCGCAACCGCCGCTCCACCGTGCCCTTCATCGCGCGCCTCCGGTCAGGCCGGCAGAGATGGTGATGAATATGTTCCACAATACGCGCGGCCACCACAGCCCAAGAATCAGGATCGGAACAAATGACAGCCACATCGGCAACGCTCTCCACACCAGACCGGAGAGCCGCGCCGTGGGCACATTCGGTTCTTCCGAGTCGTCGAAGTACATCGCGCGAAAATGAGAAAGAAACCCAATAAAAACGACGATCAGGAAAATGACAAACAGCACCGCAGCCCATCGATAAGGCCCCGCGATCCCGGCGCGAAGGATAGTGAATTCACTGAGGAACAGCGCAAACGGTGGGGCACCTGCAATGCCCACCGCGCCCAGCAGCCAAAGAATGCCGGTCACAGGAAAGGTTCGAAGCACGTGGCGAATATCAACAATGTCCTTCGATCCATAGGCGCGCATGGCGTTTCCTGCGCCGAAGAACATGAGCGACTTGTTCAATGAGTGATTCAGCATGTGGTAGAGCGCACCCGCGATGCCAAGAACGCCGCCAAAACCGAGCCCAAGCGCCTGCACACCAATATGCTCCACACTGGAGTAGGCCATGAGCCGCTTGATGCCTGTTTGTCGCACAATGAACAGTGAGGCAATGACAAAGGAGAAAATTCCAAAGCAAACCACCGCCGTATGCGCAAGCCTGCTGGTGGAAGTGCCGCTGACCACTCCCAGGAACCGCGCGATGCCGAGCATCGAGGCATTCAGCAGCGCGCCCGACAGCATGGCGGAGACTGGCGCTGGAGATTCGCTGTGCGCATCCGGCAGCCATGTGTGCATGGGAGCTAATCCTGCTTTCGTGCCATAGCCCACCAGCACCAGGAGAAATGACACCGTCAGCAGTGGCGGGTAGACCTGAGGCGCGGAATGATGAAGCGCCGCCCAGGTCATGGCGTAGGTCGCGCCCAACACGAACGAACCGCCCCAGTAAAACAATACGGTGCCGAGGAGCGCCAGGCTGATGCCGCTGGAAACAACGATGATATATTTCCACGCTGCTTCCGTGCTCTCCGCCTCGCGTTCGAATCCCACCAGAAACGTACTGATGAGCGTCGTTAGTTCGATCGCGATCCAGAAGACTCCGACGTTATTCATCACGCAGGCTGCGAGCATGGTGAAGGCGAAACCGGAGAATAATGCATAGAACAAAGGCAGCCGATCGTTCTCATCAAGCAGTCGCATGTATCCGACGGCATAGATCGAAGACAGGGCATATACCACCGAGATACATAGGATGACCCATGCGCCCAGAGCGTCGAGCTGGATATACGACCGCCACCACAGCGCTGGACCATAGCGCATGACAGAGACCAGCAAAAGAATGCTGACGACCATGTCAGTGACTGCGGCCACGACCGTGCAATATTCGGCCGCGCGAGTGTGGCGCGATACCAGCGAAATGATCGCAGCCGCCAAAGGCGCGGCAAACAGCAGGATGACGAGGGTCTGTACCATCTCAACCCACCAGCCGCTTCAGCTCGCGGCTGCTTGTTGTGCCTGCGTGAACGACAAGAAAACGGACCAGCATCCCGAAGCACGCGACTACGATCAGCAGATCGAAGAGAATCACAATCTCGATCAGCATCGGCATGCCGGGGACGAGAATTTGAGATCCAAGAAAGATGCCGTTTTCCAGCACGAGGAGAGCGAGGATCTGACTCACCGCCTCATTTCTCACGGAAAGCATCAGGAAGCCAAGGAACTTCATTGAGATCATGATGGTCAACGCGAGCACGACCACATAGCCGGCAGGAGCGGCCTGGTGGTTCATGTGATTGGCAATGACAAAGGCAAACATCACCAGCAGCGCGCCCACCACGAGACTCGAACTTGGTTGCAGGATCGCATGTACTTCGCGTTTGACATGCAATCTGTCGATGATGCGCATCAGCAGATACGGCAACACAAGTCCGCGGAAGATCGCCGTCAGAAAAGCGATCGCATAAAGCTCCGGGTATCCTCCGAAATATCCAACGGCGGCAGACAATCCGGCAATCAGCCAGGACTCGACCGCAAAGGCGTAGACATAATTTCGCAGCCAGTGAGAACCCAGCATGACAAAAGCCAGCAGCAGGCTCAAGATAGCCAGGGAGCTAAAGATCGATGCCTGCAGCGAATTCACATGCGCGAGAAACATTGGACGCTCCTCATAGCAATTGACTGGACACGATGGCAAGCACGGCGAACAAAAATCCTGCCGCCAGCGGCTCCTGATAGCGATAGAAGCGAAGGCGCGACTGCACTGTTTCGACCACGACAACGGTCAATGCCACCAGCAGAAACTTGATCGTTAAACTTGCAAGGGAACCGAGTTCACCGAGCGGCGTGCCGGCCTGCGACATTCCCCAGGGAAGCAAAAATACGTTGCAGAAGATCGTGTAGAGGATCACCTGCTTCATCATGGAAGCCCATTTCAGCAGCGCCAGCAGCGGTCCCGAGTATTCCAGGATGCGGGCTTCGTCAATCATGTAGATTTCGATGTGCGTGCTGGAGTGAACCGGCAATCGATCAGTTTCCACGAGGAGCAAGGCAAAAAATCCCAGCACAAGAAAGACGTGGGCCGGGCTCCAGTAGATCGAAAGACTATTCAGCAACAGATGATTCACAACGAATGGCAGCATCGCCTTTGCCAGCAGACTGATTCCGACCAGCACCAGGATCAGCGTCGGCTCTGCCAGAATCGTCAGCATTGCAGCTCGGCTCGATCCGATGCCGCCGTAGACGTTTCCTGTGTCAAGGCCGGCCAAAATGATTGCGAAGGATCCGAGGGTCAGGATCATGCCGCCACCGAGCATGTCTCCCATGTCCGAAAGCGGCAACGGCCGATCGGTCAGGACTGGAATCAGAATCGGCACCGTCATCATGGCCGTGAACGCGATGATCGGTGCGGCGAAGTAAATCCACGACGCCGTTTCTGGAGCGACGCACTCTTTATGAAACAGCTTCCATAGGTCGCGATAAGGCTGGAAAAGACTGGGCCCTCGGCTGCGTTGGACGCGCTCCTCCGTTTTCAAAATGAAGCCTTGCAGCAGCGGCGCCAGCAGCAAAACACAAAGGACTTGAAGAATTTGCAGTAGAACATCGGAGAGAATCATGCCATTCTCCCGCGCTTGCAGCGTGTAAGACGAGTTGGGGCAGTTGATTGCGGAGGAAGATGTCGATTTTTGTGCGGCTGGCGGGGGTGTAGCGGATTCATCTTCATGGCGCGACTCTCCGTTAGGTGGAGGAGTCATCAGCCATGAAGGCGGTTAACGGTGGACTTCATCACCAGAAGAATTGTTCGTACATGATCCTCAACTGTCTCCCTCGGATTGTCAAGATCACCGGAAGGTCGCATCGCGCTTTCTGTCTTTATGTGTACCGTTACTGTCGAGTGAAACTCCAGATAAAAACCCGTCGCTTGAGTTGACACGACAACGGCAAGGGAATAGAAAAGAGTGTTGGTTAGGTGAGGGAGTTCACCTTTAACCGCTGTCCCTTCCAATAGGCCGGACAGATGATGACTCCTGACAGGGGAACCTGTTGCGGAGCCATGTCCCGGCGAGTATCCCCGAACATAAATCTTGGAGCTTTTATCCATGACATTTGTCTGGATTCAATTGACGTTGTCGCTTTGCTCGGCGCTGTTCTGGCTGCCGTTCGCCCTCGAATGCAACCTGGCGATTTCTCGGCAAAACGCAGTGGTGTGTCTACCTTCAACTCAAAACTTGGAACTCCTAACAGCGGGCGACCGATCGGTCGGGAAAGCGTAATTACCATGTCTGAAATTGCAAAACTTGAAGCACTCGAAATCCTCGATTCACGCGGCAATCCAACCCTCGCAGTCACGGCGACATTGGCCAACGGCGTCAAGGCAACGGCGAAGGTTCCGTCGGGCGCATCCACCGGCAGACGCGAAGCTGTCGAACTGCGCGATGGCGACAAAGCTCGCTACGGCGGCAAGGGTGTCTTGAAGGCGAAGAGTCACGTTGAAGGTGAAATTCAGAATGCAATTCGCGGATTCGATGCGAATAACCAGAGGGCACTGGATAAGAAGCTGTGTGAACTGGATGGGACGCCGAACAAGGCACGCTTGGGAGCCAACGCAATCCTGGGTGTTTCGCTCGCCGTTGCACGAGCTTCGGCGGAAGACCGAGGACTCCCTTTTTATGCCAGTCTGGGAAACGAGGCTGCCAATCTAATTCCGGCGCCATGGTTCAACGTGCTGAATGGTGGAAGCCACGCTGACAGCAACGTGGATTTTCAGGAGTTCATGATTTCACCAGTCGGCGCGCCTCGCTACAGCGAGGGACTGCGCGCGGCCGCCGAGACCTTTCACGCTCTCAAAGCCGTGCTACACAAGAAAGGCTACAGCACGGGGGTCGGAGACGAAGGCGGATTCGCGCCGCAGCTGAAATCGAATGAAGAGCCCATCGAACTGATTCTCGAAGCCATTCATCAGGCCGGTTACAAGCCGGGCAAAGACCTGGTCATCGTCCTGGACCCGGCTACCAGCGAGTTTTTTGAAGATGGAGCGTATGTCTTCGAAAAGTCGGACAAAAGCAGGAAGTCGCCTGCACAGATGGTCGACTTCTGGAAAATCTTGCTTGATCGGTATCCCGAGATATGGGCCCTCGAAGATGGGGTTGCGGAAGACGATCGCTCTGGCTGGCAGCAGCTCACCAAGGAACTTGGCGGCAAGATCCAACTCGTCGGCGACGATAACTTTGTCACCAACCCAGCCATCTTTCAGCAGGGAATCAAAGATGGAATCGCCAACGCGATCCTGATCAAGTTGAACCAGATTGGCACGGTGACTGAGACGCTGGACTGCATCCAGATGGCGCGTGACAACGGCTACGGTGCAGTGATCTCGCATCGTTCCGGCGAAACCGACGACACCAGCATTGCTGACCTGGCCGTGGCGACCGGCATGGGACAGATCAAGACAGGTTCGGCCAGCCGTGGCGAGCGCATTGCAAAGTACAACCGCTTTTTGGAGATTGAGCACGAACTTGGGAGCAAGGCTCGCTACGCAGGCGCCGCTATCTACGACCGCTGGAAGAAGCCCGTCAAGGCATAACGATCGAAGGTGTTGGAGTCCACCGCAAACCGCTCAACCGGGCAGATGACTCCTCGAAGCGTTCCACACTTGGAGGAGTCGTGCCCGAACCCGCACCGCAAGACACATCGAAACGCCACACTGGGGAATTGAACGATCCTCAGCGGAGGCGTCTCAGGATCACTTGCCAATACATCGACAAGCTCCTTGGCGATATCGAGAGTGTGCTCCATGCCTCCGCGTCCAAATCTCCCTTTCCGCGTTACGTTGTCGACATCACACCAGCACAGGCCCGCGTCATTGAAGACCATATCCTTCGTTTGCGCTCGCAATTGCTGCGCACGCTCGCCTGGCAACACATGCAGCCGAACCCACCAGAGATTCCCGCCGTTCGAGCCATCATGACGGACTTGTCGTTCATCGACATTGCGATTGAGGAACTCAAACCCGGCTACATGCGTGGCTATGGTGAGGTTCCCGAGGACGCGACGAGTGAGTTGAATGGGGTGGTCTACGAACTTCGCTCCCTGGTAGAAGGTTTGGAGCGATACATCCGGCAAAAATTCGGCGCGGATCTGGAGGCGCGCCTGCGGAAGCTGGAGGAGACTGGCTGCGATGTGGAACTTTTGCGGCTCATCGAGCAGATCGCTACTCGGCATGGCCTGGTGGAATTCCGATCGCGCATCGATTCGCTTGCGTCGAGGCTGGAGGACAACGATTTGGAAGTGGCGCTGTTCGGCCGCGTCAGCAGCGGAAAATCCTCCTTGCTGAATGCGCTGCTGGGCACGAATGTTCTTCCAGTCGGCATCAATCCCATCACAGCCGTACCCACCAGGTTGCGCTATGGAGCTTCGTTGCGAGCGGCTGTGACCTACGGCGATGGCAGAAGTAATCTCGTCAGCATTGAGGAGCTTTCCAGCCTTGTCACGGAGCAGGGAAACCCCGGCAATCTGAAGAATGTCGTTCGAGCCGTGGTCGAGGTTCCTTCGCTGCGCCTCAAGCACGGCATCGTGTTGGTGGATACGCCAGGGCTCGGCTCCCTGGCAAGGCGCGGAGGAGCGGAAACTCTGGCCTATCTCCCCGCATGCGACCTCGCGCTGCTCCTGATTGATGCTGGAACTACGCTGAATGATGAGGACATCGGAACGCTGCGCCTGCTGTATGAGGCTGGAATTCCCGCCATCGTTCTGCTCAGCAAATCAGATCTTCTCTCCGAAGCAGATCTGCATCAGGCTGTCGGCTACATCCAGGAACAACTGAAAAAAGAACTGGGCTTAGATCTGAACGTCCATCCGGTCAGTTCGCTCTCGGACTACTCGATCCTTCTCGATCGATTCTTCGAAGAGGAGCTTCTCCCAAGATTCAACCAGGCGAGGAGTCTCAGGAACAGCTCGGTCGCAAGAAAGATTGGAGCCTTACGCGATTCGGTGATTGCGGCGCTGGAGATGGATCTGAACCGGAAACGACGTGGACCGCAGCAGGTTCTTTCAGTCGACGCTCACGATCTGGAAGAACGACTGCGCCACGTGACCGGCATGATCGGTGAACAGCGCACGAATCTCGACCACGCCTTTGTGAAGATTGCGGAATCGGCGGAGTTGGTTCTGAACTCGGTTGCTGAAACTGCGCTTCGATGGATGCGAACTCAGTCCGAGGCGCGCGTCACCTCGTTGCAACTTTCCGAATGGATCCACGACGCAGTTCGGCAAGACCTGGAGCAATCCATTGGAAACGCCGGCCGGGTAAGCCAGCGTGCCATTGACACGCTGCAAAGTGTTGCCCGGGAGATGGGGCGAGTCGACGTTCCTGAGCGAGACGAGATGGAGAGTTTCCTCCGCGATATGCCGCGCTTTGAGATGGCAACGCTTCCCAACGAAATCCACGCTGGCCCTTGGATGCTGCTGGGAGACGGTATCGCCCGCGCCAGAATGAAAAGCAACCTGCGGCAAAGTATCGGCGACCTGCTGCAACAGGAACTTCATCTGTACGGACGGGCGCTGTCTCAATGGAATCGACACCTAGCCGGCAAGATGGAGTTCATGGTCAATTCTTACGCCGATGCTTATCGTGTCCAGTTGCACAGGATCGCGGGGACTTCGAAAGACGCGATCGATGCGCAGCAACTGGAAGACGACCTGGCTCGCCTGAAGAACTGGGAGGCAGGCGAGAGTTCTGAAGTTATGCAAAAGCTTTGATAGGGAGGCATGGGTTTTGTCGAAATATATGTATATTGCGGTGGGTGGAGCGCTCGGCTCGATAGCCAGGTTCTGGGTGGGTTCGGAGGTTGCCAGCCGGGTCGGAACAAAGTTTCCATTCGGAACTTTCATCATCAACATTACCGCCTGTTTATTTATCGGATTTTCCCTGGCGTTCCTGGCCAAGCGCACCAACCTGAACCCTGCGTGGCGTTTTCTTATCCCGATTGGGTTTCTCGGTGGTTACAGCACGTTTTCGTCGTATGAGTGGGAGACCGTCTCGATCCTGCGCAATGGAGAGTTTTCCATGGCTGCTCTGTATGCCTTTGGCAGTCTCTTTCTCGGAATTGCCGCCGTATTTGGCGGCATCCTGCTCGCGGAGCTGATCTCATGAGGACTCACAAACAAATCGCCGTTCATCAATCGATCCTGCAGGTGCTTCAGGAGCCGGGCTGCCCCTTTTGTCGCTTTCTGAAAGAGGTTCAGACGGTCCGCCTGCAGAGCGCTCGGGAAAAAGAAATACGTTGCCTATGTAACTTCCATGCATGGGCATTAGCAGCAGTGCAAGACGCCGCATCCGCAGCGAAGGTTTTTCTCAGGCTGATCGAAGAACCGGTTTCGGCCTCCAACAAAGACTCCGGATGCGATCTCTGCCGTGAGCTTGTTGCCGAGGAGGATCTGCGTATCCGCGAGTTTCTGAATTGTCTTGAACAAAAAGATGTGTCTCACTGGCTCAGGACGCACGCCGCACTCTGCATCCCACACGGATTAAAATTGCGGCGTCAGGTCCCAATGAGTCTCACGGCTCGAATTGACGCAATTATCGAAAATTATCGCGAACGGCTGGCGCAAGAATTGTTGCAGCTCAGCAGAGAACCCGAGACAGGCAGAACTGGTTGGGGATCGCTAGGAAGAACCGCCGAGTTTCTGGTCGCTCAACGCGGCTTACACGGATAAGGGAGGATACATGTTGCAGGCAGGCAAGGCAGTCAAGGTGTCGATCTATTTAAGCGAGGGATCGACCCACCATGGAGTTTCCACCTACTCCAGCATTCTCGACTTTCTCTTCTATCGAGGAGTTTCCGGCGCAACCGTGCTCAAGGGGGTTGCAGGGTTCGGCGCCGACCACCACATCCATTCCTCGAGCTTCGTCGAAATATCCGATCACTTGCCGCTGAAGATTGAATTTGTCGAATCTCGCGAAAAGGTTGACGAACTGCTCGGTAAGCTGGAAGAGATGGCCGGCAGCGGGATGATCGAACTGCAGGAGACGACGGTGGCCAAGCCTGCCCAGACCTCGAAGCAAAAGACCTCCGTGCTTCCCGAGCACATGAAGATTGAGGGCAGAGCCAGGCTGATGCGCATCTACATCGGCGAAGCAGATCGCTGGAATGATAAGCCTCTGCACAATGCCTTGGTCGAAGCGATGCGTGCCAACGACATTGCTGGCGTGACCGTCTATCGCGGCATTCTGGGCTACGGTGCCCACCGCCGCATTCACAAGGATAAGCCGCTGCACCTGTCTCACGATTGTCCGATCATGCTTTCGGTGATCGATACAGAGGAGAAGCTGCAAGCTTTTTTACCTACGGTCGAACGCATGGTGCAGGAGGGCCTCGTGGTGCTGTCGGAGGTCGACATTATTAAGTACTCCTATCGCGCCCTGGATACGAATCAAGCCGCAACCTCGACAAAGAAAAAAGACGCTTAGGTCTGACCGGAGAATAGGCCATGAAAGAACAGTTTCAAGCCCGTATGCTGCGCATCCATTTTGGAGAGGATGACAAATGGCAGGGTAATCCGCTCCATGAGGCAATTGTGGCTACGTGTCGAGAACTTGGAATCGCGGGAGCCACCGTGTACCGCGGCATCGAGGGATATGGAACCAGCACCAGGATCCATCACGCCAGCCATTGGGGCTTGTCCAAAGACGCGCCCATCATGGTGAGCGTCGTCGACACAGAGGAGCAGATCGAAAAACTGATTCCGCATCTGGACGCGATGGTGAATGAAGGTCTGATCGCGACGTCCCTTGTGGACGTGATTCGTTATTCGCGAGGAGCAGAACAGGCGCCGACGAAAGAGTAGGCAGAATGGAATCGCTTCCAGCCGTGGATGAACGCTTGACCACTATACCGCCGATGGATGGTGCTTCCCGTCTGCTGCGACTCGCCCGCCTCGCTCAGGACCTGGGAGCTGAGCCGGTCGCCGAAGAAGCACGGGAGCTGGCGGCGCGGGTTGCTGAAGGGCGCTTCTATGTCGCTTGTGTCGGTCAGTTCAAGCGAGGCAAATCCACCCTGCTCAACGCTCTGGTCGGCCACGATGTTGTCCCAACCGGTTTTATTCCTGTCACGGCGGTGCCGACTGTAATTCGGTTTGGCGCCCAACTGCACGCGCGCGTTCGCATACGGGACGGATCCTGGCACGACATTGCCATGTCCGAGTTGAAGGAATATGTGACCGAAGAGCTGAACCCCGAAAACAAAAAGTGTGTCGACGGCGCGGAGGTATTTGTGCCCAGCGATTTGTTGAGCTCCGGCATGTGTTTCGTGGATACGCCGGGTCTGGGCTCCGTCTTTACTGGAAACTCGGCAACCACGCAGGCGTTCATCCCTCACATTGACGCGGCATTGGTTGTCGTCGGAGCTGATCCGCCCATCGCAGGCGAGGAGCTGGCGCTGGTGGAAGTCGTTGGCAAGCAAGTTCAGGATTTCATCCTGGTCATCAACAAAGCCGATCGCACCAGCGATCCAGAGCGCGCAGCGGCGGCTAAGTTTACGCGCGAAGTCCTGGAAAAACGGCTGCATCGCCCCATGGGCCAGGTGTTTGAGGTCAGCGCTTCGGAGCGGATGGAAAACCGCGGCCCCTTACGAGATTGGGAAGAACTGCTTAAGAGTTTGCGCAACCTCGTTGAAGGTTCAGGGAGAAACCTGGTTCGCGCCGCATGCGATCGTGGCCTGCAGCGCCTGGGCGAGCAACTGATGGCGATGATCGGCGAGGATCGCGATGCACTTCTGCGTCCAATCGAAGAATCCGAACGACGCATCGAATTCATGAAGCGAACTATCCATGAGGCTGAGCGCTCCATGCGCGAGCTGAGCTTCTTGTTCATGGCGGAGCAACAGCGCATTTCCGACCTCCTTATCGAAAGGCACCAGAAGTTTTTCCGTTCGGCGTGGTCGGAATCAAAAAAAGAATTCAGCGAAGAGCTGCCGTCCATCCCGCGCGGCTTCGGCCCACGCTATCGGCGGCGAGTGATGCAGCTGGCTCAGAAAATCTCACAACGCAAAGTTACACCCTGGCTCAAGCTGGAACAGGAAGAAGGCGAGCGCCAGTATCGCGCTGTGGCTCTCCGATTCGTGGAGCTGGGAAACAGCTTTCTGATGAAACTTGCAGATTCTGGCCTTAGCGAACTGACGAGAATGCCCCACGCTCTCGATCCGGAGAAGGGCTTTCGCGCACGCTCCCGGTTCACCTTCGAAAACTTCATCGGAACTGCACAACCCGCATCGCCCTTGCGCTGGCTCGCCGATAGCTTTTTGCCGCTCTTAGGCGCGCGAAAGATGATCACCAACGATGCTGAGAGATTTCTGCGGCATCTTTTAGAAGTGAACAGCGCGCGAGTTCAAAATGACGTGCTCGATCGAATCCAGGAAAGCCGGGGATGGCTGGAAGTCGAAATTCGCAAGCTGCTGCAGGACATCAGCCGCATTGCAGCACAGGCTCTTGACCGCGCGCGCAAAGTGAAAGAAGAAGGGTCTCCCGCCGTACAATCCGCCGTTGAGCGGCTCAACCGCCTGGAACGAGACCTCTCAACCCTCATCTGACTCCGTTCATCGAGATACAGTGATTGCCTTCGATCCTGACGGGTTCTATCGCAAGGAGTGGAGACATATCCAGGCGCGCAAAAAAAGTTGATGGATTGTGCTTCAAGACCAAAGAGACATTCTCAGTGGTTAACTCACTCAAGACATCGGCAATCGAGAGGACCAGGGCGGGGAGCCTCGCCTCGGTGCGGTTGCTCGAGATTGGGCCTGCGCGTTCTACTCCCTGTCTTCCGGTGGCATGTCCGCAAAACTCAACCATTAAAATGCACGACAACATTTGATATGTTAGTGTGCACTGGGTGTGAGGAGTCGCAATGCGTCCCGATATTCATGAACTCGCACGCTAAGTTAACGGACGTCCTTGGCGTTTCCGTTAAGCCCACGCCGTGGATCGGTGCCGACCGCTTGCCGCACTTACTCAAGGTGTACCGTCTCGCAGGAAGCGAATTCCGTCAGGTCTGTGCAGCTTGGTGCAGTTTGGTGCAAGAAACCGAAAAACGGACTTAAAATCCGCAGGGAGCAATCCCATGGGGGTTCAAGTCCCCCCTCCGGGCACCAAAAAAACTCTCTACAGCCACCCGGCATCACTCCGTATTGCAAAGCGGCGTCGTGCCGTGCAAGCTTAACCCATGCCGGAATTACCCGACATCACAGCCTAGTGTAGTGTCCACGAATTAGCTGGACATTCGTTTCCTGTTTTTTGGGATGGTGCATCCAGGCTGGATCTGTTCCAGAGTCTGGCGGCATCGGGCGAGTTTGGCGACGATGGAATCAACCGTTGC
>JBAVOQ010000078.1:0-5063 GCA_049692235.1 Acidobacteriaceae bacterium | reverse complement strand
CCCACGACTATGCGCCTCCAGCAGCTTCCGCCGCAGATCGTCCGAATATGCTCTCCCCATCCTCGTTGTTATGTCGCGGGAACTTCGCCTGAATCAATATACACCCAACAGTGAAATGCTCTAGCCGTGTTTGTGACGCGTCAGCGGGAAAAACTTGTTGCTGTCGATTTCCGGACGATCAGCATCGGGGCCACAACCCGATGCCTAGAACCGACGCTCTTTCCACTTGGGTCGCTGAGTAATGACTTCACCATCTCGGCGCTGATTGACCCTTGGATTTCCAAATGCTGCCGAACCGTGGTGAGTGGCGGGTTGTAGTATGCCGCGCCAAGAATATCGTCAAAGCCAACTACGGAGCAGTCCTCGGGCACTTTCCGCCCTCCATCGGTCAAGGCGCCGATCGCGGAAAACGCCGTCAAATCGTCGAATGCCACTAGCGCCGTGAAGTCCCTCTTAGTTTCGAGTAGTATTTTTGTCAACTGGAAACCTTCCTCATAACTCGAGTTTCTTCCATTGATCTCCTGTATCAGGTTGGCATCAATAGAGAGCCCAACCTCCTTGGCAAAAGAAACCAATCCCTTCCATCTCGGAGCAGAATCCGTCATTGCCTTTGGCCCTTTTACGAACGCTACTTTGCGATGTCCAAGCCTGTATAAATGTTCCAGCGCGGCTCGGGAACCTGCCTCATTGTCAACCACGACCGATACGAATGCCCTGGTGGTGCAGCACCTCATTCATTCGTTCAAAGAAGTAACTGACGTTTGATGAACACTCCGGCATCGGACTATCGTCCTGGGGAGCCGGAACGACTTGTCATAGAGCGAACCATTTTCCGCAAGTCGCCGATTCCGCGGACGAGAACAACGATCGCTATTAGCGTGAAGCTGCTACAGCCTAATACGAAACATCCCGTCCAAAATCGCCACCACAATTGTGTCGAGCTCATTCCCCCTCCAAAAGAGATTTAGTGCGCCGAGCACCATTGCAAAGCTGCGGTCAATAGAACCTCAGCGGTCTGTATTACCGACTCTACTTCGACATATTCGTCGGGATTGTGTGCCCCTCCTCCTCGAGGTCCGAACAAAAGAGTTGGGATCCCAAATTCTCGATGTATGAGAAAGGCATCACACGGATAAGCCGCTGCGGTAACGACAGGTCTTTTCTTCAGAGCTACAGCTGCGCTGATCATCATGCATTCGCACCAAGCGTGGTCGATGGGCAGTTCATGTCCCAACAGAGGTGGATCAATGAACGGCTTCCACACAATGGGATGGGAACGGAAGAACGGATCTGCGGCTGCAAATTTTCTCAGTGAAGTTTTGATCTGCTGAGTAACTTCGGCAACGTCCTCGTGTGGCAGAAACTGAAAATATACGCGGATCGCTGCGCATGAAGGCACACTCAGCGGAACCTCTGGGTCGAAGCGATTCGCCTCTACGGCTAAGACCTGCACCGGGGTCGGGTCAGGAAACCCGGCATAGGCTCCGATATTGTTTATTTTCTTCCGGCGCTTTGACCAGGAGTCTACCCATGCCAAAAGCCTGCCCAGTGAAATTGCGGGGCTTAGTACTTCGGTTTGTGAAAAATAGGCGGCTGGATCACCCGCCTGGATGAACAGGTCTACGACCATGCCGCCACGGGTAGCACGGAAAATATCGAGCTGTGTCCCTTCGGAGATAACACATGCATCGGCAGAATCGCCGCGTAGGCGGGCGGCGAGAGTTCCCCCACCTCCGCCCCATTCTTCGTCAATAACCGACTCGAAGATGAGATCTCCGCCTAGCCGTACCCCGGCGGCCTTAACCGCGCATAGCACCCCTGCTTGCGCGACGAGTCCTCCCTTCATATCAAAACTGCCAAGTCCGTAGACACGTCCCTTTTGCGATCTGCCAGACCACGGAGAAGCAGCCCAAGGGGCTTTACCAGCCGGAACTGTATCCATGTGTCCATTCAGAAGTAGACTCTTGCCGCGGCCGGACCCATGAATGCGTGCAACGAGGTTCTTTCGCCCCGCATACCTTCGGTCTTTGTGCTTCCAAGGGCTGCGTGATCGGCCTACAAACTCGGTTTCATAGAGTTCGGAGCTAACGCCATTGCGGCGGAGAAAATTGCGTAGTACCAGTTGCGCGGGTGTCTCATCGCCGTTTGGTGGAATCGCTACTGTATTCACGCGGACCAGATCTTGTAACAGACATACAAGATCCCGGCGGAGTGGGCGAAGAAGCTTATGGGCGTCCTTCGCCGGATCAGAGATCGAAGCAGAAAGAACTTTCGTCATCCGGCTACTCCTACCCCGCGCATCTCCCTCTTGCTATTTGCAGGCCCTAATAGAGAACCTGCGACCATGCCAAGTGCAGCGAGCGCGAAGCTGCCAAATCCAGCATAGTTGACAGGCCAGTGAAACAAGAAGAAACCCACAGCCCCCGCGAGACCCCCAATCATCGCCAGGTAGCCGCCCAACACGTTGGAGCGGCGCCAATAGAGCCCTGCCACAATACCTGAAAAGGATCCAGCAAGAGCAATAATAGCGGTCATGTTGAGGTAGAAATAAGCCGGACCAGGAAGTGTGTACCATATACCCCAAAAGAGGATGAACAGACTGACAGAGACATTGCATACTCGATTCAAGACAACCTGTGCGCGCGAGCTGAGGGGCTTCTGTCGAGCCGGAACTATGACATCTTGAGCAATGATCGAGCTCCATCCTAGAAGATAGGAGCTATTGACTGACATAGTAGCGGCTAGCATTCCCGCGGCCACCAGGCCACGAATGCCCGCCGGAAGGATCTTTGCCAGAAACATGGGCATCGCTTGCAAGGAGTCGTGTCCCGGCCCGATTACTGCCAAGGCCGCGATTCCCCACAGCATAGGCATCATGCCGCGACCAAGAAAGAGGAACCCAGTCCATGTGAAGACCTTGCGGCTCACTTTCGAATCAACTGTAGAAAAGGTTCGCATGGCGGTTGTCTGCCAACACGTATCGACTGCTAGCCAGTACAAGACCTGGAAGAGGATGAAGGACCACCCGTATGTCGGGTTCGCAAGTGGACTAAAACCGCCCTTTCCCATCGATCCCGCGACTGCGTCATGCATCCTTGCCCAGCCTGCAACATGAATAGAATAGAGAGTAATCAGAACGGTTGCGGTGCTGAGGGCCACAAACTGAATGAAATCCGTGATTACGATTGAGACCATTCCCCCAAGAACCGTATAGGCCAGTTCCAAGAGAAGCACACCCGTCATTATGAGCTTGAGATAGTCGAGCGACGTTCCAGAGATCAGTGCTAGAAAGGTGCCTTCAATTCTCAGAAATACGCCCATGTTGAGAATGCCGCCGATCGAAATTAGAAGCCCGGCGAATATGCGTAATCTTCGGCTATACCGTACCTCGAAATACTCCGGGACGGTCATCAACTGGAGGTCCCGCAGCTTCCTTACGACGAACCCCGAACGTCCGACAAAGATCATAACCAATCCGGAGATCAGGCCAACTATGAAAGACGAATAGCCGGCCGTATATCCAAGTTGCGCATAGTACATGAAGGTGATTGTTCCGATCTCAGTCGCTGCAAGCGTTGCTACGCCGATGTATGTGCCTAATCCGCGGCCGGCAACAAGGAAATCCGAAATCCCAGATACCCACTTCCTCCCGTATAAGCCTGCGGCCATGGAGATCGCGAGATACACGATCAGGATCGACCAATCTAGGATTGTAAAATTCACGTTCAAGAGCCTTTCTTGATTATCGGAAGACGAATGCGAATAACATCGTCCATATGCCGCAGTTCTGATAGATCTTGATTTATGGCAAGGGCTGGGCGTCTAGCGTACGAACTTCGAACGGTTTTAGTTGAATACGTAGAGATTTGCCTGCGATCAATGAGACGGGTCTTATTGTGCTGTCCTTCCAGGGAGCGGCCGCCATGTACTTACGGGGAGCATTGGTAGGCAACTCGAATGCATCTCGCACATCGAGAAGAAAATCCTGAGGCTTACTGGAAGGGTTGCGCAATGTGACGATCCCTCTATGATCGTCAGTGTTCCAAGAAGCCCATCCATAGACCTGGAGACGACCAGGATCGCCGCCAATCCAATGGGTATCCTTCAACGTGTCTGAATTCTTCCGCGCCCAGTTGGCCGTTTCGGCCAAGGTGTCCCAATCTTGAGAAGAGAGCAGAGAAGGGGTAATATACATCTCCTGCAATTGTGTCCCGGAACCAAAATAGGAATGAACCTCAGATTCAAAATCCCCGTTTGGATCGGTATTTAAACCGTCAGCCAGTCGCGCGTAAATGATGCCGTGCAGCATGAGCGAGTTTAGCGGATACAGAGGTGCTCGCTGAACGATGTTCTTGTAGGTTTGAGCATCGCGGTAAGTAATCCAGCGCTGGCGGGAACTGCCGACTCCAGTGAAACTATGGTCAGCGCCCCCACGCCAGATAGAATCCGCATCGAGGAGCCAGAACGGGGAGGGCTGAGTGCCGGTCGTGACGCTTACGAATAGGCTTGGCTTGGCTGTGCGCAGTCGTCCAATGAGATGAACTAGAGCATCGAAGTCGCTGTCAAACTGACTTCCCGGGAAAACATGGTTCGCATTCCCGGTACCATCCAACTTAAAGAAGTTGACACCATATTTCTCCACCATCTCGACGCAGACGCTCTCGAAGCGTTGATAGTACCTGGCTCCAGAGAGAGCAAGCCCTTTGTTTATGACCTCATACCCTGCCTGGCGGCCTGCGGCAACACGTTCCCTCTTCCCCGGAGCGTACCCACCCCAAGGTGAAAACCAGACTCCAATCCCGGCATTATAGTGCGACGCAGCAGAGCGTTCCGGCGCAAAACCGTCAGGGAATCCGGAATTGAATTTCCAGATGCTGTTTGGATCGTCCCATCCGGTATCGAATACAAATGAATCCAGTCTCACATGACGCTTGTCTATGACCTTGCCCGCGTAAAACGTATCCCTTAGCGAGCTGCTGTAATAGCGAAAGGGACGGGCAGATGAGGAACGGTAAACGAGGCAGGTACACGCTTGAGTTCAAGGAGGAAGCGGTGCGACTGGT
>JBAVOQ010000077.1:0-89101 GCA_049692235.1 Acidobacteriaceae bacterium | reverse complement strand
GGAAACAGCAGCGTCTGGTTGACCGTGTCAGCAATGAAGTTCTGGCCCATGAATCCAATCTAAAACAGAACCTGCTGCGCACACACTCTCGGCTTCGTCAAGAATCTATGCCCGACACACACCTAGGGCTAAAGCCGACCACGCTGGAAGCTCGCATGCATAAACTCGGGATCGTCAGAAAATAGCGATCCTGAGAATTTGTGCGTTTCTCGCGCCTGGGCGGATTGTGCAAGAGTAATTCCCCGCTCCGTAAGGTGTGGCGATCTCGCGGGCAGGATCATTTCATCCCTGCAACTGAAACTGCCCTGCATCGCAAACCTGCCTCCGGTATTTCGGAGGACCTCCAAGGTATCGGGTGTGGGGCCGTATCGAGACTTGCCGCGCTACGCTCGCATTCTACACAAACGGCTGCTGTGGAAAGAGTTGCGTCCCCGGGCAGATTCCCATAAGTTCGGACGTTCGCTTGCCTTCCCGATAACGGCACTGCTTTCGAAACTGGCGCCAGCGGTGAAGGAGTCTGTGATGCGAACCTCGAGAATCTGCAAGACATTTGTCGGCCTACTTTTCCTACTCACATGGTTGACAACCGCGTGGGCCCAGGACCCAGGCTGGCCTCGCCAGTTCGTCCGACCCGGCGGAACGCTGATCGCCTACCAACCGCAGGTGGATGAATGGAGTAACTATACCGAGATCAAATGGCGCATGGCGTTTCAGCTAACTCCGGCGGGCGGCAAGCAGATTGTTGGAGCCCTGTCGGCAACAGCATCCACCCAGGCCAACACCGACACCCACATCGTGTTTGTGTACAACATCAAGATTGATCACACCTTTTTCCCCGGGCAAAATCCAGCGAAGACGGCGCAGTTGGATCAACTGGTTCGATCCTTTCTGCCGCAGACGCTCAATGTCTCCCTGGAGCGCATCGTCGCCTACATGCCCAAGCCCCAATCGTTGCAGCCAGTGGAGACGAAAAATGATCCCCCGCAAATTTTCGTCAGCTACACTCCGGCGATTTTGCTCGGCGTAGACGGCGAACCGGTGCTCGCGGACTTTCCCAAGACCACCGTGAAGTTCGTCGTCAACACGCAGTGGCCTTTGTTCTTTGAGCAATCGACGGCGCGCTATTACCTGCTGGTCGACAAAATCTGGCTGAGCGCAAGTGACCTCCACGGCCCGTGGGTCCGCGTGATGTCGCTGCCGTATGCATTCAGCACCATGCCCTATTCGGCCCAGTTTGCTGACGTGTGGAAGCAGATTCCGCCTCGCGCGGTCGCCAATCCAATCATTCCCGCGGTGTTTTACAGCACCGTGCCCTCGGAAGTCATCCTGTTCGACGGACGGCCGAATTACACATCGATTCCCGGAACTCAACTGGTGTACGCCAACAACACGGACAGCGTTCTCTTCGTCTACAGCTCAACACAGATGTATTACTATCTCGCTGCGGGCCGTTGGTTCAGCGCGCCCACTTTGAACGGTCCCTGGACATTTGCATCGATGAATCTGCCGGCAGATTTCGCCAACATCCCGTTGTCCAGCCCGGCAAGCGCGATTCTTTCCTCCGTACCCGGAACCAGTGAGGCCAAAGACGCGGTCTTGATCGCTCAAATTCCAACCACCATGGTGATCAACCCCGCGACGGCAGCGGCCCAGGCCAAGGTGAGTTATACCGGCGACCCGCAGTTCGCGCCCATTGAAGGCACCAGCATGCAATACGCGACCAACACTGCGGACAAAGTGATTCAGGTGGGCGATGTCTTTTATTTGTGCTTGCAGGGAGTGTGGTTCATTTCCACCACGCCAAACGGCCCGTGGACCACGGCGAGCTCCGTGCCGCAAGTGATTTATTCCATCCCGCCCAGCTCGCCGGTCTACAACGTCACCTACGTGACCCAGGTGACCACCTCGAGCGGGAACGTGCAGTCCAGCTACACGGCAGGGTACATGGGCGCCTTTATTATGGGAGCGGCCGTCGGGGCGATCGTCGCCAACGGCACCGGATATTACTATCCGCCCTATATCGGATACCCGATCGGGGGATATCCGGTGTATCGTCCCTACCCGACGCCCTACGGCAGCACCTCCTACTACCACACCGCCAACGGCGCGTATGGTGTATCGCAAACTGCTTACGGACCCTATGGATCGGCAACTCGCAGCGCATCCTATAACCCCTATACAGGCACAGCGGCACGGTCGGCGTCCGTCTCGACTCCATACGGCAAGCAGAGCGTCGGCCAGGCGTATAACCCGTACACCGGAACTTACGGTGCGACCCACCAGGGATCCAGTCCAAACGCGCAGTGGGGTCAATCCTACGTTTCGAATGGAAACAAATCCGCAACCACGCAGCATTACAGCAATGCCTATGGAACAACCGCTTCGGCGCAGGGATCGCAGGGTGGCAGAGTCTACGAGACCTCCACCGGGCAGGGAAATTCCGCTGTCGGCAAAACTTCCAATGGAGATATGTATGCCGGCCACGACGGCAATGTGTATAAGAACACCGGCTCGGGGTGGCAGAAGTCGAATGGCAGCGGCGGCTGGAGCAATGTAAACGCGCCGCAATACCAACAGAAAACGCAACAGAACGCACAGACGTATCAGCAGCAACACCCGAATACTCAAGCCAACGCCCAAAGCTATCAGCAGCAGCGCACGAACAACCAAACCTATTCGCAACACCCAACGCAAAGCAGCAGCCAGTATCGTCCTTCCGGCAGCAACTCCATGCAAAGTCTCGATGCCGACCGGCAAAGCCGCATGACCGGCTCCGCGCAAAGTCAGCACTGGGGAGGAGGTGGGGGCTTCGGTGGGGGAGGACACAGCTGGGGCGGAGCTCGCCGGTAGCGTCCGAGATCGATGCGACATGCGGCGAAAAGCCCGAATTGAGGATGCGATGGGAAGCACCGGTTTCAACGCCGCACGTGAGACTTCACGATGACGCACGCTCACCCGCTGAGCGTGACGATTGCGGTTTTATTGTTGGGAACGTGCGCTTGCGTCCACGCCCAATCTCCTGAATTCGTGCCAGAGATCGATACTCATGTTACTGTCAACTCCTTCATGCGAACCTATTTGATCACCAAGGACGATCGAGATGCCGGCCAGTCCGATCAATTCAACATCGGCCCCAACGTGCAGTTTTACATGAAACCGCTGCTAACAATGAAGCGGATTACGGCGTTCGATCTGGACGATGCGAAGGCGAGACCACTGGTGGTGGAGGACGGATATCGCTACCTGATCGCGCCAGGTGAGCCATCCACGCAGCGGATGCAGCCTATGGCCACCTCGCATTTTCCCTTGAAGGCTGGCTTTCTGGCATCCGACCGGAACCGCGCCGATCTGGACTGGAAGAGTGGGGTTTTCACCTGGCGTTATCGCAACAAGCTGACCATCGAACGCACGGTGGACGCCGGCGGCTACCATTTCATTCCCTACGTCGCAGCCGAACCGTACTACACCAGCCAATACAGGAAGTGGAGTACGACGGATCTTTATGTCGGCGGCTTGTTTCCAGTAGGAAAGCACGTGCAATTCAACTGCTATTACGACCACGAAAATAACACAGGAAAGAGCCCGAATCAGCCCAAAAACTACGTCGACATTGCAATGCAACTGTATTTTTCGGCGAAGAAAAAATAAAGAAGGGAGCACCCGGCGTTGACGCCACGACGCTCCCCTTTGAATAACAAATCTGCGGGACGAAAAGCTTATTCGAGCGCTTTTCCAGTCGCCTTGCCAGCATCTTTCACTCCGACTGCGGTTTTCTCGCCACCCTTTTCGGTGTATTTGACGGTGACCTTGGCGCCCTTCTTCGCACCCATGTAGGTATCGACGCTGCCTTTGTCGATATCTTTGCCAGTGTCCACGGTTCCCTTGTCGATCGCTTTGCCTGTATCTTCAGTACCCTTAGCGATGCCTTTGCCGGTATCCTTGGTTCCCTTCACCGCCGTCTTGTCGGTCCACTTGAAAGTGTGCTCAGTCCCGTCGGCAGTCTTGACGACGAAGGTTTTGGTTCCCTTATCGACGCTTTTCACAATCCCACTGATCCCGTGCACCACATCTTGCGCGACCGCGCTGTGCAGCCCAATCGTGATGACAATCGCGATAAATCCCGCCAACACTGCCCTGAACTTGTTTCGATGAAGAACCATCTTGAATCTCCTTTTGTGTGGTGGGTGAATACGTGCCAATGTGGAGCGCAAAAAATCCACCGGCAGGTCGACTTCGTCAGTACGAGCCTTACAGGATCGTGATCGATATTCTAGGCCAACGGCGAGCTTCTAGAAAGAAAATTCCAGTCCCGCTGTCGCACCCTTCTGCGTCATGTGGATCCCAATCCGGTTCGTCTGGGCGTTGACGATCAGGCGCGAGGCCAGCGCATAACCGGCCTTCAGGCTGACATGCTTACCCACGGAATAGCCGATGCTGTCCTCCAATGACACATAGTTTCCGTAGCCAAAGAAGTACATGCCATACACATCTCCTTCCACAAAGAGGCGAGGAGAATTGGTGAGGTACAGCCGATACTGAGGCCCAGCGACCGGAATTGGCGCCCAAAATGAACCGCTTGCCGACCTGGCAGCAGACTGCGTTCCATCGCCGGTAACTTGTGCCGCCGCGCTGATTTTGGCGGATGTATCAAACATGTTGAAATGGATGCCGAGACCGATATGTCCGCGCTTCCGCCGGATGATGTCATATTGATAGCCAGGGGAAATGAAAAGCGCGTCGAGCTGCGACTGCGTCTGTAGTCCGACTTCGAATGTTTGCCCCTGAAAGGTGATTGTCCGTGCGAGGATCTTCTGATTGGAGGAATTGAACCGGCTGAAATCGAGATAGAAATGGTTCTTACGCGTGAACTTCCAGTCCAATCCGGTACCAAAAGTCGAGTATGAATTGAAGCCAAGGTCCTTCTGGAAATCAACCGGAACGGTGTCACCCTTGCCCTGGATGGTCCCCGATGGAGTTGAGTAAAACCATCCACCATCGAGCCTCAGTCGATATTGGTCGAAATCCTCGTGCTTCTGGGCGCTCAGCGCCGGGGCGAAACATAAAAGAAGAAAGAGAGCGACCGGGATCGCCCTTCGCAGTGAATTGGCTATCGAGCGAGTTTTCCCATACAACGGCATTGGCAGCCTCCTAAGCAGACATATTCCGGTGCAAGTTACGTGCCATACATGTCCAATCCGACCTGCCTGTGATGCGAAACGCAGAGTTGGCTTGGAGACCGAGCGGAATCGCATTTTCATAAGGGATTGAGCCCACAGCCGCCTGCAACTCGGGGCATGAGCGGCAAGCGTTTTGTCGCGGGGCAATTGGCATTCCACCATGGCGTTCCGAGAACATCCAGCGTCGCCCTATCCGACTCCTCGAAGGGCACCCCTACCTCCGACATTTCGGAGGCCGCCCCGAAATGCCGGAGTAAGGCTGCAGGCGACCGGAGGGTTGTGTCATCCGCGGAATGCTTGCAAATGTAGTGAATCGCTACAAATTCACCCGTATTGGCCGTAAGTTGGCCTTTGGCCTGTAGGTTGCAACTTGACCCAGGCACGAGTACCTGAAAACTCCCTTCGAGGATGGCGGGAACCCAGGCATGGTTCAGCCAGAAGTGAGGTTGGACCCGTTCTTTTCGGTGCTCCACAGAAGGGCACAACGCGGCACGGCATATTCCACGAACGTGGATGTTTTGCGGTATGGCACAAGACGAAAGACTAAAGGAGCACTAACCCAATGAAGTGGATGAGATGGATATTTCCTGCGGCAGCCGCGGCTGCCATGTCGCTAGCCCCCACGGTGTTCGCGCAAGCGGTCACCGCACCTCCGGCCTCGGCTGCCGCCCAGCCAACCACGGATGCGCAGAATACGAATCTTCAGGCCTACATTGAATTACTGCGTTCCAATGTGCAAGCGGCGGCGACGCAAGTGCTGACGGAAACGATGCAGCTGAATGACGCGCAAGCGGAGAAGTTCTGGCCGATCTATCACGAATTTAGCTTCAATCTTCAGAAATTGAACGATAAGAAGATTGCCGGAATCAAGGAATACGCAGACAGCTATGACACCATGACCGATGCCAACGCCAATCAGCTGGCGGAAACCGCGTTGAGCCTGGAAAACCAGCGCAACGACCTGAAGAAGACCTATTACGAAAAGATGCGTAAAGAGCTTGGAGGAATTGTTGCCGCTCGATGGCTCCAGGTTGAAAACCAGATGTTGATGGTCATCGATCTTCAGATCGCATCTTCATTGCCGGTCGTAAGTAGCCCGACGAGTCATTAAATCGCCAAAAGGAGCAGAAGCCGATGAGAAAAAGCGCATTTCTAGCGTTGTTCACAGTACTTATACTCGTGGCGAGCGCCAAGGCCGACACATTGAGGCTGCGCTCCGGCGTTACCGTTCAGGGCACGTTTCTTGGCGCGGATACGCGGCAAATGACGTTTGTCACCTCCAGCGGGCAGACCCGGACGTACCTGTTGAGCGATGTGCGTGAAATTACCTTTACGCCTCCTCCGCCACCGGCACCGCCACCTCCACCGCCTCCGCCTCCAGGGCAGCCTCCCGCCAATGTCACGCTTCTCGCTGGAACGTTGATTCCGGTGCGTCTGGTGAACGGCCTGAGTACCAGCTCGAATCATACCGGCGATCGATTTACGGCAATTCTGGATTCGAACCTTGTCGCGAACGGAGTGGTCGTGGCCTCGCGAGGGGCAACCCTGCACGGCGTCGTTACCAAGGCAGAACATGCGCGGAGATTGACCGGCAGATCTGAGCTGCAAATTGCGCTCACCGACATCGTGATCAATGGAGCCGCGCAACAGATCAGTACCAGCGGCTTTCAGCAGAAAGGTTCAAGCGAGGGAGCCAACACTGCCAAGAAAACGGCTGCAGGCGCCGGGCTGGGAGCAGCGATTGGAGCCATCGGCGGTAATGCCGGCCGAGGCGCGGCCATCGGCGCGGTTTCCGGTCTGGGCGTATCCATGATCAAAAAAGGACAGCCGATCGTGCTACCTGCGCAAACCTTGCTGGAGTTCAGCCTCAGTCAACCTACGATTCTGCCGGTGCAGCACTGAGATAGCGGAGGCGATTGTTGATGGAGAAAAAGCATCAGCAGTCGCGTAGTTCGATCTGATCCGAATCGATTCCTGTGGGGGCTGAATTGTGTCTTCAGCCCGCGCCGCGAATCGATCGGAAGACATACAGGGAGGAACCTATGAAGTCACTCGGAACCAAGCGCATTCTTGAACTGGCGATACTGGTGGGAGTTCTGGTTTTCCTTTGCGGCTCGACGCAGGCGCAGAGCGTGAACTACAACTTTGCACCCGGCACCAACTTCAGCAAATACCACACCTATAAATGGGTGACCATCGCGGGCGCTCAATACCCCGACCAGATTGTCGATGAGCAGATCAAGCAAGCGATCGATCAACAACTGGCGGCCAAGGGATATGTCAAAACCGACAGCGACACTGCCGATATGGACGTGGCCTACCAAACCTCCATCACTGAGCAGAGGCAGTGGAATGCCTATGGCACCGGCGGTGGCTGGCGCATGGGTGGGGGCATGGCGACCGCCACCAGCAGCACCATTCAGACTGGAACGCTGGGCGTAGATTTCTACGATCCGGCGCAGAAGCAACTGATCTGGCGTGGCTCGGCGACCAAGACATTGAATCCGCCGAAAGATCCGAACAAGAGGCAAAAGAACCTGGATAAGGCTGTCGCCAAGCTCTTGAAGAATTTTCCGCCACCCGCGAAGTAGAGAGGCTGACGTTGGGGCGCCAAGCCAGACTTCCTGGTGCGGCGCCGCAATGTTGCTGCGGGAACGATGTCGTCGCCTTCAGCGGCGGTCCTGAAACACGAAGTGAACGCGGTTCAGTGCGGTTGATTTGGAATTCTGTAGACGAAGTCACAGATGATTTCGATCGGGCCCATATGGGCTCCAACCAGGTCGGCGAGCCCAAACAATTCGTCGCGCATCGCAAGGAGATCGTCAATGCAACGAATCAATCTTCAGAAATACACTGTGGTATCTATCCTCGCTGTGAGCCTGGCTGCCTTGACTCCTCGGGCGAACTCGCAGTCTCCCAGTCCCGAACTTCAACAAAAGGTTGCCGCTCTCAAGCAAGCCCTGGGTCAGAACAAACAGGCTCTTAGCCACTACACCTGGGTGGAAACACGGCAGATGATTCTCAAGGGCGATGTCAAGTCCACGCAATTGTTTCAGTGCCAATATGGACCAGATGGTAAGGTCCAGAAATCTGCGATCGGACCTCCTCAGCCACCGCCGGCGCATCAGCGCGGCATGAAGGGCAGAGTTGTCGAAAAGAAGACAGGCGAGATGAAGGACTACATGGAGCAGGTGGCTTCGCTGATCAAGTTCTATGTGCCGCCCACTCGCGCTCAGATACAAAACTCGTTCCAAGCCGGCAAGGCGTCGATTCAGCCGCAGGGTGGTTTAGTCACACTGGTTTTCCGTGATTACGCGGTACCGGGAGACTCCATGTCGGTGACGATTGATGGCGCCTCGAATAAAATCCGGTCGTTCGTCGTCAACACCTACCTGAACGATCCGTCGCAGGTCGTCACTTTGAATGCCGTCTTCCAAAGTCTTCCGGATGGAACGAATTATGTCGCCCAGACTGTGCTCGACGCAACTGCCAAGCAGATTCAGATCAGGACCACGAGCGCCAATTTCAACAAAATGTAGGTGGTCTCGATTGACACCAAGGACAATCTCGCAACATCACGGTGAGGTCTGCTTTGCAGCGGGTCTCACCGTATCCAATTCAGGCCGGGATCGATTCGGCCACCCTCTGTTCAAGGTTTCAAGAAACCGCAAGCGAAGCCAGTTCACGTGGATTCACAACTCAGGAAGGATCTTCCAATGAAACCTCGACTCGGCTTGCTAGTCGCATGCCTCCTTCCCCTGCTGTTAATGCCTACTGCCTTGGCCGCACAACAAACGAAACCAGCGGACGATGTGGCTGTGGCACCGGAAGGCACGGAGGTTGCGACAGAGAATACACCGGCGGCGGCAGCCAACACGGATTCGCTGCAGAAAGCAACACAGAATCCCGTCGCCAGCCTGATCAGCGTGCCCATCCAGAACAACAGTAATTTTGGCGTTAACCCAGGAGACAGAACGCAGGATGTTCTCAACATCCAGCCAGTCATTCCAGTCAGCGCTTCGAAAAACTGGAATCTGGTCATTCGCTGGATCATGCCCATCGTCTACCAACCGCTGCCCAATCAACCGTCAACGCCAGAAACGGGGGTATACGGCTTTGGGGACATGCAGCCAACATTTTTCCTGGTGCCAAAGAAGACATCGAAGTTGATCTGGGGCGTCGGGCCAATCGTTCAGTTACCCACGGCCACCAGCGATTACCTGGGACAGGGCAAGCTGGGCCTGGGACCCTCGGTCGTTCTGCTAACGCAACCTGGCCACTGGACAATCGGCGTGCTGGCAAATAATGTCTGGTCGATCGCGGGGTCCGGCGGCCGTCCTGCCGTAAACCAGTTTCTGATGCAGTACTTCGTCAACTACAACCTGAAAAAGGGTTGGTATCTCAGCACCGCTCCCATCCTGACTGCGAACTGGGAATCCTCCAACGGAAACAGGTGGACCGTTCCGTTTGGCGGCGGTGTGGGCAGAATCATGAAACTCGGATTCCAACCGGTGAACCTGAGCGCGTCATTCTATGGCAACGCCGTCTATCCCGCGGCAACTTCATCCTGGAACATGCGTTTGCAGGTTGCCCTGCTGTTTCCCAAATTGACCAAACAACAACAGATGATGCTGATGGAGCAGAAATTGAAGCAGTTGAAAGCGGAACCGGCGCAGCAGTAGAGGTTCGCGAAGAGCACTGAGAAAAAATACAAAGAGCGGAGTTGAGCATGAGAATGAGTCCTTGCCGGGTGACGACAAAGTCCGTGATGGCATTCGCAATCGCTCTGTTCTTGCCGTGTATTTCGCCGGCCGCATCAATGAAAATTGGCGCCGCAACGATGGTAGGGTCGACCGGCTCCCCGTCTCAATCTGCGAAAGCACCTTCGCCCGAGAAGAATTCAACTGAAAGCGCCGGCCGCGGATTGCCACTCGCTTTCGCGCGCGAAACCGGCGACCTGAACTCGATGGTCAAGCGCCGCAGAATTCGGGCGCTCGTCTTCTATAGCCGCACTGGATTTTTCTATATCAATGGACGACCAGCAGGAGTGAACTATGAGGCTTTGCGCGCCTTTGAAGAATTCGTGAACCAGAAGCTTCATACCGGCAAGCAGCACGTTCAGGTGACCTTCATTCCGATTCGTCCAGATCAAGCAGAAGCTGCCCTGGCCCAGGGAGTTGGCGATTTGATCGCCTACGGTCTGGTGATTACACCGGAGCGCGAAAAGAAGTTTGCTTTTTCAGTTCCATTGGCGACAAACATCAAGCAGGTTGTTGTCACTGGGAAGGGCTTTGGGCCGGCGAACTCGTTACAGGACCTGAGCGGAAAAAAATCTACGTGAATCCCCTGGCCACGTATTACGACAATCTCGAAAAGGTAAACGTCTTGCTGCGTAAGCAAGGCAAGCCGCCGATTCTGATCGAAAAGGCGGACAAGAATCTTGGTGACGAAGATCTGCTGGAAATGGTCAACGCGGGTATTATTCCCGCCACCGTCACCATTACCTTGCGAGCGAATCTCTGGGCGAGCGTGCTGCCAAACATCACATCTCACCCGGATCTGGTGATCGCCAGCCAGCAGAACCTTGCGTGGGCGATGCGAAAAAACAATCCTGAACTGAAATCCATTGTGGACGAGTTTGCCAGGACGCACGGCGTGGGAACATCTTTCGGCAATACACTGATACGCCGATACATGCAGAACACCAAATGGATCAAGAATCCCACCACCGCGGCGGAGATCAAGAAATTCAACGAGAACATTGCGTTCTTCAAGAAATACTCATCGCAATACAGCCTGGACTATCTGCTGGTGGTGGCCCAGGGCTACCAGGAGTCGATGCTGAATCAGTCAGCGAGAAATGGCGGTGCGGTGGGGATCATGCAGGTGAAGCCGGCACTTGCCGCGGCCCCGCCGATCAGCGTCCATGACATCACGACTGCGCAGAACAATATTGAGGCTGGAGTCAAGATGTTGCACACCATCGAGGACAAGTATTTCAATGATCCGAAGATCGACCCGATGAATCGCCTTTTGTTGACTTTCGCCGCCTACAATGCGGGTCCTACGCGTATCGCGGCACTTCGCCGAAAAGCTGCGGCCCAGGGGCTCGATCCCAACATATGGTTCGGAAATGTTGAACTGATGGTCGCCCAAAGCGTGGGCCAGGTGACGGTGCAGTATGTGAGCAATATCTACAAGTATTACGTTGCTTACAAACTTGTCGTGCAGCAGGGTGGAACTCTGCAATAGTGAGTGGGCTGCTTGCGACGAGTCGATGTCCAACGGCTTTGCGATTCAAGCCACAACGGATCGACGACTCATTGTGAGGTGATCATGGAATCAGAAGCGGAGAAGGAACTCGATATCAGCTCGGCAGCAGACATCGCTCGCGCGGCGACTCGAGCGGAATTCTCCCTGGTGCGTGGGGGTCCCTTTTACCGACTGGAGCAGGCAGTCGGCCTGATCCGTCCGAAGCAATGGAACCTGGGACGCCGCATCACCACTCTGCTCGTAATCGCCTGGGTTCCTCTGATCGTAATCACCGCAGTCTCGAACCCTTCGGGCATGCATTCGCTGCTATTCGACGCGCGTGTGTATGCGCGACTTTTCATAGCGATTCCGGCATTGATCGTCGGAGGCGTGGTCATCGACGGGTATTTTGGCGCGGTGCTGGCACATATTCGCCAGGCAAATTTGCTGGATCCGGCCAACGAGGGGCAGATGGATCGCGTTCTGGAGCAGTTGAAGCGTCTGCGCGACGCTTTGCTGCCGGAGCTAATCATTCTTCTACTGATGGCCCTCGACATTCGCTTCAATATGTCCAATCACGGAGTGCTGGATACGACTCCGTGGCTGGGACGATGGTCCGGCGAGACCTACCACTTCACACCGGCAGCATGGTATGGGCTGGCGGTCGGCGCACCACTGTGGAATTTTTTGCTGGGTCTGGCGCTTTGGAGATGGCTGATGTGGGCTTTTTTTGTGTTTAAGCTCTCTCGATTGCACCTGAACCTGGTTGCGTCGCATCCCGATAAGCGCGGAGGACTCAGTTTTCTGGGGCTCATGGTGATGGCATTCGCGCCGACCGCATTCGCCGCCAGCAGCGTCATCGCGTCCAATTGGCGCAATGAAATTCTGCATCATGGAGCCCACCTGGCCGACTTTAGATTTCCCGCCATTGTTCTGGTCTCGATCATCGCATTGCTTGCGGTGGGACCGCTGCTGTTTTTCGTCCCACGCTTAGCGGCACTGCGTCAAAGAGGAATTCTTGAATACGGTGTGCTGGGCCAGTTGCATAGCAGCGAATATCACGAGAAGTGGATTCATCATCGCGCCGGACATGAAGCGGATTTTCTGGTGGCTCCCGAGAGCAACACGCTCACCGGCTTCGGCAACAGCTACGAGAAGATCGGACAGCTCAATCCCTTGCCTATCGACATGGGATCTCTCTATGGGCTGGCTGCCGCAGTTGCGATTCCAGGCCTCGTCGTCGTTCTGGCACAAATTCCCTTCGCGGTCGTGTTGAAGGAATTGCTGAAGGCGATGCACTAAGTTTCTATTTGGGATGACCCAACCAAGAGTATTGCCAGGCCACAGAAACATTTTGGTAGGCTCCGCCAAATTGGCTGTAGTCCGCGTTGTTGTATCCGAACTTTAATGAACCATGTTTCGTGATGGGGACGGAAGCGGTTGCGCCGAGACGCGAGCCCAATTGCCGGGTAGCGGTATTTTCCACGCCATTGACGCTGACGATGCCACCGTACCAAAAATTCCCGTCCAGAGATACCCAAAGGCGCGGCTTGAGGTCGTAACTTAAATGGCTTTCAAAAGAAGCGATCGGCCTTTGTGTTTGCGGAGCAGGAGCGGGGTGCGAATAATATTCCGGATTGGTGGTAAAGAACCATGCCCCGGCGTATCCATCGAGCACCCAGTGGTCCCAGCGCTCGGAGTAGCCAAATTCAGGCTTGAAACCCCAGCGGTTTGCACCCCAATTGACCAGCTTGTCCGGATCATATTGGCCAGTAGGGGCGACCACGCGCAGGCTGACCCCCAAGAGAGTTTTCTGCTTCCACTTCATCATCTCCCGGAGGGTCATGGCCGGACCGCCCTTCAGGTTTACCGATAGCCGGCCGTTGAGGTCCAAAAGGCCGGACCGGTACACCTGTTCATGCGTGCCAGCCACGTCACCCTGGAAGGTTCCGATTCCATACGGCAAGGAAAGGGCTGCGTTGGCGGAACGTCCGAAGAAATTGAACCCATGATAGTACGTCGCAATCTGGACGTTGTAGGTCCCGGTCGCACCGGTGATGGGAGCTGCGCCGTTAATCAAAACGCTGCCATTGAAATATGCGTACGAGATGATGGCGGCGTTGGAGCGCAGCGGCGTGATGATATAGGCCCGGGGAGCCAGATCCTGCGATCGGGCGACTCGCATCGAACACGTTGCGATCGCGATCCCGAATGCGAATTTCCACAGCAACCGCATGACATCCCAACCTCGGATCGATCTGTATGCCATGGTCACGCGAAATGCTCGGAAAACCAAGCGTGGAAGCTCTTTCGCTTGAGACGTGAATCAGGCCTTTTCGGTACCGTAGCAAGCGGACAGCCACATACGTCAGGGATTGGCCAAAGCTTGCGATTCTCACTTCAACTTCACAGGCCTCTGGGCAAATTCATGCACGCCCTTGGATCATCTGCATCATCTCGATCACGGAAACGATGAGGGCTGGGTGCGAGGGATTTGTGACACGAGCGTTACCTCCCACGATATTTCGGAGCCTCTCCGATATCTGGTGGGATTCATCACGGTAGACGGCCGCTCAATCCTGCCTAAGCTGTGGCCTTTCAGGGAGTGGAGCGGGGGGCGGGTGCTGCTGATTGGCACGCAACGTGCAGTCAAGTATCCCAACACCAGCACCAACAATTACGCCATGGCGGCAGCCACCTGTCACAGGCGGCGTTGCAGGCATCATCCGGGGGGGACCGGACATGGCAGCACGATCTCTCCATATTTTCCTACACGAAATACTGAAACTCATGCTTTTGGGGAGCAGGAACAGGAGTCAATCATGAACAACGAAGACAAAAAACACCGCTCGCATTTACCCATGCCCAACACGGATCGGATCGGCCGAATCACCTTCGACGCGAAAGACCCGGACACGCAAAACCCACCCATCGAACAATTGCGGCCGCCAAAAGGCGCGCCCAATGTTCTGCTGATACTGATTGACGACGCCGGGTTCGGTTCTTCGAGCGCGTTTGGCGGTCCTTGCCAGACGCCGAACGCGGAGAAGCTGGCAGCCGGGGGGGCTGATGTACAACCGCTTCCACACCACCGCGCTCTGCTCGCCTACGCGGCAGGCGTTGCTGACGGGGCGCAACCACCATTCTGTCGGCATGGGCAACATCACAGAGATCGCGAGCGGCGCGCCGGGTTACAGTTCGGTGCTACCGAATAATTGTTCGCCGCTGGCTCGGACGCTGAAGCTGAATGGCTACTCCACGGCGCAGTTTGGCAAGTGCCACGAAGTACCGGTGTGGCAAACGAGCCCGGTTGGACCGTTCGACGCATGGCCGACGGGTGGGGGCGGCTTCGAATACTTCTATGGTTTCATCGGGGGCGAGGCGAACCAGTGGTACCCGTCGCTGTACGAAGGCACGATTCCGGTCGCTCCAAAGAAAACTCCGGAAGAAGGCTACAACCTTGTTGAGGATATGACGGACAAAGCAATGAAATGGATCGGGCAGCAGAAGGCACTCGCGCCTGACAAACCATTTTTCGTTTATTTCGCGCCGGGCGCAACCCATGCGCCCCACCATCCGCCCAAAGAATGGGCCGACAAGTACAAGGGAAAGTTCGACGGCGGTTGGGATAAGCTGCGCGAAGAAACTTTTGCCCGGCAAAAAAAGCTCGGCGTCATTCCGCCGGACTGCCAGCTGACCGTGCGCCATAAAGAAATTCCGGCGTTCGACGACATGCCGGAGGCACTGAAGCCGGTGTTGCGGCGGCAGGCTGAAGTGTACGCGGGCTATATGGAGTACGTCGACAGCAACGTGGGCCGCCTGCTGGATACGCTGGAGAAGCTCGATATCCTGGACAACACGCTTGTGTTTTACATCATCGGAGACAACGGTGCTTCAGCAGAGGGCACGTTGAACGGCACCTACAACGAGATGCTGAACTTCAACGGCATGTCCGCCATTGAGTCACCCGAATTTCTGACCTCGAAGATCGATCAGTGGGGCGGCCCGGACTCCTATCCGCACTACGCCGTGGGCTGGGCGCACGCCATGGACACTCCCTACCAGTGGACCAAGCAGGTCGCTTCGCATTGGGGCGGAACGCGGAACGGCACCATCATTCACTGGCCAAAGGGGATTGAGGCGAAGGGCGAGATGCGGTGGCAGTTCCACCACGTGATCGACGTAGCACCGACGATCCTGGAGGCGGCGGGACTCCCCGAGCCCGCGTCGGTGAACGGGATGGCGCAGCGGCCAATCGAAGGGGTCAGCATGCTGTATTCCTTCAACGATGCCAAAGCGGCCGAACGGCACGAGACGCAGTACTTTGAGATGTTCGGCAATCGCGGCATCTACTTCAAGGGCTGGACTGCGGTGACACGGCACAAGACACCGTGGCTGCTCATCGGAGAAAAAACCCTGCCCTTCGATGACGACGTCTGGGAACTGTACGACACAAACAAGGACTGGAGCCAGGCGAACGATCTGTCCAAGCAGATGCCGGACAAGCTCCACGAACTGCAGCGCCTGTGGCTGATCGAGGCAGTGCGGTACAACGTACTTCCGATCAACGATGACCTCGCGAAAGTCATGAACCCGGATACGGCCGGTCGTCCGCGGTTTATTACGGGGACCACCCAGCTTCTCTTCGGAGGGATGGGTCACCTGTCGGAAAATTGTGTCGTCAATATCAAAAACAAATCGCACTCCATCACGGCGCTGATCGAGGTGCCGCAAGCGGGCGCCGAGGGTGTGATCATTGCCCAGGGAGGAAACATCGGCGGCTGGAGCCTATACGCGAAGAGCGGCAAGCTCAAGTACTGTTACAACCTGGGCGGCGTGAAGTACTTCTACGTGGAGAGCGCAAGCCCGTTGCCTGCGGGCGAGCACCAGGTGCGCATGGAGTTCGCGTATGCTGGCGGCGGCCTGGGCAAAGGTGGCGATGTGACTCTGTACGTAGACGGCAAGAAGGTCGGTGAAGGGGCTGTTCCCATGACCCTGGCAATGGTCTTCTCTGCCGACGACGGCTGTGACGTCGGTGAGGATACCGGGTCCCCCGTTTCCGAGGACTACGGCTCGCGCGGCAACGAATTCAACGGTACGGTGAAGGGAGCAGAGATCTCGATCGCTGATGGCCCCGAGAACTCCGATCACCTGGTCGATCCGAAGGAAGCGGTGCGTATCGCAATGTCGATTCAGTAACTTCATGCGCACGGCCGGCAGTCTATCCAGGGCTGCCGGTCGTGCCGCAATGAGAGATATTCACTTGATCGACGACGCGCAAAGGATATGGAGACCGGCGCAGTTGCCCATCCGCTCTGAGCCAATGCGACAGCGTTTCGTCCGGAAGTTGAAAGCTTCCGCCAGCCAATTGTGGAAACAATTTCGGACGCTGCGGCGCGCCCTGGTGCATCCCGGCGTTCCCTGGTATGCCAAGGCTGTCTGCGGATGCGCGGTGGCTTATGTCGCCAGTCCCATTCAGCTTATTCCAAATTTCATTCCGGTCATCGGTCAGCTGGATGACGTACTGGTGATCGGTCTAAGTCTTCGCTTACTGAAGCGATGGTGCCCCGCTTCTGTTCTGGAGGATTGTCAAATAGATGCAGCCCGACCCGCTGCGCCCGGAGTTCCGCCGGCGGTTGCCATTCCGGCTTCAAATGATTCCGCGAAGGAGTCTTCGGACGCCGACATGCGCCGATAAATCCGAGATTCAAATCGACGTGGAGCCGCGTTGCTGTCTGCCGCATCTCGAGCCTCCCGTCGCGGATCAATTCACGTCTCCAACATGTTGGATTTCCCCCAAAATTGAGCTGGCGAATGCGACCTCTTTGTCTTCGCCAAAGTCAAGCAAGCATCACGAAATGAACTACTTATCAGCACGAACGAGGGATTCCCGATTTGGCTGGCAGCTTGCACCTTGGGTCTGAGCCGTTCGCAGTTGTAATCCAGAAGGGATGTCCATGCCGCAGGTGTCTGAGTTCACCCGTCCAGCCAATTCTCCTCCCCGCTTTCACCTGCTGGCCAAACCAAGCGGTTCGACCTGCAACATCGACTGCAAGTACTGCTTTTTCCTTTCGAAGGAGGCTCTGTATCCGAACGATAAGCAGCGAATGTCCCAGGAAACTCTCGAGACCTATATCCGGCAGCTGCTGGAGTCGCATCGCACCCCTGAAGTTACGGTGGCGTGGCAGGGTGGCGAACCTACGCTGATGAAGCTTGAATTCTTTCGCCATTCGGTCGAGCTGGTGGAGAAGTATCGACGGCCTGGCCAGGTTGTGCAGCAGACCTTTCAGACCAACGGCATCCTTCTCGATGACGATTGGTGTGCTTTCTTCAAAGAGCATAATTTTCTGGTTGGCCTGAGCGTCGATGGACCGCGCGAAATCCATAATGCCAACCGGGTGGACCGCGGTGGGCAGGGCACGTTTGACAAGGTGATGAAGGGTTGGCGAAAACTGCGCCAACACAATGTGGATTTCAACATCCTATGCACCGTCAATTCCGCCAATGAACATCATGGCCGCGCTGTCTACCGCTTCCTTCGCGATGAACTGGGTGCGCAGTGGATGCAGTTTATTCCCATCATCGAGCGCGCAACCGCGGATACGATTCAGATCGCGAACATGGGGTGGAGTGAACGGCCCGGGGAGAAACGACTGCTGTATACGCAGTCGGGCGATATGGTGACAGATCGCTCCGTGGGCGGCAAGCAGTACGGCCAGTTCATGATCGACATCTTCGAGGAGTGGGTGCGGCACGACATCGGCAAAATGTATGTGCAGCTGTTCGACGTGACTCTGGAAGCCTATTTTGGCCGCCACCTGCTCTGCATCCATGCTCCAACGTGCGGCTACGGGCCGGCCCTGGAACACAATGGAGATCTCTACTCCTGCGATCACTTCGTCGAGCCCAAGTTTCGTCTCGGCAATATCCATGAAACCCACATGCTGACCCTGGTGTCCTCCGCCGTGCAACGCAAATTCGGCGATGACAAACGCGACACCCTGACAGCACAGTGTAAGAGCTGCGAGGTGAGGCCGCTCTGCAATGGCGGGTGCCCGAAGGACCGCTTTACCTTGTCGCGTGACGGCGAGCCGGGCCAGAACTATCTTTGCGCCGGTCTCGAACTATTTTTCAAGCACACCATGCCGGCGATGAGGTCCATGGCGCAATTGCTGCAACAGCGTCGTCCGCCCTCCGACATCATGGAAATGACCGCGGAGAGCGACAAGCTGGCTCGTCACCAACCGTGTCCCTGTGGCAGCGGTCGCAAACTTCGCCAGTGCCACGGCAACGAAGTACCGGATTTCCCGTTCAGCCACGTCAGCCTGGTCGAAGATGAGCAGGCGCAAAGCGACGGCGCAGCGATGATTGGCGCATCTCCATTGTCGACGGTCTCGGGTGCGGGTCACGAGGCTACATCGTGAAATTCCGAGCGGTACAAATCGAATTTCGAGAGTGCACGGAGTAAGAATGCGGCAAAGTTTCAGGATCCACGCGCGGTGGGATCGCGTCGGTCAAATTCATCGTCTTCGCGGCGGGTAACCCGAAGGCGACACGAATCGAGCGTGTGAATTCAGGGCCACACATATTTTTCTTTCGGCTTTGGTTCCCGAGTGGCGAGCTGAGGCTGTAAACGAAGCAGGAAGTTCAACTCACTTAGAAAGGTAACGAACATGGCTACAAAACCTGCAACGCCCGCAAAGAAGCCGAATATTCTTATCCTCTGGGGAGATGACATCGGCACCTGGAACATCAGCTATTTCAGCCGCGGCATGATGGGCTATCGGACGCCAAACATCGACCGAGTCGCCAACGAAGGCGTCGCCTTCACTGACTATTACGGCCAGCAGAGCTGTACGGCTGGACGCGCATCTTTTATCACCGGACAGAATCCGATCCGCACTGGCATGACGAAAGTCGGAATGCCCGGAGCTACGGTCGGACTCCAGAAGGAAGATCCGACGATTGCCGAACTGCTCAAGCCATTGGGGTACGCCACCGGTCAGTTTGGCAAAAATCACCTGGGCGATCGGAACGAGTACCTGCCGACCGTGCATGGATTCGACGAATTCTTTGGCAATCTGTATCACCTGAACGCCGAGGAAGAGCCGGAACTGCCTGACTATCCAAAGGATCCGTGGTTCAAAGCAAAGTTTGGCCCCCGTGGTGTTTTGCACTGCAAGGCGACCGATACGGTCGACTCGACAAATGATCCACGTTGGGGCGTAGTAGGCAAACAGACGGTTGAGGACACTGGGCCGCTGACCATGAAGCGCATGGAGACGATCGATGAGGAGATCACGTCAGCCGCTCTCGGTTGGATGGAGAAACAGGCCAAAGCGAACCAACCGTTCTTCCTTTGGTACAACTCAACCGCGTGCCATATGTGGACCCACCTGGCGGACAAGAACCGCGGCAAGAGTGGTCAGGATGACTACAGCGACCGGATGGTGACGCACGACGAACAAATCGGCATGATGCTGGATAAGCTGGATGAACTGGGTATTGCCGATAACACAATCGTCATGTATTCGACCGACAATGGCCCAGAAAACGACACGTGGCCGGATGCTGCGAATACGCCGTTCCGCAGCCAGAAGGACACCAACTGGGAAGGTGCCTGGCGGGTGCCTTCATTCATCCGCTGGCCCGGAAAGATCAAGCCCGGAACAGTGTTGAACGGCATCGTTACCCATCAGGACATGCTGCCGACTTTGCTGGCGGCTGCAGGCGACCCGGATGTAAGCGCCAAGCTCCTGAAGGGTACCCAAGCCGGGGACAAGAACTTCAACGTGCACATCGATGGGTTCAACATGATTCCCTATCTCACCGGTGAGGCGAAGGACAGCCCGAGAGAATCCTTCTTCTACATCAGTGACGATGGCGACGTCATGGCGCTCCGGGTGCGCGATTACAAGCTAACGTTTATAAGACAGGACACTGTGAACAGTGCCCTTTGGGTCGAACCATTTAGACATCTGCGTGGACCGTACATTCATCACCTGCGGCGCGATCCCTTTGAACGCGCTGATTTCAACTCACAAAGTTATTGGAAATGGTTGATGCACCATATCCCGATGCTCTATCTGGCACAGGCTTTCGTGGCGGAACAAATCGATAACTTCGTGAAGTATCCGCCTCGACAGAAGCCAGCTTCATTCAACCTCGACACTGTGATGGCTAGCCTTGGGCCGGCGCAAGAGGAATACAAGAAGCAAAAAGCTGCAGCGGCCGCACTGGCTGCTGGCCAAAAAGCGGCTCCAGCGACGAAATAGAAGACTCATCAAAAGCAGTCGATAGATTTCCCCGGCGGACAATGATCCGCCGGGGAATTTTTTGGATAGGCTATTTGCTATGACGCAACGAGAAGAAAAGTTTTCGTCATTGCCGAGAGTTGCGGAAGAGGTCCAGGACTTCTACGAACGCTACCCTTATCCACAGCCAGTCGATACCCTGGAAAGCTACGTTCGGTTGTGGGACGATCCGATTCGACGCCGCACCGACTATCATCTGTTCTGGCCTGACAAACCCTACCGAGAAAACTTTTCCATCCTGATCGCCGGGTGTGGAACATCGCAGGCTGCCAAGCACGCGCTGCGCTGGCCTTCCGCACAGGTGACTGGCATCGACTTCAGCGCTACCAGTATTCATCACACAGAGCAGCTAAAGCAGAAATATGGGCTCAAGAATCTCCAGCTTCGGCAGCTTTCCATTGAGCGCGTTGAGGAGTTGGGAACGAATTTCGATCAGATTGTCTGCACCGGAGTTCTGCATCATCTGCCTAACCCGGACGCTGGTCTCGCAGCCCTGCGCAGCGTGCTACAACCCGCAGGGGCGATGCACCTGATGGTGTACGCGCCCTACGGTCGGGCCGGCATTTACATGTTGCAGGAGTTTTGCCGGCGGGTCGGCATCCACGCAACCGACGAAGGAATCCGCGATCTAGTCACTGCGCTCCAATCCTTGCCGCCCGATCATCCGCTGGAGAACCTGCTGCGCCAGGCTCCGGATTTTCGCCATGAAGCGGCGCTGGCGGATGCGTTGCTGCACCCGCAGGACCGTGCTTACTCCGTCCCGCAGTTGTTCGCCTTTCTTGAGAAGGCGGGATTGAGTTTTGGCCGCTGGATCAAACAAGCTCCCTACTGCATCGCTTGTGGCATACTTGCCAAGCTGCCGCAGTCCGCACAGATGGCGCGACTTTCCCCCATGGAACAATTCGCCGCAACAGAGCTCTTTCGCGGCACCATGCTGCGCCATAGCGTCGTCGCCTACCGCAGCGATCGACCTGTGGACGCGGCGCCGATCCACTTTTCGGATGACGCATGGCTGCGATATGTGCCGCTTCGCATGCCAGACACTCTCTCGATTCAAGAGCGTCTGCCGGCCGGCGCCGCTGCCGTTCTGATCAACCAGACGCACACCTACCGCGACCTGTTTCTCCCCATCAGCGCCGCGGAGAAACGTCTGCTGGCTGGCGTCGATGGCCATCGCACGATCCGTGACATTGTGGAGTTAACGAAGGCTTCGTCGGGTGACTCCACATTGGAGTTAGCCCGCGCTTTCTTTGAACGGCTGTGGTGGCAGGACCAAGTAGTGTTCGACGCCTCACGATGCATCTAAACCTTCGGGTTCAGGCTCACGATGCGTGTAAGATCCTGGAAACGACATCGTGCCTGTGGGTTGCGCACCTCCAACATTTTGGACGGACTCCAACAGACACCAGCGATCTCTGCCGCGTCTCTCTGACGATTTGCACCTCATCTCCCATAAATACAGCTTTTCCCGCGCGAATGTGGTTTGGCTCGACGCTTGCTCTTTTTCATCGATTCACGGCCCTTACGTGGACTGAGAGCGTCGGATGAATTGCCCGCCGGGCCTCGCCTCGTCGGGGATTTGAAGGAAGGCTTTCACACCATCGGAAATTTCATGAGACATAACGTGACCATGCAGATTGTGGACGGGGCGGCGCGCGGGCTCGAGCTGGTCGGGGTGTCAGTCATTGCAGTTGCATTCGTCTACGCCGTGCTCCGCGCAATGCAGCACTACCGGCTGGGACGTCCCGACGTGTACGAGCAGCTGAAGAATTTTATTGGAAGAGGACTGCAACTTGGGCTGGAATTCTTGGTCGCCGCGGACATCATCAGCACGGTGACGGTGGAGCCATCCCGGGAACAGATCGTTTCCCTTGGACTATTGATCGTGATTCGAACCTTTCTAAGCTGGTCGATCACGGTCGAGATTGAAGGCTGCTGGCCTTGGCAGCTCGCCAGCACCAAGAAAGGTTAGTCTGATGTTCAATTGGGAGAGAGTAATCACACAGCTTTTTGCCCGGCTCGATGGTCCACTGCACTTCCGTTTCTTTATGCAGCCGCTAATGGCAGCCATTCTGGCGACCATTGACGGAATCAAAGACGGAAGGGCGGGAAAGCCGGCATACCTCTGGGATATGGTTTGGACCCCGGCGGATCGCAAGCAGCTGCTGCGCGAAGGGTGGAAGCGTGTGAGTCGGGTATTTCTGCTGGCGGTTGTTCTCGACGTCATTTACCAACTCATTGAATTCCATTGGATTTATCCTGGCGAGACGCTGATTGTGGCCGTTGTGCTTGCGATCATTCCGTATTTTCTACTGCGCGGCCCCATCAATCGATTCGTGCAATGGCGCATAAGAAGAAAACTCGCAAAATCAAAGCCGGAAACTGCTGCCAGCTAGACTGCCGAGCGTTGCGGTTGCCCATGGGACTGTCATGCACAACTCGAAACTCGGGTCGGTCTTGTGAGGCCAGCCCAACGCGGTTCTTAGTCGCGGTGCTGGCAGTCGCGGCAATGAGTTTTTCTCTCCCCGCTTCCGGGTACGGTCAGACATCGGCCACAATTTCAAATGCTCAGACGATGACTCAGCCGGTGCAGCAAGCCGCGCCGTCCGTTCCGGCAAAATCGTCGGACACCTCCAAAAAGAAGAAAAAGAAGAAGATTCTGCCGCGCGGATCGATTGCTGCAGCGCCAATTCCAATTTCCAGCCCAGCCATCGGCTCTGGCTTGGTGCCCGTGGTGGGATACATCTTTCCGCTAAGCACGAAGGACAAAAAATCGCCGCCGTCGGTAATTGGCGCAGCCGGCCTGATCACAAATAACAGCAGCCGGGGCGTGGCTATAGTCGGGCAACTTTTCATGAAAGAGGACACGTACGAACTGACGGCGGGCTATGTTCATGGCAATATCGACTACAACATCTATGGCGAGGGTAAATTGCAGGGCAAAAAGCTGGGATTGGAGCAGACTGGCGACGGTTACATGGTGGAGTTCGTTCGTCGCATTGCGTGGAGGTTCCTTGTTGGCCCCCGATTTATCACCGGCCATTCTTTTATTACTGTGCAACGGGACCAGTTTCCGAATTTTCCCATCCCACCTGATATCGGGCTTCACACCAACCTGGTGGCGATCGGCGCCAAAGTCACGCGTGACACCACTCCCAACCGTTTTTATCCAGTCGACGGAACAAAGTTCAGTTTCACATCGGATTTCTTCTCTAAGTCGCTGGGCAGCAAATATACCTTCCAGTCGTATAAGGCCCAATTCGACAAATACTGGAGCCTGAACCAAAAACAGGTGCTGGCCTACGATGCGTATCTTTGCGCAACGGGTGGTACCCCTCCGTTTTACGGGAACTGCATTTACGGGACCAATAACGAATTGCGCGGATATACCGCAGGCCAATTCTTCGATCGTTATATGGCGGCAACACAGTTGGAATACCGGCTTGTGTTGCCAAAGCGTTTCGGATTGGTCGCTTTCGGAGGAATCGGCGGAGTCCGCGCCGGAGATACGCAGCTATTGCAGAGCAACCATTTTCTGCCGGACATCGGAGCCGGCGTACGGTTTGAGGTTAGCAAGAAATACCACGTGAACATGCGCGCCGACTACGGGCAAGGCGTCAACGGGCACACCTTTGGTCTCGGGGTTCTCGAGGCATTCTAGTAAGAAGCTCGCTGCAAAATTCCCTACGCCTTTGCAGCCGGCGGCGGCGCATCGACGGGAATGATGGAGGGCCAATGCTCTCGAACAGCAATCACGCGGAATAAGAATGAGACCGTCACCGCGATCAGTGTAATGGGAAAAAATCCTGCGCGGTGCATAAAGTGCCAGGCCAGCAACGTGTACACGCCACTTGCAATCACGGCGGTTGTCACCCCTTGCTCGCATGGCCGGACAACTTCCGGTGTGACGCCCGAGAACAGGTCGATGAACACTCCGCCGGCAACGGTCGAGATCAACCCGACAACGATCGCGGCAAAAACGCCAAGCCCGTGATCGAGTGCCTTATGTGCTCCCAGGATGGCGAACCACGGCAGGGTGAACGACTTGAAGAAGGCCAGCGTGCGGGTGCGGAACCTCTCTTCCCGCGATTCCAGGAACTGATAGATGGCGATACCCAGCAAGCCCATCAGGACGCAGACGAAAAGGTAGCTCCAGTCTTTTAGCGGCGAAGGAATGTCGTTGAGAAGAACGTCGCGCGACACGCCGCCGCCAATTCCACCGAAAAACGCCATGATCAGTAATCCCGCCAGCGTGTAGTTGCGATCATGCGAGGGATTGCGGGCGACCAACACTCCATTCAAGGCGTTGATCCCGGCGGAGAAGAGATCAATACTCGGAAAGCTAGGTAATGTCATGCAAAGTTCCCCTTAAGATCGGCATGTGCCGGGATGTCGCGGCTAAAACGGTCCGTGGCGCAGCAACACCCCATAAAATGTGACGGCTCCGATCAGAATCACAAGGACGGCGACCATGAAAGAGATGGAGTAAATGTGCCGGGCTTGAGTGGCGCCAATCTCATTCAAAAATCGCCGGTGCTGCCAAGCGGCCCCGATTAAGCCGAGCGTGCCTAAGGCGATTAATGTCAACCCAAGATTGCGTGGTGCATTCGGACGCTGAATATTTCCGGCAGCGATTTCTTCAGGCAGATATTGAAAGAATTTGTAGATGGTAAAACCGAATCCAATCATGGAAAGTGCAGTGCGAATCCACGCCATCAGCGAACGTTCCGACGCCATTACAGTTCGCTGGATGGCGAGGTCGGTCCGGCTCTCCGCGAGAATCGTTGCCGGGTCTTTTTTCGGTGCTTCCATAGGACTCACGCGTGCATCCTCCATTCCTTGCTGGTGGCGAGTCGCGACCGCCAACTCGATCGTTCGCCTGGTCAATTGGACCCCTGCACACGCTAGTGCAAACAAACGACCAGACTCCGGCGTATTTAATTCCGTTATTCGGCTTGAACAGACGGCGTTTCCGGGGTTTTAGAGAGCTACTTTTGCTTGATATCATCCGAAATTTCGGAGTTGGCTCCAACATGTCGTACCCAGAGATAAGCTATGACAGGCATTTCCCAAGTGCCTGGGTAGGAGAGTCGCTGCGAGAACCCGAGCGGTTGGACGAATCCGACAAACTGCGCGGAATCGCCTAGTTATTGAATCCAGAACCTTTCCAGTCGATCACGTCGGCGAGACGCCACGGATTTTGATTCAGATCCCATTGCAGCTGCCCCTGCTTGTCGACGACCAGTTGGGCAAGCGGGTAGACCACACCCGTGCTCTTGCTTTTGTCTTGGTCATTGATTTCGAGGGTGCCGGCGGTCAGGTCGTAGGACATGGTTTGGCTATCGGTCCAGGCTTCGGCAAAGCGAATCTGGCGATTGGTGACAAAGACGATCCGGCGACCGGTCGGCGTGGGTGTCACCTGGATGTACGCGCAGTCATTGCCAAGCGTGCCGGTGATCTCAACCCGCCCCACCGTCCTCATCTTCTGCAGCGCGTTCACCAGGCCCTGGTTCTGTCCCTTCTGAAATGCGGCTGCAAGAATGGCCCTGTCGGCTGGGGTTGAGAACTCATAAATCATCAAAGTGACGCCAATGTTCTGGCCCATTTGATTGCCTGTTCCAAAGGCGGTGGCATCGATGGTTTCATACTTATCCCTGGCAACACCAGGTAAGGTACCGATCATCAGCGCGCTCAAAACCACGACGACCTTAAAAGCGATTCTGGGAACTTTGAGACGAGTTTGCATTTTTCCCTCCTTCTTGCAGGTTCATGGGAATTTCCGGTTGCGTCGGTCCCTCGCACATGCCTGTACGGAATATGCAAACCAACCTCCATAACGAAAGAATTTTCAGTCCCCCATAAATGTGGGGCTTGCAGGTATCGGACTTTTGTAGGATCGAGAACTTCGCCCGACATATTGGAGCCGTCTCCAACATGTTGTAACCTTGAAGCGATCAGCGATCGCCGTGCTTGCTCAGGTGCGCGAACAAAATTCCTGAACCGCGCCGTTGGCGGATGTATTTTCTGGAGCGCGAGCCAGAATGCGTATCATCGTGAACAGCGCAGGCAGCGAAATCGCTCTGCCATACCGGGCGGAATGCACCGGGCAGATGCAGCGTCGTGGGCAGTGCAGACCGGAGATATCGATCGTATGCACACCGTGGATCAACCGTTCCTTCTTTCGTTTTTCCTGTTTGTCACGCTTTGGCTCTCCATGCTGGGCGGGGTCGCGCTCCACAGACTCAGGCGGCTGAAGCCGGAGGAACGGCGGGATTTCAACATTATCCTGACGGCCACCCTGACATTGCTTAGCCTCATCCTGGGATTCAGCTTTTCGATGGCCGTCACCCGCTACGATCAGCGCAAAGGATATGAGGAAGCCGAGGCAAACGCGATCAGTGCGGAATATGCTCGAGCTGAAATGCTTCCGGCCACTGAAGCGGCCGGCGTACAGTCTCTACTACGAACCTACCTTGCAAAGCGCGTCTCGTTTTACGAAACCGAAAATAGCGATCGACTGCGCCAGATCGATGGCGAAACCTACCGGGTGCAGAAAGCTTTATGGGCTGCGGTGAAGGGCGAGGCCGCAACGCAGCCCACTGCGGTCGCGATTCTTGTCGTGTCCGGAATGAATGACGTCATCAGATCCCAGGCCCACGCGCAGGGATCGTGGTGGAACCGCATCCCCAATTCGGCCTGGGTGTTGATGACCATCATCGCCATCTGCTCCAACATGATGATCGGTTTCGGGGGGTACCACGTAGGCTCGCGGCCGCTTATCTTTCTAATGCTGCCCTTCGTGCTGACAATCGCGTTTTATCTGATTGCAGAAATCGACAGTCCACGCAGCGGGGTGATCCACGTGGTTCCTGAAAACCTTGTGAGTCTCTCCAAGGCATTGCAAGCGCGCTGATCGTCATAACGCGTATGGCAATGCCGAATATGAGCGATCACGGTAAGCCGCAGTGCTTCCTCTTCCAGATTTCTGCCGCCTTTACTCCGCCCGACCGTTCCGCTGCCACGCACGCTGGTATGACGCACAATCGACTCCGCGTCCGTCCTCGGGCAGTTGGGAAACATCTCCAGAATTTTGGACCGCATGGTTTCGGCCAGCGCCCGGTCTTCTTCTTTGCGGTGTTCAGCGGTGTGGATACGGCGGCCACGCCGCGGAGTCCGGCGGCTTGATCGGTGCTTGGCTGGGGGCTATTTGTCTTTCATCCGCACCTCCGGCAACAGGTCTTTCGCCAGGTACAGCGCCAAGGTTTCGGCGTCGTTCCTGTCGGTCTTCTTCACCGACTGGCTGATCACCTTGAACTGGCCCGGGTTGACGACCACCACCCGGCCTACCCTCTCCACCACCACATCATGGAACAGCCGCGTGTTCCCGGTCGCTTCCACGGCCAACTCATCTTCCTTCTTCAACTGCGCGGCAAACAGCTTCAACTCTCGCATCGGCCACTGCCGCAGATAGGTCCGTTCTCCAATCGCGTGCATACGGTAAACTGCGTCCGATGCAGGTCCACTCCCAGGTGACGCTTCATCGCTTCTCTCCTCGCATTCTTTGCGCTGTGGAGTAGACGCGCTCTGCGGCGATCACCGAACTCCCATCCAAGGTGTCGCCAGCGGCGACCCTTACGGTGACGCTTCGGTTGCAGGTCTGACTACTCTCCTTGACGAGGTCCGATGGCCTCACAAAACCGATCCAGCCTGCACCCTGCCTGCTCCTCAGCTACTGCCTCGGAGCTTACCGCCTCAGAATCCCGCTCTACTATTCATGCCATCTCCTTGTTGTTGGTTAGTTTGCTCTCGCGAGCGATTCGGTCCATCATCTTGCGCTCGGCCCGCTGCTTGATCCGGTCGATCTGGTGGGTCCAATAGCGCTCATACGTCTTCACCCAGTCATGCACTGGCCTCAACTCCTTCGCGTGCAGCCGGTACAACCTGTGCTGGCCCTGTTTGACAACGGTTACAACACCGACCTTGCGCAGCACCCCGAGATGCTTGGATACGGACGGCTGCGCCATCTTCACCCGCGCAACAACATCGCTCACGGCCCACTCCTGGCCATCGTTGAGTAGACCGATGATCTCTCGACGCCGTGGCTCCGCGATTGCGTTGAAAACATCGGTGGTCGTTGCTGCTCTAGCCATGCAACCTTTATATTCTTATATGGGAATATATGTCAAAGCAATTTTATAGCCGTCGAAAACATCACAGAGAACACCCAGAAAACCAGGCGTTAACATCTTTGACCGAAAGCAACACCCTGGAGCAATGCGGGGCCTTTGCCTTGCTACGCGAGACCCGTGTAGGGAAACATTGTTGTCTCCCATGCTCACCAAATGAAAATCGGCCCGTCTTTTTCTTGATACCTGCAATGGTTCAAAGTTTTCTCATCCTGATTCCCGAATTTGTTCCCGCCGGAAGTAATTTCGTTTGCTGCTGAAAAAGATATACAAATAGAGAAGCAAAAAAATCGGGAGATCGAATGAATTTCAGTCGACGCAAGGTTGCGATCTTGCTTCTGTTCGCAGTGGGCCTTTTCGAAGCCACCGCCATGATGGCGCAGCAATCCAGTTCCTCCACCGTGCAAGCCTCCACGCCTGCCCCCGTCGCGACTGTCCCCTTGAGCAAGTGGTTCGTCGAAGGCGGTGCAGGCGTCTCCTTCGGTCCCGGCCTCGCCAATGGGCAAGTGTATGACACCTCCCCAACAGCGTTCGGCGGCGCCGGCTATCGCCTCACCCGGCGCATCGAGATTCCCGGCGAAATCAGCTTTTACCGCAGCGGATTTCCCTCGTGGGTGGCACAGACCATTCAACAACCGGGCGGCCACTACAACATCCTCACCTATTCCGTCGATCCGACCTTCTATTTCCTTCGCGGGCAGAGATATGGTTTCTTCGCCCTGGGCGGAGGCGGCTATTCCCACGTCGCCACAACGTTCGACAAGCCCATCGGATCGACCATCAATTGCAGTCTCTATTCCGGTCTGGGATATGCCAATCTCACCAATTTCTGCAACGGCACCATCACCGGCTCCTCTTATTCCAGCAATCAGGGAATGTATGACTTCGGCATCGGAATGGAAGGCCGCCTGTATCCCAACCGTCGCTTCATCGTATTCGGCCAGGGCCGCTATATCCGCATGATGACGCCCGCGAACCAGCTTCCCGGGCCCGACTTCTCTCTCGTCTCCCTGACCACCGGCGTTCGCTGGTAGCGCAAGTCACAAAGTCAACGCTGTCCCTATGGCACTCGTTGAAGTCGACCATCTCGTCAAAACCTACCCCGTGCGTGGCAGTCATCAGCCACGCCGCGTGATCGATGACGTCACCTTCCGCATCGAGCGCGGTCAGACGCTCGGCATCGTCGGCGAATCCGGCTCGGGAAAAAGTACCGTCGCTCGCCTGCTGCTGCGCCTCATTGAACCGGATTCCGGGGCAATCTCCCTCGATGGCCACAATCTCCTGACAGTCTCTGCACGCGAGCTGCGTCAGCTTCGCCGCCGCATGCAGATTGTTTTTCAGGACCCCTACGCCGCACTCAATCCGCGCATGCGCGTTGAAGACATTGTCGGCGAGCCCTTGGTCATCTTTCGCGACAATGCTGCGCTCGGCGACTCCTCCGCGAAGGAATCCCTGCGCGCCAAGGTTGTCGAAGCTCTCGCAATGGCAGGTCTCGACGACTCCGCGCTCGCCCGCTATCCGCACGAATTTTCCGGCGGTCAGCGGCAACGCATCAATCTTGCCCGCGCCTTGATTCTGCGTCCCGAACTTCTCGTTCTCGATGAGCCGACATCGGCTCTCGACGTCAGCGTCTCCGCGCAAATTACTAACTTGTTGCGTGAATTGCAGCGGGATCTGCAAGTGACGTATGTCTTCATCACCCACTCCATGCCGCTGGCACGCTACATGGCAGATCGGATTCTTGTCATGCGCCAGGGCCGCATTGTCGAGCAAGGTGGCTGGCAGAAAATCTGTGAACACCCGCAGTCGGAGTACACTCAGGCCCTGCTGGCGGCCACGCCAGAGCTGCCCGCGCCGGCGTTCTAAAGAACAAACTCCTCAATAAACTTTGCCGAATTTTTTCACTATGCCGCATCCAATCCTTCAGCAAGGGAAACGAATGCGAGCCTCCAGAATTCATCGGATCGCGGTCGTTTTCCCCTTGCTCGGTATACCGCGGGTTTCATTTCCGTGAACAGATGATGAAGCTCTGTCGGGCGATGCCGGTTTCGGCCCCGTTCTGTGATATTTTTAAGCGGGTGGCAATGCGCCATTCAACCAACCGGAGGAACAAAAATTGGGCAAAACGATGGTCCCGAAACGTCTATTTTTTACCAAGGGCGTCGGGAAGCATAAGGAACGTCTCACTTCATTTGAGCTGGCACTTCGTGATGCCGGAATCGCCGCACAGAATCTCGTGCGCGTCTCGTCAATCTTTCCCCCACAGGCAAAACTGGTTCCCCGCAAAGAAGGATTGAAGTTCCTTTACCCTGGTGAAGTTGTCTTTGCTGTCGTCGCAGAAAATTCTTCCCGCGAACCCCACCGGCTCATCGCGTCCAGCATCGGCGTGGCCATTCCTTCTGACAGAAATATGTACGGCTACCTGAGCGAGCATCACAGCTTTGGCGAAACGGAAGATCAGGCGGGCGACTATGCGGAAGAACTTGCCGCCGAAATGCTGGCTACTACTTTGGACGTGGACTTCGATCCCGATAAAAGCTGGGACGAGAAAAAAGAGACCTACCGCATCTCGAATAAAATTGTTCGCACCGCCAATGTCACGCAGTCCGCGGTGGGCGATAAGCGTGGCCTGTGGACCACAACCATTGCCGCGGCGATTTTGATTTTCGAATAGCACACTCCACCGCATCGGTATTTTTTTTCAGGTGAAGGACTCTCCGTTGTGGCGGGTCCTTCGCGACACGTGGCCGGAATGCTTCCCATGCCGAATACTCAAAATAATTTTCGCGTTGCTTTGGTGCAGATGTCCTGCTCCCCGGACCCGGACGCCAATCTCGACAAGGCCGCGGACCGGGTTCGCGAGGCGGCGCGGGCTGGTGCGAATGTCGTCTGCCTGCCGGAGCTGTTTCGCACTCAATATTTTTGTCAGCGGGAAGATCACGCGCTCTTCGATCTCGCCGAGCCCATCCCCGGGCCTTCGACGGAAAAACTATCCCGCATCGCGAAAGAAGAGCATGTCGCGGTCGTCGCTTCCCTGTTTGAGCGGCGCGCTCCCGGCATCTATCACAACACTGCCGCTGTCATCGAAGAGGATGGTTCGCTCACCGGAAAATATCGCAAGATGCATATCCCGGATGATCCTCTCTACTATGAGAAGTTTTATTTCACTCCCGGCGATCTCGGCTTTCGCAGTTTCCCCATGCATGCGGGCAATGTTGGCGTCCTGGTCTGCTGGGACCAGTGGTATCCGGAAGGCGCTCGCCTCACCGCGCTACAAGGGGCGAACATTCTCTTCTATCCCACTGCGATTGGCTGGCACCCCGCAGAAAAAGCCGAGTACGGCGAAGCGCAATACAGCGCCTGGCAAACCATGCAACGCTCCCACGCCATCGCCAATGGAGTCTACGTCGGTGCCGTCAACCGCGTCGGCCACGAGCATGGCGACGTTCACGGCAATCGCGTTGAGGGTCCAGGCTTGGAATTCTGGGGCGGCTCGTTTCTCGCCGATCCCTTTGGTCGCGTGGTGATGCAGGCCGCTCACGATAGGGAAGATATTCTCATCGGCGAAATCGATCTACACTTGATTGAAGAGACGCGACGCAACTGGCCCTTCCTGCGCGACCGCCGCATCGACGCCTATCAGTCCATCACCGAACGCTTTTTGGATAAGTAAATTTCCATGAGCAAGCCCCGCACATCCGTCGACACCGCCAAAACGACGCCCCGCACCGCAGGCCTGCACATGCCCGCTGAGTGGACACCGCACGCCGCCACATGGATCGCGTGGCCTCACAACCCCGAAGACTGGCCAGGAAAATTTCAGCCGATTCCCTGGGTGTATGGGGAGATTGTGCGTTATCTCGCCGCCGTCGAACGCGTGCACATTCTGGTGAACGAGCCGGCCGCGGAAAAGCGTGCCCGCAAAGTATTGGCTCGCTGTGGTGCAAATCTAGCCGGGGTTGCATTCCATCTGCAGCCGACTGACCGTGTGTGGCTGCGCGACTCCGGCCCCATCTTTTTAACGCCTGTTGCCGGCAGTCATACCGCGCCACCGCTCGCGCTCACCAATTGGAAATTCAATGCCTGGGCGAAATATGACAACTGGCACAACGACGATCAGATTCCCGCCCACGTCACCAAGCTACTCAACGTTCCCATGTGGACCCCGGAGATCAAGCTCTCGAAGGGTCAACGTAGGCGCCTCGTTCTGGAAGGCGGCAGCATCGACGTCAACGGCGCCGGCGCGCTGCTCACGACCGAGGAATGCCTGTTGAGCGATGTGCAAGCGCGCAACCCCGGCGTTACTCGCGAGCAGTTGGAGCATTGCTTCCGCGACTATCTCGGCGTCGATCAGGTGATCTGGCTCAATCGCGGTATCGCCGGCGATGACACCCATGGCCATGTCGACGATATCGCCCGCTTCGTCGATTCCAAAACCATCGTGGCCGCGGTCGAGCCGAATCGCGACGATGAAAATCACGCGCCACTCCAGGAAAATCTTCATCGCCTATCGGTAGCGCGCACTCGCGAAAATAAGCCCTATCGTATTGTGGAGTTGCCGCTTCCCTCTCCAGTGATTTTTGAAGGTCAACGCCTGCCCGCCAGCTATGCCAATTTCTACATCGCCAATGGCCTGGTATTAGTGCCCACATTCAATGATCCAAACGATCGCGTGGCGCTCAACATTCTGGCGGAACTGTTTCCCCTGCACAGTATCGTTGGCATCCACAGTGTGGACTTTATCTGGGGGCTGGGCGCGATGCATTGCATGACCCAGCAGCAACCCGCGATTCCCATCTCCGCCACTGCGCGCAAGTCCTAGCGGACCAGACTGCCTTCGCGGAACGCGTTCCATCCCGTCGCAATCACTTCCAGCGCTCGATCGGTCAATGGAAATTCTTTCGACATTCGCAGCCCTTCCACCGGAACCCACCGCGTATCGGAGACATCGCTGCCATGCCGCAGTGCCGCTTTTTCCGCGGGATGTTCCCGCTCCCGCGCCGCGCTCTTCCCGTCTTCCGCGGCCATCCGGCAAAGAAAATCCACCAGCACGTAATGGAATCGAATCCGCCCCTCGGCATCGCGATCAATGTGGTCGAAAGCCTTCACCACCTGCAGCGGTGTGACGCGTAGCCCCGTCTCTTCGGCCACTTCGCGGACAATGGCTTCCTCCAGCGTCTCGCCCAGTTCCACCGCACCGCCCGGCAAGGACCACTCACCCGCCAGCGGCGCTTTCGCGCGACGCACCAGCAGCACACAGTCGGCGTCGAACACCACCGCCCCCACGCCAACGATCGGCGACTTTGGATATTCACGCTGGCTGGTCAAACGCTCCCCCCGCCTTCGTCCATCTCATCCCGCAATAGAAAAGGCGCAGCTGATGGCCGCGCCTCCCTCACAATTCCGTTGCCACGCTCACAGCCGCATCGGTTTGCCATATTCCTCTTCGAACACCGTCCGCGCCATATCGAAACGGCCGCCATTATGTTTGTCCGGGCCCATCAGATGTCCAATGCCCAACAGCGCCACCACGTGATAGCTCAACGGAAGTTTCAATACCTCGCGAACCTTCTCTTCCTCAAACCCCTCCATCGGCGCGGTGTCATAGCCCAGCGCCTCGGCCATCAGCATCATGTGGGTAAAAGCAATCATCACGTGCCGGTTCAGCCACATCGGCATGTTCGGATGGTTGGAAAGATAATTGGGAATCGTCTCTTTCGCTTGCGCCGCATAGCTCTCGGTCATCCCACCTTCGCGGCCCATGCGCAGCATCTCTTCCAGGTCGCCATTGCGCCATCCGTCCGCATCGCCGCAGGCGACAATCATCACCGAAGCCTCTTCCACCTTGGCCTGATTAAAACTTGCTCCACGCAGACGCTTTTTTTGCTCGGGATTGCGCACCACAATAAAACGCCACGGCTGCATGTTGTAACCGCTGGGAGCGTGCAGGCCTGCACTGAGAATTTGCTTTAAGTCTTTTTCCGGAACTGGTGCGCCATCGAAGCTTGGGGTCGCACGACGTTCACGGATAATCTTGGAAATGGGCTTTTCGGTCGAACTCATTCCTTGTTTTCCTCAATGTACCGAATACAGCCATCCATCGGCTCGAAGTTCTTCAGCGCAGCCGGCCGGTGAAGCGTTCCTCCGATGCCGACTCTGGCAAACATTGTTAGTCTAGTACAGAAATGCTTTTTGAACCCTACACCCGCACCGGGATGCTGCAACGCTTGGATGCCGATTTCGGCGAAGTGTGTGGGTCTCCAGCGGAGTTCGCCTCGAGATGGATCCGCAACCGCATCGGATTCTGTTGGGTTCTTGCGCTGGGCGGATGGATGCTGTTGATTCCCCCATCCATGGCGACTGCACAGTCGACAAGTACCGCGCCGACCGCAGCTAGCAGTCCCGCAACAAAAACTTCGACAGCGAAACCTCCCATACATCACGCTGTCCACCATCGTCATCATGCCAAACCGGAAACGGCTACCGTGGCGCCCGCGCCGGTCGCTCCGCCGCCTCCACTGCGGCCCGCGGAACAACCGGCCAACCCGGCGACCATCGACTTCAATAATGGTCTTTTGACAGTTCGCGCACAGAATTCCAGCCTGGTAAACATCCTGGTGCAAATCCAGCACCAGACAGGACTCGTCATCGACGGCCTCAGCCATGACCAACGCATCTACGGGCAATATGGGCCCGCGAATGTTTCCACGACGCTGTCAGCATTGCTCGATGGTTCCGGATATGACTTTGTTATCGTCGGTGGTGGAAACGGTCACGCTGCAGCACGGCTCATCTTGTCGGCGCCTGGAAGCGCCGGCGGAACGATGACGCCTCCCGCGGTTGCCAACAACCAGGCGGCGCCCCCCGCAGATGGTGGGGACAATGCGACTCCCCAAAATGCCGATCAGGCTACGTCTCCCCCGGATGGCGATCAGACAGATCCGGCGGATCCAACAGCACCGCCGCAGGCGAAGTCACCGCAGGAAATTTTCGATGAATTGCGCAGAATGCATCCTCAATGATGGAGGATGATCGAGCGAGAAGTTTTTTGCACTACATAAAAGAGGGCGCAGAACAACGCAGGTGCGCGAGAGGAATTCGAAGAGTCTTGCGACGTCGAACGACCGTACAGCAGATTTACGGATTGGCGGACTTGGTCTGAATTTGCAGCGGCGCAGCAGTTTGCGAGCGAACATGCATCTTCGCCATGGCAAACACTCCAGAGCAAAAACCGTACGCAAGGGCAACGCCCAGGGCAACGGAGGCAAGAATGGTTGAGACCATCAATAAAATCATCGGGGGATTTCCTCCAACACAACAAATCCAGTGCGGGCGATGGCCGCGAATAGAGCCAATGTATCCACGTGCGCCGGTCTTCATTCAACTGGATTCTCGCCCGGCATACTAGTCTTATCGGCGTGAATTCTATTGCTTTAGAAGATTCCTCTACACTTAAGTTTTCGTTGCGAACTACCCTCGAACATGCGGCGAAAGGGCCGCGGAAAGCTCTTCTGCTTATTTCACCCCGTTTACCGTCACACCTTCAGCCGCTAGGCTCGCTTTAATTTGGTTTGTCAGTGCGGTCGTTCCCGCCTTTTGTGATTGCAATAATCCCATGTACATCGTGCTCACACAGGCGTCATGCAGATTGACAGCGCAATACGACTGCCCCAGCGCGTAGAGCGATTGGGCATCGTTGGGATTGGCTTTTACCTTCGCCTGTGCGGCGGCAACAGCTGAGATCCGGATTGGGGTCAAGGCTGCGGTCCGAGCTGCGGTTTGCGTGGTCGTCGCGACTTTGCCCTGCACTTTGCCGGGTGTGCCCGATTTTACGCCTACCGTCTTGACGCCATGTGGGATCGTTCCGAAGGTCTTATGCGATGGAAGGTAATGCAACGTCAGGCTTGCAGGAACGGTGACGACTTGCGAATCCTGCCCGAGTCCGGTCCAACTTGCCTGAGCCTGATAGTAATACTCCACCCCGGCAGTTACGGTATCGTTGGCTACCGCAATGGTGTACGGAGCGGAGTCGGCAGGGCCGCTAAAGGGGCCTTTGCTGTCATAAATCGTCGTGATCACCGGGGCATTTATTGGAACGCCATTGGCGTACGAAGTGGTCTTGCATCCCTGGGTACCGTTTCCCAGCGTGGTGCCCTTGCCGCAGGGACCGCTGTTGTCCTGGCGGGTGATCTTCAGCTCCGCCAGAGTCGTCACGTTATCGACGACAACGGACAGGCCTACCGTGGTGGCGTTAGACCGGACGGCGGTGAGGATCGGGTCCAGGCCTCCTAGCGTCACCGAATTCGAGTGCGCACAGTTCCGGTAGATGACGTCCATGATGCCGGTACACACGTAATAACTGTAGGCAAAATGCGGCCCGAATGGTCCACTATCGGAATAACTGACAGGAGGGATTTTCTCATCCCCATTGCCGTTGAGCTCAACTATTTTTTGGGGACTGGAGCTGGCGAAGTCTCGATCGCCGGTAAGAGAACGAGCAATATCAATGACGACGGGAAATGGCGATGCAGGATTGTCCCATTTGAGCGAGACAAGCGACACACCCGCGAGGACGCGTAGATTGATGGGCGGTGCCGAGGTATTCGTTTCGTTCGTTGAACCCTGATTTCCTGACCCTTTTCCCGATCCGCCGCCCGAGCCGCTATTCGGCGGCGGCGCCGCAAGCGTTGTTGTCGATACGGTTAAACAGTTCGAGCCGTCCTTTGCCTTCACGTCGGAACAGACCATATAGGTGTACTTGGTGGAAGGCGTTAGATGATAATCCGGATATTGCACCTTGCTATCGCTTCCGAAACTCCGAGAGTCGTGGAGGGTGTCGAGGCTGGGAGGGTTGCGATAAATCGTATAGTACTCAAGGCAATTTGCCTGGGTCGAGGACTGGCATGTTACCCAAGTCAACATAATTTCATTCGGGCCTTCCGGCTGGGCGGTCAGTGAGTCCGGCGGCGCCTGTGCTAGCGCGGTCTGCGCGTTACCCAAGGCCAACAGCATCGCAACCATAGAGAACAACGCTGGAAGATACCGGTAAGAGCGGCATTTTATTGACATCGGAACCAGGTCTCCTTGTCAGAGTTTTCATTCAGTTTTTCGCGAGCGGGCGACGAGGTTCGCAAGAAACTAGGAGTACTATACTCCGGGAGATTCGCGGACGACGCAGAAGTCAGGCTTGTATTGTGTTTGCCTGCCTCCGCGCAGGTGCCGGGCTTTTCGCACCCATGCGCATCCGAGCGGGCATCGACACGGCACAGCACGCCGCTATTCCCAATGCGAGCGACGTCCAGATTGATCGAGATCACCGACAACATCCTTTGAATTGTCCTCCGGCGTAGCATCCCAAATGTCCTGCACATTGGCTACCGCCGAAATGATCGACGCTGACGGTCCTTATTTCAGCGATGCATCCATACCAAGCATTCCCATCCCCTTCAACCGGATGGACCCGCTGTAAACTAAAGGGTTGATCTCCAATTACTGTTGCAATACAAGGGTTCCTCGCTTTTGATTGCGAACCACCCTCGAACATGCGGCGAAAGAGCCGCGGAAAGCTCTTTATTAGCCAGCGATGTCGATTCCTCAACTGATCGTGCGCGGCGCGCGCCAGCATAACCTGAAGAACATCACGGTGGAGATACCGCGCAATTCCCTCACCGTAATCACCGGCCTATCCGGCTCCGGCAAGTCCTCGCTCGCCTTTGACACCATCTACGCAGAGGGCCAGCGGCGCTATGTCGAGACCCTTTCCGCCTATGCGCGCCAGTTTCTCGACCAGATGGAGCGCCCTGACGTCGACTCCATCGAGGGTCTCAGCCCCGCCATCTCCATCGAGCAAAAGACCACCAGCCGCAGCCCCCGCTCCACCGTCGGCACCATTACCGAAATCTACGACTATCTTCGCCTTCTCTACGCCTCCATCGGTGTGCCGCACTGCCCCAACTGCGGTCGACCCATCTCTCGCCAGTCTGCGGATCAAATTGTCAGCCGTGTCATGGAGCTCGCCCCCGGCGAGCGCGTCACCATCTATGCGCCCATCGTTCGCGGTCGCAAAGGGGAATTTCGCGACGAACTGGAAAAACTCGATCAGCAGGGATTTCGTGCCCGCATCGACGGCGAGATTCGCGACCTTGCGGAAGACATCGTCCTGGAGAAACGAAAGAACCACATCATTGAAGCTGTCGTGGACCGCATTGTCGTCAAGCCCGGTGTCGAGAAACGTCTTGAAACCGCCGTCACCAAAGCGCTGCAGATGGCCAACGGCCTGGTTCTGGTCGCGATGCCCGCTTCCGCAGGTCATCCCAACGGCGGTCTTCGTGTCGAAGAACAGCTGTATTCCTCCTCCATGGCCTGCCCGGACTGCGGCATCAATGTTCCCAAATTGGAACCGCGCAGTTTCTCCTTCAACAGCACCTATGGAGCCTGCCCGCACTGCAATGGCCTCGGCAGCATCTACGACTTCGACCCAGCAAAAATTATCGTGGACTGGTCGAAACCACTGCTGGAAGGCGGCCTCGGGCCCGGTGGCAGTTCTCAATATTTAGGCCGCTTGATTCACCTCGCCGCCGACCGTTACAAAATCGATCTGCGCAAGCCGTTCGAGCAACTCACCGACGCCCAGCAGAAACTGTTGCTCTATGGCCCGGAGCGCGGAGAAGGTCCCCGCACCGGCTTCCACGGCATTCTCAAATGGCTCCGGCAATCGCTGGATGAAATCCGCTCCGACAGTTATCGCGAGTGGCTGATGGGTTACATGTCCGCGACCGTCTGTCCGCAATGCCACGGCAAACGCCTTCGTCCGGAATCGCTGGCCGTCACCGCGAACGGCCTCTCCATTGCCGACTTCGCCGCCCTGCCGCTGGCGGATGCACTCGCCACCGCGCGTGCATTTTCGTTCACCCAGCGCGAGCAGCTCATCGCCGATCGCCTGCAGCGCGAAATTGTTGAGCGATTGGAATTCCTGGTCGCCGTCGGTCTCGGCTATCTCTCGCTCGATCGCAGCGCCGCCACACTCTCCGGTGGAGAAGGCCAGCGCATTCGCCTGGCAACGCAAATCGGTTCGCGTCTGCGCGGTGTTCTCTATGTCCTCGACGAGCCCTCGATTGGCCTGCATCAACGCGATAATGAGCGCCTCATTGAAGCTCTCACATCCCTGCGCGATCTCGGCAACACCATCCTCGTCGTCGAGCACGATGAAGACACCATTCGCCGCGCCGACTATGTTCTCGACCTCGGCCCGGGTGCCGGCCGGCTTGGTGGCGAGCTCGTCGCCTATGGAACACCGCAGCAAATCATGGATACGCCGGGGTCGTTGACCGGTCAGTATCTCAGCGGCCATCTTGAAACCGTGTTGCGCAGCGAGCCTCGTCCCACCGGCGAACATTGGCTCACCGTCGAAGGCGCCCGCGGACACAACCTCAAAAACCTCACCGTACGATTTCCTCTCGGCCTGCTCACGGTCATCACCGGTGTCTCCGGCTCCGGCAAAAGCACGCTCGTCAACGACATTCTCTATCGCGCGCTGGCACGCGATCTCTATGGCTCCCGCGAAGAGCCTGCCGAGCACGACCGCGTCCTGGGCGCCAAGATCATCGATAAGGTCATCCAGATTGATCAGTCGCCCATCGGTCGCACCCCACGCTCCAACCCGGCCACCTACACAGGCGTTTTCACCGCCATCCGCGATTTATTTGCCATGCTGCCCGAAGCGCGCGAACGCGGCTACAAAGCCGGCCGCTTTTCCTTCAACGTTCCCGGTGGCCGCTGCGAAACCTGTCAGGGCGATGGCCAGCGCCGTATTGAAATGAATTTTCTGCCCGATGTCTACGTCACCTGCGAGGTATGTAACGGTCGACGTTACAATCAGGAAACTCTGGCGGTCCGATTCAAGGGCTATTCCATCGCCGACATTCTGGAGCTACCGATTTCCGATGCCCTCACCGTTCTCGAAGACATTCCCGTGGTGCGTCAAAAACTGGCGACGCTCAACGATGTCGGCCTCGGCTACGTCCATCTCGGCCAGTCCGCCACCACCCTTTCCGGCGGCGAAGCCCAGCGTATGAAGCTGGCGAGAGAACTTTCCAAGCGCCAGACGGGGCGCACCCTGTACCTGCTCGACGAGCCCACCACAGGCCTGCATTTCGACGATGTTCGCAAGTTGATGGAGGTGCTGCATCGGCTCACCGATCTTGGCAACACCATCCTGATCATCGAGCATAATCTCGATGTGATCCGCAGCGCCGACTGGATCCTTGACCTGGGCCCGGAAGGCGGCAAAGAAGGCGGCGAAATCGTTGCAGAAGGAACGCCTGTCCAGGTGGCTGCAAGTCCCGCGTCGTATACCGGCAAATTCCTGCGCCGTTACTTCCCGCAACCCGACCCACACATCAAGCCACAACCAAATGGATTCGCCCCTGCAAAGAATGGTCGCGCTTCCGCCCGGAAAAAGATAAAACTATAGACGCCTCACAAGAATTGATTCCACACCTGCAGATTCGGAACACCACACCATGAGTGGGACCTCATATCCAGTGCCGGAAGCCTTGCCGCCCGACGCCGAACAATTCTCGCATGCACCCGCACCGCGCGAGGGCTACACCCCCACGTTTCTGGAAATGGTGGCTTTCTTTACCATGGCTGCCATCCTCATCACGCTGACTCAAGCTCTCGGCGCGGCAGTAGCGATCCATTGGCATCTCTTTGGCAGAATCAGTCTGCGCAAACTCGCCTATGAGCCCCGGTTCACCATTCCAGCTATGGTCGTCTCCTACGGCGTCGTCGCGCTCGCCACGGTCGCTCTCTACCGGCGCGTGTGGCCCGACGGTTTTCTCGCCGGTATCCATTGGAATTTTTCTCAGGTGCGTCGCTACGCGCTCTGGCTCCCGGTGCTCGGCATTGGGCTCGGAGTAGCCATGCAGCTCGCCTCCAACTATCTGCCCATCCCGAAAGAATTGCCCGTCGATTCCTTTTTCCAAAATGCGCTCGACGCGTGGATGGTAGCGCTGTTCGGAATTTTCATCGCGCCGATCTGCGAAGAGATTGCTTTCCGCGGATTCCTCTATCCCTCGCTACGTCCCTGGACAGGACGCGTCCTCGCCGCAATCCTGACCAGCGTTCCCTTTGCCTTTCTGCACGCGCAGCAGGTCGGTCACGCATGGGGCCCGCTCAGCCTCGTCTTCATTGTCAGCCTGGTACTGGTCGCGGTTCGCGAGCGAACCAATTCCGTCGCCTGCTCGGCGCTGGTCCACGCCTGCTATAACCTCTCCATCTTCGCCGTCATCTTCTACGCCAGCGGCGGCTTCCTGCATCTCGACCGCCTTAAGGACTAAGACTTGGCCGCCGACATTTCTTCGACGGTAGTAATTTACCGGGACCTAAGATGAGTGAATGGAAAGATGTCGCTAGACAGATCGACGAATGTAAGTATCTGTACATGCGAGGGCTTCACGAGCCTCGCGACAATAAAATTCGGTTCTTAATAGAGGAAGCCGGATTGCAGACCCCGCGACCATCGCAAGAAGACCCGGGCTTTGGTAGCATCGCTGCGTTGCTCGAAGATGCGCGACCCATAGAGTCGGACTCATCGTCACGGCTGTTCGAGATTGTCTATGACGAGTACGTTTCCTACACAGTGTCCAACGAGACCTACGGGAAATATCCGGAGCCGCCGAAGTTTTTACCGGAAAACTTTTCAGAATATTTAGCTGGTCATATTTGCTGGAGATGACGCGAAAGACTTCATATGCGAGCGATGATCACCCCGGTCCCGGCCCGCTGGAACATCATCAGATTGCCTGCCTCAATCATGTAATCGACGTGATAACGACTCGACCGCCGGTGATCGCGATGATAGATAGGATGACTTTGGGCGAAGCTAGCGGTGTCGTCAACTGACAGCGAGAGCGAAATAAGATACTGCACACCTCGTCTTTCGCAGTTATAAGGGCGAGCCACGTGCTACAGTCTCTCGCGGAAATATTCTTTCCAACCTTCCGGCAGCGCCTCCACCAGCAGCGCTCGCTGCACTGCATTCACATTCGCGCCGCTATATTCCTTCTCGGCATACAAACGCATAATCTCCGAAACCGGCACGCCGTTGGGATCGCTATGGACCAACTTCATCTCATCGCCCGTGCCTACTTCCCCTTCCCTGGTCACGGCAAGATAAAATCCCGTGCGGCGGCTCGCAAAGAATCGCTTCACCATGTCATCGGCTCCAAATCGTATGCCGAGTTTGTAGCAAGGCAGCCGAGGCTGAGTCACCACCACCTCCGCCGAACCGATGGAATACCGATCACCAAGATGGATCGACTCCTCCACAAAATCATCAAGTGTAAAGTTTTCCCCGAACATGCCCATCGGCAGCTCTCGGCCATGCAGCTCATTTTTCCAGTGGTCGTAGTGCGTCAGCGGGTAGCAATAGACAGCCTTGTATAACCCGCCGTGAACACTCAGATCCGCCTGGCGGTCGCCATCCAGATTCAGCGTGCGCAATCGGATGCGACCCTGCACCGGCTCCTTGAAAATTCCGGTCATCACGCTTCCCCCGTGCCACATCACCTCGCGAGGAAGCCCTATATTCACTGACATCAGTTTCATATCGATCCCGTCTTAATCTGTCGCGTCCGCAACGACCTGACTTATTCGGCAGTATAACGAGGTCACTCCCAGCTCGCCCATCGCTTGCGCCGCCATTATCCATACTGATTCTCAACTCCGAATCCACGCAGGATCGAATCGTGAACCTCTCTCGAATCTCGATTGTCATCCTGTATCCTGAACATTACTTCCCCCTGGGAGAATCCCCCTTGATTCTGCGCGCCGCGGCGTTCCTTTTGTTTGCCTCCTTCCTCTCCGGACAGGCAACCACACCGCCCAATCCACCCTCGACTCCCGCCAGCCCTCCGGCTGCTCCCACCGCCATGCTTGGCTTTCGCGATGCAGCGGCACAAACCAAACTGGATCAAGATTTTCTGCAGGTTCCCAGCGCCACCCTGGCGGGCGAAGAATTGAAGACCCTTACCGCCGCGCCGCACATCGCAGGCTCCAAAGAAGACTTCGCCACCGCGCAATATGTCGCACAAAAATTCCGCGATGCCGGGCTCGAAACCAAAATCGTTCCCTATCGCGTCATGATGAACTCCCCGAAAAAAGTGGGAGTCACCGCCTTCGGACGCGACGGCAAACAGCTCATGTCCGGCCCCACGCCAGAGCATGTCATTGACGACCCGTATCAGGACGACAAGCGCGTCGCCACCGCTTACAACGCGTATTCTCCCTCCGGCGACGTCACCGCCCAGGTGGTCTACGCCAACTACGGAACGCCCAAAGATTTCGCCGAGCTCGCCGCCAAACACATCAACGTCAAAGGCAAGATCGTCATTGTTCGCTACGGAAAAAATTTCCGCGGCGTCAAGGTCTACGACGCGCAGCAGCACGGGGCTGCCGGAGTCATCATCTACTCCGATCCCGCGGACGACGGCTATTTCCAGGGAGACATCTATCCCGACGGTCCTTATCGCCCCGAAAGCGGCGTCCAGCGCGGGTCGATTCAGTACCTCTTCAAGTATCCTGGCGATCCCACCACGCCAGGCTTCGCTTCCACACCGGACCTGCCGGGCGACAAACGTGTCCCGCTGGCCGACGCCACCAACGAACCGAAAATTCCATCGACGCCATTGTCGTATCGTGATGCCGCGCCTATCCTGCAAGCGCTCGGTGGTCCGGAATCTCCCCACGCATGGCAAGGTGCGCTACCCTTCACCTACCACATGGGTCCCGGCCCTGTGAAGGTTCACATGGTGCTGCAGGAGGACTACGCTCTCCGTACCATTTGGGATGTCATCGGAAAAATTCCCGGCACGCAGTATCCCAACGCGCCTGTGATCGTCGGCAATCATCGTGACGCCTGGGTCTTCGGCGCCGTCGATCCCAACAGCGGCACCGCCGCCATGCTGGAAGCTGTCCACGGCATCGGCGCTCTCTTGCAAAGCGGTTGGAAACCGAAACGCACCCTCATCTTCGCCAGTTGGGATGGAGAAGAAGAAGGTCTCCTCGGCTCCACCGAGTGGACCGAAGACCACGCGGACATGCTGGCCCACGCCGTCGCGTATTTCAATGTCGATGTCGGTGTCTCCGGTCCTGCCTTCGACGCCCAGGCGGTCCCTTCGCTCAAGGCATTCGTCGTCAACATCACCAGGGAAGTTCCCAGTCCGCTCGGCGGAACGGTCTACGATGCGTGGCTCGCCAACCAGCAGCCTGCAGACCAGAAAAGCGGCAGCATCGATCAGCATATGGATCAGGGCCAGCACAGTTCTCCTCTGGTCGAAGGCATTCGCATGGGCGACCTCGGCAGCGGCTCCGACTACACTCCGTTTCTGCAGCATGTCGGCGTTCCTTCAACCGACATCGGCTCCAGCGGCCCCTACGGCGTCTACCATTCCACGTTTGACGACTACGCCTGGTTCACCAAGTTTGCCGATCCCACTTTCGTCTACCTGCAGCAGCAGGCTCGCATCCTCGGCCTGGAGGCGTTGCACATGGCCGATGCCGACCTGCCTCCGTACGACTACGCCGAGTACGGTGCCGATGTCCTTGGCTATCTTCAAACGGCGCAGGAAAAAGCCGCCAAGTCCGGCATGACCAGCCTCAACTTCGCTCCCGCCATTGCCGCCGCACACCACTTTCAAGATGCCGGCCAGCACGCCCTCACCGCCGAACGCGATCCTGCCGGGGATCTGGCGCAAGAAAATCGCACCCTGCGCAATGTAGAAGAAGACCTGCTCAACCCGCGCGGCCTTCCCGACCGCCCGTGGTTCAAGCACACCATCTACGCTCCCGGGGAGTACACGGGCTACGCCGCCGTAGTGATCCCCGGCGTCAATGAAGCCATCGACGCCAAAGACGCTGCTCTTGCCGCCGATCAGCTGGAGATCCTTACCCGCGCGCTCGACCACGCGACCGCGACCCTGAACCGGATGCCATAGCCCCGCGCAGGGCTGGTGCCCTATGCATCGCCGCGGCAACCTTTTGATTGCATACGATGGAATATCGTGCGGCGTCCCCGCGCAAGATCGCACCTTCTCTTCGCCAATCCCGCCGCAGATGCCATAATGCCAATATGGAGATTGGCGAGTTTCTCCGAGAAAAGGTCCTGGCTGTACAGGAATATTCCCTCCTTTCCTGGACCGCGATGACGAACATTTTCCGTCGCCCATTTTACTGGGTTGACCTGTACACGCAGGCGGATCTCATCGGCGTCGGCTCCGTGCCCATCGTCATTCTCACCGGCTTTTTCACCGGTGGCGTGCTGGCTTTGAATTCCGCGTCAACCTTGGCGCAATTTGGAGCGAAGGCTGTCACAGGAACGCTTGTCAGCCTCTCCATGATCAAGGAGCTAGGTCCCGTGCTCACCGGCCTCATGGTTTCCGGCCGCAATGCTTCCGGCATGGCCAGCGAACTCGGCTCCATGCAGGTGACCGAACAGATTGATGCCATGCGCGCCCTGGGCGTCGACCCCATGAAAAAGCTGGTCACCCCACGGGTGCTTTCAACCATCTTTATGCTCGTCTTCCTCACCATCATTTCCGATGCACTGGGAACTCTCGGCGGCGGATGGATCTCCAGCACCATGGGCATCGATCTTTCGCAATATTTCCACTCCGCCTACCAGGCGCTCCGTTATCCAGACGTGCTGGAAGGCCTGGTGAAACCGCTCCTCTTCGGCTTCATCATCGCCACCGTCGGCTGTTACTTCGGCATGTCCACGCGCGGTGGCACCCAGGGCGTCGGCCGCTCCACCACCCAGGCCGTCGTCGTCAGTTCTGTGTTGATTATCTTCAGCGATTTTCTGATCAGTCAGTTAACCATTGGACTCTTTGGCCGCTAAATCGCAAGCGCTGGAACCAATCTATGTCGACCACGGAAACCATACCGTCCCCACAGCAGATCATTGGCGATCCCAATGCGCCGGTGGTCTCGTTTGAGCATGTCTCCATCGGCTTCGATGGCCATTCTGTCCTGCTGAACATCAGCTTTCAGGCCCGCTCCGGAGAAATGGTCATCATCCTGGGCCCGGCCGGTGGCGGAAAAAGCATTCTGCTCAAGCTCGCCAATGGACTCATCCCGCCCGACGCCGGACGCGTCCTCCTTTTCGGCAAAGACATCAACAAGCTCTCCCAGGAAGAACTCTTCGAATTCCGCAGCCACATCGGCATGGTCTTTCAGGAGGGCGCCCTCTTCGACTCCCTCTCCGTCCGCGACAACGTCGCCTATCGCCTGCTGGAGGAGCATGACGACCCAGACGACGTCAATCGCCGAGTCCTGGAGTCCCTCCGATTTGTCGAGCTCGAACACGCCATCGACAAATTTCCCGACGAGCTATCCGGCGGTATGAAGCGCCGCGTCGCCATCGCTCGCGCCATCATCACCCAGCCTCAGCTGCTTCTCTACGACTCGCCCACCGGCGGCCTCGACCCCATCACCTCGACTACAATCATCGAGCTGGTCATGAAGCAGCGCGACGTCTATGAAAGCACCGCCCTGCTCGTCACCCATCGGCTGCAGGACGCCTTCACCCTGGCCACCCATCGCTACAACCTGAAAGAAAATCGAATGGAGCGCATCGAGAACGACGGCGTCGATCCCAACACCACCATCATGGTGCTCAAGGAAGGCCGCATCGCCTTCACCGGCTCCCTCGTCGATCTCCTCCGCTCGAAAGACCCCTACATCCAGGAATACTTAGCGTAACCGCATTGAAAGGAGCACATTCATGTCAGCCAAGCGAATTGGTATCCTCACCGGAGGTGGCGACGTCCCGGGTCTAAACTCGGTCATTAAGTCGGTCGTCTATCACGGTTGCGCAATCGGATGTCAGGTGATTGGCATCCGTCGCGGCTGGGAAGGATTGACGCACCTCGACCTGAAAGATCCGGCCAGCCAGTCGCGGTACATCCTGCCGCTCAACCGGGAGAACACTCGCACGATCGACCGCACGGGCGGCACATTCCTGCATAGCTCGCGCACCAACCCCACCAAGATGCAAAAGCTGCCGCCAGTGCTCGAGGGGCAACAGTTTTCCAGCAAACAATCCACCAAGAATGGCGTCACCACCACGGTGTTCGACGTGACTCCGGCGGTGCTGAGGAATATCGAGACCCTGGGCCTCAATTATGTGGTAGCGATCGGCGGCGATGACACCTTGAGCTATGCCGCCGAATTGGACCGGCACGGAGTGAAAGTGATCGCAGTGCCCAAGACCATGGATAACGACGTGCGCAACACCGAGTATTGCATTGGGTTTTCCACCGCCATCACCCGCGCCATGGATGCCATCGATCGGCAGCGGACGACGGTCGGCTCGCATGAGCGCTTCGGCATCTTCCGGGTCTTCGGCCGCGACGCCGGCTACACCGCTCTCTACACGGCGTATGTGACATCGCTGCGTTGCTGCATCCCAGAGTACAAGGTGAACCTGCAGCGCCTGATTGAAATCCTGATCGCCGACAAACGCAATAATCCCAGCAACTATGCGCTGGTTGTTCTCTCCGAGGGCGCGGAATGGGAGGGCTACAAGGTCAAGGAATATGGGCCGGCCGATGCCTTCGGTCACCGCAAGAAGATGAGCGTGGCGGAGGACCTGAGCGACGAGATTAAAGCGGTCACCGGCGAAGAGACCGTCGTCAGCGACCTCACCTACGATCTGCGATCCGGCAGTCCGGATTTCGTCGATCGCATGGTGGCCAGCACCTACGCCGGCATGGCCATGGACGCTGTGGAAGATGGCAAGAGCGGCCTGATGACGGCAATCAGCAGCGGCTGTTACGCTATGGTGCCGATCCCCGATCCCAAACTTGGACCTCGCAAAGTGGACATCCCCACCATGTACAACACGGAGCGTTATCGGCCAGCGTACGATCACAAGCTCGGTCTGCCGATTTTCCTGACCCGGGCCTAGAACATTTTCAATTCTGCCGGCGCTCGCTTTTCTTCTTGCTCGCCATTCAATGCACCGCCGACGTGGCTATATGATCGAGTTCTATCGGCGAACAGACCGCCCGATATAATTTCCGCATGTACACGCCTCAGGCTGGAATCTTCGCCCTTGGAACCTCTTCTCACACGTACCTTGAATTTGATGTACTCGATACCGCCAAGTACAAAGAGTTCGCCTCCACCATCTCCGCCATCCGTGAACCTCGAACCACCACCGGAGGCGTGAACTTTGTCATCGGTTTTCGCCCTGAACTCTGGCGCAAGATTCTTGCCGACGATGCCCCTGCAGACGTCGAGGGCTTCAACAAAGACATCCGCGGCATCGAAGATTTCGTCATGCCCAGCACGCAGCACGATGCGATGGTCTGGCTGTCCGGCAGTGCGTACGACATCATATTCGATATGGCGCGTTCCGTCATCCATGACCTCGCAGACCAGGCCTCGCTGGCGGAAGAAACATCCAGCTGGGCCTACCGGCACGATCGCGATCTCACCGGCTTCATCGACGGCTCGGAGAATCCCACCCTGCTTGACGCTCCCATCGACGCGCTCTTGCCTGAAGGTGTTCCCGGCGCCGCCGGTTCCGTCCTGTTATTGCAAAAGTGGAAGCACAGCGCCGCGGAGTGGGAAGCTCTGCCGGTCGCGCAACAGGAGCGCATCATGGGACGAACCAAGCCCGACATTACCGAACTGGAAAACAAGCCCTCCGACTCCCACGTCGCTCGCACCGATCAGGACGAGTTCGGACACATCTTCCGCCGCAACATGCCCTACGGAAACGTCGAAGATCATGGCACCGTGTTCGTTGGCTTCAGCGCGGATCAGAAGCGGCTTTCCAGAATGCTCGATAGCATGGCCGGCCTCGTCAACGGCCAGCGCGATGCACTGACTCGCTATACCCAGCCGCTCACCGGCTCCTACTACTTCGTCCCTTCCGTCGAGAGCCTGCGGCGCTTACAGTAGCCCCACACAAACTCACCGCGCCCATCCGTAGACAGACAATCTATTCCGCACGAACTCGATCGTCCAAACGTATAGTGAAATCGAAAGAATATTCGAGATCGAGGAAAGCTGATTTATGGACGAAGCGAAAGAAGCTACCCCTACACCGCAACTACCGCCAAACTTGCAATGGTACGATGGTGTCGTCGTTTCCCTACTTCTTTACCACTACACAACGCTGGATGGACTTATAGGGATAATTGAGACCCGTGAAATCTGGGCAACCAACATTTTTTATCTCAATGACTTATCAGAGTTTCTGCACGCGACGAGAATAGCGGTGAACCTGCCGGGTGCCCCAGGTCTCGATTCTGAGACCTGGGATTCAGTCCCTGAAACCAACCCAGTCCGATATTCCCTTCTTTTCGCTATACGTTCTTCAGCGACGCCATGTCGATCGAGAAACGATACTTCACATCGGCCTTCAACAGCCGCTCGTACGCCTCATTCACCTTCTGGATCGGAATCACTTCCACATCCGCGGTAATGTTGTGCTCCCCGCAGAAATCGAGCATCTTCTGCGTCTCCGCAATGCCGCCAATCGGCGAGCCAGACACGCTTCTGCGTCCCATGATCAGGTTGAACGCAGGAATCTCAAACGGTTTGTTCGGCGCACCCACCAGCGTCAGGTTTCCATCGCGAGCCAGCAGGTTGATATACACATTGATGTCGTGATTCGCGGACACAGCATCCAGAATAAAGTCGAAACTTCCGGCATGCTTCGCCACTTCATCGGCGTTGCGCGAAACCACAACCTCATCCGCACCCAGCCGCAGCGCATCTTCTGTCTTGCCTGGCGAGGTGGTGAACAGCACCACATGCGCGCCCAGGGCATGCGCGAACTTCACACCCATGTGTCCCAATCCGCCCAGCCCCACAATGCCAACCTTCTTCCCCTTGGTCACTCGCCAGTGATGCAGTGGAGAAAAAGTAGTGATGCCGGCGCATAGCAGCGGCGCAGTCCCCGCCAGGTCCAGGTTCGAGGGAACCTTCAGCACAAATCGCTGATCGACCACCACGCTGTCGGAATAGCCGCCATAGGTGACGCCGCCCGTATGCTTGTCTGGGAAGTTATAGGTCAAGGTCATGTTGGGACAGAACTGCTCCTCGCCCCGCTGGCACTCCGGACAAGTTCCGTCGGAGTCGACCATACAGCCCACGGCCGCCAGGTCGCCCACTTTGAACTTCTTCACAGCAGCGCCCATTTGGGTGACGCGACCGACAATCTCATGTCCAGGAACGCAGGGATAGACAGTCGGCATGAAGCCGCTCCACTCGTTCCGCACCTGGTGCAGGTCAGAGTGGCAAATACCGCAAAAAAGTATCTCAATCTGTACGTCCGTCTCGGTTGGATCGCGCCGCGCGATCGTGGTGGAAGCTAGCGGCGATGTCGCACTGGTAGCGGAAAAAGCTTTTGCGTTGTACATATCTCTCCTTTCGATGCATCGCACCGTGGAGAATATGCAAAAACTTGTCCCGCTGGCTCCGGCTGCCGCGCGACAATCAACCTCAGCGGAAAAATTCACTCATGACAGGCGCCCTGGCCACGGCACCCGGAGGATTCGACAAACCCAGCAATTCCATTTCCGTCCGCAACATGCTCTGATGCTGAAATACCGTGCTGGAGCTCTGCTTGTAACCCACCTTGACGATCGGCCCCCACATCACGGCGGCAACGTGTCCACCGCCATGCGCGGTATCGCTGCCCGCGCCTTCATCAAAATCGACGATCAATACTCCCGTCCCTCCTGGTTCCCATGAGGAGTTCGTAGACAACGGTGCGATCACCTTGGAATGCAGCCAGGTATCGGCCTTTTGCCCGGAGCCGCTGTGGGCATCGTCATCGATGTTCGGAATGATAAAGGCGTACTTCGGCAGCGTACCCCTCGCCACATCGGTCGCAAATTGTGTAAACGGATAAATATGCGCGTCCGCCACTGTCCTGCTGTAGGCAATGTCAGAAAGTAACGCAAACGGATTGTGTCGGATCACGTAGAGCCCCGTATTGCCGCCAAGATATCCGCGCGATGCCCCTTCCGCGTAAATACGGAAAGAGGTTCCGGAGGACAGCATCCGTCGCGCAATGTTGTCCACATTCCACACCTTTCTAGAGCTGTCATTCGTCGTGACGACCTGACCAGCCGTCAGCATGAAGTAGTTTCCGATGGAGGGATGAACGTTGGCATAATAGTGAGTTGCCAGCGCTCCTTCGCGGATGAGAGTATTCAGGTTCGGCCAAACACTGGTCTGGCCTACCACGCTGGAGTAACTGCGATTCTCCTCCATCACGATCACCACATGATTGCTACGCGGCATGGCTGGTGAAGCTTTGCTCTGCGGTTGAATTGGGTTGTTCATCGAAGCGCCGCCGCAACCAACCATCGCCAGCCCAAGCGACAGCGATGAAATCACAGAGATCATACCGAGTCGATACTTCATAAGGGCCCCTCCCCGGTGGACGCTTTCTCGTACTCGTAATCGGCCGAGTCCGTCGCCGCGCCCGGTCGCTGACTCTCTTACTCCGATGCGTTCCAGGGGCAGGAAGTTTACCGGGCTTCTTAAAAGTTTAAGATCGCCGTGTCCCGAATAGCTCCGCAATGGATTTCTACCGCCCTTAGGGACGCCCCTGGCTTCGGTCCCCGCCCTTCAGGATCTCGCCAACAACGGTCCCTCCATTCACGGGATCGCCATCCCGCTTTTGTGTTCTATTTTTGGACGAAGAACTCGTTCATCAAGGGCGCGCTGGCAGCGGCTCCCGGAGGATTCGATAGCCCCAGCAGTTCCATCTCCGTGCGCAGCACGCTCTGGTGCTGATACACCGTGCTGGAACCCTGCCGAAATCCCGGCGTCACTCCCGGTCCCCACAGCACGCACGCCACATGACCGCCGCCGTGCGTCGTATCGCTGGTGGCCGCTTCATCGAAATCCACGATCAGAACCCCATCGCCTCCCGGCTCAAATGCCGAGTTGGTCGACAGTGGCCCGATTACCTTTGACTGCAACCATGTGTCCGCCTGCTGCGCCGTTCCATTATGCGCGTCATCGTTCACATCCGGAACAATATAGGAATATTCCGGCAGCGTCCCGTTGGCCAGGTCGGTGGCAAATTGCGTGAACGGCCACATGTGCGCCTTCGCCACCGTCGCATCGTCGGCAATATCCGACAGCATCGCAAATGGATTGTGCCGAATCAAATAGGGTCCTGTATTGCCGCCCACATACCCTTGCGTGATTCCCTCCGCATAAATCCGGAACGACACCCCCGCCGCCAACATGCGCCGCGCAATGTTATCCACGTTCCACACCTTGGTCGAGCTGTCATTATTCGTCAGGATTTGCCCCGTCGTCAGCATGAAATAGTTGCCGATGGAGGGATGCGTGTTTGCGTAATAATTTGTCGCCAGCGCCCCACCGCTGATCAGGTTATTCAGGTTCGGCCACACCGTAGTCTGGCCCACCACGCTGGAGTAGCTCCGGTTTTCTTCCATCACTAAAATCACATGCTGGCTGTGCGGCGTTTGTGCCTGCACCGTAATCGTCGCTGTCCCCGACTTGGTCGTGTCTTCCGTGCTCGTCGCCGTCACCGTAATCGATCCGGTCGATGCAGGCGCGGTGAACAGTCCGCTGGAATCGATGGTGCCGCCGCTCGCGGTCCATGTCACCGTCGAGCTGAAACTTCCTGTCCCATGTACCGTCGCCGTGCACTGCGAGGTTGCATTCGTTGCAATCGTCGATGGGCTGCAAGCCACTCCGACGGAAGAAATCGTCGGCGGCGCAGCCTTCACCGTGATCGTCGCTGTCCCAGACTTAGTCGCATCCTGCGTGCTGGTTGCGGTCACGGTCACAGATCCAGTCGAACTCGGCGCGGTAAACAACCCACTGCTATTGATCGTGCCGCCGCTCGCGGTCCACTTCACCGCCGAGCTATAACTTCCCGTCCCCTGCACCGTTGCGCTGCATTGTGACGTCGCGCTGGGAGCCACGGTCGAAGGATTGCAGCTCACCGTCACTGAAGAAATCGTCGGCGGAGTCGTTTGCGTCGCCACCGTGATCGTCGCGGTTCCCGATTTGCTCGTATCCTGCGTACTGGTCGCCGTCACGGTCACCGATCCAGTCGAACTCGGCGCGGTGAACAATCCGCTGCCGTCGATCGTCCCGCCGCTCGCCGTCCACGTCACCGTCGAGCTATAACTTCCCGTCCCCTGCACCGTGGCCTGGCATTGCGAGGTCGCGCCGGGAGCAATCGTCGAAGGACTGCACGCCACCGAGACCGAAGAAATCGTCGGTGGGCTAGGCGCCATCGCCACCGTCACCGTCGCTGTACCGGACTTGCTGGGATCTTCGCTACTAGTCGCGGTCACCGTCACTGTGGCAGCCGAGCTTGGCGCTGTCAGAAGTCCGTTCGCGTTGATCGACCCACTGCTCGCCGTCCACGTCACCGTCGAGCTGTAACTTCCCGTCCCTTGCACGGTTGCGTTGCATTGCGAGGTAGCTCCCGTGGTAATAGAAGAAGGCGCGCACACCACCGACACCGAGGACACACTGGGTGGTGTGGGCGCAATTGTGCTTCCGACCGAGCCGCCCGCACAACCCGCGGCCAACAGCAGCAACGACGCTGCCAGCACCCATCCCAGCCGCCTCTTCAAACCATTGTCCCCACAGTCATCTGGCATGCACCGCCGTTCGGCGATAGAAGTCCGCGCGCGCACCCTCCCTACACCGCACACCTGTATGCGATGCGCCCCGGCGCCCCCGCGGCTACATCCCCGCCCAAAAAATCTTCAGCTATGAGCGGCCGCTTCCAACCGACTCTGGCTTAAGCACTTAAGAATCACAAACCGGCTATCCTACATCCATGAGCACCGACCCGACCCACCTCAACGTCATCATCACCGGCGCCACCGGCATGGTGGGCGAAGGCGTTCTGCTCACCTGCCTCGCACATCCAGCCGTTGCGCACGTGCTCCTCGTCAGCCGCAAGCCGTATGGCCTGCAGCACCCCAAGTTGAAGGAATGCATCGTCCCCGATTTTCTCCACCTGGAAAACGTCCGCGATCAGCTGACCGGTTACGACGCCTGCTTCTTCTGTGCCGGCATCAGCTCCGCCGGCATGAGTGAATCCGACTACACCCACATCACTTACGACATCACGCTGCATTTCGCCGGCGCGCTCGCCAGCCTCGATCCGCAAATGGTGTTCTGTTATGTCTCCGGCGCGCTCACCGACAGCACGGAAAAAGGAAGGATCATGTGGGCGCGCGTCAAAGGTAGAACTGAAAATGCCCTCACGCGTCTCGGCTTCCGAAACGTCTACAACTTCCGACCTGGCTTTATGCGGGCCATTCCAGGCCAGCGAAATCTCAAGTTATCTTACAACTTGGTCGGCTGGGCCTATCCCCTGTTCCACACCCTGCTGCCAAACCAGGTCAGCACCCTGCACGATGTCGGCATCGCCATGATCCGCTGCGTGCAGCAGGGCTATGCAAAACAAATTCTGGAAATCAAGGACATCAACATCCTGGCGAAATCCTAAACGCCCTTCGTCGGGATCAGCACGGTCAGCGCGTCCGGCACCACTTCCATCCGCACCGGCAGCGTGCCCAGCCATTCTCCGTCCGCCTCGACAAATAATTCTTCCGTCGAGCCTTCCAGCCCGTAGCACTCCACGGATTCGCATTCAACCAATTCAATCGGGCTTTTGTATCGATGCCGCCCCATCAACACCGCAATCATAAATCGCAGGTATCGCACCCGGCTTCGCGTCGTCAACGCAATCACGTGCAACTTGGGACTTGTGATGGCAGCTCCGGGAACAAGGTCGTGCAGCACACCGCCGAAATTACGGATGCGCACCGCCAGAATCTGCGACGCCTCTTCCACCCTCGGCGTGGCGTTGCCGCTCTCTTTGAAGCATGCCGCAAACGTCGGATACTTGTGCGTCACCCACAGGCGAAACGCCTCCACCACATACAGCGCATATCCGAATCGCTGTTTTAATTTCGGGTCAAGCCGCCCCATAAACAGCGCGTCCGCCCCAACGCCCGCCGCCACAATAAAGTATCGCGAGCGCGTCGCCCCTTCGCTGTCCTGGTAAAAAACCTGCCCCACGGAAACGCGCACAGGCGTTGCCGTCAGCAGCATTTTCACCGCTTGGATCGGCGATCCCGGCAGCCCCAAGTCAGCCGCCAGCGCATTCGCGGTTCCCATTGGAATTACGCCCAGCGCCGCGGGTCCGCCTACCAACTGCTGCAGCGCTTCGTGCGCGGTGCCGTCGCCGCCGCAGGCCAGGATGGTGTCATACCCCTCTTCCATCGCTGCGTGCGCCTGCATTCCCGCGCTTGCCGGCGACTCAGTGGCGATCACCTTCACTTCCATGCCCGCTCCGCGAAGTACCGACACCACCTCCGCGATTACTGCGGCTCTCCGCCCCGGACGTTGTCCGGAAGCCGGGTTATAAATCAGCGCAACACGACGCATCCAATCCGCCACCTAATCCCAGCCCGCAACCCGCGAGCGATCGAATTATTCTTACACGCGCACTGTCCGCCAATGTGAACAACCTGTGAACGCTGCGGATGTACCCTCCGGTGCGACCGCCTCCCCATGCCCATCGCTGCGCCAATCGCCGCTGTCTGCTAGCCTAAAGTGTTTGCAGGTTGATCCATGGAGAACACTGAATGGCTTTCAAATTCAAAGGCGTCGACTTTATCGGCTTCGACACCTTGCTCAGCGAAGACGAGCGTCTGGTTCGCGATACGGCCCGCCAATTTATTGAGGATAACCTCATTCCGATCATTGAGGAATGCAACCGCGACGGCCGCTTTCCCAAAGAATTGATCCGCCCCATGGGCGAACTTGGTTTTTACGGCGCCACCATTGAAGGCTACGGTTGTGCCGGCATGAACAATGTCGAGTATGGCCTGGTCATGCAGGAAACCGAGCGCGGCGACTCCGGCGTCCGCAGTTTTGTCAGCGTGCAGTCCGCCTTGTGCATGTACCCCATCCACGCCTTCGGTTCCGACCAGCAAAAAAATGAGTGGCTCCCGCAAATGGCCACCGGAGAAAAACTCGGCTGCTTCGGCCTTACCGAGCCCGACTTCGGCTCCAACCCCGGCGGCATGCGCACCCGCGCCAAAAAAGATGGTGGCGACTACATCCTGAACGGCGAGAAGATGTGGATCACCAGCGGAACCTTGGCCGATGTCGCCATTGTCTGGGCCAAAGTCGATGACGAAGACGATCGTGTCCGCGGATTTCTGGTCGACACCAAACTGCCCGGCTTCAGCGCCTACGACGTCCACGGCAAATGGTCCCTGCGCGCCTCCGTCACCTCCGGCCTCTCCATGCAGGATGTGCGCGTGCCCGCTTCGGCGTTGCTGCCCGGCAGCGGCGGTTTGAAATCTCCACTCATGTGTTTGAATCAAGCTCGCTACGGCATCAGTTGGGGCGCGCTTGGCGCAGCCATGTCCTGCTACGACACCGCGCTGCAATATTCCCTGCTGCGCAAGCAGTTCCGCGACCAGCCCATCGCCAGCCATCAAATGATTCAGGAAGAACTTGCCTGGATGATCAGCGAAATCACCAAGGGTCAGTTGCTTTCGTTGCAGGTGGGTCGCTTGAAAGATGCGAAAATGGCCGACCACCAACACATCTCCATGGCCAAGCGCAACAATGTCTGGATGGCGCTTGAATGCGCGCGCAAGTCCCGCGACATCCTCGGGGCCAACGGCATCACCGACGACTACCCCGTCATGCGCCACATGATGAATCTGGAGTCCGTCAAGACCTACGAGGGCACACATAACATGCACACCCTCATCATCGGCCAAAGCATCACCGGCATCCCGGCCTACTAAAACACGGCGGCGCAACCGAAGTCGAGTGACCTGCTTTTTCTCCGCACCGTAAAGAGAATCGGGTGCCCCATCCTTCGCGCTCTTGCGAAGGGTGGGATAGCAGAGCGCCTGCACCCTGTAACAGGAGCCCCTAGCTCCGTCGCCGCTGTATATGTAACTCTTTCAGTTGCGTTTCCGTTGCGGGTGAAGGCGCATCCACCATCAGGTCCACCGCCTTCGCCGTTTTCGGGAACGCAATCACCTCGCGTAGGCTTTGCGCTCCGGCCAGGATCATCACAATCCGGTCCAGCCCCAACGCAATGCCGCCGTGTGGAGGCGTCCCATACTCCAGCGCTTCCAGAAAAAATCCGAATCTCTCTTTGGCTTCTGTCTCGCTCATCCCCAGCGAATGAAAAATCTGCTGCTGTACTTCCTGGCGATGAATACGAATCGATCCCGAACCCAGCTCAATGCCATTTAGAACAATGTCGTAGGCCAGCGCCCGCACCGCACCCGGATCGGACTCCATGCGTCCCGCCTGCAAATCATCCTCGTGCGGCGAGGTGAAGGGATGATGCGCAAACGTCCACGTCTTCGTCTCCTCATCCCATTCGAAGAATGGAAAATCCGTCACCCAGAGAAATTTGAAATCCTCCGGCGTGCCCTTCTTTTCAAACGCGCCGTGTTCGTCGCGGAATCGCTTCGCAAGATCCAACCGCAGTTGTCCCGCCTTCTTATAAATCCAGGCATGGTCGCGCGACTTGTTCGCTCCGACACGTGGGCTCACCACGATCAGCCGATGTTCCGGCTCGATGCGTTCCAGCTTGCAGTTCGCCGCCACAGCGCGATCGATTTTCTGCGCCAGCTCCGCGTACTGCGCGCTGGCTGCCAAGCGCTCCACATCCAGATACGCAAGATCGGGCCCCAGCCCCGCCTCTACATCCTTAATGAACGCCTTCTTCTGGGTGTTGCTCATCGCCTGCTTGTTCGGAATCACGATGGCAACAATCGGAAGGCCCGGTTCAATCTTCAGCGACTCAAGTTCCGTCGCTTCAAATTCAATGCGAACATCCGTCAACTCCGGCAAGCGCATATCCGGCTTGTCGATGCCGAATCGGCGAATCGCTTCGTCGTAGGTGATCTGCGGAAAGGGAGTCGACAACGCGATCCCAGCCTCGCGAAATGCCGCCGTCAAAAATCCTTCCACTACGCGAAACACCGTCTCCTGTTGCGGAAACGTCATCTCCAGGTCAATCTGGGTAAACTCCGGTTGCCGATCGGCGCGCAAATCCTCATCGCGAAAACAGCGCGCAATCTGGAAATAGCGGTCCAGTCCGCCGATCATCAGAATCTGTTTGAACATCTGTGGCGACTGCGGCAGCGCGTAGAATTCGCCCGGATGCACCCGGCTCGGCACCAGGTAATCGCGCGCGCCCTCCGGCGTCGACCGCGTCATAAACGGCGTTTCAATCTCCAAAAATCCTTCGCCGGAAAGATACTGCCGAATCGCCAGCGCCACCTTGTGCCGCAGGATCATGTTCTGCTGCATGGCCGGGCGGCGCAGATCGACATACCTATATTTCAGGCGCAGTTCTTCGTTGCCAATCGCTTCTTCTGCCGGCGAAAACGGGGGTGTCTTGGCATCGTTCAAAATGCGCAACTCATCCACGTCGATTTCAATTTCGCCCGTCGGCATATTTGGATTGATGGACGCCGCATCCCGCCGACGCACCTTCCCCTGCACCGCAACCACATATTCCGGCCGCACCGCCTCTGCCTTGGCATGCGCCTCCGGACACAGTTCCTTGTCCAGCACAATCTGCACAATCCCACCACGATCCCGCAGATCGAGAAAAATTAAATTTCCATGATCGCGACGACGATTCACCCACCCCATCACGACCACTTGCTGACCATCCGCAGACAGCCGCAGCTCTCCGCACATCTGTGTTCGCTGCAAATTTCCTAGAAGATCCAGTGCCATCGTTTCCTTATTGCTCGTTGAATTTGTTTTTTTGTTCCAAAGCCTCAACCAGCGCGCATTATTGGCTGCGGAGTATGGCCGCCAATTCCCCGCGCGCCACTCTCTTCTGCTCTCCGCTCGCGAAATCCTTCACCGTCATCACACCCGACTCGGCCTCGTCTTCTCCAAACAGCACAATCGCCCGCGCAACTTTGTTACCCATCTCAAACGATTTCTTCAGCCGGAACGATCCATCCCCCAGTTCCACGCGTAATCCCGCACGACGCAATTCCCTCGCCAGCACCAGCGCCTCTGCCTGCTGCGCCTCGCCCAGCGGAGCGACGTACACATCCGCCAGCGCGCTCGCCGTCTCGCCCGAAGCCGCCGCCTGCAGCGTCAATACCAGCCGGTCCGCGCCAATCGCAAATCCAATTCCTGGCGCCTTCGGACCTCCGATCGCTTCACTCAATCCGTCATAGCGTCCGCCGCCCAGCAAGGCATTCTGCGCGCCCAGACCCCCATGCGTAAACTCAAATGTGGTTCGCGTGTAATAATCCAGTCCGCGCACCAAGCGGGGATTCACCGTGTACCGCACGCCGCACGCATCCAGCGCCGCCAGCACCGCGGCAAAATGCGCGCGCGAAGCCTCATCCAGAAAATCCGCAATCTTCGGCAGCCCGTTAATCTTCTCCTGGTCTTCCGGCACTTTGCAGTCCAGCACTCGCAGCGGATTGGTGACCGCCCGCCGCTGGCAATCCACGCACAGCGTCGGCGCCACATCCGTCAGCGCCGCACGCAGCGCCTCCACATACCGCGGCCGATCCTGCGCCGAGCCTACCGAGTTCAACTCCAGCGTCCAGCCCGACACTCCCAGCTCATCCAGAAAGGTCGCCAGCATCTCCAGCACTTCCGCGTCACGCAGCGGAGATTCACTGCCCGCGCTCACCGAGCCAATCACTTCCGCCCCAATCTGGTAAAACTGCCGGTACCGGCCTTTCTGCGGACGTTCCCGCCGGAATTGCGGACCTATATAGTAGAGCTTCTGCAGCAGTCCGCTATCGCCCAGCTTGTGCTCAATGTAGGCCCGCACCACGCCCGCCGTATTCTCCGGCCGCAGCGTCAGCGACTGCGAACTCTTGAAATAGCTTCCCTGAAGTTCCTCAAGCTCAGTACCGTAAACTTCGAAAGCATCATGTATCTGGGTTCCGCCTGACGGCGTAACAATGCGGCGAACCAGTCTGAACCGATAGCTTAGGGAGGTTGTAAACCAATCTCCCACCTTTCTTTCGGCGTTTCTTAGGTCCTCAACCGCACCCCGAGTCACCTTGGGCATAAAGGAAATTAATTCAAGCGAATTGGTCTGCTGCCTGAAAAACACTTCATCGATCATTCCCTCTTTTTTCAATCGGATGTATGGTTCGTTTGTTCCTTGAAAATGTCCCGCGCCTTTACTCTTTTCGCGCCACGCGTTCTGAAGGAGGTGCTTTTCAAAGCGTTCTCCATCTTCCCAGGTGTACATTTCCTTGGAAACAATGTCGGTTTCTTCGCCCACGCCGCGCGCAAACAACTGGGTATCCTCAAAAATCGGCGTGCGAATTTCCCCGAACGCATAGCGCTCGAACACGCGCCGCGCCGTCGCCTCTACGCGATTCCATAATTCTGTCTCCGGCGGCAGCAAATCGCGCGTGCCCCGTACCGCCTTGATCTGGCTCATCGTCACTATTACTAAAGATAAATGGTTGGCTGCGGAATAGGTAAGGATCGGGCGGAAATGTCTCTCGAAGCGAACATCTAATGCGTCGCTGTCGAGCGCCGCTCAAAAAAATGCCGGAACCCATGCCACCGGGCCCGGCTTTTTCCCGCCATGCTAACGATGGCCGTTCAACAGTCCGGCTCGTCGTGGGCGGTATCTTTCGACATGGCGCTCGCGTGCATCAGCAACGCAACTGCAGCGGATGTCATCCGCGTTTTTGCCGAATCCGCGCGGCTGGTCAGAATAATCGGAACCGAAGCGCCCGTCACGATGCCCGCCAGGCTGGCGCCGCCCAGATACTCCAGTTGTTTCGCCAGCATGTTGCCCGACTCCAGATCGGGAACCACAACGATATCCGCCTGTCCCGCCACCGCGGAAACCAGATGCTTGATCTTCATCGCCTCCGGGCTCACCGCTGTATCGAACGCCAGCGGCCCATCCAGAATGCCTCCGGTAATTTGTCCCCGGTCCGCCATCTTGCACAACGCCGCCGCGTGGATGGTCGAAACAATGCTGGACTGAACCGTCTCCACCGCCGACAGAATCGCCACCTTCGGCATTGGAACTCCCAGCACATGCGCCAGGTCAATGGCATTCTGCACAATGTCCACCTTGTCGTCCAGCGTCGGCAGAATATTGATCGCCGCGTCTGTGATCAGCAGAATCCGATCATAGGCTGGCGTCTCCATCACAAAGGAGTGGCTGATACGGCGCAGCGTGCGCAACCCGGTTTCCTTCGCCAGCACCGGACGCATAAACGCATCGGTGTGCAGGCTTCCCTTCATCAGCGCGTCGGCGACCTTCGTACGGCACAGCTCCACCGACAGCTTCGCCGCCTGAATCTCATCTTCGGCGTCGATCATCTCGCACGACCGAATGTCGAAGCCTTCCGTCTCAGCCAGGCGTCGAATCTTTTCCTTCGGGCCCACCAGGATGGGTCGAATCACGTCGCAAACCGCCGACTCCAGGGCCCCGGCCAGCGCAACCTTGGTCAACGGGTAACAGACGGCAACCGGAATAGGCGGCAGTTGCCGCGCTCGCTCCAGCAAAACATCAAAGCGGCTCACTGCGGGACTGGTTTGGATCGACATAGACTCCTTCTTTCTGCGTTGCAGTAGTGAAATTCAGCCTGGCGGGTGCCGTTCGTGCAGTCTTTGTCCGGGCTGGCCCGCGACATGTCAGGATAAAGCGCCGACTGGAACGTCCCCCGTGACGACCATCACTCGTGTCGCCGAATGCGCCGACTCGCACAGGGCCCGAAATCGCGCCTCCCCGTGATTGCATCGGCAGGTGTCAGGCATCACGCGGTAGTGTGCGCTCCATCACACGGTTTTCGTTTCCTCCCCTCCTATGATCTCGCTTAAGGGGGCAAATTTATGCCTACCAACCCGGAACTGACCCAGGGCCCGATTCTGGTTGGGATTGACTTTTCCCAGCTGTCTAAGTCGATTTTAGAGTATGCGGTGAAGCTGGCTCGGCAGGAATTACGGTCGTTGCACTTCGTCTATGTCATGCCCATTGTTACCGACGATTCTCCGGATTTGTTGCGAATCCAGGAATTAGAGCTCGAGGAATTTGTCCATGTCGCCCAGCAGAGGTTGCAGGACAGTGAAATCGAGGTCGAAGGCACTCTCGTCTTCGGTGCGCCCGCGTATGAAATCACCCGCCTCGCGGATTCGCTCCACGCCGCCTGCATCGTTGTCGGCACGGAAGAGAAGACCGGCCTGGAACGCTTACTCCTGGGCTCTACGGCAGAGGCAGTCATCCGCAAGTCGGACCACCCCGTCATCGTCGTCGGCCCGCTGGCCGCGGCCATGGCCAAGCAGACCATTCCGTGGAAGCACCTCATGCTGGCTTGCGACACCGCGGAAGGCGTCACCGACGCAGCCCGCCTTGCCGGCGAAATCGCCAGCGGTCACCACGCTCGCCTCACCATCTTTACGGTGCGCGAAGAAGGCATTGCCAGTCTCTCGGAAGGCCAGTTCGACGCCCTGGAAGCCATGATGAGCCGCGAAGCGTGGCTGGCCATCAAGCCACAATGCCTGATTCGCGAAGGTGAACCGGCAGAGGAAATCCTGCGCATGGCGGAAGACTCGCAAGCCGATCTCCTGGTCATGAGCGTGCACCGCGGCGGCGAATTGCTCTCCCACATGCGGCCCGGCTTGATGGCCCGTGTGTTGCGGATGGCGCGCTGTCCGGCCATGATTCTCCGCGATGTGCATGCGCCCCACCATATCCAGGCGCATCTGCACAGTCATCAGACGGTTTTGTTCTAATTCACTCCGGCGGGTCCAGACGCGTTGGAGAAACATCGGGGGGCGGCCACGGCTGGTTCTTCGCGGCATCAATGCAGCAGGATTCAACCGGCGCGACGAATCTCCTGACGTACGCCAGTCTTTGAGCCGCCTGCGTCTTTTCGAGGACCTTAGCGGTGACGGTAATCACAACCATGCGTGCCAGTTGGCACAGCCAGAGATGTGCCCTGCGTCCACAATGAATTGATACTAGGAGTTTCCTATGTCTAACAAACAGTTCCGGGAATGGACACATCCACGGCGCATCCTTTTGGCCACGGACCTTACCGACCTAGGATTCACTCTTCCGATCGCCAAGCAGCAGGCGCTCGCGTACAAGGCTGAGCTGCGCATTATTCACGTTCTTCCCGATCCCAGCGCAGCCCCCATCGACCCCGTGTTGATGGTCTATTTCGATGCTGCCGCCATGCAGAAATCGGCCGAAACCACGCTCGGCAAGGTCATCGCCGACGCCAAGGCCGAAGGTATTAAGTGCTCGTTTCACTTGGCCACCGGCCATACCGTGAAGGAAATCCTCGCTGCTGCCGCCGAATGGAAAGCCGACCGCGTCATCGCCGGCTCCCATGGAAAAGCCAAATTCCATCACCACATCCTCGGGTCCATCGCGGAGTCCATCTTCCATCAGATCGATATTCCGGTCCTTGCGGTGGGTCCCAAGGCCGTTCCCGCCGACGCGTCCCTCAAGGGACATACGCGCATCGTGTTTGCCGCTTCCCTCGATCACAATTCCCGCCGCATCGCCGAGTTTGCCCTCAGCGTTGCTGAAAAGCGAAGCGCCGACATCACCCTGCTCCATGTGCTGCAAAATGTTGTCCCCGAACATCCCACCACCGTTTCAGCGCGGGGATATGCCTACAAGATGATGGAAGATTTATTGGCGATCAAGCCCCTCCGCAAGGCCCACGCTTCGTGCGAAGTCGCCTATGGTCAGCCTGCGGAATCGATCCTTTCCTACGCCAAACACCACGCCGCCGACATGATTATTCTCGGCGCCTCCGCCCATTCCGCCTTCAACCCCCGGTTCATCCCCGGAAACGCTTATCGCGTCCTCTGCGAGGCCCACTGCCCTGTCCTGGTGCTGAAAGCGGAATCTCCGTGGCAAAGTGTTCCCCGCCATGCCGCCGCGGACCAGCGAACTCAGAATCCGGCATAAATCTGGACTGCGAATTCCCTTCCCCAGCCCCTCCCCCGTGGCGCAGTTCTTCTTCGACAAGAAGAACTGCGCCAGCGCGCAATCCTCCGCCACCCTGGCGCAAACGCAGCATTACTGTAAGTAAAAAAGAGTTGTCATTCCGAGCGAAGATCGTCGCGGCGATCGCAGTCGAGGGACCTGCTTCTCTGTCCACACCACAGTAATTCTGGTTTTGCTCTACGTTGTGAATTGGTTCTCTCGCCAACAAGTCGCCTAGGATATGACATCGCCACTTGCACGCCGGTCGTGTCAGCCCCGCCCACGCCTGCTCCGCGCCTACTGCATGCCCAGATCGCTCAGCACTTTCGGATTTTTATCATCCACCGCCAGCAGATTATGGCAGACGCTGCAGTCGTTCGTCAGCGTTTTCCCGCTCTTCGAGACATGGTTTCCATCGTGGCAGCGGAAGCAGCCGGGAAAATCATTGTGTCCAATATTGTTCGGATACGTGCCCCATTTCACCTTCATCGACGGGAACACATTCCGCTTGTAGATCGCAACCAGTGTCCGCCCTGACGCCTCGATCTGCGGCCGCTGGCTGCTCCAGACCGCCGGGTATTGCGTGCTGTAGTAGTTTTCCAGTCCGCTCGTAATCTTGGCTGCGGCTTCCTCCTGCGAGGAATACCCCGCCTGGATCAGTTGCAATCCCTCTTTATGGACGAACGGCAACGCCGGGTTCACGCTGTTATCCAGCATCGCTTCATTGACGGCCGCCTGCGGCGTCTGAAACACGTGCGTGGCCTGGTTATGGCAATCCATGCAGTCCATCACCCGCTCTACGCCCTTGACCGGTCCCTTCCAATCCGTGCTTACATATTCAGTCACGGTGCCGTCCGCATTGTGCGCCTTCACGTCAATAATGTTCTGGTCGGTTGCGTCCGTCGCAATGTACTCGAAGTGATTCAGGTGATGTCCGTGGATTCCGCTCAGGCGTGATAAAGAATCGACGCCGCCCAGATGCAGCACCACCACCGATCGCGTAATGGAATTCGTTTCATCGTCGCCAAACGACGTTTTCACCAGCAGCCGATCGCCCACGAATCGTGTCGGCGTGTGGCATTGCTCGCAAGTCGCGCGCGCCGGGCGCAGCACCGAAAGGGATGCCCGGATCGGCGTCGGATAGGTATGGAACGTAACTTCCACCAGCTGTTTGGTCCCGTTCATCTTGGCCCGCACAGCCGCGTCAAATCCCGAGCCGATATGGCAATCCACGCAAGCCACATGGGAGTGTGGAGAGACCTGGTAGGCCGCCCACTGCGGCGCCATCACGTGACACGTCTGGCCGCAAAAGTTTGGCGAATCCATGTAGGAGACGCCGCGATAGCTGGCCGTGCCCACAATCACGAAGTTGATAAAGGTCGCCGCAATCACGATCTCTATGCCACGGCGGAAGACGGGGTTATCGAGATCGATTGCAGGATAGACAGAGGGCACCTGCCCCGACGCCACCAGTTGCTGGCGCCGTAACGCGATTCCGATGGGAATCAGAATCAGCCCCAGGACAAACAATCCCGGCAGAAATAAATCAAAAATTAACCCGAGGTAAGGATTTTGTGAGCCGCCGTGACCAAAGATCGTCACCACCCAGAAACCGATCATCACGAAGGCCGCAGCGCTGGTCAGCGCGCCTCCGATCAAACTGAGCGGGTTATTTCCGTAAAACAGGATCGGTCGCAGCTTCTTCTCGAATGTCCCAAACATCATTCCCTCGCGTGAGTGGTTATACCGTGCCGAAATAGGCGATCAATGTCAAGACAAGAAGCACCAGCCCGATCAGGATCGCCGTAAAACCGACCACGCGGGCGAAATTGACCCACCAGTACACCGGCACGTCAGCGACCTTGGCCTGCAGCTTTCCCTGTCGGGCGAGACGTTCAAATTCCAGCGAACGCTTCTTCCGAAATTCCTCTTCCGTTTCTTTCCCGGTAAAGATCACCATGTCCATCGGGAAACTGCCGGGACGCAGATGCGTATTCACAAAGTGAATCGAAAAAATAAAGAGGATGGCGAGCAGCGCTTCTTCTCCATGAACCACCAGCACGGCGTTCAATGCCCACCCCGGCAAAAATCGCGCGAAAAACGGAGCGAACCACATCGCATATCCTGAAAATCCAATGACCACCATGCCCCAGAAAACCGCCCAGTAGTCGAACTTCTCCCAGTAGGCGTAGCGATCGAATTGCGGCTTGGGTCCCAGCCCGACAAACCACCGCAGGTGCCCCACCAGGTCCTTCACGTCTTTCCAGTTCGCCACCATCGACGTTGGACCCCAGAACAGTCCCTTTTCCTTCTGCATCACCGCCCGCGTAACGATATCCTTCACGTGATACAGAAAGGCCAGCGTCAACACAATCGCGCAAAATTTATGCATGAAAAGAATCGCCCCGAAGCCGCCCACTGCGCGCGCAAAAAACCTCGCAGGCCCATTCTCGCTGAAGCGCATCGGCAGCCCGGTCGCCGCCAGCCCCAGAAACGAACTGAACAGTACCGCATGCAAATATCGCTGCGGCAAAGTAAATCGCAAATAGTATGTCTCGTTCTTCTGTGTCTCCGCCGTCGCCGTCGGGGCCGTCTCAATCGCAGTTGGCTCAGTCATGTTTTTCCTCTTCTGCCGACGCAGCCTTGCGCTGTTCGTACTTCGAGCGCAGGAACCAAAGCAGGGTGTGGAGTGAGAAGAATCCCAGCACGCCCCACAGCAGCAGGTTCATAAACAAGCGGATGTAGTAGAGCTCCGGATTCAGCCTGCGATTCCGTGGGTTCGCATGCGGCTGATACTCCACAAAACTCGCATTGGCGTCCGCATGGCACTTGCCGCAGGTCTTGATCAGGTTCGCCGCGGCCACCGGCGACCGCGGATCCGAGGCCGGCAATACGTCGTGCGCTCCATGGCAATCCCAGCAGCGCGCCGTCTGCACATATCCGCCCAGCAATCCCAGTTGGGAGTGGAACGTATCCCGGTATGTCGCCATCTGCTCCTTGTGGCACGATCCGCAAATCGGCGTCGACTGCATGCGAAAACTCGCCAGCGTCGGCTCCAGAATCGCGTGCGCCGTGTGGCAGTCGGTGCATACTGGCGCCTTCATGTTGCCACTCGCCACCTGCTTGCCGTGAACGCCGCTCATATATTCCGCCTTCACACCGCCATGGCAGCTTCCGCAGGTCGCGGCAATGTTGGCCTTGTTGGTCGGGCTGCGCGGGTCTTTGTGGCTCAGAATATTGTGCGATCCATGGCAGCTCATGCAATTGGCCGCCACCAGCAGCCCCTCTTTGCTCACCGCGTATCCATGGATGGAATCCATGTACACCGCGTACACATTCTCCAGCCCGTACTTCTGCGCCAGTGCACGATTACCATGGCACGTTCCGCAGGTTTTCGGAATATTCAGCGGATACACCGCCGAGCGAGCATCGCCCTTCGGAAAAATCTCATGCGCGTTTCCATGGCAGCTGGTGCAGGGATGCGTACTCGCCTTGGCATGGATGCTGCCGGCTATCGCCTTGCTCTCGTCCGCATGGCAGGTCACACACTGCACCGCCACAACATGATCGGGATGCGGATAATCATGGATGGAACTGTGGCAGTCGCTGCAGGCCAGGCTACCGTGAATGCTGGAATGAAACAGCGGCGCGTCCACGCCCACATTTTTCCCCGACGCATCCTGCATGGTCTTGTCCGCGTGGCAGGAGAGGCAGTCCGCATCCTTCGCCAGCATCACCCGTGGCGACGCCAACAACACCAACGCTACCAGCGCGGCCAACAGCATTCTTCCGCGGCCACCCAGTCTGCCTACGCCAGCGTATGTTTGTTGTCTCGAGATCCTGGCAAAAAATCCTCCAGAAACAAGCATCCGGCTGTCGTAGCCACTGCAGATAACATCAGGGTCACGCCCAGCCGGAGTGCTGTGGAAGTACGTCTCTACGGAGGAAATAGTTTTCATTGGGTCTCTGACCCCTGCCGCATTCTGTGCGCGGAAAACAAAAAGACAACAAGTGCGCCAATTTTCACAACGAAGGAAATCTTCCTCCCTCGCCCCAATCGCCGTTACTACTTCTGCAAGGTCCGAATGTAGGCGACCACAGAATTGATCTCTGGACCCGACAGCTTCGTGCCATACGCCGGCATTTTTCCTTTGCCATTCTTCACGATCGTCACATACTCCGCTGTCGACGCCTTCTTCGCCTCCGGCGTCAGGAACGAAGGCACTTTCATCGCCTTGCCCGCACCCGAGCTGGCACTGCCGTCGGCCGCATGACACATCGCGCATTTGCTCTTGTAAATATCCGCTCCGCTGCTTTGAGCAAGCACGGTGCACGTAGCCAGGCCGACGAACGCCAGGCTGGCCAATACTGTTTTGTGTCGATTCATAATGGGGTCCTCTGACTAAGTAGATTTAGTCCTTTTTCAAGAGCTGCACGTACAATTCGGGCCTCGCTCTCAACCTGTGAAGGATATAAAACTCAATGGATCATTGCCTGTGACAAACATCACACCTACAAAATCTCCAAGTACCACACCGCGAACGGCGTTCTCGATCTGCGCGACGAAATGCCCAGCGTCAATTTCGCGCCGACTCAGTTCCTCGCGCTTCCACGCAACAAAGGTCAGCGGAGTTCTCATCTCGACCGAAGTCCTTGCAAAGCAAGTACGCAGTCGAGGAACCAGCTTTTCTGCCCACGCCACAGATATTCTGGTTTTGCTGTAAAAAAAACGCCCTCCAGATTTTCCAATGGCCGCGGACGTTTATATACTGGCCGTCTCTTGCCTGCACTCCGTACAATCGCTTTCTGAGGGTCCCACGCGCATGGCTTTCCACCCGATCTTCTCCGTATCCGAACCTTGCCCCGCTCGCAAAATCCAACCGCCTTCGCGCGCCCGATCTTTTGGCAGAACCGCCGCCTCAGTGCTCGCCCTACTGTTCGTCTCTCTCTTATGCGCAAGCGCGCTACCCGCGCAGGTTCCAGCCTTTCCCACTGCGTCCGCCCCCGCGACTCAGAAGATCCAAAGCATCTGGCGCGTGCAGGAGTTTATGGTCCCGATGCGCGATGGCGTTCGCCTGCAGACCGTGGTCATCTCGCGCAGAGATCAGACCCAGTCGCTGCCGATTCTGCTGACGCGCACTCCCTACGGCGTTCCCACGCAAGAAGACTTCGACAAAGCCGCCGCGAAAAACGGAGCCGACTGGGTGCCGACAACCTGGAAAGAACTCGCCGACGATGGATACATTTTCGTCATTCAAAATCTGCGCGGACGCTTCAAGTCCGAAGGCGTATTTCTCCTCACCTCGCGCTACGATGCCAATGACCCCAAGCAGACCAACGAGACCAACGATGCCTACGACACCATCGACTGGCTAGTAAAAAATGTTCCCAACAACAACGGCAAAGTCGGCATCTACGGTGTTTCCTATAACGGATTGACGGCCGGCCTGACCCTGCTCCATCCCAACCCCGCGCTCAAGGCCGTCAGCGAACAGGCCGCGCCCGTCGACCAGTGGATGAACGACGATATGCACCGCTACGGCGCTCTCCGCGAGAGCTACGCCTTCGAGTATTCCGTCATGGAGCAGTCCGACAAAAACTCCAACAAGCATTTTGACTTCGACACCTACGATACCTATCAGTGGTATCTCAACCTCGGGCCCCTAACGAATGCGAATGCGAAATACCTCCACGGATCGATTCCCTACTGGAATGACATCATGGCCCACCCGAACTACGACGACTTCTGGCAGAAAGAAGCCTGGGTGAACCAGCTGCACAGTTCCACCGTGCCCAACCTGAACGTCGCCGGCTTCTGGGACCAGGAAGATCCCTGGGGACCATGGAAGATTTTCCGAAATGCGGAACAGCATGATCCCGATCACACCAATTTCATGGTCGCCGGTCCCTGGTACCACGGCGAGTGGCAGTCGCCAAAGGGAGACCGCATCGGCATCGTCCCCTTCGGCGGCCACAAGACCGCGCTGGAATTTCGCCGCAACATTCAGGCCGCCTTCTTCCGCTACTATCTCCATGGCGAAGGCGCCAAGCCCGACTGGCAAGTCACCACCTTCCAGACCGGATCGAATACCTGGCACAGCTACGCAGCCTGGCCTCCGCCCGGATCGAAGCCCACCAACCTCTATCTCCACGCCGACGGAACCTTATCCTTCGCGCCCGATACCCCCGGCGGCCCGCAATATCGCCAATATATTTCCGATCCCGCCAATCCTGTGCCCTACCGCGTGCGCCCCATTTCGCCCACCTATCCACGACCGGAGTGGGTAACATGGGAAGTCGCGGATCAGCGCTTCGTCGAACATCGCCCCGATGTCCTTACCTTCGAGAGCGCGCCCCTCGATCATGACGTGATCGTCACCGGCCCCATCGCGGCTGAGCTCTACGCTTCCACGTCGGGCACCGACTCAGACTTCGTCGTCAAGCTGATTGATGTCTACCCGGAGAGCGGTCAAATCAGCGCCGACGACATCGCGCCTAACAAGCCCACCGGCTATGCCGACTCACTCAACGGATATGAGCTGCCCATCGCCATGGAAGTCCGCCGCGGTCGCTTTCTACGCAGCGACAACCCTGCTCAGCCGCTCAAACCCAATCATCCACAGGAGTGGAACATTCCCCTGCGCGATCACGACCATGTGTTTCTCAAGGGACACCGCATCATGGTGCAGGTGCAGTCAACCTGGTTCCCCGTCATCGACCGCAACCCGCAGAAGTATGTCCCCAGCATCTATCAGGCGACGGCCGCCGACTTCGTTCCCGCGACCCAGCGCATCTACTGCACACCGAAACTGCCGTCCCACATAGTCCTCCCCATCGTCTCGCCATAATCGTCTTGCCACAGATGGCGTAATGTTTGGGGTGCCCCATCCTAGCGCAGCTAGGGTGGGATAGAACGAAGTCCGCGTCACAGTAACAGTGAAGTTGCTCTATCGCCCGCGAAGCTGCAGCTTCGGCGAACACGCTTCCGAAAATGGATTGGCAATATATGTCCCAGCAAATCCCGACAGGATCACCGTCCCATCCTGATTAAAATGCGCCGTATGAAATTCCCCCTCGGGAAGATCGTTCAGCCGCCGCCAGTCCTGCCCGTCATCCTTGCTGACGTACACACCGGTGATCGCGCTGAGCACTTCGCGGTTCGGACGCAGCGGATCCACTTCAATCCCATACGCGCGAATATTCGGCCCCACTTCATCCTTCAGGCGATGCAGCAGGAATCTGGCATGCGTCACCCGCGCCACTTCATCCGGGTTCACCGGGTTATACACGCCCCAGCAGGCGGCAATATGCAGCCCGCCGACCGTGCTCATGCCGTGAATCGCAGAGTCTGGCCCTACCCCGGTGACGCGCCTCCATTGCATCGTCGCCAGATTCAACCGATACGCCTGATCGCCCGTACCTAAATATAGGGAGCGCGGATGCGCCGCGTGCGGATCATCATAGGCCATCGAAAAAATATCCAGATCGTTTGGCAGCCGAGGAAATTTTCCCTCTTCCACCCATGCACCCTGCTTGTCTCTTCGATAGATGTAGACCTGCGGAGTCAGGTCGAAGTATCCGTAGCCGATCAACATGCGCTTGCCGTCGGCGGTGATCAGCACCACACCCGCCCGCACCGGCTGCCCGGCATGTTTCGGAATCGGCACCTTCGAAGGTGTGTCCGGCACGCGCGGCCCGGCGATCGGTCGCACCACTGCATCCGCTATCTTCGCGCCTGGAATGATCTGGAATGCTCCCAACTGCGTCGTCACCACAAAGTCTTTTCCGCCCGGAGCTACTGCCAGCCCGTTCCGCAGGCCCTCCCCGATTTTCGCGTCAAAATATTTTCCGCTGATGCGCGCAATCGGCGTCCAGGTCACCCCGCCATTCACAGACTGCGACAAATAAATCGCCCGCTGCGCCGCCGGAACATGACTGTCTAGGTCCGCCGTCAGACCCCATACAATGTCGGAAGTTTTCGCACTGGGATCAGTCGCCATCGTCTCCAGAAACTCGCTGGCGTATTCGTGACTTCCCGGCAAAGTCTTCACCTTGTAGACTTGGCATCCATTTAAACCACTATTTATCAAATTATTATGGTCGCTACTGGAAGTTGCAGATGAATGCTTTCCGACCGCCTTCGACTTCGGATGGTTCGATTGGTTCACCGCAGAATTCGCAGCCCGCATCTGCGCCGTTGCAGCCAGTCCCCACACCATCATCGCAGCCGCCAGCGCCAGCACTCTTCCCCGCAGCTTCCACGCACTCAGCGCGCGAGGCATTCTTTCGCAACGCACAGTGTCCGCTGCGAATTCCGTCTTGCCCCGGCCCGCACCCTGCAGCGGCTGACCACGGCCTTGCCCTCTGGCGTTGTCAGTCATCCCACTCTCCGCTTGCTTTTCCTGCGAATTCCTGCGGCATAGCTTCGCTCTCTCGAGCTTAAGCGCGAGCGTGAGATTCCTTCAATGCCCTTCTTCTTGCTTTGATTTTCGCGATGTTCTTCGATGCCCGCGAAGAATCCCTGCTTTGGCGGGCGCGGACGTGAAGTCGTGGAGGTATTGAGCAATCGAAAGGTCCGGAGGCAAAACCCCCGGGCCTTTCCCTGTTCAGCGAATTTTACTTAGCCGCAATCATGACCTGGCTGCCGCTGTCTTGCAGCTTTGCCTCTTCCACGTCAACTCTCTTCTCGAGCTTGGAAGCAGGAAGATTGATGCTCATCGCGGCGGATCCGCACAGGACGCCCCGCATAAAATACCGGCCGTCGCGTCTGTCGAAATTCAGCACGCATCGCCCCGACGGGCTGCTGTCGTTGGAGCCCTGAGTCAACACCACAAGATGCACTTTGCGGTTCTGAATCTGGACTGCTTGCCCGTCCATAGCCGGAGCGACTGTATACGTGCCTGCCGGAAGCAGTTTGTTTCCGACCGTAAAGTCGAAGGGCACCGTGGCCCGAACTTCCATGGATTGCATTTGCGCAAACGCGCTGCCGACGCTGAGAATGCTTGCGAGTGTGAAGAATGCTACTGCCGTAATCCGTTTCATGATCTTGTCTCCCCTTTGCCGGAATTCCCGGCTGGTACCGAGTGAATCCCGATTCACACGTCGGCGGCAATACAGAACAGGTGAACTTCCAGGTAAAGATTCGGTGAAGCGCGAACTTCAAAGAAATGAATACGATACGCCGAGCTTCACAATCCCCGATGCTATACTTCAGCGGCGGAGGGACGTCCCAGTGCCCGTTTCCGTCTTCGAATTCGGCGACTTCAAGGTGGATTGCAACCGCTTTGAGCTGACGCGCGCCGGTCGAAGCTTGAAGCTCGAACGGAAACCGATGGAGTTGCTCATCCTGCTGGCCGCACGCAACGGCCAGCTCGTCACCCGGACGGAAATCGCCCAACGCCTCTGGGGTACAGAAGTCTTCGTCGACACAGAACACGGCATCAACACCGCCATCCGCAAGATTCGACACGCCCTTGGCGACGACTCCGAGAATCCTCGCTTTGTGCAAACCGTCACCGGCAAAGGCTATCGTTTTTCTGCCCCCATTTTTCCGCCCGTGCAAATTCCAGAACCGGTTCTTGCCGCCCCTGCACAGCCCAAACGAGAGCTGCTTGCCTGGTCGATCGTCGCCACCCTCTGCTCTATATTTGTGATTGTCGGAGTGGTCGCATTTCGCTCGCGGCGTCGCCCACAAGAAATCCGCTATACCCAGCTGACGGACTTCACGGATTCTGCAATCTCTCCCGCGCTGTCTCCAGACGGCCGCATGCTTGCATTCATCCGCGGCAGCGACAGCTTCCTGTCCGCCGATCAAATCTACGTGAAGATGCTCCCCGACGGGGAAGCCATGCGCCTGACGAACGACAAACGCATGAAGTACGGCTTGGCATTCTCACCCAATGGATCCGACATTGCCTACACAGTGATGGACACTCAGAACTTTTCCACCTACACAGTCTCCGTATTGGGAGGCGACTCGCACCTTCTTCTGAAAAATGCCGCTGGGCTTCACTGGCTCAGTCCAAACCAGATTCTCTTTTCCCGAACCAACTCCGGAATCCATCTCGGGGTCGTCACCGCAACCACGACCGGCGATCACGTGCGCGACATCTACTTTCCATCCCACCAGCGCGGAATGGCGCACTTTTCGTTTCCTTCTCCGGATCACAAATGGATCCTGGTGGTGGAAATGAACCAGTACGGAGGCTGGGCGCCGTGTCGGCTCGTTTCTCTTGAGAGCCCCTTCCAAACGAAATCCGTCGGGCCTGCTGGGGCCTGCACAGCCGCCGGCTGGTCGCCCGATGGTTCCTGGATGTATTTCACCGCATTTGTCCGGGGACACAGCCATCTCTGGCGACAACATTTCCCCGATGGATCGCCGGGGCAAATCGCCTTTGGCCCCACAGACGAGCAAGGGCTGGCCGTGGATCCATCGGGAGAGTCCCTCATCACCTCCATTGGAGTGCAGCAAAGCGACATCTGGATTCATGACCCCAGCGGTGAACGCCCCCTCACCTCCGAGGGGCAAGTTGTGGTCTACTGGTCGGCCCCCGTATTCAGTCAGAACGATTCTCTCCTGTATTACCTGCTGCAACGCGAATCGGAGGGATCGGGTCCGGAGTTGTGGCGCACCACGGTAGAGTCCGGCAAAAGTGAACCCGTGTTCCCAGGAATTTCCATGCTCGGCTTTGATGTATCGCCGGATGGCAAACGCGTGGTGTATGTCACTTCCGCCCCCGGCGGAAAAACTCAGTTGTGGCTGGCGCCTGTGGATCGCAGCTCGCCTCCAAGCCGAGTGGGCAACGTCGGCGGCCTGTCACCGCATTTTGGCCCCAACGGTCAGATTGTGTTCGAAAGAACAGAAGGCAATGCCAACTATTTGGAACAGGTCCGGCCTGACGGATCGGGCCTCTCGAAGGTGGTTCCCTATTCAATCGTCGAGATTCAAAGCATCTCGCCTAGCCGTCGATGGCTGATGGCTGCGGTACCCGCCCCGCCAGGAGCCGATGCTCCGGCAATCATGGCCATTCCATTGGACGGCGGCCCTCCCCGGCGGTTGTGCGCCAGCTACTGCATAGCAACGTGGTCGTCCAGCGGAAAGTTCATGTTCATTTCCGTGGAAGCTTCTTCGCGCACCAGTCCGGGACGGAGTCTCGCAATTCCCGTGGGACCGGGAGAAAGCCTCCCCAATCTTACCCGCGACCAAATCGAACCGCTCGCCGATGTGAGCGATGCGCCGGGAGCGCAATCTGTTCCACGCGCCGCTCTGATCCCGGGTGCGGACCTCGACCACTTTGCGTACGTCAAGACCACCGTGCACCGAAACCTGTTTCGAATCTCACTCCCGTGAGAACGCTCTTACAAAAGGCGGTACCCCTCAGACTCCCGCCCACCATGCATACCCGTACTCCGGCTCAACCGACCCCAGGCCCTTACCGAACTTCTTCATGCTGTCCGTCGCCGTCAGGCGAGTGATGTACTTCACGCTCTTGTATCCCAGTTGTCGCGGCACGCGCAGCCGCAGCGGTCCGCCGAATCCCACCGGCAGATCGCCGTCATTCATCCCCAGCGTCAACAACGTCTGCGGATGCCGCGCCTCGCTCGTGTCGATGCTGTCCCACCAATCCGGATAAATTGAGAAATAGGCAATATACCGCGCCTGCGGCAACACCCCAACCTCATGCAATATCCCGCCCAGCGGCGTTCCGATCCACTCCGCGATATAGGACCAGCCCTCCTCGCACGCCACCTCGGTAATCTGGCGGCGCACCGGAAAACGCTTCAAATCAGCCAATGAAAACTCCGTAGGCCGCGCGACCATCCCATCCACCGAAAGCTTCCAGTCGGCGAACCCACCCGATTCAAGCCGCTTGAACGCATCGCTCTGCGGCGCAACTGCATTCGCGAACGGCGTCTTTGAAATCATGCTGCGTGGAAACTCGCGGGCCCGCGCATGTGGCGTCAGCAACCGCTGCGCGGCATAGTTCAGCGTCTCGCCCGGACCATACATTCCACCGGCATCCGGCGGAATCAATCCATATCGATGTGCCAAGCGGTCGGCTACGGCAATTCCCGCCACGCCCGCGGTCGCTGCCAAACCCGCTCGCAAAAAATTTCGTCGAGACATCGGACTCATGGCCGCTCCTCCTCCACAGCCGCGCGACCTGTAATCATCGCCCGCATGCGGCTCTTGAATCCCGCCAGATACACCATCGCAACATGCACCACAAGAAACAGCAGCAGTGCTCCAGAAATAAAGAAATGCAGTGTCCGCGCCGACTGCCTTCCCCCCAGCGCAATCACCGTCCACGGAAATGCCCCCGTAAATGCCGGCGACATCGCCAGCCCCGTCCAGATCACCATCGGAAACAGCACGAAGATCACAATCAGATAGGTCGCTCGCTGCACCACGTTATACGATCGCGCTTCCGCCGCATCCGGCGGCCCGCGGCGAAACGTCTTCGTCATCACGCCTCGAAACGCGCGCCACGTTCTCTCGCCCCGCCCCGGCAGCAGATCCCTGCGAAAATGTCCCGTCCAGAAGCCTGCAATCCCGTAGATCAATCCCGTCAGCACCGCCAGCCACGCCGCCTGAAAGTGGAGAGCCCGGCTCCACCCATTCTGATCCGGCATCACGTAGTTGTAACCCGTCGGCACCGTCGCTCTGGACGCGGGAATGTGCAGCGAAAACAGCGGCCGCATTGTCGAGTTGCCAACCTCACCCCAATAAAATCTCGGGTGCGAAATCAAAATCTCCACGCCTGTAATCAGCAGCGCGATAAACGCCACCACGGTCAACCAATGCGTCACCCGCACCACCGCGCCATGGCGTGCGGTCTCCGGATTCTTCGGGGTTCCAGCGGCTGACACAAGCGGAGAATAGCACACGCCCATGCCGCATCGAAACGCATTCCAATGACTTGAATTCCGTTCACAGAGCCGAGTCCAACATCGCCGCGATACACGACTCCCGCGAAAATTCCGTTGACCATCGATTGCTCACAATGCTAGCCTTCACCCTGCGTCGGCCCATCCCTCCCATGCATCTCGCTTTCGCTCCGCAAAGAGCGGCCCGCACAGGACTGAAACGATGACCGCCGTACCTCAACCTATACTTGTGCGCCCTCAGACCCATGTCCTCGGTCGAAACGGGCTGCTGGATAAATATTTCTACTTCGCCATGTCGCTGCTCGTCGCGGCCATCGTGGTCTGGGGGTTCAGTCACACTGTCAACCAGAACCTGCTCCACGCCGCGCCTCCGCGCCCCGTCCTTCTCTGGATCCATGCGGCTGCATTTTCCACCTGGGTTGTCTTCTTCATCCTTCAGTCCACGCTGGTGCGCACCCATCATGTGCGCGCCCACCGCTCCCTGGGCTGGTTCGGCGCAGCGCTCGGCACGGTCATGGTTCCCCTCGGGGTCACTACCGCCATCCTCATGGCGCGCTTCGACACGGTCCGTCTCCACCAGCCAGGCGCGGACGCCTTTTTGATCGAACCCTTCTTCGACATGCTCGCCTTCGGCGTCTGCTTTGGCCTCGCCGTACTCTGGCGCAAAAAGCCGGAGTTTCACCGTCGCCTCATCTTCATCGCCACCTGCGTGCTACTCGATGCCGCCTTCGGTCGCGTCCCTTATTTGTTTGACAACAACCTTTTTTTCCTCTGTCTGGACGCCGTCATCCTTCTCGGCGTCGCGCGCGACCTTTTCGTCAACCGGCGCATCCATGTGGTGTATCGCATCGCGCTGCCGGTCCTCATGGTGTCGCAGGCCTTCGTCAACTTCACCTGGCGCGACGCCTCCGGCTGGTGGCTCAGCATCGCCCACTCCATCCTGAGTTAGACCCCGCTTAACCGCCGCGACCCTCTCCCTCCCTCAAGGCCGCAAACAGCCATGCCTCGGCATCGCACCTGAGCGATCCTTTGCCCATCCTCTATCGAATGTTCTAGTATGGTCGCGAACTAAAACGATTTGGACGCGCACTTCCGGAGGTCACCCATGCGAATTCCCATGCGCCTGCCGTGTACGCTAGCCACCATCTCACTCTTCGCCACGCTCGTATTGCCCATCGCAGCAGCAATCGCACAAAATCCTGCGACGACCCCGCCCGTCGCCTTCACCGCCGATCAGGACCATCAAAACATGATGAACCAGCTCGGCATCCAGGCCCTGCGACCCGGCCCCAGCGGAAATCCAAAAGCTCCCGACCACGCCAACTACGACGAGTCGAAGGCCAACCCCTGGCCCAATCTGCCCGATGCGCTCACCTTCAACAACGGACAAAAAGTGACCACCGCGAAAATGTGGTGGCAGCTGCGTCGCCCGCAAATCGTTCACGATTTCGACGAGTACGTCTACGGCATCGTCCCAAAAAATGTCCCCACCGTCACATGGTCCGTCGTCGCCACCGAACATGAATTTGTCGGCTTCCATCCGGTCATCGCAACCGAGCTGAACGGACACGTCGACAACGCGTCCTATCCCCTCATCAGCGTCAAGCTCCGCATGACGCTCGTGACGCCTGCCGATGCCAACGGTCCGGTACCCGTCCTGATGATGTTCGGCCACAGCGGCTTCCCCGCCCCCGTTCAACCCTCCGACGAAGAACTGGCTCGCATCAACGCCGCCATGAAAGCGCTCCTCCTCAAACAGGATCCATCGCTCGCACAAATTATCGCGCAGCATCCCGGATGGGATCCCGTGCGCTCCGTCCCATTTCAATTTCCCCAGATGAACGCCGACGGCGACCCGCCCAATACATGGGAGTTGATCGCAGCCGGTTGGGGCTTCGCCACGCTCGACCCGCAAAGCGCGCAAGCCGACGACGGCGCCGGACTCACACGCGGCATCATCGGCCTCGTCAACAAAGGTCAGCCCCGCACTCCGCATCAATGGGGTGCGTTGCGCGCCTGGGCCTGGGCCGCCTCTCGCGGTCTCGACTATCTCCAAACCAATCCCGCCGTCGACGCCAAACACGTCGGCATTGAAGGTGTCTCCCGCTACGGCAAAGCCGCGCTCGTCACCATGGCCTACGATCAACGTTTCGCCATGGTCCTCATCGGCTCCTCCGGCAAAGGTGGAGCGACTCCCCTGCGCCGCAACTTCGGCGAAGCCGTTGAAAACCTGACAGGCACCGGCGAGTATCACTGGATGGCCGGCAACTTCCTGAAGTATGGCGCATCCAAAGCGACCTTCGGCAGCAGCGATCCCGGCGACATTCCCGTGGACTCGAACGAACTCATCGCTCTCTGCGCGCCTCGCCTCGCCTTCGTCAGCTATGGCATTCCCTCGAAAGGTGATGCCCACTGGCTCGATCATCAAGGCAGTTGGAGGGCAACCGTCGCCGCCAGTCCCGTTTGGACTCTCCTCGGCGCGCCCGGACTGAGCACCGGCAATCTCGACTACCACACTGCCCCCATGCCTCCGGTCAACCAAGGCCTGCTCGGCGGCAAGCTGGCCTGGCGGCAGGATGACGGCGGCCACACCGACGCACCCAACATGAAATATTTCATCCACTGGGTCAACAAATTCATCGCCTACCCGGACAAAAACTAAGGTCGGTTTTTGTCAGGACATCTCTTCCAAATAAACAAATACAATCACCAAATGCACGACGTGGTGGTGTATTCGCGCCAGGGATGCCATCTCTGCGACATCGTGAAGCAGACGCTGGCAGAAATCCAGGGCCAGGCCGAATTCCAATGGCGGGAGGTCGACATCGACACCGACCCCCAATTGCAGCGGAAGTACACCGACGAGGTGCCCGTAGTTTTCATCGACGGGCGCAAGGCCTTTAAGTATCGGATGGATGGGCGTCAGTTTCTGCGGGCGTTGGCCGGCAGATAAGAGAACGAAGACGCTTCGAGAGGATTCCTCTGCCGTGATTCGGCAACGGAATGTTTAGATCACGGTCAATGCTGGCCTTGCGGGGGTATCCCGCATCAGGAGTCGCGACCCCGCTTTGCGGGACTGATCCGAATCAGCCCCGCGAAAACCTCTCGTGGTATAGGCCGAACCGTGCCCCTCGATACGGAAGAAGGCGTTGCCAAGGCACAGATCCCCTGTGCGGCGTGCATCTGAACCTTGACCCCGCTCCGCAAATGGTTAGAAGGTAAACCTCGCGCCGAACTGGAACTGACGCGGCGTGTTCACGGTACTTGTGATGGTGCCAAACGTTGCCGCCACAGAGGGCTGCGTCTGTACGTCTGTGATAGTTGGAACTTGCGGCATTCCAAGCTGCGCCCGATTTGTCAGGTTGTACGAGGAGACATCGAGACGCAAATTCCTGGTTTCTCCCATCCGGAAATTCTTATAGAGAGAAATATCCAGGTCTCGCGAGCCCATGGTGCGTACGTGATCCAGATAGGCCGGAGCTGTCCCCGGTACGAACGGACTGCCTGGCAAGGTAAAGCAACTGTAGTTGAACCAGGTGGTCGCCGTATGCGGAGCCCCCTTGCTCGGATCGCAGGAAAGGTTGGGACGCTGATTGAAGTAGGATACGGGTGCTCCCACCACAGGAGATGCGATGGGAATACCTGTGCTCAGGTAGAGGATGCCGTTCGCAGTCCAGCCGCCGAGTAAGATATTCGCCACGCGATCCGGTTGAATCGCCCTTCCTGGGCCCACGGGCAGATCGTATGAAACCATCCCGGTAAATTGATACTTGACGTCCTGGGGGCTGACAGAGTGTTCGTACCGCAGATCCTTGATGTTCTGGGCTGCGCCTCCGTGAAAGCCGACAAAACCCAGCGGAGGATTGCCGTCATCCGTGATGAGCTTGGCCCACGTGAAGCTGCTCAGAGTCGTGACGTGGGAGGAAAGCCTCTTTTGCAGCTTGGCCTGCATGGAGCTGTAGTCCGAGTCCCCGCCGGGGTAGCCATTGAGATTCACACCGTTGCCGGAGCCATAGCTGCCGTTGCCGAACTGCGGGAACTCCTGCAGCGATACCCACAACGGAACCGTTGCCGAACCGTAATTGGCATTGGTTGCCGGCTGGGTCGCCGCCCAGGCGTTGGGGACATTCTGACAGGCTGGGTTCGAAGGATCGACGCACAGGGCTGCCCCGTACTTCCCGATGGTTTCCAGACTGAGCATGTTGCGGTCGAAACTCCCCATGGGGAGGAAGAGACCGCGGCTGCCCACATATCCCAGGTCAAGAACGACCTGGCGCGGGAACTGGTACTCAATGTTCATATTGAAGTTGTACGTCGTGGGCGTGCGCTGGCTGCGCAGTACCGTATTCAGTGTCGTGCCCAAATTATTGGTCAGGCCGGACGGCGGAGTGTTAAAGACCGGAACGACTCCATTCGGGAAGGGATTGCTGAGAGAATAAATGCCCGTTGCGCTGGGAGCAGGGCTGTTGGGCGCCGCTCCTGTGCAGCCTGAAGTGCCGTTGTACACCGTATTCCCATCGTTGTTGTAGCATGTGGCATTCCAGTTGGTGGTAGAGGAGAAGCCATCGCTGTTCAGCAGCGCGCTCCCTACCATCTCCGGACTGGGGCCGAAATAGATGCCTGCGCCGCCGCGTACGACCATGCGGGCAACTGGCTGCCAGGCAAACCCCAGACGCGGGCCGAAATCGGTCAGATTGGTGGCAAAGGGCGAACGGCTGCCGCCATTCACATAAATCTCAGCGCCTGTGAACGCGACGCTGTCCGCTGTCCCGGAAATGGTGGGATTGAAGTACTCCAAACGGTTATGACGCTCGTTGCGTCCACCAAAAACATCCCATCGCAGTCCGGCGGTGATGGTCAGGTTCTGCAGCGGACGATAGGTGTCTTGGACAAAGGCGGCGTAATACGGGCTTGATTCCGCGACGAACAGATCTTTCGTGAAGTTCACGCTCTCAGTTCCCGGCGGGGTGCCCATGCCGATCAGGAAGGAGGCGAAATCGCTGCCGCCAACACCGCTGGCGACTGACTGGTCGGTAGCGCTGTTATCGAAGTAGTAGGCTCCGGAAGGCGCGGGAGGTTGGCCCACGTTCAGAAACCGCTTCATGTACTCGAAGCCGGTACTGATCTCGTGCTTGCCCTGCACCCGGGTTATGCTGGCGCCGATGTCGCTGTTTTCACTGGCGTAGATGAAGGTGTTGTAGTTCGCGGTGCCGCCCACGCCGCCACCTACATCATTGAAGATCACGTATGGCAGCGTCTTGTAGTTCTCCTCCGCGGCCAGCGAGGCGGGGAACCCGAGAGTCGTGATGTCAAATCCGTTCTGCCGCGGATCGCCTCCCTGATCTTCGTAATGGCGCGTGAACGAGTAGCGCAGTTGCAGAATGGTATTCGCGTTAAATGCGTAATCGTCAGCAAGCAGGATATTTCGGCCGTTGGTGATGTTCTGGGCGTAGAACGGGTCCCACATATTATTGAATGCGTTGACCAGAGAACTGCTCAGGCGGTCAAAGGAGAATCGTCCGAAAATGTGCTGCTTTTCGCTCTGCTCGAAGTCCATGCGGATGTCGAACTTCTGTGCCGTTGAGGGATCGACTCCGGGCACGTACAGGTTGTTCACCGCGCCGTCCGTCGCCGAATCGCAGGTGGCAGGGTTGGGCACGTTGCACTTGGGCATCTCCGCCAGAAACTTCACTGCGATGGGATTGGGATTGGCGATGATATTGTTGGCGAACGGTTGGCGTGTCCCGTCAGGGTTATCCGGAACCATGGGGTTGTAGATCGTGAAGCTGTCGGCGGAGAAGTCCCCTGTGCGCTCGGCAGAAGTTGGGACCGTGAAGGTATTCGATCCGTCAAAAAGTGCCTGCTGGGTAGCCTCATAATCCGCGAAGAAAAAGAGCTTTCTATGCAGAATGGGACCGCCGATGGATCCGCCTTCCTGGTAACGGTGGAACGAAGGCGGCGTGTTGGCTGTTCCGCTGGAAAGCTGACTTTGCTTATTGAAGTATTCGTTCGAGGCCAGGATGTTCGGACGAAAGACCCCAAAAACATCGCCGTGGAAGCGATCTCCTCCCGACTTGGAGGCCAGGCTGATGACGCCTGCTCCTCCACTCTGATACGACGCCGGTGTGTTCTGGGTTTCAACCCGGGTCTCCTGGACCGCATCCTCGGGGATCACCATGGCCGGCAGGATGGCGGCAGCGTTGTTTTCCGCGACTCCAATCGGGCTGCCGTCCACCATGTAGTAAACGGAACCTACAATTGCGCCGTTGATGGTGTAGGAGGAGACATTGATTCCGGGGCGTCCGCTGGTGATGCTGGAAATCGCCTGGGAACTGGAGGAGTTGGCCGCGCCGTTGGCGGGAGTGACACCGGGGCTCAACTGCACCAGATCATAGACGTCGCGTGTCAGCAGAGGGACGCGGTCGATGGTCGCCGCGGAAATCAACTGGCCCACCGTGGAGTTGCTTGACTCGATCAGGCCAGCCGAACCTTTGACCGTAACCACATTGCTGACACTGCCGATGTGCAGCGTCAGGTTGACCGTCGTGGTCTGATCCAAAGTCACGGATACATCGTCGTGAACGGTGGTGACAAAACCTTTTTCAGTGGCGGTGACGCTGTATACCCCGGGGTTGAGCGAGATGAAGACGTAGTTGCCGGAGGAGTTGGTCGTGGTATGAACTGTCACTCCGTTGGCCTTGTTGAGCAGAGTGAGTTTCGCGCCTGGAATGATTGCGCCAGTCTGATCCGTGATGGAGCCGTTGATTGCGCCTCTACCGGCCTGGCCATAGCCCGCGATACCGGAGAAGAAAAAAAGGAAAAGCATGCACCGGACGAGCGGGGTGACGAGAGGCGAACTCAATCTTTTTTTCATGACTGCCACTTTCAGAGTAGATGTTCAAACGTTTGAATACTCCCTCAGAATGTAGGAGGAATCCATCGCCCTGTCAAGAAGAAATGTTGCGGTGAGAGGGTTCGACAGCGCGTCGCGATCCTACGGTTTTCGGCCGGCTACCGCCTCGTCAAGCCAGGCTCAAAGGCTGGACTGCGCGCTTTTGCGGACGACCCAGGTGGTCATGGCGCGTAGATTCTGCACGACGGTAGTTTTCAACGGGTCCACCATCTCGCCCATACGTTCGGTCAGCGAGCCCAGCAGCGCCTCGTCGACCACATACCGCTCCGAACCATCGGGCAACCTGTAGCGGGGTCCCTGGATCTGCTGCATCTGCTTCTCCATGCCGATCGAAGAAGCGAGCCGGCAGAAGAACAGTCCGCCCGGTTTCAGCACGCGCCAGCAGCCGCGCAGCATGGACTCAAAGTGCGCATCGTCGCGCGCGAAGTGCAGCACCGCGCTGCTCAGCACCACATCCGCGCAGCCATCGTCAAACGACATCTGCTCCACCGGCTCCACGCGAAAGTTCGACGCCGGCAGCGATGGCGCCAGCGTCTGAGCCATGCGCCGCACCCGCTCCACCGCGCCTGCATCGGCGTCGGCGGCAAACACTTCATAGCCCTCGCGCAGCAGGTAGACAAGATTGCGCCCCGACCCGCACCCGGCATCCAGGATCCGCATCCCCGGCGCGATGCGACCCTTCAGCAGCTGGTCAAAAACATAAATATCGATCTGTCCAAATTGTTCCTCCAGCGTAGGCATCAAAAATCTCCTCACCATAGCGACCGCATTTCTCAGCTAGCGGAATCTCTGGGTGCCCCACCCTTCGCGTTCTTCGCGAAGGGTGGATAGAACAAGGCCCGCATTACAGTAGCAGCGAAAATGCCCCTAATTGCTATCCCCGCCCCGCTACCAGCCCACCTGCCCCATCCGCTTCAAAATAATCTCGCTATACCGAGTCATCCGCTCCGGCCGCCGCTTTCGCGGAGCTGGCAAAATCGCCGCCAGCCGCGCCGCCTGCTCCCGCCCAAGATTCCGCGCGCTCACCCCATAGTGGTACCGGCACGCCGCCTCCGCCCCATACACCCCCGGACCCCACTCCACCTCATTCAAATACAGCTCCAGAATTCGCCGCTTCCCCAGCACCAGCTCCGCCACCGGAACCAGCGACGCCTCCGCCCCCTTGCGCACAATCGACCGCCCCGTCCCGAAAAATAAATTCTTCACCAGCTGCTGCGTGATCGTCGAAGCCCCGCGCACCCGCCCGCCTTCCAAATCTCCGGCCGCATCGATCTGCACCTGGTGCCAGTCGAATCCATCATGCAGATAAAACCGCGCATCCTCCGCCGACACCACCGCGTGCTGCAAATTCGGCGAAATCTCCCGCAGCGGAACAAACTCATACCGCTCGCGATACGGCTTCCCGTGCACCCACGCCTGCACCCGCCGCTCCACATGCACCATCGTGGTCGGCGGATTCATCCACCGCGCCGCCACCAGCATCATCGCCGCCAGCGCCCACAACCCCGCGATCCCCAGCCCAATCCATCGCAACCAGGTGCGCAGGCCAATCGTCCCAAGCCGCGCCTTCAGGGGAGTAGTTGTCTTCGTCACCACATCCAGATCATAGCCTGCGATTTATAGCGGAGATAAGAATCCGGGTGCCCCACATCTCGTCCGCCGTGGCGGAAGATGTGGGAGGCAATGCGCGCGAACCCTCACCTGCCTTGCGCCGGGCCGCAAAAGAACTGTCACCCCCGCAAAAGAATTGTCATCCCGACCGAAGTGGAGGGACCTGCTGTTCGCCGCAACGATCAATCAGGGCACGACTCTGGCCGTGCAAACTGCACTGACGCGGGTCTTGTATCAGGGCACGGCTTTAGCCGTGCCGTAAGTCGTATGGAAATCAGAGCGGCTTTAGCCGCTGAGATAGGTTGAACCCATGGCAGAAACGGATGGAAATTCCTTAGTCTCAGGTGCTCGCCGTGGCGACCGGCACTGGTGGATCGCCACCACCACCGCCCCCATGGGCTAACCCGCAAAATTATTTTTTCGATGGAGATCACGTTCCAGCGGCGCATTTCGCGAGTCTGGCTGGTTCACCCGTCGCAGCGGTCACCACGCCGTCACGGTTTCACGGGCGCTTCAGAAATCGAAAGTAGAACGCTGCAAACACCAAAACAATTCCAACATTCGCCGCCAGCCGTTCCCAGAACCGGCCTCTGAAGAAGAGGATATCCACGGCGACAATGACGGCTATCAATAACACCCCATAAAGCGCGACAGCTGCCTGCCTTCCCATCTTCAGCCCCCATCTCCCAATCTAAACCCTTCCGGAATTCACTCCCCGCTTGTTTCTTCAACTCTCACCCACCACAACTCTGGGTGCCCCATCCTTGACGGTCGCCGCGGCGACTTTGCGTCAAGGGTGGGATGAAGAACTCTCCGCTTGTTTCTTCTCACTCGCACCCGTCAAAATCTCTGGGTGCCCCATCCTTGACGCGTACTTTGCGGCAAGGGTGGATGAATAACTCCCCGCTTGTTTTTTCGCCCAATCCACCAAACTCTGGGTGCCCCATCCTTGACGCGCAGTCATAGCGTCCACCGGCAAAGGGCAAAGGCCGCGGCCCTACCAGCAGCGGCAGCTATTCGCACAACTAAATGTGAGAAAGTGAACCCGCACTACAGGCTACCCTTCCAGGAAGAACGGCAAATTCGTTACTACCTTTTTTGTGGAATAGCTCGTTTGCCCCGCGTCATCCTTCTTGTTGAAGGAAAGAACTCCGTGTTCAACGGTCACTTCCGTGATTTCGCTAAACCCCCTGAGCTTGCCGTCGGGCAAATACAACATCACCTTTGCCATAATGTCCTCCACCGCGATCCTACCTCAAAAGGGTCGGAGGCAGACCTGCCTGATTGCGTTGAGAACGGCACCATGGCGATTAGCGAAGATGGTTTATATACAGGCCCGATCGCGGATCTATAATCCTGACAACATACATCCGAAGCCGGTAGCCATAGACAACCGCAAGAGAACATTTAGTTTCCGGCGGGAACTTTGCGAATCAGGAGACCACGGTATGCCAGAAGACGTTCCGAGCCAGAGTGCCACCAGCGCCGCGCCAAGTCCCGCTAAGAAGTCAGCTACATCAACAGCGAAGAAAGCCTCAAAGAAGAGCCCAAGAAAGAAATCGCCGGGCCAAAAGCAAACCCGGAAAGGACGGACGCCTCGCCCTTATCCGGCAAAGACTCTTGAGGAAGCCTTAGTCATTCCGAAAGCCATTCGTGAACAGAATAATGGAAACCCTTGGGACACCGAAGACGTAGCGCAGGCGTCTCTCAAGGTGGCAAAGAGCAACAATAAGTTCTTCTATACGGCTGCAGCTGCACGGGATTATGGTCTAACAGTTGGGACTCGAGATACTGACAAGATCGAACTCGCGCCCCTTGGACGAGACATCTTCTTCGCGCCAGACGAGGAAACGAAGAAGGCAAAATTGCTAGACGCGTTCTTCTCGATCGATATTTTCAAGCGTGTATTTGAACACTACGGGAGCGCCGAGCTGCCCAAGATAGAATTCCTAACTAACACCCTCCAAAAGGATTTTGGCCTTGACCCGGAATGGCACGAGGACTTTGTTAGGGCCTTTAAGGAAAACTGCAAATTTCTGGGAATAGAAAAAGGACTGGGTCCAACTCAGAAAATGCCCCCCACAGACACTCCGGTCGAGCATCCAAGTGAGATTCGGGTAGTGGGCCAACCGAAGGGAAAATTTGACCGAACGGCCTTTGTCATCATGCCATTCGGGGAGAAAGGCGAGTTGGCGCGTCCAGTCGGATTTTTCAGTGAGCTTCTGAATTCCCTTATAACGCCAGCGGCGAACGGTGCTGGATTTGCCGTGGAGACCGCACGAAAACAGGGAAGCGACGTAATTCAATCCACTATCATCAACCAATTGCTAAAGGCCGATCTTGTCATAGCCGACCTCACTGACCATAATCCAAATGTCTTATTTGAGCTTGGAATTCGGATAGCCAAAGATCTACCGGTCGCCCTAATTAAAGCCGAAGGAACTGGTCCAATATTCGACGTGGACAACATGATGAGGGTGTCATCTTACAGCCAGAATTTGTGGCGCTCAACCGTGGAGAGGGACGTACCGAGGCTCATGGAACACATCAAGGGTGCCTGGGATAATCGGTCCACGGAACGCTCTTATATGACCTTGCCCGCGTAAAACGTATCCCTTAGCGAGCTGCTGTAATAGCGAAAGGGACGGGCAGATGAGGAACGGTAAACGAGGCAGGTACACGCTTGAGTTCAAGGAGGAAGCGGTGCGACTGGT
>JBAVOQ010000076.1:0-43499 GCA_049692235.1 Acidobacteriaceae bacterium | reverse complement strand
AAACAGCAGCGTCTGGTTGACCGTGTCAGCAATGAAGTTCTGGCCCATGAATCCAATCTAAAACAGAACCTGCTGCGCACACACTCTCGGCTTCGTCAAGAATCTATGCCCGACACACACCTAGACGTGGCCTTTCAAGCTGTGCCGGTAAAGCGGCCACTGTCGCGCGGGAATTGGTATGTTGCTTGCCGAGGCGCCATGATCAATCTGCAGACCCTGGACGGAACCATCATTAGCCGCACGGCGGAGACTCCGATGGAGTTCGCGTACAAGAACGAGACCTCCAGCGGCTGGGAAGCCGGTGTCGAGGTGAAGCCAACCGCAAAGGTCGGCCCGGAAGGTGCCGAAGCCGAAGTCAGCATTTTCAGCGTGACCACGAAAAAAAAGGAAAAGAGCGCCGGCCAGGTCGATTACACGGGACAAGAAAATACCCTCAGCGTCACCGATTACAAGCACTCCGTGGTTTGGAAAATTTCCATGGTGCGTGGGGAGCGTGCCATCAGCGATTTTCTCTTCTGCAAATTGCCGCTGTGGGCAGACTGCAAGAAAGAGAGCCAGCCATTGCAGGGGACCATTGCCCTGCTGCCCTCAGTTTTCGACTTTGATCAGGATGAGCGACGAATGTCGGGAATGAAATCGTTCCTGATGCAGATCACGCTGGCGTTTCGCAAGTCTTTTGAAAATGATCCAGAGAAGGCTCCGGTGCTGAATCAAAAAGGCATTCGTCTGTCTTTCGGAGAAAGCAAATGAGTGCGATGCGCTTACCTGAGGAATTCGAAATCGACGCCGAAACCGACGACCTGCTGCGGAGGATTGCGGACAGCGGCGATGAAATCGCGCCGGCATTATTGCGGGAAATCATCCCCAGCCGCGAAGAATTTCTACGCTACCTGGAAGAGCAGGACCTGACAGAGTATCCGATCGCACAATCCATCCTTGCCCAATACGACGCGATTTCCGAGCCTCTGCAAACTAGCGGGCTCAAGTCTGTGCTGGCGCGGGCGATGGCGGACAGGCTGAAATTGTCCGCCGAAACAACCGCCGCGCTGATCGACCTGCTGGTGGAGACAGCCATCTCTGAGATCAAACAGCATGGGGAATTTCTGATTCCCGGCGTGGGACGGCTGATTCGAGTGGAGCGGCCGGCGCGCCTTGGGCGCAACCCACGGACAGGCGAATCGATTGAGATCGCGCCGCAATCGACCGTGAAATTTCGCGCCATAAAGGCTACCAAGGAAGGAATTGCCACAGGCGAAGAGGCAGGCTCCGGACTCGAGGCCGGGTCATAAGCTCGCAGCTTCCCCACTGAATCCAACCTCGCGCGCAAACTCACCGCGAAAGAACTTACTACCCCAGCAGCCGCGGAATCAACCTGCCGACGCCGGCAATCGTAGCCTCGCGTGCTTCGCTGTCGACGCTCGCTCCCGTCAGGTAGACCGCCGCCAGCATCGGCGCATGACTCGGCGGCCATAGGATTGCAACATCGTTGGCGGTGCCGTGATCGCCCGAGCCGGTCTTATCGCCCACCGTCCAGTTCTTCGGCACACCCGCCCGCAGCCGCTGGTCGCCGGTCGTGTTCGCAACCAGCCATTGCGTCAGGTGCGCTTTGGAGCTGGCAGAAAGCGCGTCGCCCAGCACCAGCGTTCCCATATCCATCATGATTGCTGCAGGACTGGTGGTATCGCGCTGGTCGCCCGGCAGCGCCTGATTCAGTGTGGGCTCGTTGCGATCCAGCCGGGTCACCTTGTCGCCCAGGCTGCGGGCAAATTGTGTGAAACCCGGCGGACCACCGATGATCGCCAGCAGCAGGTTGGCAGCGGTATTGTCGCTCAGCGTCACCGCAGCCTCGCAAAGCTCCTGGATCGACATCCCCTGCCTTACACGTTTTTCTGCCGCCGGCGAATACGACACCAGATCGCTCTTCGAAAAGTGAACGATGCGGTTGAGCCGCTCTCTCCCCTGGTCCACACGCGTCAGCACCGCACCCACGGTCAGCAGTTTGGAAGTGCTGCACATAGGAAATCGCTCGTTCTCGCGATATCCCCGCCACTCGCCCGTCGCGGTGTTGCGTATGGCGACGCCCAACCGACCGCCGCTCGCCTTTTCCAGCCGTTTGCATTTCGTTGCAAATTCAGCGGGGCCATCGGCGGCAGCCACGACAACTCGGCGGCCCAGGGCAAGCCCAGCCATGACTGGCAACAACGCCTGCAGCAGGTTCCTTCGAGAGATCATGAATGCAAAATCTCCTTGGCAACGGCTGCAGCATTCGACCCGTGTCTTGGCGGTTCGGCGTCGCTAGCTGACCGTGCGCGTCCGCAGATTGATCGTCACCGTATCATCCGGAGTCTTCACCACCCCGCCGTCGCTCTCCGGATGGAACTCGATCGTCATAGTCTGCGCATTCACCATGACGCGCAAGTATCCATAATGTGTATCGTCATAGCTTTCCAGAGTCAATGTGTCGTCAATCTTGTAGGGCGTACGGTAGGTGCCGCGCATCACGGACAGCGGTGAGTGGCCGCCGCACCCCGCGACCAGAAAAGGAATCTGCATGCCGTTCACCGTCCGCGTGTAGCGCTGATAGTTATGCGCGTGTCCGGCGAACACCGCATGCGGCCAAACGCCCGCAGCCGTGCAGGCACTGTCGATGTCCGCAAGCATCTGTGGACTACCACCATGGATTGTTCCGCCAGTGAAGGGAGGATGATGCACGGCGACGATCACCGCGCCGGAGTATTTTTCGCTCTTCACCCGCTGCAACGCCGCCGTAAGGAACGCTACTTGACGATCGTCGAGGGCATTTGTTCCGCCCTGGCTTGAAATCACTCCGGGATCTTCCAGCACATTGCTATAGAGCCCCAGGATGCGCACAAACGGCGCGTCGAATGTGAAATACACACCCGGCTCCGTCATCGTAGTGCGCGACAGACCGCCCGAGTCCGGCGACTGCGAGGGACTGGCAGTACAAAAATTCCGCAGAAACGCGTCGAGCGTTGGCGCTGGATCGCTCGGGTACACCACGCCGTCATGATTGCCGGGGATGGCGACAATCGGCGCCGGATAATTTCGAAACGGCTCGTAAAACTGATCGTAGTAATACGTGCCTTCCCCGAAATAATAGACAACGTCTCCCAAGTGAAACAAAAACGACGGCGCATCCGCGGGGTTCTGCTCGTCGAAATCCGTCACCATTTTGTCGGTCACCAAAGACTGCGTGTCCGGCCCTTTCACGCTGCCCGTATCACCGACGGAATGAAACACGATCTGACCCGCCTGTTCGATGGCTTGCGTCTTGGCGTCGCCAGCGCTGCCGTACACCTGAGCCAGCGTCAGGATCGGCTCGACAGCACCGCCAACCGGTTGCGGAACAGGTTCCAGTTGCGCGATTTCCTGGTCGTTCTGATCCGTCACTGGATTCCTGAAAGTTGTAGGATCGGGAGACGGCTGCGGCTGCGCGAACACTGGCTGACCGCTGTTTGTCGCTGCGAATTTTGGCAGGGAGGGATGCGTCGGCTCTTGCGGAGAACGGGGAGGAAGTGGCTCTGCCATGTCTTGGCTCCTGCGAGGGGAGGATCAGGCGCGATTTGGAAAGAATCTCGCGCCTCTATGATCTGTCAGATTGATCAGACGTTCGGCCTGTTGTCTCGTGAGCAGATGAACTCCGTGAAATTACGATCAATCGTCCGGGCCGCTGTTGCAGCTAGACCAGATGTTTCCACACCGATGGCGGCTCCTGCATCAGCCGAATTGCAGCGATGCCTGCAGCCCCAGCGCAAAGACAATCGGCCGCGTTCTCGGTATTCACTCCTCCAAGCGCGAACACCGGTACCGGTGCCGCCGCGCGGCATGCTTGTTCCAGCAACACCAGTCCTACTCCAGGAAGTCTTCGCGAGACGTCTCGACCCTCTTCCGTTTCGGGGACGATGTCCGCTTCGCGAATCACCTTCTCAAACACGGGCGCGAACAGAATGCAGTCCGGCGACTGCTGTCGCGCAGCTTTCACTTCTTCGAGCGTATGGCAGGAAACGCTGATGACTGGCGGCCGAGAGTGTCCAGCAGCCGCGAAGATGTTGCGAACTTCCTCCGGCGTCAGCGCATCCGGTCCAGAGGGAAGATGCACTCCATCCGCACCCGCGGCCAACGCCACGTCGACCCGGCCGTTCACCAAAATCTTCGCCGCGCTCGTCTCCCTGCTTGCTTCCCGCACGGTGCGAATGACTGCACGCGTCAGCTCGACCTGCTCGCGCGCGGAAAGATCTTTCTCTCGCATCTGGATGTACGAAACGCCGTTCGCCGCCCAAATTCCTGACAGCTCCACCAGGCGTGCAAGCGCGTCGCCTTTGTTCTCTGCATAGAGCCGACGATCTGTAATGGCGTACAGCATGGCGCAGCCTACCCTTCTCCCCCCCTCGCGTCCAATCAATGGAACCAGTGTAAGCGGGCGGCGGAATGACCGCGTTCTTTCATCGTCCTGTGGTACTGTCGAAAATGCGATGCGCGAGCCTGGCGCTCAATTTGTTTTGCCGATCGAGATAGAGGGGCACGGCAAACAACCGCCGGCGGTCCGCAACAGGCAAAGAGTTAAATTGACAAGCGGAATGGAGTGATGGAAAGGAACGATGGAAATATTTGACCTGCTCGTCCTCGGGTCTGGCCCTGCCGGGCAGCGGGCGGCAATTTCGGCCGCCAAGCTGGGCAAACGCGTTGCCGTGGTGGAACAGCGGGAATTTGTCGGTGGCGTCAGCGTCAACACCGGCACCATCCCCAGCAAAACCTTTCGCGAAGGCGTGCTGCACCTTTCCGGCTACAACTATCGCTCCATTTATGGCATGAATTATCGCGTCAAAGACAAGATCACCATGGCCGATCTTGCCTTCCGCGTGCAGCACGTCATCAAGACGGAAGTTGACGTGACCGAGGCGCAGTTGTCGCGCAACAACGTCGAGGTGCTGACCGGTACCGCCAGCTTTGAAGATTCCACGCACATTCGCGTGACGAATTCTCGCGGTTCCAGCGTGTATGAAAGCCGCAACACTCTCATCGCCGTCGGCTCGCGTCCCGCCACCAATTCCAAGGTTCCGCTGAACGGCCGCAACATCATCAACAGCGATCAGGTTCTGTTCATGCCCGATCTGCCCAAGACGATGATCGTAGTCGGCGGCGGTGTCATCGGCGTGGAATATACCTGCATGTTCGCGGTGCTGGGCGTGCGCGTCATCCTGATTGAAAAACGCCCCAAACTGCTGGAATTTGCTGATCAGGAAATTGTCGAAGCGCTCAGCTATCACCTGCGCGACAGCCGCGTCACCATGCGGCTGAATGAAGAAGTGGAAAGCGTGGAAGATCTGCCCGACGGCACCGTGGTTGCCAACACGGAGAGCAAGAAACGGATTTCCGCGGGCGCGCTTTTATATGCGGTGGGCCGCCAGGGCAATGTGGACGATCTGAACCTGGCCGCCGCCGGATTGGATGCCGACGCGCGCGGCCGAATCAGCGTGGACGAAAACTATCGCACCAAGGTGCCGAACATTTTTGCCGCTGGAGATGTCATCGGCTTCCCCGCGCTGGCTTCGGTCTCCATGGAGCAGGGACGCATTGCCGCCGCGAGGATCTTCGGCGACAACTGTGTGATGTCGAATCCAAAATATTATCCCTACGGAATTTATACGATCCCGGAAATTTCCTTCATCGGCAAAACGGAAGAGCAGTTGACGGAAGAGGATGCGCCGTATGAAGTCGGGGTCGCATACTATCGCGAAATTGCGCGCGGCCAGATTCGCGGCGACACCACCGGCCGGCTGAAGCTCATCTTCCATCGCGAAACGCGCCATCTCCTTGGCGTTCACATCATCGGGGAAGGCGCCAGCGAACTGGTCCACATTGGCCAGGCCGTCATGGCGCTGAACGCAACCATCGACTATTTTGTCGACACGGTCTTCAACTATCCGACCCTGGCGGAGTGCTACAAAGCCGCGGCCTTTAACGGTCTGAACCGCCTGAGCAAGACGGTTGAGGAGATTTGAATCATGGGAAAAAGTCTTGGCATCCACCTGACCGGGCGCATCGTTACCGGTGTCATCGAAAGTCAAAAGCCGTGCTCGCGGCTGTTTCATTTTCCCGACGATCTTGACGATACAGATTCGCTGCTGGACACGCCCCTGGATGGCCTGATCGACCTGGTGCGCGAACAGGCTGTTCGCGCCGTTGGCGATTGCGGACCCATCGACGCGGTCGGTCTTGCTCTGCCTGGAATTGTGAAAGATGGTGTGGTGGAGGACGCACCGAACCTTGCCCAGTTGAAGGGCACTCGCATGGCGGAAAAAATGCGTCGCGCGCTTGCGGAAGCTGGGATTGTCGCGCCGGTCACCGTCTTGAACGACGCCGATGCCATGGCCGCCGGGGTGGCGGCGAAACATGATCGCCTCCATGCTTTCATTCGCCTGTGGACGCTGGGATACGGCATTGGATTTGGACGCTATCCATACGCGCCGGGAATCTGGGAGGGCGGCCATTGCGTGGTCACGCTCGATTCCACCGAAAATTATTGCGGCTGCGGCGGACGCGGACACCTGGAAGGCATCATGGGTCATCGCGCCATGCGGCTGCGCTTCCTCGACATGGAGCCGGAAGAAGTCTTCGCTCATGCCAAGACGGGCGATGCACGTTGCAGAGAATTTGAGCGGCTATGGCATCGCGGTCTCGCCGCAGCCACCGCGAACTCCATCCACATGCAAGGACCCGGCCGCTTTTACTACACCGGTTTCAACGTCCGCTTCCTCGATATGAAACTGTTGCAGCATTATTTGCAGCAGATGGTCACCATGAGTCCGCTGCAAAACTACACTCTGGAAATTGTCCCGATGAGCGACGATCTGGCCGTCACCGGCGCCGCCATCGCCGCCTCCCAGGCCGCAAAAACATAAGCGCGCTGTCTACCCGCAGACCTAAGCAATCTGGATGCAGTTTCGCCCGTGCTTTTTCGCGCGATAGAGCGCGGCATCCGCCGCGTTCAACAATTCCTCAGTGGAACGGGATAGGATCGCTCGCTCGCTGCAAACTCCGATGCTAACCGTAACGACGCGGGCCGGCTGCGAATCTTCATTCGCGATCTTGAGGTCCTCGACCGACATGCGCATCGCATCGGCGATCAGTTGCGCGCTCTCCTTGTTCGTCTCCGGCAGGATTGCGGCAAACTCCTCTCCTCCGTACCGCGCCAGGGTGTCACTGGATCGCCGTAGTATGTTCAAGAGCTGCTCGGCAATCTTTTTCAGGCATTCGTCCCCCTCGGGATGACCGTAGCGGTCGTTCAACTTTTTGAAGGAGTCCACGTCGATCAGCAGCAGAGACAGAGGCTTCTGCGTCCGTATTGAGCGCTTCCATTCCGCGAGAAGCACCTCATCGAAGTGCCGTCGGTTGTAGATTCCCGTCAGTCCGTCGCGGATCGATAGGTCTCGCAGCCGGTCGACGGCGTCCACCAGCGCAAGGCTGCTCCTCGCCAAGTCATGCTGCGACCGGAGATACTTGCTTTGCAACAGTGCGGCCCGCAGACCGTACAGCGCCACCGCGATGATGATCGATGCGAAGCCGATCCGTGGGTAGGCAGGCGCGATTCTCGCTCCCATAATGATGATGACAAGCGTGAACAACACGGGACTCAGGTTGTCCAGCAACAGCGAGATGGAACGGTTTGAGTCTTTGTTTGTCTCGGTGCCCGCTGGCAAGCCGTCCGTCCGGAACGACAGCACAGCCAGCAACAACAGGCAAGGCAGTCCCCAGAACACGTCCTGCAGCCCCTGCGCAATGTTCCGCTCCAGTTCGAAATAGCCAACGATGAGAGCCACAACAGCGTAGGACCAGAGATAGACCGACAGAGCGATGTAGAAGCGCCGCTTGGCCGGCGCCGGATTTCCAAGCAGGCGCAGGGTGACGGCTCCGGCCAGCGTAAGATTCTCCGCGTTGTAGACATACATCAGCGATGTCGCCGAGATGGCGGTCGAGTGACCGGCCGACGGAAAGATCGAGAAAATCTGGAAGTAAATCAGCACCGCGGCGACAATCGCCTGCGCTCCGTCCAGCCAGATGAGAACTCTCAGGTCGGCTTCGTCGTTGGTGAAGGAAATCGCCAGAAGAACAGGAATTCCATAGATCAGGAAAAAGAAATCCTCCAGGCTTGCCGTCGTCTGCTGGATATTCATCAGCGAGTCGTACGTGGACCCGATTTGACCGGCGATCGAGAGAAAAAATCCGGCTGCCAACAAAATCCATAGCGTCCGGGTCTCGGCGCTTTCTCTGGAGGCATGTTTGAGGCAACCCGCGGCGGCAAACAGAAACTCCAAAGCAATGAACACGTTTAAGGCGACAGTTGCCTGCGGATCCACGACTATCAAAACAGTCTGGGCGAGGATGGTGACGGCGCAAAGCCCAAACAGAACACGCGCGGACATCCGGTAGAGAGGCGCGGCTGCGGGACTCGCCGAGGATCGTGCGCTCGGCTCAATCGCTGGGCCGTGTCTGAAAGTCATATCGTAGAGATCGATCGGCTGGAGCAGCCCCGGATCTTCCGCTGGTATCATGTGCGCTACACCCATAGGGCCAGCCGCGGGGTGGTCCCCGGTTCAGGCGAGGGAATACCGTCCGCGACAGGTCGCGATCCTAACTTCGTCAGATACGGAGTAATGCACCTAATATTGCGCGGGATAGGCTCGCAAGTGGATGGTTTTCTTGGTTTGGGCCGCACGAAAGTAACACCCCGGGGCAGGGGTAGGCTGTCATCCCCGCCACCAGGCACTGCGGGTCGCCGCAGCAACCGTCGCGGGCCCGGAATTTTCCGCATACCAGCAGAGAATTTTGGGTTCCCCTGGGTCTCGTCCTCCTCGGCGTGCAAAACCAGGGTTCTGCCGGACGGGAGACCCATCACGGACAGCGCGTCCATCGAGGATTCCGGATTACTTCTTCCTGGTAAACAGGCTCAAATCGATCGAGCCTGCCATGGCCTCATATCCAGCATCTTTCGGATGCAGATGGTCGCCGGAATCGTATGCCGCAGCGAAATGCTGTGGATTCTGCGGATCGCGTACGGCTTTGTCGAAGTCGGCAACGCCATCGAAGATCGGGCTGGTGCGAATCCACTCGTTCACCGCATTGCGAACCTGATTGCCGGCGTCGGAATAATATCCGCAGCCCTGATATGGCGTCAGCGTCGCGCCGATCACTTTAATCCCGTGTTGGTGGGCCTGCGCCGCAATTTCCGCGATGCCTGCCTCCAGCCGCTGCGTCAGATCGCCGTAGGGTTGGTGGTCACTGGTGAACCGTCCGATGTCGTTGATGCTTTCCAGGATGATGACATAACGAGCCCCGCTGCGCGCAGTCACGTCCGGGTTGATTCGCGCCACGGCGTTCGGGCCGTAGCCATCCAGCAAGACCCGATTGCCACCGATGCCGACATTCACCACACCCAGCACGCCGGCTTTTTTCGTTCCGAGATCGGCTGCCAGCCGCGTCGCCAGGTAATCCGGCCAGCGATGATTTTCATTTTCCGTGGCGTAGGCGCCGTCTGTAATCGAGTCGCCAAGAGCAATCACAGCGGAGTCTCCCGGCGCATCGACTTCGACGCCGGAAACAACGTACCACGGCTTGCTCGGCCAGGACTTCCCGCCCAGGTCTGCTGCGCCGACTAGGTTTCCTGTCGCCCGATAAGAGATCTGGTTCGAGTCAGAATGTTCTGTCGTCGCCAGGGTGTGATCCGGAAAATACATGCTGATGGCAATGTCCGTGAGTGCCGGAACGTTCAGCGCGACCGGATCGCTGACCACCTCGGCTCCCGGAGGAATCACGACCGTGTCCCTGCCGTTGAACGTCAATGCATGGTCGGTATCAGCCTGAATACCGCTTTGGTTCGGAGTTCCATCGGGATTCGTGCCGAAACTTCCGCTCGCGCTTAACGCGATGTGTGCCGCGCCAATGTCCAGGGGTTCGGTGCCGAAGCGGTTTGACAACCACACCCGCGCCTGCTGTCCGCCAACACTGGTATGCACAATCTCTCGCAATGTCTGTCCGGTGAAATCCGGCGCGTCGCCGGGATTGGTGGCCACCATCGCCGCACCCCAGGTCGCCACCCAGGGCGACTGCGCGGCCGCACTTGCGGCGTAACAACTGGGGACAACCAGCATGAAACCTGCCATCGCCAACACTGCAAAACCGGCAGCTATACGATGCGAGACGCTGCGAACACGCCCCTCGAGACTCAAAGACGATGAAAAGGATTTCATTATGCTCCTCGAATTGTCGGTGTGGATGGATCTTGCTGCTGTAGCGAACGCGCGGGCAGGAAATTCCCTCGCGTCCAGAATACTCTTGCGATGACGGTCTTCCATGTCCGATCGAATCGTTTAGAAAAATACCGGAAGCAGTCCACGCAATCCCTCAAATTCCTGTCATCAGAAATGTACCAGCATCGCTGCTGTTGGGGCGAGTCAATGCAGGTTCGGAGAGAATGGCGACGTTAGTATTCGCGTTGGTAGGTGCGGGTAATGCGGTCGTGCCAGCACAGATTGTCTTCGTCAACAAAACACCAGAGAAATCCAATTCCCAGCGGCAGAAGGGATACCCACCAGGCGGCCAGACGGCGTTGTAGCGCGGGGCGCGTCGGGTTCTGATCGTCGAAGGTGCACAGTGCAATGTGTGCGTATAGCATTCCGGCCGTGGCGCCGCTCAGAGAGAAGAACAGCATCTGATACAACACCCAAAGCGCGACATACACAACGCCCGCCAATGCAGCCGCGGTCAGCCCGGTCGGCAGGTGCGGAGTGGAGGCGACAAAGACCACCAGAAACCCCATAAAGCCAGCAGTGACGGCGGCGAAGTCCACCGCAAATGCCATGACACGGCGATCGATCGAAGCCGGATCGACCATGAACGGAACATATTCCGCGGCTGTAGGCTGCGCTTTGCGACTGTATGCCGCAGGTTCTTTGTCGAGTGAGATCGAGGCCCATTCCAATCCGCGAAAACTCGAAGAGGCGGTCGCGCTGGATGCGGAACTGTTCGTGCGCGCTGACTTGGAAGTGGCCGTGCTATTCGATAGCATCGTCGTCGAACGCGCCTGGGTTGTGGACGTCGAAGAGCGCGGCGCAAAAGTTTCCTTGACGTGTTCGCGCGTCGTGGGCCGTGCGGTCGGAATCACGTCCGCCTCGGTCGCAGCTTCCTTTGCGACCTCAGAGTGTATGGCAGCAGACACGCTGTTCTGCACCCCCGCTACGAATTCCTCGATCGCCTTCCGCTGCGCCTGCGCGGCTTGTTCCGCATTTGGCTGCAACTCCGACGACATCGCGGCTTCAATTTGCGCTTGGGCTTCTGCTTCGGGCTGCACCTCAAAAATGCGAAGCTGCGCTGGCGACTCTTCCGGATACGCAGGCGCTTGTGCGTGCGTGGGATCTTCCGGCAGATGCGGGCGAGCACGACGGGGCGAGATCAGCTCGCGCGGAAACTCAATGAGTTTCGACGGCAGCATGGCGCGAGGCTCAATCAGCGATGAAGCCAGCAGATCTTCCAACGACGGTTCCGCTTCCGGCTCCGCCTGGTGCAAGCGCATCTCTCGGCTGCGTGCGGCAAACTGCGGCATTACCGCCGTTCCCGGCACCATCGGCTGCATCGCCTCTGTGACAATTGCGGAGCCATAACGATGCAGAAGCGCCTGCTCTCCGTCGGGAACGCCAGTGACGGGGACCGAGGTTTCGTCGGAATTTGAAGGGGAGGGCTGAGCGCTGTTTTCCGCGTCCAAATCCTGAAATAAATCTCCGGCGCGCGCCATGGCTTCTTTGGCTTGTTGGGCGCGCTGTTCCGCCATCAAGGCCTCGGCACGCGCCGTCTCTGCCGCAATCAATTCACTGTATGTGGGTGCGGATGCGTATCGAGATGCCACTGCGCGAGCGATCTTTGTCGCTCGGGAATCAACAGGAGTGCGAGTTGGCGACGAGGGCTTGGCCGCTGTTTGCGGGCGGTGCGCTCGATAACGATCGAGACGCTCCGTAATCTCCTGTTTCCAATCGTCGCTCAGCAGTTGTTGCTGAGGGACTAGTGGCGACTGTGGCGCGGACAATGCTGGACTCACCCTTAACTCCTATTATATAGCCCTATTATCAGTGCAATTTCCACAAAAAAATCGCTTGCCTGAATTTGTTTCCTTCAAACAGAGATGCAACGCGCGGGCGCAGTTCTGTCTCACCACAAAAACGAACTTCAATTCGGCTTAAGAAGGAGGAATCGCGGAGAGAGCCAAACACGTGCGGACGCGCTGCAAGCAACACGACTGCGTCGTCAACCAGGATTGTATGGGTGCCAGAGCGGCGGGGTCAGAAAACATCGGCCAAAACTTTCATTACTGCAGGAACGTTTACACTGAAAGTGTTCCGGCCCATGAGAACCCGTGTCTGTATCTGTACCATGCTGCTCGCGTTTTGTCATGTGCGAATGAATGCGCAGGCATTGACCATGCGGCTTCCGCCGGGTCGATCCGGAATCCATTTCATCCCGTTTGCCGCTGCGAAAATGCAGTCGAGCGCGGCCACGACATCCAGCCAGAATTCAGTTGCAACCGCATCCACCTCCGCATCCAACGCCGCTCCGACATCCAACGCAAATCTTCCGGATGCACCACAGTCTGCGACTGAAAATCTTCCGATTGCGGAACCGATCCCAGCGCCGCTCGCCGGTGTCCCGGTCACCATCCATGCGCACCATCAGGAACGCCGCGGCGATATGTACAACTTAGAAGGTGGGGTGGAAATCGATTACGAAGATTACGTGATCCTCGCCGACCATGCCACCTACAACACCGCGACCGGGGAGGTGACAGCCGAAGGCCACCTGCAAGTGACGGGCGGCCCCGATCACGAAGACTTTTCCGCCGACCACGGCACGGTCAATCTGAATCAGCAGACGGGTCATTTCTATGACGTAATTGGATCCGTTGGCGTGATCCGCGCGGCTTCCCCAGCAAACGAGTACATTCCCAAAATTTTTGGGCTTCCTCCGTCCAGCAACAGAAGCCTGTACACATCGACGAACCCTTTCCTGATTGGTGCTAGGGAACTCATCAAGAAGGGTCCGGATAGCTACCAGCTCATCGGTGGCAGTATGACCTCCTGCCGCCTGCCCAAGCCCGACTGGCGCATTCTCGCTCATCAGATCGTCGTCGATAATGGGACGGCAAAAGCCAAAAACGCAGATTTCCAGGTGTTGAATAAACCCGTCTTGTTCTTGCCGTATGTCACCCACGGCGTCGATAGTTCCAGCCGCCAATCCGGTTTCCTGATTCCCTCGCTCGAGGTCGGCTCCAGCATCAAAGGCACCGTGATTGGCGAGCAGTATTACTGGGTCATCAACCGCAGCGCGGATTTGATGGTGGGCTTCCAATATTACTCCCTGCGCGGCTGGGAGCAGAACGCCGAGTTTCGCTACAAAGGTCTAGGACATGACTTTGTCCGCGCAACCTATAACGGCGTGGAAGACAAAGGCATTGCGCTATTCAACTACGCCGATCAAGGCGGACAGGACACGATCGTCATTGCCCGCCACGACATGAGTCCGTACACTCGTGCGGTTACCAATGCGGAGTACCTCAGTTCCTACGTGTACCGCCAGGTCTTTGCGCCCAACTATTCGCAGGCCGTCTCTTCCGAAGTAAAGTCCTGGGCCTTTCTGACGCACGAAAAGGACGGCTTCGCCAGCAGCTTCGATGCTGAACGCTATGAGAAGTTCGCCAGCGACACATCGGGCGATGAGATACGAATCTTCCATCTGCCGCGGATTGAATTCGACGGGGTGGACCACAACCTGGGCTCATCGGGAGTGCTGGCGGGCGGCGAGGCCAGCTTCGGATTTCTGACTCGATCGGAACCGTATTATCAGTCCCACCACGTGGGTCGTTTCGATGTGTTTCCGCATGTCACGGCTCCGTGGATTGCCGATGGATGGACCATTCGCCCCACCTTCGGAGTGCGCGAGACAGGTTATTCGCACAGCCAGATGCTGGGCCCGGTGCCGGCGAACGAGCCGCCCCCTCCCGCGGATGCCCTGTCGGGCGAAGATGCTGTGCCAACCGCGATGGATGCTGCCATCAATCGCTCCGCCGTGGAAGCTGACCTGCAAATTCTCCCTCCCGTATTGGAGCGTGATTTTGACGGTCCCTACCTGGCGAATCGGTTTGGAGTTGCGCTTCGGCATACGATTGAGCCGGAAATCAATTATCGTTATGTCGCCGGGGTCAGCAATTTCAATCAGATTCCGCGCTTCGACGCCACCGACATCTACAGCGATACCAATGAAGTGGAATATGGACTGACGCAGCGGCTTTTCCTGAAGCGACTGCATCCCACGCCGTGCGGGAAAAACGCTGCCGCCGCAGAACAAATGGAGCCGTCGAATCATAACTGCGGAGAAGTTTCACGGGAGTGGCTCTCCTGGTTTGTCGGACAGAAATATTTCATCGATCCGACGTTTGGCAACGCGGTCATTTCCGGACGCCGAAACATATTCACGACGACTCTGGATATGAGCGGAGTCGATTACATGACTGCGCCGCGCGACGTGTCTCCCGTCGTCTCCCGGCTGCGAGTGGCGCCCAGCTTCAATACCGATCTGGAGTGGGCCGCCGACTACGACACCAAAGCCGGCCGATGGGCCGCCAGCAATGTGTTCGCCGACTACCGGCATGGCAATTTCTTTTCCGGACTTGGTCATTCACTGCTGAACGCTGTGGGCGAAACGCCCGAGCCGCCGACCCAGCCCGCCAATTTTGTGAACTATAACCAGATGCAGCTGCTTCTAGGCTACGGCGCCATTACCAAGCCGGGATTCAGTGCGGCGGCAAAAGGTAACTTCTCGCTGGAAGGACGCGCGCTCGAGTATGGCGGTATACAGGCCACCTACAACCGCAATTGCTGCGGCCTTACGGTGGAGGTCCAGCGTTTTGCGCTGGGAGCCGTTCGCAATGAAACATCGACCACCTTCAACCTGTCGTTGTCGGGCGTAGCTGCAGTCGGCAGCCTGGTCCGCGCCGAGCGCCTCTTCTAACGCCACCCCCATCACTCCCCGACGAAAACCGCAATCGCCGGCACGTAACGCGGCCGACAAAAAGCCCCACCTCATCACGCGGAAATACCCGACTTTCGACGCTGGCGGAATCTACTGAATGACCCACTTCCCTGGAGCCAACCAAGACCGCGATAGGGCTCTGCGTGTGATAATGGAGGTACATCCATCGCCTGGGGAACTCGTTGCGCATATCTCGTTTTTTACTGGTTTTTATCCTGGTTGCCGGAGTGGGCTGCAAAGCGCAGACCCCGCCCGTTAGCAACGCCCTTCAGGCCAAACTCGATCGACAGATTGAGCTGACAATTCGCTCTCAATTTAACGTTCCGCCGGATTACACGGTGTCCTTGGGAGATCGCAGTAAGAGCGACATCAACGGATTCGATACGTTACCCGTTACCTTCAGCAACGGCTCCCAAAAGAAGACCACGCTGTTTCTAATTTCGAAGGACAACAATACGCTGGCGCGGCTGGAGAAGTTCGACCTGACGAAGGCCCCCGGCTCGGGGATCAATGTTCTCGGTCGCCCCATCCGCGGCAATCCCAAGGCCAAGGTAACCATTGTCAACTTCGACGACCTGGAGTGCCCGTTCTGTGCGCGCATGCATGAGGTCTTATTTCCCGCCACGGAACAGCATTACGGCAACCAGGTTCGCTACATCTATCTCGACTTTCCGTTGATACAACTTCACCCCTGGGCGATGCATGCTGCCGTCGATGTCAATTGCCTTGCGGATCAGAGTCCCACGGGATATTGGAAACTGGTTGACACACTCCACCAACAAAGCGACGAGATTTCCGGCGCGCGCGGTCAGCAGAATTTGGCGGCCAGCGTCAAAAAAGTAGATGACTTAACCCTGGCCGAGGGAAAACGCGATAATGTCGACATGGGGAAGTTGCAGGCTTGCATCTCCAAGCAGGATGAGTCGGTGATTCGCGCTTCCATGCAGCAAGGCGACGCGCTGGGGGTCGATGGAACTCCGACCCTGTTCGTCAACGGTGAGCGTGCCACAGGGGCTCTCTCGCAATCGATGCTTTGGACTATTATTGATCGCGCCATTCGCGATGCAGGAGAAGTGCCGCCCCCAGACAACAACTCCGCACCGGCCACGCCTGCTACCGCTCCGACTGCGCCGGGCAATTAGCAGCGAACATGGTAGAAGTGTGAGCGCATCAGAAACCGTCGAACCCACAGAACGGTTGGCACATGGAACGGCCGGCAGCAACGTGAACCCGGCAGGCAGAGTAAAACCAGGGAAGATATATCCCGGAGCCGCAACGCTGGAGTCGACGCGACTGAAAGGGAGCGGCGATCTTGAATGGAACAAGCCAGGACCGAGTCGCCCTGGTTTGTTCTAAGGGAATGGAGAACGGATTGAACGTCATCATGCAGACTTTGTCGAATCCCACCACCGCTGAATTCTCTTGCGAGCCAGTAAAGACGGCCCTGCAACGCACCGTCAAGATGGGTACGGTCGCTATGGCCGGCGCTCTGTTCTTTGCCGCCCTCGCAGGCTGCACGCGCACACCCGGCCCGGATGTCTGGGCCACGGTCAATGGTCATCCGATTCTACAATCGGAAGTGAACAAGTACTACCAGAACCAGGTGAGTTCCAGACAACAGCAGCCCACCTCCGATGAAGCCGCGATGCTGAAACTGGAAATCCTGCACCAACGAATTGGCGAAGAGGTCATCCGGCAGCAGGCGGAAAAATTGCACCTGGTGGCTACCGACGCCGAGGTCGACGCAAAAATCGCGCAGCTGAAGGCCCCCTACACCGAGCAGCAATTCAATGAGCAACTGAAAGCCAAGGGGCTCACCCTGGACGATGTCCGCCGCGATTACTGGCTGAATCTGACCACGGAAAAGGTGCTGAATAAAGAGATCGAATCCAAGATCAACATTACCGACGCGGATGTTGCGAATTTCTATAATTTGCACCAGGCTGAGTTCAACCTGATCGAACCGCAGTACCACCTGGCACAGATCCTCGTCACTCCAAATCCAAGCGGGCGCGTCGAAAACCGGCAAAACAGCAAAGCTCGCACTGACGAAGAAGCGCGCAAGAAGGTGAATGCCTTGCATAACCAGTTGGAAACTGGAGCGGATTTCGCCCAGCTCGCCATCAACTATTCCGAAGCGCCCGATACCACCTCGAGTGGAGGGGACATGGGTTTTGTCGCGGCGTCGAACCTCAAGTCTGACCCCGAAGTGTACGCCGCCATTAGCAAACTGCAGCCCGGTCAGATCACTCCCGTATTGCCCATCATGCAAGGTCCATCCAAGCAGCCGGTCGCGTACATGATCTGCAAGTTGATTGCGATTGAACCGGCAGGACAGCATCCCTTGAGCGATCCTCGCGTACAGCAGATGATTCGTCAGCAATTGCATGACAGCCGCTCTCGCCTGCTGCAGAGCGCTTATAACGAAGCGCTGCGCGATCAGGCCCGCGTCGTCAATTATTATGCGGAAGACATTCTGAAGAACGCGCACTAGCCGCAGTCTCATACTCTCGAAGCCTTGATTCCATCTGGGAAGGAAACTTCGTCAACGGTGCATGGACACCCGGCTGAGAGTTGAACGGCGACGACGACAATCAAGGCCGCTGTCTGCGCCTGCCGGCCGCCGAATTCACCATCCGACGCGTGCACCTCTATCGTTATCGCTAGCAGGTGAGTTGTCGCAGGATGGTATGAGCGGTCGATGCCTTTGTAAGCTCGGCGCCGCGGCGTTGTATGCTGGTCGCGCTACTCGATCAACAGCAGAAGTTTTCCTGCCTGAACAATGGCGCCAGACTCAACGGCCACGCGAGTCACTGTTCCCGCGCGGGAAGCTTTCAGTTCATTCTGCATCTTCATCGCTTCCATCACAACCAGGGGCTGCTCTTCTTTGACAGCCTCCCCGACAGCCACCAACAACTTCACGATCAGTCCCGCCATCGGCGCCGTGATCGACAACACGCCGCTCTCGTTGCCGGAAGCTCGCTTTCGTGATCGCAGCGAACGCGGGTCCTCAATTGTGTAAGTCATGCGGTGTTCTCCGACCACCACCGCCTCGACGCCTGGACGTGGATCGAAGAGCACGCGATACGATCGTCCATCGATCAGCAGCGACAAAACGCGAGGGGAAAGAAAGCGGACATCGGCGGCGCACGGCTTGCCATCCAGGACGAAACGGTCCTGCGTGCCATCGAGACCATGCTCCCCGGAAAGAGTGTGTTTGCGGCCGCGTAAATTAATGTCGTAGGTCATTGTCGAAGCGCCTCACTGCGGGCCGCTGTCTTCCATTTCGATGGACTGCCGGATGCGTTGCCGTTATACGAGGAGGAAGCATGTGCGGAATCTTCGGTCGCTGCCAAGCCCTCTTTCTGATGAAAGATTGAAGCGGCAATCACCGCAGCCTGCTCTCGCAATGCCTGACGTTCGGAGTTGCTCTTTTCCGCCTTCAATCTGAATTTTGTCAGCAGCGGTTCCAGGTAACTGATGTCGACCTTGCCTGCGCGAAAGTCCGAATCGCGCAGAATGCGACGAAATAAGCGGACATTGGTTGCGATGCCCCCAACGTGATACTCGCACAACGCGCGTAACATGCGCTCAATCGCCATGTCCCGCGTGGAGCCGAACGCAATCAACTTGGAAATCATCGGATCGTATTCCAGTGGCACCGTCCAACCTTCATACACGCCACAGTCTTCGCGAATCCCCGGCCCGGACGCCTGCCGGAATCGGGTGATCTTTCCCGGCGACGGAAGAAAGTCTTTCTCCGGATCTTCGGCATAGATCCGACACTCCAGGGCATGACCGCGGATTTGAATCTCTTGCTGGGTGAAAGGCAGCGGTACACCTTCAGCGATTCTGATTTGCAGATGCACCAGGTCAATCCCGGTCACAAACTCCGTTACCGGATGATCGGCGGACAATCGCGGATTCATTTCAAGAAAGTAGAAATTCCTCTTCGAATCCAGCAGAAATTCGACGGTTCCCACATTCGTGTATCCAGCCGCCTCGATCAGGCGAATCGCGGCCTCGCCCATCCGGGTTCTCAACTCCTCATCGACAATGGGCGACGGTGCTTCTTCAATAATCTTCTGGCGGCGCCGTTGAACACTGCTTTCGCGCTCACCCAGCGAGACGCAGTGACCGTGCTGATCGGCCACAATCTGAACCTCAATCGATCGCGCGTGATCGATCAGCTTCTCCAGGCAAACCGCGCCGGATCCAAAGGCTTGTTCCGCTTCGGTCCGCGCGCTCTTCAACGCTTCCTCCAGCGCCAGTCGGGAATGCACGATGCGCATTCCCTTGCCTCTCCTTCCTGCCACGGCCTTCAACAGAACGGGATAGCCAACCTGCGCCGCCATCTGCTTGGCGTCTGCCAGCGACTCCACTGGTCCCAGCGATCCAGGCACGCGAGGAAGCCCAGCCGCATCGGCGATTTGTCGCGCGCTGGTCTTCGATCCCAGCTTCCGCATCGCGTTCGAATTGGGTCCGAGGAAATGAATATGCGCGGCTTCGCACGCCGCGACAAAGTCGACATTCTCCGCGAGAAAACTATAGCCGGGATGGATCGCGTCCGCGCCGCACTGCCTGGCAATTTCTAGTATCAGGTCGGGCCGAAGATAGGATTCGTGTGCGGGCGAAGGCCCCAGGCGGTACGCTTCGTCGGCATACGCAACATGCAGGCTGGCACGGTCGGCGTCAGAGTAGACCGCAACCGAAGCAATCCCCAATTCCTTGCAGGCGCGAAGAATCCGCAGCGCGATCTCGCCGCGATTGGCAATCAGGATTTTCTCGATCTTCTTCAAAGCTCAGTGTACCGGCTTTACCAACCGCGATGGTGTGAGATGCATCACCGTGCTGGGCGCCCAAAATATCAAGGCCCCCGAAATGTTCGGAGGCCTCGAAGGTGAAACTTTGTGCTGCTGTTTTCGCGGGGCTATTTGCCCAGAACGATGCCCTTCGGCGCATTCTGGTTCGCCTTGATCTGGTTCGCCTTGCGAGCTGCCATGGCTTTCTGCACCCACTCGCCAGCCGTCGCGATATCGGCCTTGCGGGCATCCTCGTTTCCGCATTCGTTTTCTGCCTTGCGACGATACATCAGGTTGATATACGCCATCGCGTCATCGTAATTTTCCTTCAGTTGCGTGGCTTTGTTGAGCGCATCCAACCCTTCCTGGATGAGCGGGCCATTTTTGTCCGCCAGCGCCTGGCAAGCCTTCTGGTCTTTAATGGGGTCGCCGTTGTCATGCAGCCCGAAAGACTGACGCACTGGGATGGCGTTCTTGTAGGCCAGGGTCCAGTCAATCACGCCGATGGTGTAATAGGCTGCGGCATCGTTTGGATCCACGCCAATCACTCTATTTTGATATGCCTTGGCTTGGTCGAAGTTCTGAATGTTCAGGTAGAGCGCTGCAATTCCCTTCAGAGCATTAATGTTCTTGGGCTCTTTATCCAAAACCATTTGAAAGTTCTGAATGGCAAGTTGCGCATCTTTCAAATTGTCGGGAGTTTGAAGATTGGGAATCACTTGCTGGGAATATGCCGTTGCCAGATAGAGGCGGGCCATCGGCAATGTAGGATCGAGCGCGACCGCCTGCTGAAAATGGTTGATGGCTTCTTCGTAGCGGGCCGTTTTGAAAGCTTCGACGCCCTTGTTGAGCTGGTCACGGGCTTTAAGTCGGCTACATCCAGTGGTGAAAAATAACACAGTGCATAGCAATGCTGCCATGACCGGAAGACGTACAATGCGATTCATTCGGCTTGACCTCTCCTTACAATCAGTCGACGCCCACCCAGGCTGGAACGGCAGGGAAAACCTCTGCAGAAGTTGTGATTTTCCTTACTGTGCGATCTTACTCTGTTTCGTGCAATTGAGAAAGTTCTCGAAACGAGCCTGTTGCTGCCACCCAATCGCGGCAGAACAGAGCTACAGGTACCGCCGCTATTGCCCGGCAGCAATCTTCGGAGTGATCACGCCAATGTGGTCAACGTTGGCCTGGTTGCCAATATCCACGACGTCCGCAATCACGGCCCAGTCCAGGTTCGGGTCGCCCTTGATGAACATCACCTTGGTCGCCCGGGTGGCGTAGATCGCCTCCAATTGCGGCAACAGCTGGCTATGCACAACGTCGGTTTCATTGATCTTGTACGCCGGCTTTCCTCCCGGAGATCCCAGCACCTGCACCACGATGGTGCGATCGCTATCGTTCTGTTTCTGCGGATTCTTCGGCGGCTGGGGTACCAGCGCGTTCAGTCCGTGTGGCGTGGTCGGTGTGATGACCATGAAAATGATCAGCAGCACCAGCAGCACGTCGATCAGGGGGGTGACGTTCGGCGTGGAAGAAAGTGCGCTGCTGCTACCCGTTGTCATTGACATAAGATTGTCCTCGCTTCAAGAAAATGCGGGTTCGGTGCATCCGAGAGCCCGCGCTTTGTACCGTCGAAATCTGCATTGCCAGAGGCGCGCGCGGGAAAAATTGCCCGCTACACGCGCCTCCATCCTTAGTTGCCGGATGGACTTGGCGGAGTCCTTTGATCAGGTGGCGGCGTCGCATTTTGCTCAGGCTCGGTCAGGAACGCAACTTCATCGACTCCAGCGGTGCGCAGGTTATCGATTGCGTCCATCACCACGCCATACCGCGCGCGCGCATCGGATCGGATAAACACCGTCTTGTTGGGCTTGTTTTCCAGCAGCGCCTGTGCCTTGGGGCCCAGGTCCGCGAGCGTAATCTGATTCGCGCCCAGATAGACCCGGCCATCGCGCACAATGGATACCTTCACGGCGTCATCTTTGTCGGCATCGGGCAGAGGCACGGCGCTCATCGTCTTCGCCAGATCGACATTCACCTTGTTGTTCAACATCGGCGTGACAACCATGAAAATGATCAGCAACACCAGCATCACGTCGACCATTGGGGTCACGTTGATGTCGGAATTGACCTTTTTACCTTCGTCTCGTTTTGCGATTCCCATAACAAACTCCCAGAGGTCTAGAACCCCACACCGCGCAAGGGGCATGGAACATAGCCCAAAATGTTTTCAGGTTCGGCCCGGCAGGCCGGGTCGCCGCAGCGACCCAGCCACATCCGTCATTCCTGTGTGAAACCGCATCCTGAACTTCCAGGCTTCCCGTTAGCGGCGTGCTCCCTGCTTCAGGAAGTAGTCCACCAGTTCGCTCGAGGAGTTGTCCATTTCGACGTCGAAGGCTTCCACGCGGTTGGTGAAGTAGTTGAAGGCCATAACAGCCGGGATGGCGACGAACAGACCGAACGCCGTGGTGACCAGCGCTTCAGAAATACCACCGGCCACTGCGCCGATGCCGGAAGTCTTGTTGGTTGCGATGGATTGGAACGCGTCAAGAATACCGATGACCGTTCCGAACAGTCCGATGAAGGGCGCTGTCGAACCGATCGTTGCCAGACCGCCCAGACCGCGCTTCAGCTTGGCGTGGACAATCGCTTCTGACCGTTCCAGGGCGCGTTGGCTGGCTTCGACCTGGTCTTCTGTAACCGTGCCGCCGCTGCCGTAATTGCGGAACTCCTGGAGTCCGGCGGTGACGACTTCGGCAAGGTGAGACTTCTTGCTGCGGTCTGCAACTTTGATCGCTTCATCCAGGCGGCCTTCCTTCAAAGCACCGGCAACCTTGGGGGCAAATTCACGGCTCTGTTTGCGGGCAGCCGAGAAATAAAGCGCGCGGTCAATCATCACAGCCAAGGACCACACCGACATGATCAGAAGAAGGAATACGACACCCTTCGGCAGCCAGCCCATGTTGTGCCACATGTCCACGATGCTGAAGCCGACCTGCTGCTGATCTTGAAAGAACGCGGCGAGAGAAGCCGTGTGGGGAACGAATTGCGATACGTGTGCGAGAATCACAGGAATTTATCCTCCTTAAGGATAAGCTTGCTTTGGTTATTGCCGGGCTACTACATGTTTTGAGCGAGTGAATGCGAAGTTATCACTCATTCAAAGTGAAAACAACACTGATCGTCGTGTCGACGTCGACGGGTACCCCATCCAGCACGGTGGGACGATACCGCCAGCGGCGCACGGCATCCAATGCCGATTGCTGCAACATGGCCGGACCGCTGACCACCTTCAAATCCTGAATGGATCCATTTTTTCCAATAGTTGCAGCCAAAACTACAGTCCCTTGAATGCGGGCTGCTTTAGCAATTGGCGGGTATACAGGCTGCACTTGATCAATGATCTTGCTGGCTTCAACGCCGGACGATACCGTGATCTTTTTCGGCGCCGCAACCTTGACCACGGGACCATTGCCCATGCTGCCCAAGATGCCGCCAATCACGCCGCCACCACCGCCGAGACCGCCCATTCCCTGCACGCCGCCGGTCACTCCCTGGGGCGGAGGAGCATCGTCCTTCACCATCTTGATGTTCTTCGGAATCTTTGTTGGCGCAGTCAGCTGATCCGCCATGGACTCCACGTGCACCTGCACCACTTTCACCTCGGGCGGAGGTGGCGGCGGCGGTGGGGGTGGGGGTGGCGGTGCCACCAGCAGGGTTGCCAACGCCTGGTTCGGCAACGCTTCTGGATAAATAAGAGGAATCAGAATCAGAATGGTGACCACAGTGGCATTTAGAATCGCCGTCGCGATCATCCAGTATTTGCTTTTTGTTTTCAGCTTGTTAGCCGACTCAAATGTGCTGTCTTCGAACATAGCGGACCCCCTCGCATACTCTTCGCCAAGCCTTGTTTTCTCTTAGACACCGGAAACGAGGTAGAAAGTTCCCGGAAAATTCATGGTCCGATCACTTTTTCGAAACATCCCCGGTCTCCCCATCGTTCCCCGATTGCTCGCCGGCCACTGGAGGAGGGTGTGGGTCGACTCACCATCGGTTCTTGCCGCACAACTACAACACTTTCCCGTTACGCCTTCGCCTTCTTTCCAGCCGGCAGAGCCGCAACTTTCCCGCGCTTGCCCCGCCAGTCCTGATAGGCCACCAGCATCGGCGCCGCCACCGCGATCGAAGAATAGGTGCCGATCAGAATGCCGATCACCAATGCAAACGAAAATCCATTCAAAACTTCACCGCCAAACAAGAACAGCGCAAGAACCGTCAAAAATGTCAGGCCGGAGGTCAACACGGTTCGACTTAATGTCTGATTGATGCTCTTGTTCACAATCTCCGACAGCGTACCGCGTCGAATCAATTTCAAATTCTCGCGAATGCGATCGAAGACCACGATGGTGTCGTTCATCGAATACCCGATCAGCGTCAGAATCGCCGCCACCACGGTCAGCGTCATCTCGCGATTCGTCAAGCTGAACGCACCCACCGTAATCAGCGTGTCGTGGAACACAGCCACCACCGCCGCCACGCCATAAATCAATTCAAACCGGAACCACAGGTACACCAGCATGCCCGCCAGCGAATATAACGTCGCCAACAACGCTTTTTGTCGCAGTTGCGCCCCTACCTGCGGACCTACAATTTCCGTGTTGCGCACCGTGAAACCGGACAAATATGCACCCTGCTGCAGCGCCGATACCACCGCCGGCTCCACCTGGCCATTCAGCTCAGAAAACGAACCGATCAGGCCGTGCTGCACCTTGTCGCGGTAATTCAGAATTTTGTCGGCAACCAGGCCATATTGCACCGTTCCCGTCGCCGGATTCGCCAGGTGCAATGGATCCGCCTTGACCAGCAAGTCCGTCAGCGTCTCGCGGGTAGCATTGTCCACGTCGAGCTTTTCTGCGTTCGCCGTTCCGTTGGATGCATAATTCTGCTGCAGAGTATGCACAATGGCGACCCGACCCGCATCCAGCGAGGTCTCTTTCGTGTCGCGCTCGGGAAGCGAAATGATCACTTCGTTGTCTTCCGGGTGGCCAAACCTCACAATGCTCACGTCATGCAGGCCTACGCGGTCGGCCGCGCTGCGAATGCGACCCTGGTCGGGTGTCTGCTCAAACTTCAGATAGATGAGCGTGCCGCCCTTGAAGTCGACGCCCAGCGGCAACCCATGCCAGAAGAACAGCGAGATCAAGCCTGCAATGCTGAAGATCAAAGAGAAGCCGAGGAAATACCACTTCTTCCCCAGCCAGTCGATATTTACTTCATGAAAAAATTCCACGCCTTGCTCCGATGCTTAAAAAGTTAAAACTAAAGGCCTGTCATTCTGGGCGCAGCGAAGAATCCAGAGAGTGCTTGCTGTGTCTGCGCGGCTGGTATTCTCTGGATTCTTCACTCCACTGCGTTCCGTTCAGAATGACTCCATTCAAAATCCGGGTGCCGGGTTGCCCCAGGTGCGCGAAGCTCACCTGGGCGATTCCCGCCTACCCAATCGAAATCGGCTCGCCCCGCTGCCTGCGATTCAGATTGGCTTCAAAGATGACGCGCGAGACAAACACTGCGGTAAACAGGTTTGCCAGCAAACCAAAGGTCAGCGTCACCGCGAATCCCTTCACTGGACCGGTTCCAAACAGGAACAAAATCGCGGCCGAAACGATGGTGGTCACGTGGGTATCGATAATGGTCTGGAAGGCATGCGCAAACCCTTGATCGACGGCGGCCGCAGGCGATTTTCCCGCCCGCAGTTCCTCTCGTATTCGCTCAAAGATCAGCACGTTGGAATCGACGCCCATACCAATCGTTAGAATCACTCCGGCAATGCCCGGCAATGTCAGCGTCGCGTGCGCATATCCCATGAATCCCAGCAGGATGACCAGGTTCAAGATCAACGCCAAATCCGCGTTGATGCCGGCGCCGTGGTAATAGAACAGCATGAAAATCAGCACCGCCAGCAGGCCGCCGATTGCAGCCTCCACACCGTGGCGGATCGAGTCCGCACCGAGCGACGGCCCAATCGTCCGCTCCTCCAGAAAATGAATCGAGGCCGGCAGCGCGCCGGTCCGCAGCATCAGCGACAAGTTCCCCGCTTCCTCTTTGGTGATGCCGCCGCCTTCAATCACGCCCTGATCGCGAATCGCGCCATTGATCGTGGCCACTTCACGCACCGTGTTGTCCAGGACAATGGCCATGCTCTTGCCGATATTCGTGCTGGTGTACTTGTAGAAATTGTTGCCGCCGGATGTGGTCAGCGTAAAGCTCACGTCGGGGCGTCCATTCACGTCCGTTGAGGGCTGCGCATCGCGGAATTCCGTGCCGGAGACAATCGGGATTCTGTTCAGCAAATAGAATTGGCCCACCGCTCCCGACCCGCCATCGAATTTCAGCAATTCAGAATTCGGCGGCAACGTTCCGCCGTTGGACTGCAGCGCGGTCTGTTCGTCCGTATAGGGACCGCCCAGCACTTCATGAATCTCCAGTCGCGCCGTCGACTGAATCACGTCTCTCACCCGGCCCGCATCTTCAATACCCGGCAATTCCACCAGAATTTCATTGGTGCCCGGCCCGTAAATTTCCACCAGCGGTTCGCTCACGCCCAGGCGATCGATGCGCTCATAAATTGTCTCTCGCGACTGCTCCAACGCGCGCGATTCAATGTCGCGCAACACCGACGGCTTCATCGTCAGCGTGTACGAGTTATCCGCACCCGACTGAATGTCATACTGCGTCGAGAACTGGTCCGCCAGCGAAGAACGCACCGCGTTGTCTTTGTCGATCGGAATACCGGTGATGCGAATCACGCCCGGCTGTCCCTTCGGATCGGGCTTGGTCGCTGTCGCGCCGGTCGCTCCCGCGGTTTGCAGGTCGGTCAGGATGCGCGCCAGGTCTGTATCGCTGCTGGAGCCGACTGCCTCCGCCACCATCACCTGCAAAATCAAGTGAGTGCCACCGCTCAGGTCAAGTCCCAGGTGGATGCGGTCCGTAATCGACTGCTTGATCGCTGCGGGACTGAACCCGCCGGGAATGCCAATGATGCCGCCGACGAACACCAGCAGGATGGCCAGAATAAGGATGGTTTTTCCAGTGAGATTCTTACGCATTTGGGTCTACAGGGATGGTATGGAGTTGTGTGCTAATGGTACTGGTCTTCCGCTTCATGACTTGGACTCATCCTCGGCCGTGGTGACACTGGCAATGGCGGATTTGACGACTTCCAGCTTGATGTTGTCCGGTGCGACCCGAATTTGAACGACATCGTCCTTGACGGAAAGAATCACGCCTCGAATGCCGCCCGTGGTTGTGACCTTATCGCCCGACTTCAACTTCGACAACATCTCCTGCCAGCTCTTCTGCCGCCGCTGTCCGGGGCGAATCATGAACATATAGAAAACGACAAAAATCAGGATGAAAGGCGCGAACGTGGTCAGGCTTTGCAGCGGGTTCGTGGCGAACAACACAAGGCTTGCCATGCGATACTTTTCCTCTTGTCTTGCGGCATCCAGTCTTTTCTTAGGAGGCGGGGCCGAGGGTCTTGCGATTTAAATTCCGGCGCGTGCCCAGTCCTGCCCACGCACAACTACCCGAAAAGGGAAACTGCCTACTGCTCCCATTTCCTTTTACCTGCATCTATTCTCTACGCGGGAGTACCGCAGACCACCTGACACAGACCGTCTGAATATTTCCCTGAATCTTCTAGCTTACATCATGTTGGCGGGCACGTCCCCGCGTTCGCGCCACCAGATCGTCCAGCGCACCTTGGGAAATAGCATCGCGTACTGACTGCATCGTGTCAAGGTAGGCATACAGGTTGTGGATGCTGTTCAGCGCCCCGCCCAGCGGCTCTTTCGACATGGCCAGGTGTCGCAAATAGGCCCGCGTATAGCGCGCACACACCATGCAGCCACAGGTAGGATCGGGCGGATTCTGATCTTCCGCGTATTGCTGGTTCTTGATGTTCATCCGGCCTTCGCTGGTAAACAGCAGGCCATGCCGCGCCGCCCGCGTCGGCAGCACGCAATCCATCATGTCCACGCCCATCGCCGCATACTCGACAATCTCATCGGGATAGCCAACGCCCATCACATAGCGTGGCTTGTCCGCAGGCAACAACGGCAGCGTCGATGCAATTACCGCGCGAGTATGTTCCCGCGGCTCGCCCACGCTTAATCCGCCGATGGCATAGCCCGGCAGATCCAGTTCCACCAGCCGCTCAGCAGACTCGCGCCGCAAATCTTCATACATTCCGCCCTGCACAATCCCAAACAGGCTGGGAGTTTTGCCGCCAGTCTCCGCAAACCAGGGAACCTCTTCCGCATGGGCATAAAAATAATCGCGACTGCGACGCGCCCAGCGCAGCGTCAAGTCCAGCGAGCTTCGCGCCCGTTCCCGCGTCGCTGGATATTCCGTGCACTCGTCAAACACCATGGCGATATCCGCGCCCAGCGCCAACTGCACTGCCATCGAATGCTCCGGCGAAAAAAAATGCAGCGAGCCATCAATGTGCGAGCGAAATTCGACGCCGTCCTCGGTCACCTTGCGCAGATGATTGAGGCTGAACACCTGAAAGCCGCCCGAATCCGTCAGGATCGGATGCGGCCAGCTCATAAACTTATGTAATCCGCCCAGGCGGCGAATCCGCTCATGCCCCGGCCGCAGATACAGATGATAGGTATTGCCGAGCAGGATTTGCGTGCCCACCTGCTCCAGCACATGCTGCGGCACAGCCTTCACCGTGGCCGCCGTCCCCACCGGCATAAAGATGGGAGTTTCCACCACGCCGTGCGGCAGCGTCAGAGTCCCGCGCCGCGCCGTGCCATGTGTAGATTGAACGCTGAATGAAAGCGACATGCTTTCTGCATTGTATGGGGACCGCGAGAAGATTCGCGTAGCGCTGGGTGCGCCATGCGTCTTCCGCTGCAGCGGGAGATATGTGATTTATTCCCGTCATCCTTTGAAGGTCAATTACATGCTTGACGGAAACATGCTGGCCGGCAAACAATTGCGTCACGGAGATGCGACATGCCAGAACTCTCAAGCTTGGTAGGGATTTGGTGTGCTTTGATGAGCACGTTTCAAGGTGTAGGCGCAATTTACGGTCTTGTGGATGCCCACAAGAAGAAACAGTTGGAGATAGGGGGGGCGCCTGTGCTCACTAAATTCAACCCCCTCTTCGTCTCCATCGTTCTATTCATTGGAATGGTCCTGACCACTGCTGTTAGCACATGGATGTTTGTCGCCAAACCCCTTCGTCCAACAATAAGAACCATCGAGAAAACGGTATATGTCGATAGGTATCTTCCTTGTCCGCCGACGAAAACCGGTCCAGCAACTGCTCGATCCGGCTCCGGTGGCACATCAGTGGCACATTCAGGGAGCAACGACAGTTACAATGTGCCGTCTTCCTCGAAACCTCCCAAATGAAAGGGCACGATGAAAGGGTTTGCACTGCTCTGTCTAGTTAGCGTCGGATTGTCCGCACAAAGCAGACCAACTCAAAGTGGGTCAGCTTCCGCATCAGGCACCTGCGCTGTCTCGCATAGTGGTAACAGCGACACGATAATCATCAAAGACTGCGGAATCGGAGCCGAACAAGGTAAAAAAATCATCGCGCTATTAAAAGAGGTTATGACTGGGCAAAATCTCGATGAAATAAATGCAAAGCTCGACGAGCTTATAAATGTTGCATCTAAGCCGGCCAAAATCCAGAATTGCACCGAAAGTAACTGCGTCCAAGGAACCAACTATGGTCCATTAACCTACAACCAGTTCGGCGCGCCAAAACTCGAAATGACGGACGCTCAGCGCAACTCAATAACTGACGCGATGAAAGAATTTCCTGGTCTGAACGTGAGCGTGGGGTGCGAGAATGCAACAGAAGATGCACCCGCCTTCGCCGAGAAGCTCTACCAAGCCCTTCATAACGCCGGGATGAAGATAGAAGAGCCATCATGCGCTCGAATGATCGGCACTTACGGGCCTCCGCATCCGGGAGTGACATTCAGTGTCAGTCCTGATCGCCAAAATGAAGCAAACGTATTAGAAAAGGCCATGGTTGACGCCGGTGTACTCCCCACGCCTGTTCCTCTTGAGGTTGTTCCGTTTAATGGAATATTGTCCATAACAGTACGCCCTAATCGGTAAAGGTTGGTATATGAAGCCGAGAACCGATCGCCTGTCACGACGAAAATTCTTCTCGTTGGCGCTTCGACTATTCCGAACTTGATAAAATATAGCTAGCACTCCCAGCACCTTCCACAACCCAGTTTCCTGTCCGGATCGCGCGGAGCTGGCGGCCTAAGATTTTCCTTTTTTTGCAAGAAAATCGCGGCGGAAGCGCAATCAGCCGAGGCTTCCTCTTCAAACCATTGCAGTAAAATCACTTCCCGCAAAAAGCCAACCGTATAATCATTCAACTATCCCGTATAATCATTCAACTATCCTGCATAATCCTTCAACTATCTTGCATAATCCTTCAACTTTGGAACCACCGCGCCACCCCAGGCGCCGCGTGCCTCGCCGTTGAAATGTCGCAGAAAAACCTGTCAGCTATGGCTGATCCGGATCGACATAGGACTTGCATGTCGTGTGAGCCATCTTCCCACTGATCTCTGCGCCGGTCACCGTATACCTCGGCTGCGCATTCAATTGCTGAATCGCTGCGGTGAACGATGGTTCCGCATCCGCAAGCCCAATCGGCGGCACCACGTAATTGATCGTCCCCTTGCCATCCGTCGACTCCACGAACGTAGTTCCGTTCTGGACGTCGAACATCTGATGATGGTGATATTCCGAGTAGAAGATGGAATACACTTGGCCCGCTGAGTGATTCGAGCCTGTCGTCGCCACCAGGTAAAGAACTTTCTTTCCCGGATAGGTTTTCGTATCCGTCCAGCCCCCCACGCTCAGCGACGAGTTTGGTGCGGTCGGCAGTTGCTTCTTCGACGCCAGACAGGTTGCGGCATGCAACAACAGTGGAGGTGCCTGCTGAGCGCAGGCCGCACCGGTCAGCCCGCTCAATAATAGGAGTGCCACGAAGTTCTTTCTCACGTTGATCTCTCCAGTCGCGACCAGTGTACCTGAAGCCGCTCGCCCACCATGTCGGAATATGTAGCGCCTTGCTTCACAAGTTCCTGGCGAAGGGTGGAAAGAGAAGCGTTCAGCAGAAAAAATCTCCCGCGCGTTGGGTTCTATTCTCGAACGCCCGCGATCCGCATGGAAAGCCACGCCGCGGCAAAACTCACCAGCAGCGCCAGTGCGCTCCACTCCAGCGCAACCCATGTGGAGACCGCAATATGCATTTGCGGCAGCGAGGATGAAAACGTCTCCATCGGCAATGCAGTTGCGACCGGGTGGACTGGCTGGCTGACACGCGTCCCAGAATAAAACCACCGAGCAATCATTCCCATCGCCATGGTCACGCTCACTACGAATCCAGGCACCGCCCACTTCCACGGAAACGGAATTGGCGCGGGCGCAGCCGCCTCCTGTTGCACGGCTTCCATCACGCAGGCGACAAAACCGGACGACGGCACGATTTCTTCCCTCTCCATCAACATGCGATCCAGATCATCGTCGTTCATGCAGTCTCCTTCGGACACGCGTACGGATGGCTTTCCCGCGCGTCCAGCCACCGGGGAAGCTTGCTTTCCAGCATCTTGCGCCCACGGAACAATCTTGCCTTCAACGTCCCCTCCGCAATCCCCAATCCAGCCGCCGCGGTGGGAACATCCATTTCCTGAAAATAAAAGCAGATCAACGCCTCGCGATATTTTGCCGGCAGCGTATCCACAGCGCGACGCACCGCTCGGTCGCGATCCAAATCTTCCAGGCCGCCGTCAATTGCACGTGGATCTCTCGGCTCGGCAATATCTTCCAGCGGCATCGCGCCAGCAGGAATTCGCCGCAGCTCCGACCTATATAGGTTGGTGGCCAAAGCAAACAGCCATGTCGAAAATGCAGAGTCCCCGCGCCATTTCGGCAGTCCGCGATAGGCTCGCAGAAACGCTTCCTGCGCCATCTCTTCCGCGCGTCCCCGGTCGCGGCAAAATCGATATGCCAGATTGATCAGCGGACTTTGCCAGCGCCGCACGATGCCCTCAAACGCGGCAATTTCTCCGGCAAGCACTCTGGCTACATCCGCTTGATCTTCGCTGGCGTTCATTCGGCTCACAGTCGGTACGACTCCGCTCCGCTCCCCACGGTTGCGTTTTATTTTTTGTGCAGTCGCGCAAAGAAAATGCAACCGGAGATAACTCTAGTCTGTCCCACCCAATGTAGCGAGAAATTTCACCGGTAGTAGTTCTTCAAAGGAGGGACTTCCATGGGAGCCGACGTAGCCGTATTTGTATGGTTGAGCATTGGCAGCATCGCACTTTTCACTTTCCTTGGTGTGGCGGCATGGACGGGCACGCGAGCCAGGGAGCGCGAGCTCTACTACAAGAATGATTTGTTGAAGAAAATTGCCGAATCGCCCGAAGCCGGCGGCGCCGCTGCGTTGCAGTATTTGCGGGAGCAGCATCGCCTGGCCCAGGAAAAACGGCGCGGAGGGTTGCAGCTCGGCGGCCTGGTCACCGCCGCGGTTGGCGTCGGAATGATGATCTTTCTGTTGGCCATCGTGCATCGCCCCGTGTTCTTTGTCGGGCTGATTCCGCTGCTGATTGGCGCTGTCCTCTTCCTGTATGGACGCTTCATGATGCCCGGTCCGGTGTGGGAAGAAAATTCCTCCGCGATCGAGCCGACGCCTCGCTTCTAACGCCTTCGCCGACGCAGGAATCAAATCTCGTTGCTCCCACCCTTCGGTCGCCGCGGCGACCGAAGGGTGGGATGGAAATGTTTACAACGCTGTCTACGGCTGGGGGGAAGGCGCGACCATCGTGAGACCGTAGCGGCGCATGATCTCCGCCATCTTGGCGCGATCTGGCGGACCGCCGGCGGCCGCGTTCAGCACCTCGGCAGACTCGCGAAAATATTCCGGGCCCAGCACGGCTGGCGAAATCACGCACAGCGACTTCGCATCCTGGCTTCCATTGTTATCGAACCGATGCACCGCGCCTCGCGGTATGCAGAGCGCCTGCCCCGGTCCCACGGCGATTGGCTTGCCGTCGACCGTCCACGTCATCACTCCGTCGAGCCCGTAGATCGTCTCTTCGTAATGGTCGTGGCTATGCGCGGGAACCGGCAGCCTTTGAGCCCCTGGGACCGTCAGCTCAAAGATGGCGACGCTGCCATTCGATTGCTCTCCGGTGAGCAAAAATCGCACTGCCAGCGGCCCCAGCCGAATCGTCTCCTCTGCCGGATTCACGTGCGCGTCAATAGTCTGTCGTGTCATCGTGCCAGCCTCCTCATTAGAAAAATCGACAACAATCCTATCGTGAAATCCGTATCCCTACCTTGGCAGGATGGCGCGTAATCGACGACACCTTCAAAATCTGCGTGCCCTAAGCTACGGCGACGTTTTCCTGTCGAAGACAAGGAAAACGAATCCAAAACCCGCTATGTACCTAGCGAATGAACGCGATTCAGCATCCACTGAAGGGGTGAAAGCCAGACCTAGACAAATACAGAAGGTCAAATAGATTAGAGATCGCGACCAGTCAATTTCTTTGAACTCATTTCTAACGTTTTGCATGATGAAAAGCGCTATCGAAAGCGGCAGCGCAAGCCAGCCAGCCAAGAACGCGTGATCTTTCAGCCAGTTCATATTGGAGAAATCGTATCAAACTCGACAGCAGGCCTATTCGGATCGCATTATCACAACATGGGTGCCCCACATCTCGCTTTTGAGATGTGGGATCTGATCGTAGCTTTTTGAACTAAGGAAGATAGGGAAGAAACTAATTGGCCAGGCGCTGCATGCGCAGGCGTTCGACGCCGTCGAGCGCTTCCCACAGTGCTTTCGCTGCGGTCTCCGCGGCATCCAAAGCCCGGTCCGCCGAGGCGGGATCGCGCTCCAGTTCCTTGGTGATGGCCTGCTTCCAGACTTCCGCGTGATGCACATCGGCCGTTTCGTGCACGGTGAAGTAGCGGCAGGTTTTCGCATCCGCCTTGTAGTGATCGCACAAGCCGGCAGCCTTCTGCCTGGCGATTGCGGGCACGCGCGATTCATACGCGTAGAGCGCGGCCAGACCGACCGCAGCATTTTCCTGCTGGATCAGCCGAAAGAAAGTTCCGATCAGCGCCTTGGTTTCCGGCTGCAGTTCGCGCTGGCGCACGGCGCCCTCGCTCGCTCCCATGCCGTTGGCAAAATCCATCCACAGCTCGCTGTGCGGCTTGCGATCGGCGGAGTCGATGCCTTCTTCATCCACCAGGTTGCGCAGCACGGTGCGACGCAGCTCCGCATCTTCCAGGCGCGAGTGCAGCGCGCTCAGATAGGTCGGAAACGCGGACACATGGTGCCAGTATTCAGCGGCGTATTCGCGCAGATCGTTCGAGGTCAACTCTCCGGCCGTCCAGGCGCGATAGAAGGAATGGGTCAGCAGGTCGTAGGGTGCGATGCGGCTTTCCAGGGCTTGGAAAAAATCCGTATTTGCTGGCATAGCGTGCCTCCTTTGGGATCGCGGAAACTGCGCGCGTTTCTTGCACTGTACGTGAATCTACGGCAAGGCTCAAGCAGAAGCTGTGGAAGAGTCGTACTTGCGGAGAGGCTGACTGAACTCGCCGCCGCGTTGCGCTAACTCCGACAGCAATGCTGCAGCGGTTTTCCCGCTGATTGGATGACGCCACTGCGGCGCGATTTCCATCAGCGGCACCAGCACAAATCGTCGATCTGCCAGCGACGGATGCGGCAGCGTCAGCGTCGGCGTTTCTGTCACCACATCTCCATACGAGAGCAGATCGAGATCGAGCGTGCGCGGACCTTTCGGCACGGAAACGCTGCGATCGCGGCCGTGCTGCTGCTCAATACGCAACAGCGCGGCCATCAATTCTTGCGGCGGCAGAGTAGTTCGCAATGCGACGACACCATTCAGAAAATCCGACTGCTCAACCAGGCCGACTGGCGCGGTTTCGTAGAAAGAAGAAGCCGCTTCGACGGAGCCCAGCTGTCGCAGCGCGGCAATGGCAGAGCGCAGCGTTCGTTCGCGATCGCCCAGGTTTGAACCCAGCGCGATGTACGAGGTTATTGCGTCGCTGCGCTCATGGTTCTCCGTCGTCATCGTGCTCACTCGGCAGAAACTTTCGTGAGCCGATACCGTTTGGCGATGTCCTGCATCAACCCAATCATCGCCATGCGGGCATTCGCGTTCAGATGGCCGAACAATGCCTCATCGTTTTCATCCGCAATCGCAGCCAGCTTGGGAACCAGCTTCTGTCCGGCGGAGCTGAGCCAAATCTGCTGGGCGCGGCCATCGTTGCGGCTGGCCTGTCGGTTGACCAATTCTTTCTGCACCAGCCGCTCCACCAGTCGCGACACCGGAGCCTTGGTCATTCCCATCTGTTCTGCAAGGGCGCTGATGGAAATTGCTGCGCGCTGATCAAAAAGTTTTCGCAGCGCGACCCACTCGGAAACGCTGACATTGTGAGTTTCCAGCCGGCGCGCCAAGGATGTGACCACTTTGCTGGATACAAAAGTCAGCCAGTAGCCGAGATGATCTTCGGGACGTTTGATGGAGCGGGAACGCGATTTTGCAGCGCTCATTTTGACCCCTTGCAGAGATAGTTGCCTTAGCAACCATATTGGCCAATTTAGTTGCCTTAGCAACTACATGTCAAGCACCATTTTCGAGGCAGAAAAAAATAAGTGAAAAGAGTGGCGTAGTTTTGGATTTATCGCATTATCAATGTTACTGTAATGCGGACTTCGTTCTATCCCACCCTAGCTACGCTAGGATGGGGCACCCATGACATTGCACTATCTCTGAAAATGCTCTAGGCGGAGAGTGTGGCCGGATGCAGCAGCGAAGGAATGTCGATTTCTTCTTCCTGTACGGGGAGGTGAATCAGCTCCCATGCGGAGCGGTCCTGCAAGAGTCGCGCGACCAGCGCCGTGTGCATGGCGTGGCCGGCTCGCTCGGCAACCACGTGGCCCTGGATGCGTTTGCCTGCCAGCGCCAGATCGCCGATTAAATCGAGGATCTTATGGCGGACAAATTCGTTGGGAAAACGGAGCGGACCATTTTGCACGCCCTGATTTGTCAGGATGATTGCATTTCTTGGAGACGCGCCGCGAATCAGGCCCATATTGCGGAGCTTTTCTTCATCCTCGCGAAAACCGAAGGTGCGCGCGGCGGCCAGTTGAGTGGCGTAGGCGCCGGTATTCAGATCCAGTTGAAAGGATTCTTTGCCGATGGGTGCGGGAAAATCGATGGCGTAGGAAACGCTGTAGCCATCGCCGGGATAGACACCAATAAATTTGCTGGCATCGTGGACTTCAATGGTTTTGCGGATGCGAAGATATTCTCGGCGGCGGCGCTGGGTTTGCAGGCCGACCGATTGGAAGGCGGTGATATACGGAAGGGCGCTGCCATCGAGGATGGGCAGTTCCAGATTGTCGAGCTCGACGATGACGTTATCAATGCCGTAACCGACCAGCGCGGACAGCAAATGCTCCGTGGTGGAAATCAACACGCCCTGGCGCATCAGGCTGGTGGCGTAACTGACTTTGGCAACGTTGCGACCGGTGGCGGGGATTTCAAAATTGTCGAGATCGGTGCGGCGGAATAAAATGCCAGCACCACCGGGTGCTGGCAGCAATCGCAAATGCACCGGCGCACCACTGTGCAGTCCGACTCCGGAAAACTCGACAGAGCCGCCGATGGTCTGTTCGAATTGCAGATTCCGCGCGATCGCGTTGCTCCGATCTTGTAAACGCTTATCCTATAAGGAGTCGCGTCGAGATGGATGTGGCAAAATTACCACATATTGTGTCGTGGCTGCACTTCGAACGGGGCGAAAACGCAACAATAAGGACGAACGAGAATATCGAAAGGACGCAGAGTGAGCCATCCTTACGAAATTGAACCCAGCCGCTGGCTGGAAGACGCAGAAACGCGGCGAAAAAGCATGTTGGGCCAGTTGGAGTCGCTGGTGCGAATCGAGTCGCCGAGCGAAGACAAGGTCGCCGTTGACCGCGCCAGTCGCGTGGTGGCGGGCTGGTTCGAGGGGTTGGGCGGAAAAATTCGCTGGCACCGGCAGAAGCATTTTGGGGATTTGCTGGAAGTGCGATTTGGCGCGATGGTGCGGCGATCGAAGACAGACGCGGGTGGGCGAACCAAGCCAATTTTATTGTTGGGCCATCTCGATACGGTGTGGCCGATGGGAACGCTGGCGAAGATGCCGTTCCGGATCGCGAAGGGAAAAGCGTTCGGGCCGGGCGTGTACGACATGAAGGCGGGCGTGGTGATGGCGCTGCATGCGGTGGCGATGTTGCGCGAGCGCGAGGCGCTGATGACACCCGTGGTGGTGCTGCTCGTCTCCGATGAAGAGGTGGGCAGTCCGGTGTCGCGTGCGGTGACGGAGAAAATCGCGCGGGAATGTTCGGCGGTGTTTGTGCTGGAGCCGGCGCAGGGTCCGCAGGGCGCCTACAAGACGGCGCGCAAAGGTGTTGGCGATTATCGAGTGCAGGTGCGCGGCGTGGCGGCGCATAGCGGCGTCGATTTTGAAAAGGGTCATTCGGCTGTGCTGGAGCTGGCTCGACTGATAGAGAAGATTTCGCGGTTTACGGATTTGAAGACGGGACTGACGGTGAATCCGGGAACGGTTTGCGGAGGCACGCGCACGAACGTGATTGCAGCGGAAGCGCAGGCGGAGGTGGATGTGCGGATTGCGCGGATGCGCGATGCGGCGCGGGTGGAGAAGCTGTTTCGTGGTCTGCGGGCGACGGATCGCGCCTGCACGCTGACGATTACGGGCGGCATGAACCGTCCGCCGATGGAGCGCAGCGGGGGTACCGTGGCACTGTTTCAGCAGGCGAAGGGATTCGCGCGCGCGATGGGATTTGCGTTGGAGGAAGCCAGCACCGGCGGCGGCTCGGATGGAAACTTTACGGCGGCGCTGGGAATTCCGACGCTGGATGGCATGGGCGCGGTGGGCGAAGGTGCGCACGCAACGCATGAGTCGATTGTGTTGGGCGAGTGGGCGAAGCGCACGGCACTACTGGCGGCGATGATGGCGGGGAATTGAAAGTGAAGCGCCTAAAAACCAAACTACTGTGGCTCACTATTCCAGGCCCAAGACCTGCTACTCTGCCGGGATGTCGGTATACTCTGGAGCCTGCGTTGGTAAGACCCAAACCGCCGAAGCGCGTAAACCTTCGAGAACGCGCCTGCTACTTTTAGAACCGCACACCAGCCCGTGTGAAAGATTTAGGGGAAGCGGATCGCGGCAGACGATTTGTTGATAGAACCGAGCCTGTCCCGCTGTAAAGCACACCAACAAATGGTGGGAATAATTACGGAGACAGTCAGCCGCCATTTCATTGTTAGAACGTAGCACTGACTCTATATTTATGGATAGTTCCTTGTCCCTGAATACGCTGGTGGAAACGCGCGCCTTCCCCGTATCGTCATCCTTGACGAGTTGCTTAGGATGAACACGGCGAAGGAGCCACTCGTCCGCAGTAATTGTTGGATCGTCCTGGCGAGCGGATTGGCACATAGGATGGGCTAGGCAAGGTTACGCAGCAAGCCAATTAACTTCCCTATCTCATCAGCAGACCCCTCATCAAGCTTTCCTGTAGCTCGATTCTGGTAATAGAACTGTGGCGCTTCGTCAGCAGAAAATACGATCTCCAAATCCTGCTGTCGTCTGTGCCATTCAATCTGGATTCCGCCGTCCCCCAAAGGAACAACCGAAGGAGCAGGAGAGTCCGTCTTCATGATCATCGCCAGAGTACGCAGCGACTGGTTGATCGAATCGCGGTTGATCCGCTTTCCGCCGTAGGAGTCCCAATTCTCAGAAAGTTTCTGAATCCCGACAAAAGCGGAGATCGTCGGCTCGACCCATGCAGGAAGCACCTTGGTCGAAGCAGACGAGGTACTATCTCTGACCACCACTCGATATGTACTTGCTTGCGCAGAAAATGTGAACTCCTGTTCTTTTCGTTCTGTTAATGCTGCGGAACTTGCCGCAGGGTAGTCCCACTGCGAAGTAAACTGGTCCTCGGTCAACGCGGTAGTTGCCGGCGGATTACGTAGGGCAAGCGTTGCCATGCCTAGCTCCTTATTCCCCAGATTTTATGCATTTCTGGCGTTGTTAGTTCCTTGAATGAACGGACGATCCACTCGCGACCCAAATCAAAGAAAGCCGTGCCGTCTCCGACCTGTCCTCTTGCCGTCAAATCAAGAACAAACATGGGTACTCCGTCGGACAAGCGCATCACAGATTGCACGGTAGCGTGAAGCCGCCCCACAAATGCTCCGCTGTTATCCAATATCGGAAATCCGGCATGGAACATCAGATCCTGGGCAGGCCCCGGATAAACCGTCTCAGGCTGCCGCCAAACACTAAAAACCTTACTTATATCGGCGTGAGAGCTCCACCCTTTACCTGCCACAATGTGATTGACATATGTCACCTCGCATTGGTTGGCGCGAATTGCCCCCAATTGGTGCCGGGCCACAAAATTTATAAAGTCGGAGAAGTCTCGCTCAAAGCCCTCCTTCACACGCTCGTATCGGGGGTACTGATTACCCTCACCTGTTTTTTGCCAATTCTTGATGAAACGATCTCTCTGAAGCTGGATGAGTTCCGTGCGACCCTCATTTGCGAACCAGAAGCGCGGCGTAGGAGGAGCTTGCAGCGCCTCAAACTGAATTCCAACTCCAGGTGACGGCAGGCCAGGAGGTTGCTCCACAACTGGCGGTAGTTCACCACGTTCCTCTGTGATTGGAAATCGTCCTTTTATCTCGTTCCAGTAGAGTCCGAAATGGGCAGTTCGTGCAGCGGAGAGGCGCTCAAACTGCACAGACAATACTGTCTCAACGACCGGTGGGTTGCTAAAGTCTGGCAGATCAGATGGCCTTATGGTCATCAAGGATGCCCTGTAGGGATGTGCAACATTTTAATATTGAACCCGTTCTTCTCCATTTGCAATAGGTTTCATGGAGTGATCCCTGCCACTTGTTGTTAATATACCCGACCATCGCATTCTGGATCGCTGACTCTGTCCAATGATCAAACTTTCGTGTCCGACAAATCTAATCAGTGTAGTGACCGACAAGGAGGATGTTGAGGTAAGGCTGCGGCTACTGGTGGCCGATGGAGTCGAGTTGTTTTTTGATCGCTAGGGAGCCGAGCGAGGCGAGCGGCAGGGAAAGCAGCAGGGTGATGCGGCGATCCAAGGTGGCGAAGGCTTGCGCGTAGGCGCGGTCGATTTCCTGCGGGGTGCCGCGAACGGCGGCGGGATCGGGCACTCCCCAATGTGCGGTGATGGGCTGACCGGGCCAGATGGGGCAGACTTCTTTGGCCGCGTTATCGCATACCGTAAATACGAAGTCGAGATGAGGCGCTCCGGGTTGGGCAAACTCATCCCAGGACTTGCTGCGCAGGCCTTCGACAGGCAGGCCGACTGCCTGCAACTGACGCAGCGCTTCCGGGCGCACGGATCCGGAGGGATGGCTGCCGGCGCTGTAGGCGGTGAAGGTGGGCGCTCCTTTGTGGTTGAGGATCGCTTCCGCCAGGATGGAGCGGGCGGAGTTGCCGGTGCAGAGAAATAAAACATTGTAGTGCGGCATGGGATCTCACTTTCAACGCTGGTTAGCTGCAATATTCCGATTGTCGTGGTGCGGGCGTCGCCCTCTCCCACCCTTCGCGATAGAGCCGCGAAGGATGGGGCACCCTGGCGATTCGTGGCGCAAGCGTCGCACAATCCCACATCTCAGAAGCGAGATGTGGGGCACTCGGCTCTCTCCCACCCTAGCCGCAAACAACGCGGCTAGGATGGGGCACCCGCGGTTGGTTTGAGGGCGTAGACCTTGACGCTGGCTGCGGCGGCGTTGATGTCGTATTGCGACAGCAGCGATGCGAGTTCATGGTGCAGCGAGGCGGGCGCAGTAGTCGTGGGCGTGCAGCAGGAAGTTTCGATCACCGCGAGCGGATTGGTTGCGCCTGGAGTTGCGCTGCGAAGCGGGTCGCCGGCATCCATGGTGGGCGAGCAGCAACCGGACTGGTTCTCGACTTTCGCGTAGGCGTTGAGGTCGCTGCCGCTGTCGACAATTTCAACAGGCTCAAAGCCGGCAGCGAGCAGGCCACTGCGATAGTCGTCGATGCGAATGGCGCCGGCAATACAGCCAACATAGGCGGCGATGCTGTTGGCGAGGGCTGCGGGCAGATCGTGCTTGAGAGCGATATCGCTGACGGCGAGACGTCCGCCGGGTTTGAGGACGCGCGCGATTTCGCGAAAGACGGCGGGCTTGTCGGGCGCGAGATTGAGAACGCAGTTGGAGATGACGCAATCGACGGAGGCGTCGGGGAGCGGAATTTTGTCGATGGTGGAGAGATGGAACTCGACATTGGTGTAGCCGCCGGAGGCAGCGTTGGCGCGGGCGCGATCGATCATGGCAGGCGTCATATCGATGCCGATGGCGCGACCTTTGGAGCCGACCATTTTGGAGGCAAGAAAGACATCGAGACCGCCGCCGGAGCCGAGATCGACGACGATCTCGCCGAGTTTGAGGTGCGCGGTGGCGGTGGGATTGCCGCAGGACAGGCCCATGTTGGCGGCGGCGGGGATGGAGGTGAGCTCCTCCGGGGTGTAGCCGAAGGCTTCTGCTACGGCCTTGACGCCCGCATGATCGCTGGACAACGTGCTTTCCGCGACGGCGGCGTATTTCGACTTGACTGAATCCAAAATTTGCTCGGCCATACGATTCTCCTTCAGAACATATCTTCCAAGGCGAATATATTCGTTGCCAACATATTCGTCAAGGCGTATAAGTAAAGGACGATGAAACAGGCTGAATTCAACGCGGAACGTTTCTTTCAAGCGCTGGGGGATACCACGCGTCTGCGCCTGCTGAACCTGATGGGGGAGCAGGAGATTTGCGTTTGCTACCTGGTGGAAATTCTGGGGCAGTCGCAGCCGAAGATTTCGCGACACCTGGCGTACCTGCGGCGCGCGGGAATTGTGGCGGCGCGGCGCGAGGGCAAGTGGATGCATTACCGGATCGTGATGCCGCCGGACAATATTGGGACCGCTCAGACAGGCGCGGCGCAGGTGCTGCGTCAGACGCTGGCATGGCTGCGAGAGGATCGCAAGATGCAGGCGGACCGCGCTCGTCTGTCGAAGGCGTGCTGCAGCCCGAAGAAATTTTCGGCGCTGGAAGGCGCGCCCGCGCCCGTCAACATTGCATGTAGCGTCGAGGCGAGATAACGGTGCCGAAGATACTTGCCAGCGAGGGACAGGTATGCGCTCCGCAGCAGCGCAAGCATTTGTCATTTCTGGATCGCTGGCTGACACTGTGGATTTTTCTGGCCATGGCGATCGGTGTGGCGGTGGGGCACTTCGTTCCTGGCTCCGCAGCCTTTGTGAATCGCTTTCAGGTTGGGACCACCAATATTCCGATCGCCATTGGCTTGATCGTGATGATGTATCCGCCGCTGGCGAAAGTGCGCTACGAAAAATTGGGCGAGGTCTTCCGCAACAAGCGCGTGCTTGGATTGTCGCTGGTGCAGAACTGGGTCATCGGGCCGGTGTTGATGTTTCTGCTGGCAATCCTATTTCTTCGCGGCGAGCCGGCATACATGCGCGGTCTGATCCTGATCGGCATCGCGCGCTGCATCGCGATGGTGCTGGTGTGGAATGAGCTGGCGGATGGCGACACGGACTATGCTGCCGGACTGGTGGCGCTGAACAGCATTTTTCAAGTGCTGTTTTACAGCGTGTATGCCTGGGTGTTCATCACGGTGCTGCCGAAGTGGTTTGGCCTGGAGGGCAGCATCGTTTCCATTGGGATCGGGCAGATTGCCAAAAGTGTGGGGATCTACCTTGGCGTGCCGTTTGCAGCAGGGTTGCTGACGCGGGTGGTTCTGCTGCGTCTTCGCGGGGAGCCGTGGTATCGGACGCGCTTTATTCCGCGGATCAGCCCGCTGACGCTGGTGGCGCTGCTGTTCACAATTCTGGTGATGTTTTCGCTGAAGGGCGATCTGATTGTGCGACTGCCGCTGGATGTGCTTCGAATTGCGGTTCCATTGGTGCTGTATTTCGTAGTGATGTTTCTGGTGAGTTTTTGGATGGGCAGGCGATTAGGCGCGAACTATGCACAGTCGGCGACGCTTTCGTTCACCGCGGCAGGCAACAATTTTGAATTGGCGATTGCGGTGGCGGTGGCGGTGTTCGGACTGAACTCCGGTGAGGCGTTTGTGGGGGTGGTGGGTCCATTGATTGAAGTGCCGGCGCTGATCAGCCTGGTGAACGTTGCCTTCTGGTTGCGCAAACGGTATTTCGCAGCATAGGAACCTCAGCGCCTGAAGGCGTGTTCCAGCGGCTCCTCCTCCCCGGACTGAAGTCCGGGGTCTACCTTAGTGTGAACAGGCCCTAGGTGTTTAGTCCCGGCATTTGATGGTGCATACTTTTCTGGTGAACAGAAGGAGGCACTATGGGACAGGTATTACACCGGAGCGCCACAACGACAGAGGCGATCCGTCGAGCGATACAACATAGTC
>JBAVOQ010000075.1:0-21475 GCA_049692235.1 Acidobacteriaceae bacterium | reverse complement strand
GATTGAACTGCTTGCCGATTTCCCGGTATTCCGCAAGCGGAATCCTGAAGGGTTCCATTATCATTTCGACATTGTCTTCCATGTAGAATTGTCCCTGTTCTTCTCCTGGAAGCGGCAACTGCTTGCCACGCCATTCCCCGCCGAGCACAGAATACAGTCCCCAGTGGATCATCATGCCGAACTTGGCTTCACGAAACCATCCAAGCCGCTCCTCTGGGGGGTTAAGACTAGGCCATTTGACCTGAGTGCCCATAACGTCGCCCGCCAGCGCCCGAGTCCCCGAAAGCGAATCCAGTACTCCCGTGCCCCCGATGACTCCCATGCCGAGTAATTTGTGGAATGTCCTTCTATTCATTCTCAACCTCCCTTTGGCTATCGCCGTACTCTCAAGTGTTCCTGCCTTCAGACAGATAATTTGTTAAATGGCTTGAGGACAGAAAGGATTCTGCGTCCGCCATGAACAGCATTCACGTTTCGCATGAGATCTTTATACTATTCTATATACTTATTGTATACACTTCGCTGTCAAATGTTGGGCCCCGCATGCACGGTCAAAGTTCAACGCACAACCACGCCAGTGTTTCAGAGGAAAAGTCGGCCCTTAGATTTGCTGGCTGTCTCAGCCCAGCCGATAGACGCGGAGAGCATTTTCATGGAAGAGCTTTCTTTGTTGTGTTTGACCTGCAGATACAGTCATCGAGCACAAAACGTCAACCCACTGTACATAGCTAGCGGAGAGGGTGCACACGGGCCAGTCGCTACCAAACAATACGCGATCCCAACCGAAGCAGGCAATCACATGCTCGACGTATGGGCGCAAGTCATCAGCGGTCCATGTAGCAGGATTCGCATAGGATACCAAACCGGAAACCTTGCAGGAAACGTTAGGGAATTTGGCGAGTTCCGCAATATGCAGCCGCCAAGGATCAAGAATCTTGTCCTTGACGGGGGGAATGCCGCAGTGATCGAGGATAAAGGTGACATCCTTGCAATATGACACCAGGTGAATCGCCGTGGGAAGTTGGCGGGCGAGTACACATATATCAAAAGAGAGATCATAGGCTGCGAGAGCCGCTACATTCTCGAGGAAGATCTTCTTCTGGCCTAGATCATCTGGTTGTGTGTGGAGTACCCTTCTGATTCCTTTTATCTTGGAATGACCGGCTATCTTCTCCAGATAAGACCGAAAGTCTTTCCGTTCCGGCCTGCCGCAGGCCACTATCCCCTCCAGTGGGTTGTCCTCTTGGTTGGAAAGTTCTAGCAGATAACTGGTTTCTTCCCACATGAAAGGCTCATCTACGTCGGCTTCCAAATGTACCGACTTCACCACATTGAGACCTTTGGTGGCCTCAAGATAGTCGTTCATGCGAAAAGAGCGATTCAGGGTAGGGTATTCCTGCAACCATGAATAACGGAACCGATCAAGATCCCAGAGATGCTGATGCGTATCTATAATCTGCACAAGCTTTCCTTCCTCCATAACTCAGCCTAATCCCCGGATTATGGAACCGATCCTAGTCACAGTGAAACACCTCTTCCATATTGGCCCACCATTCCCCTTTAGCACGGGTTTCCAGAGGCTTCTGCATGGGCAATACGACCGCCCACCATTCCTGGGTCTCACGATCGGCAGCCATTCTCGCCATATCCGCCTCGTAATCGTCCCCATGATATTCAAAATATCCAAATAGAAAATCATCTTTGAGGAAGATGGAGTAGTTCCTGATATTGCACTGATGAATCATTGAAAGCACTCCAGGCCATACCGCCGCATGGTATCGCTTGTATTCCTCCATCCTCTCCGGGCGCACTCTGTTGACAAAACCATATCTCTTCATGATGTTCACCTCACTCGGCTATTTCTTCTGGGCGTACGGCTCGCTTTTCCGCCATGGAACGATACTCAGCAAACACAATTTGCAGGGTGCGCAGGTTATCTCGCCCGCTGGTTTCGGGCTCCGTTCCATCTTCGATCGACCGCATTAAGGAGGACATCGGTCCGACGAAGGCATCAGGAATCCATTTGCTATCCAGCCGGGCCGAGAACCAGTACCCGGGATTCCTCTTGGACATGAACTCCAGAGTATCCGGCCGCCCAACAGGATAGTTGTAGAGCATACCGATTGTCCCCTTGATCACGCCTTCGGTTCCTTCCAGTCGAAAAATTGCGTAGGCATCGTCCTGCCAGGTCGCGTGACAGACATCGATCAAGACCTGTAGACCCGAAGGGTACTCCCACACCGACAACGTTTTTGTTTCCGCCAGGGTCGTGTCATACGGAGCGCGTGAGCCACTTGTAAACACATGGGTCGGCTCACCCATCAGATAACGCAGTGAATCGACATAATGGATGCTGTGGAACATAACCTCCAATCGTTTGCCTTGATAGATCCAAGGCCAGAGATTGCCCCAATCGGTATAGGTGTGGACCTGGATCGTGGCGTAGATTGGAGTTCCTAACCAGCCATCATCCATCAGCAAGCGTGCACAGCGGATACCAGCATCCCATCGCATCTGTTGGTTCACGGCGATTTTGACCTTTGCTTGCTCGGCGAGCTCTACGTTGCGGACTGCCATCCGGTATTCCTCGGCGAATGGCTTCTGACACAACATATGTTTCCCAGCCGCGGCTGCCTGGCGAACAACCTCGCCCTGTTCGGACGGATAAACTGCAACATCCACAATTTCGACGGCAGTATCGTGTAAGAGCTCATCCAAGTTCGCGTATACCTTGGGAATCGCGTATTGCTGGGCGGCGCGCTCAGCGTTTTCGCGGTTCTTGTCCATGATGCCGACAACTTTGAATCCCGCCTTTTTGTAAGCGGGCAGGTGTCCATAATTGACGACTCCGCCTGCGCCCACAATGCCGATTCCATGATCGAGGCGAGTAGGCATTTTCGGCAGATAGTCGAGATGGGGAAACTCCTCCGGCATATGAATCCTCCTTGGATTCGATCGATGATTCTCGTGCCATGTGCACAAAAATCAATGATCAGTGATCAGTGACGGCCCTTATCACCGATCTTTTCTAGACATTTGTTTCCTCCGGTGCCTCGGGTTCTGGTTCACAGTTGAAGCCAGGGTTCACACCCGCACGCCGCATTAAGTAATAGAGTGCCAGGCCAAAAAGAAGCCAGACGGTGCCCAGTAGCTGAGCTCTGTGACTCAGGTTCAACCAGATGAAGAAGCTTGTAAACAGACCGGCCAGCGGAGCGACAGCTGCCAGCACCACTTTCTCCTTGGAGCGAAATTTATAATGCACCAGAGCTGCCGCATTCACACCCATGAATCCAATGAAAGCACCAAAGTTCAACAACTCCGCGCCCGCTTGAAAGGTGAGCAGAAATACCCCTACCAGGGTGCAAGCGCCCACGAGCAGCACATTATTTCGCGGAATCGAGGTCTTCGGGTCCACGGCGGCAAAAAATCGCGGTGGTAGTGCATTGCCGCATCCCATTCCATAGAGCAAGCGCGATGCGCCGAGCTGCGTGCCGATCCCGGACCCCATGATCGCGATCAGCAGGGTCGCATTCAGCAGCAGGAAGAGAAACCTGCCGCCCACACGCATTGCTACCTGAACAAAAGCCGTATTCACCATCGACTCAGAAAATGGCACATGCGAAGGCCATGCCAGTTGCGCTGCGTAGACTTCGACCGCGGACAGAATTCCGATGGCGCAACAGGTTAGGACAGTCGCCAGCATGATGTTTCGGCGCGGGTTCTCCACCTCCTCCGACATCGTTGAAATTCCATCGAATCCCATGTACGTGAGCGCCGCAATCGCGGTCCCGCGAAACAATCGCGAGGGCGAAAAAGTAGACGGGTCGTAAAAAGGCAGCAGCCATTGACCGCCAACTGGGCGCGCCACCAGGGCTATGTAACGGATCGCATACGCCAGAAACACCACCACCACAATGCTCATTCCCACGGCAAGCATCGCATTCACCCGCCCCGAGGTTTGTATCCCTCGCAGATTCAGAGCAGTAAAGAGCAACACAAAGGCCACCGCCCAGGCTGCATAGGGCACGTGCGGTAGAAAATTCTGCGCGGCCGCGCTGCACCAGATTGCGCAGATGATTGGGTTCAGCAGGTAGTCCATTAGCATGGACCAACCCACTATGTACCCAAGCATGGGGTGCAGTTCCTTGCTCACATAGGTGTAAGCGGAACCTGCACTTGGATACACGCGGGCCATGCGTCCATAGCTGATTGCAGTGAATAACATCGCCACCATCGCGATCAGGATGGCGGTCACCACTTGACCGCCCGCCACGTTGCTCACTACGCCGTAAACGCTCATTGGAGCGGTCGGCTGAATCATGACGATGCCGTACGCCACAAGGTGCCACAGTTTTAGTGAACGGCGGAGCTTTGGCGCAGGAACAGGCACCAATTCCGCGAGAGGCCCGCTCTCAACATGGGTCGCGTTCAATTCCACTCCCAGTCACTCCCGATCCTTGTCGTGCACCGCAAGCAAACACATATTCAGTCGCCTTGAGTAACATCGCTGCGCTCCACGGGAGTAAACTCTCGATGGATCTAAATGGATAAGCAGGACAAAGAGTCACATCCTTTCAGCATGTGACTCTTTGTCCTGCTTATCCATCTCACGGCATAATCCTGGGCAAGGTGCTTTGTTTTCAGGTAATCCCGCACACGAGAAATACACAATCTCCCATCCTCAGATTATCTTTGTAAAGTCATTCGGATCCGTTGCGTTGTCACTATGCTACCTAGCAACCTGTCAAGTGGAGGGCACTCCCCCCAATTCGGCTGCAGACTCCATGTCCAGGTAGACCGTTGCGTCTGGATGCCTCCGCAGAATGGTTGATGGACAATCCGTAGAGATCGGATCTTCGAGCGTGCGGCGAACACTTTTCGCCTTGCGGGGACCGGGAACAGAGATGATTAATTTGGGCACCCGAAAAATTGCCGGGATGGTTAGACTTATGGCACGTTCCGGCACCTCCTCCAACCTCGGGAACCAGCCTTCCGCTACCTGTTGCTTCCGGCACATTGAATCAAGCTTGACGATTTTAATATCGTTAGGATCTTCGAAGTTTGCCTCGCCAGGATCATTGAATGCCAAATGTCCATTTTCGCCGATGCCGAGCAAACATAATTGAGGGTTGACTGCACGCAACTTTGCGGAATAATCCGTGCATACCGCATCAAGATTCTCTGCATTTCCGTTAATCTCAAAGAATTTTTGCATCGGCACCCGTCGGGTCAGGTTTTCCCGCAGGTAGCGGCGAAACGAAGCCGAATGATCTGAGGATATTCCCACGTACTCATCAAGATGAAATCCGCTAACTTTATTCCAGGGTAGATTGGGCATGGAGGTCAGCGCACATAGCATGTCGAGTTGCGAGGCACCCGTAGCAAAGATAACGGCTATGTCGTTCCCGTGAGAGACTAACTGGTTCAATGCGTCCGCCGCCGCTCGGGCCGCAGCCTCCCCTGCTGCTTTGCGGCTGGGATAAACCTCTAACTTTAACGTCCCAACTTTGAGGTGTTTCACTTCTTGAGTTTCAACTCCCATAATCATGACCCTTCCTTAGCCGATAGAATTCCGTGGAGAAATTTTGGACTGCCTTTACATCTTTCTCATCGATTTGCACGTACCTACCCCAAAAATCGCAGCAAAACAGTCGCTGGCGGATTTCGCCTCGCCACCGGAGGAATACCGGCGCATCTGGCTTACGCTTGTCGCAGCTAGCACATAATGCGCCCGGTAAGATGGTCCTTGAAATGCCTGCATAGCAGACCGGAATTGGCCAGTGCTTCAAGTGAAGCTTCCACCCGCCGTTCGTTTCGGAAGTAATGGCAAGTGGAGGGTAGGTGAGAAACTGTGCGATCAGAAGATGAACTTCGCTGCTAACTGGAGTTCTCGAGCCGTATTTGCAGTGCTGTTGATCGTTCCGAAATAAGCCCCGGCATTCAGATCGTTCGCCGGAAGACCGAGGACAACGTTGTTCAATAGATTGAATGCCTCCGCGCGCAACTCAAGGCGCCGGTCCCCTCCGATGGGGAATTGCCGGAAGAGCGATGCATCCAAGTCCCAATAAGGAGCGGACCGCAGAGAGTCCCTGCCCGCGGTGCCAAAGGTATAGCCCGGCGGAACCGCGTAGGCAGCAGTATTGAACCATTCCGCGGCCGTCCGCTTGGCAAGATGTGGATCTCCCACCAGGTTCGCATGTTCGTAATTGGCATTTCCAGTGTTGGCGATGTCACTGCTGATGTAGGGCGTGAACGGTTGTCCTGAATGAGCTGAGAAAATGTTGTTCTCCTGCCAATTGCCCAGAATGTAATCCGCGATCCTGTTCCCGGTGGAGAAGCTCCTTCCCCTGCCCACAGGGACTTGATAGATCGTGCTCACAGCGAGAATATTCGTCAGATCGAAACCTGCCACAGAATAAGATCCGTAGGCGCTTGGATGGTAGGGGTCTTGAGGGACGGTTATCCCGGCGCTCCCTTCCACACCAAACCAGCCATCGCTGGCCACGTCCATCGCCTTCGACCATGTATAGGCAACCTGATACGCGAAGCCATTGACAAAACGCTTATCCAATGAAACCTGAAGTGCGTTGTAGTTAGAGTGACCGACACTGCGGTCGTAATGTGTTGCGGCAATGTAGGGGTAGAGCGCACGCGGTTGGGGATCTCCGGGGCCTGGCGTTAGCGCTGTGTTGTAGTAACCGCCAATGTCCAAGCGCTTTGAAACCGAGCCTACGTAGTCCACCGTCACTGAGGTCGATGGATTCAACACACGCTGGACACCCAGGTTCCATTGATCGGAGTAGGGGTTCTTCAAGTGGGGGTCATAAAAATATGAGACCTGGCTGAAGGGTGTGGCCGCGGGGAAGAGACTGCTTCCACTCCCTGCTAACGGATCCTGAACTGTGGCCGTCGGCGTCGCAGAAGCTGTACTCGGCAGGTTCAGGCTGTTGTTCTGCTGGGCACCAACGCCCGGCCATGCCCCTGCAAGGTTCTGCGCCATTTGGGTTTCCGCCGCCCAGTTGTCATACACGATCCCGAAAGCCCCCCGGACGACTGTTTTATCACCCACCTTGTAAGCAAAACCGACGCGTGGCCCGAAGTTTGTGTACGTGTTATGTGCGATACTACCGTTCGGACTGACGACCACGTGAGCCGGTAAAGAACCATCTCCGGGCATGCAAGGCGCGAAACCACGTACACTGCATGCTGGCGGTTCTTTCGCCAAAATATACGTCCCGTTGTTGAAATCCATGTCACCAGTTTCGGGCCCTCCATTTACTCCAATCCTCGCACTGGTTCCAACGCCAGGGATGAATGTTAGGTCGTAGCGTAACCCATAATTGAGCGTCAAGTTCGTACTCGCTCTCCAGGAATCCTGGACGAACGCGCTGAAAACCCCGCCGGGCCTCTCCATGCTACTAAGATTGAAGAGATATACGTTGGCAGGAACGCCCAGCACAAAGGATGACATCGGATCGCCAACATCCGCGGTATCCAGAGGGTTGGTGTCTGCCGTCTGCGCACCTGCGAATCCAATGATGGAAAACGAATCCAACTGCGCGTTCCCCATGGTGGTATATCCGCCCCCCATTTCTAGTGAATGTCTCCCGATGAGCTTGTTCAAACTGCCAGAGTATTGAGAATTGTTCGAAACGTTGGGATAGTCTTCGTAATTGTCCCCGGAACCGGAGTAGGTGTTAATTCCCAAAATCGGCAGGTAAGCACCACCATTCACCGCAAGGCCGTTACCAGCAATGTTCGGCGAGAAGCCCACCTCGCTGATGATTTTTGCACGAAGCGAGGGAGAGACAGCGGTGTTTGAATATTGATTAGCGGCCGATCGCGCAAATTGTACCTGGACAACCGTACTGGGGTTGAACACATGCGTGTAGCTTCCACCCCAGTTGGTGGCTTCGGTAGGCGTGATAGTCTTTGCAACCGGGAGTCCGCCGGAGGAGGTCAAAGTAGCCTTGTTGTAACTGTAGCGGAACCATGCCGAGTCATTTGCCCCCAATTTCCGATCCATCCGAGCTGTCCACTCATTCTGCGACATGGTAATGGGCGTGGTATCCACGGCATTATCTCCGTTGCTATCGAATACTGGGCCTGCAGCGGGGAAGAGATCCGTGGCCCACGCAACCATAAGCGGATCGATCAACCCGGCCGGAATCTGGTTACCGGGGAACGGATCGCGGATATATTGCCCCGGGTTGGCTGGATCGGGACGGGTGGAAAACGGATTATAAATCTGTGTCGGCCAATCGCTCTCGTCTCCGGCAAGTTGTGCAGGTGTCGGAACTTTTAATGGACTATTGCTGGTTTGCGTGTAGCGGAAACCTTGATACGCGCCGAAGAAGAATGTTTTGTTTTTGCCGTTGTATAGCTTCGGAATCCAGGCCGGCCCCCCAACCGATCCGCCAAACTGGTTCTGACTGAAATCCGCCTTTGCCGCGGTCTTCGGTAGAAAATAGGTGCGAGCATCGAAAATGGCATTGCGTGCGTATTCCCATGCCGAGCCGTGAAGGTCATTGGTGCCGGATTTCGTCACCACGTTGACCACGCCCCCCAGGACCGAACCGAACTCAGCGCTGTCGGTATGAGAGACGACCTTGAATTCCTGAATCGCATCAACAATAGGCGGTACCGCATAGGTACTCATAAAGGTAACGTTATTGGTCAAACCGTCGGTCAGATAGAAATTACTGCGATTGGTCTGCCCATTGATGGCAGGAAAAGAGTACGACGAACCGAGAGCGATGGGTGTGAACTGGTAGCCAGGGCCAAAGGTGCCGTTTTGTGAAACGTTGGTTGCGGATGCACCCGGAGTCAGAAGGAGAAGCTGAGTGAAATTGCGCCCGTTCAGCGGAAGATCGTTCACCTGTTGCGTTCCAATCACGGTACCGAGATTCGCGCTGGATGTTTGGAGTTGCGGCGCGGCCCCTTGCACAGTCACTGCCGAAGCTTGAGAGCCGACATTGAGGGAGAAGTCGATGCTGGCCTGTTGACCGACCGTCAGGGTGAAAGTGGGAACCTGCGCCGCAGCGAACCCGGCCGCCTTCGCCTCAATCGTATATCTACCCGGAGTGATGTCTAGGAATTCATAGGCGCCGGAACCGCTCGATACCGTGGTGTTCTCCACCGACGTGTCCACGTTCCGTAGCACGAGGGCTGCGTTCGGAACAACGGATCCCTGAGTATCCTTGACGACTCCGTGAAGGGATGACGTGGATAGCTGGGCAAAACTCCAGCTGGACATGAATAGGAGCAGACCCATCAGCAGGCCCGCTAAAAACGAACTTCTCTGCGTGCGCAAACGCGATCTCATAAAGCCTTTCATACTAACCTCCCCAGATTTTTTGTCCCTTTGTGATAGAAGCACCTTCCACAATTGCTGAACTTATCGGCTCTGGCATGGAGGGATGAAGTATGCAAAAGCCACCCGTTTGCTTTGTTGATAATTCTCACCGCATCCGAATTGCGTTTCACAGAACTTTCGGTCGCATCTGCCTGATTGCAGGAATATACAACCTGGATACAAAACAGTCAACGACTACTGGAAATTATTTATTGGAGGCCGCTCCATCCGTTTAACCACATGGGTCTATCGAACGAGGTGGGGATCCGGTGACGAGGGTGTACAGACCAAGAAACAGGCGCTTTAAGAGACTCCGGATGGCCAGATGGACCCGCCGCAACGCCGCAGGCAAATGTAACCGGCGGGCAAGATATTCATGGCCATTGAGAACGAGAGGCTGTCAGAGGAACGATTGCGGATACAAATGACTCTTGTTAAGATTGAAAACGATAATGCCAGCTAAATCAGTCCTGAAGAAACCGAAAAAGGGTAGCGAAGTAGATCGGGTGTACCGGCTTCTCAGGAGCTGGATTCTGGACTGTCGCTTTCGTCCGGGCGACTTCCTGCCAGAACTTGAAGTCGCCACACTATGCAAGACGAGCCGCACACCAATCCGAGAAGCGTGTAACCGGCTAGCAGAAGAGAAATGGCTTTCGAAGGTACAGAACAAGGGGTATGTTGTTACGCCTATTTCCGTTCAGGACGTCGTGGAGGTATATCAGTATCGGAAGCTGCTAGAGTGCTTCACCGCCGAACGGACGGCACAAGCCATTAGCCAGGAAGAACTCGCACACTTGAAGGATCTGATTCTCATGGAGCGTAAGCCGAAGGTCCGTCTCAGCGAGTTTGTCGAAGCGAACGACGTTTTTCATCGCAGCCTTGGCCGATTGTCGCGAAACCAGCGCATTTTTGATCAGTTGGGACTAACATTGGATTATATCCACCGTCTGGATATTCTCTCAACGCAGCACGATGCCGAATGGGTTGGGCACGGTGAGATTTTGGCCGCCTTGGAAGCACACGATGTTCACGGTGCCCATCAGGCGATGGCGGACCACATCGATCACGCCCGTGACCGCATGCTGAAGATCTTCTTTAGCGGCGCACTGCCCGGCATTCGCTAGACACAATTGCTCCCGCAAATAAAAATTGGCTCGCAAAGATATAACTTCACGGCATCTCTCTTGCAGAAGATGGTTCCAGCGCAGTCGAGGGTGCTCCGACCACCAGCGCCGCTTCCCGGCCCCCCGATTGAGAATATCCAGAATTGCCGTGCTAAGCGGAGGTGGAGTTGAAGCAAGCCGACTCAGCTATGCGAAGACAATCATAAGCCGCCGATAGAATTCAACTGCCCGTTCAACCTGAGCACATTCAACGTATTCAATCGATCCGTGGGCTTGGTCAATGCTCCCCGGTCCACAGATGATGCTGGGAATTCCAGCACGCGAGAACTTGCTGGCATCGGTTCCAAAAGGTACTCCGATCAGCTCCGGATTCATGCCGAACTCCTGGGAGACACGCATGGCACATTTCACAATGGCCGCATCGCACGATGTTTCGAATGCTTCGTCCTCAAGCATCGGCGGCTCAAAGTGGACATCGAGTTCTGGATCCAGAAGGCTGCGGTAATGCTCCATGACATCTGGGATGGCTTCGCCGGGAAGCAGCCTCCGGTCCAGTTCGATAGTACAGAGGTCCGGGACCACATTCACCTGCCGTCCTCCATGAATGGTTCCGACATTTAAAGTCGCGGTGCCCAACAGGGGATGAGGTGCTGACTGGAACCTCCTGTTATCTTCCTCAAGCGCGAGAATCACGCGGGCCATCTTGGTGATCGCATTGATCCCCAGATGGGGCTTGGAACTGTGGGTAGCTTTTCCGCGGGCCTGGATGCGCCATCGCAACACACCTTTACTAGCAACGGCAATGAGCATTTGGGTTGGCTCGGAAACCACTGCGGCGGTTGCCTCTAATCCTTGCAAGAGTCGGTGTACTCCGCGAAATGAATGCTCCTCGTCAGCCGCCGCGACCACCCAAATTTCACATCCAGGAAGAATACCATCGCGTTTCAGTGATGCGATGGCGTACGCCATGGCTGCCAACCCCCCCTTTGTGTCGCAGGATCCTCGCCCGTAGAGCCTCCCCTCTGAAAAGACGGGATCAAATGGCGGAATATCCATGCCACCGACATAAACCGTATCTGTATGCGCCTCGAAAATCAGTCGGCGGGAGCCATCGCGTCCTGGAAGTCTGGCAATCAAATTCGGACGCCCTGCGAGGGCTTCCTGTTTCCAGGTTTCAATGGAATGGTGTCTGAAATACTCCTCGAGATAATTCACCATGCCCGCTTCGGATTGGCCCCCCTCATACGCTGGATTTACGCTATTTATGCGAACAAGGTCCGCGAGAAGCGTAAGAACAGGGGAAGAAGATGGGTGCGTTGTCATAGGGTCGGCAAGTATCATGCGTTCTCAAACACAATCATCTGGTGGCCGGTCAGGATCGGGACCACTGTCTCGACATATCCAGCTGCGTAGTTAAATTGAATGCTTTCTCGTTGCGGAGCAAGGTATACCTTCTGAGGCCTTTGATCCGCGCGAAGGGCCAACTTTACGTTAATGAGCGGAATGACATCCTCGACGACATCGAGGTCCGTCCCCCTCCGTTCGGCGATGTAATTGAGCAAGTGCACAATGCGTCGGTTGGGTTGTTCCGTGACCGTCGCCTGCATAGTCGATGGTCCTTCCGCCGTTACCACCGGCTTCGCCAACATCCTGCGCAGACCATAGCCAACCAAGTTGCGGTCGAAGGCATACGCATAACGCGAATAGGTACGGAAGATCGGAGCCGCAAAATAGATGGTGGATCCGGTTGCGACTACGGCGGCGTAATCGGTCGGCTGGGAGGGCGGAGTCTGCTCTACTTGAAAATGCTCGTAATTCTTGTCGAAATAAGTCTTCCAGCAGCGCGCCAGTAAAGTTCCACCGGGAGCGATTTTGACCGCCGCACCTGTTTCGTAGGCGATCTCGATCATCGGCGGTAATCCGTTTTTCTCGGCATCCAATACCTCGACGTATTGGTTATCATGTTTCCATGCGGACTCGTATTCCGCTCCGACCGGCAAGACGAACCGTTTCCCCTCGGGATCAAGCCCCGATTCATTACTGAGGATAAGTTTCCCTCCGCCTGCAAGGTATTTTTCTAGCTTGTGCTGCACCGTGTCGTCGAGCCGATGACTATCCGGTAAAACTAGCACCTTATAACCGCTGAAGTCCGCAGCGGGATCGATCAGATCAAATTGGTGCCGCAGCTGGGTCAGCATGGCGGATACCCCTAGATCGGATTCTGTGCCACCTGATCCGTTGTATGTAATGAGAGAACCAATTTCCGTGACGGCCCTTGCGCCGCGGCACCAAGGCTCCTTCGCCGCCACGCTCCGATATGTCTGGCCGATTCTTCCATATGTCACCTTGTTGAGTCGGCCGCTCGGGTGCATGTGATCCCCAATTGAGCACTGCGTTGCCTGCGCAAGCATCGTGAAACACTCGTAGTCGAGCGCCGCCTGGTTGCGCACTGTGCCGAAGTCTCCCCAACTCCGATGAAATGCGCCTGTCATTCCCCTGGTCTCCAGCCCTAGATGTCGCAAGCGGCGCGCAGCCATGGGGAAATAACTGTAGCCCCAAGTACCTCCCGGCAAGGATTCGATCTCAATGTGTGAATAGTACCGGAGAGAGGAGTGCAGGAAGTCCGGGTCCTGCCGAAGTGTCAGTGGCCCATTGATAAAGACTGTCCCTCTTGGACGCCTGGCTCGCGCAATGTCCGCCAGCCGTCGCATGGCCCGATCCATCACCAAATGCATATGCTTGACGCGGTCTGCTTGCTTGCGCGAATCCAGCCCCAGCTTCTCTCGCTCTGCAATGCAGTAAGAGCACGAGCATCCCTCTGGGCCATAAGTAAAGTTGTCGTAGAAGATCCCGTCGGCCTCATACGATGTCAATACCTCTTCAGCCATCGCAGAAAGGTAGTCCACGTAGGGCGTATTGACGCACAGCCGTCCGAGCTGCGCTTCGATCGGGCCTGCATGACCGCGGTGGCCTTCTTCCTGGCCGTCCGGATCGAGCGCCCGCCAATCCCCGTGCTGATGCCATGCATACTGATCGTAAAGCGTGCTGATGTAGACCGGATTACGGATTCCCTGGCGGTGGCAGGCCTCCATCATCTGGCCGAGAAGATCGAAGTTTAGATTTGGATGTTGTATACCGATCTTCGTCGGATAATAGGCCATGCCATGATGGCATTTTGCGAAAATCGTGATGGAGTTAACATCAGCACCCTTCAGAGTGCCTGCGAATTCAGCCACACAGAAGTTTTTTCCGACTCCCGTAATTGCTGGGGATGTGTGAAAGTCCAGGTGGATATGTCGAAATGAAAGCGTCTCGGTAGGGTCTATTGATTCGCTTTCAGCCGCCGCTTCTTCGGGCACCGATACTTCCCCGTTGGTATCAATCCTCAACAGTCCGGCCGTTGTTAAGGCGAGCGACCCTTTGATCAGGGTCCGTCTCGAAAGATGCTCACGTTTTACCATTTTGTTTCTCCGGCAAGCAATATTACCCCAATAGTGAATACATGAAGTATACACGGCGATCTCATGGTGGTATATTTTGCGACAGAATGCGCAGAAAGCGAATGTGCTCCGGGCGGACGCATCGACTTTCAATAATGGCTTAGGACGAGATATGCAGGAATTGAATCGCAGACAGCTATTGGCCGGCTTTGGCTTCGCAGTCTATCTCGCGGCGGAAAGGTCTCCTTCCATGACCAATATCATCGATGCGCATGTCCATGTTTGGACGCCGGATGAAGTTCGCTTCCCCCGCGACCCCCGTTACGGCGGTCCGCCAGCGGTCCCGGAGATTTTCACCCCCGAGAACTTGCTCGAACTCGCGCGCCCCCTCGGTGTTGAACGAGTTGTCCTGATACAGATGAGCTTTTATGGGACCGACAATTCCTACATGCTTAATGCTACGAAACGTTACCCCGGCGTGTTTTCCGGCGTTGCCGTCGTGGATTACGATTCAGCCTCGCTCGGCGCGGAGATGACGCGCCTCGCATCCCTCGGGGTCCGCGGTTTCCGCATAGATCGGGGAAATCGCTCCTCCGGATGGCTCGAGACTGGCAACATGGCCGAAATGTGGCGTTTGGCGGCGGAGAAGAAACTCGCAATCTGTCCTCTGATCGATCCCAGTTCCTTTCCCGCATTGGACCGCATGTGCACCAAGTTTCCCAGCACCACCGTCGTCGTCGATCACATGGCGCGAATCGGCATGGATGGCGTGGTGCGAGAGGAAGACGTGAAGGCACTCTGCAATCTTGCCCGGCACACGCGCGTCTACGTCAAAGTATCTGCATTCTACGCGCTGGGGAAAAAGAAGTTCCCATACACCGATCTGATCCCAATGATTCACGCGCTCCACGACGCCTACGGGGCGCAGCGGCTGATGTGGGGCTCCGATTCTCCGTTTCAGGTCGAAACACCGCATTCCTATGCGGGATCGTTCGAGCTGGTTCGCAAACACCTGAAATTTCTACGGCCGGAAGATGTCACTTGGATATTGCGCAGATCGGCTGAAAAGGTATTTTTCTAGGTCACGGAAGATACTCATAAATGCAATCGGATCAATTTGTCGCAGCGGGCGGTTGGATGCAAGGAAAACAAATGTTGCTCATGTCATGCACTTTACACTAACGTTCAGCTTCTAAAGGAGTGAGGCGGATGCTGAAATCAAAGAGCTTGACCAGACTAATCGCGACGGTTATCTCCATTTGCTTCTGCACGGTGCTGCAGTTAGTGGGTCAACCTGCGCAACCTGGCCAGGAGGCTCCCCTTAGCGGAATGCTGAGATCCTATCTGCAAAGAATCGCCTTCCAGCAACTCGCGTCGCGCAAGGAACGGATCGCAGAGATCCGTACGCGCGAGCAATTTGAAAAGCGCAGGGCTGAAGTGCGGCGGCAGTTGCTGGCAATGATGGGCGGACTTCCGGACAAGCGATCACCTTTGAACATGCGAAAAATGGGGGTGATCGACCACGGCGATTACCGTGTTGAGAAAATTATCTATGAGAGTCTGCCGAAGTTCTATGTAACGGCAAACCTGTACGTGCCCCAGACGGGACATTCTCGTTACCCTGCGATCCTTCAACCCACCGGCCACAGTCTGTCCGCAAAAGCAAGGGCCTTCTATCAGAACATCAGCCTCGGGCTGGTGAAGAGCGGCTTCGTAGTCCTAACCTACGATCCCATAGGACAAGGAGAGCGCGTCATTTTCTACGATTCGGCCCTCGGTGGTTCCAAGGTTGGTTCGGACACAGATGAAGAGCATGAGATGGTGGGCATTCAGAGCCTGCTGGCGGGTGAGAGCATTGCTCGGTATATGGTTTGGGACGGAATGCGAGGCATCGACGTGTTGCAGTCGCTTCCGTATGTAGAGGCAAAGCGCATCGGCGTTACGGGCTGCTCTGGCGGCGGCACACTCACCGCGTACCTTGCCGCGCTGGACGACCGGATTCAAACCGCGGCGCCGGCCTGTTATATCACCGATTGGGAGGACCAGTTGTTGGGTACCGGCCCGCAGGATGCCGAGCAACAGTTCCCCTATCAACTCAAGGACGGCCTGGACCATGCCGATCTGGTAGAGGCATTCGCTCCCAAGCCGTATTTAATTGTTTCGACGACGGACGACTTCTTCCCGATCGCGGGATCGCGCAAGACACTCGCCGAGAGTAAACGCATTTATGCTCTGTTTGGCGCCGAAGATAAGGTCTCTTCTGCTGTCGCACCAGGCGGCCATGGCGTCCGTAAATCGCAGCGTGAGGCCATTGAGGCCTGGATGAGTCGCTGGCTGAAAGGCGGGACAGGCGCAATCTTACCGGAACCGCCGTTCCAGACCGAGTATGAGCAGAACCTTCTTTGCACCCGGACCGGACAGGTCTCCACCTCATTGGGCGGAGATACGGTGAGCACATTGAACATACGCCGGTTCTCAAAATTGACGCCGTCGCGGCCAATCCTTACTGGACCTCAGGACGTGGATCAGCTTAAAGTCCGCTTGAAAGATGAAATTGTGCGGGTGACGCGTTATGAGGCATCTTCCGGGCCGTTGCACGTGAAGATATTGGGATCCACGGAGCGAAACGGTTACCGCCTGACTCGCCTGAGTTATGAGACTGGACCGGGGCGAATTGTCCCAGCCCTCCTGGCCGAGCCTAGCGCGAATCACTCGCGGAAGAAGGCGATTGTGTACGTGGATGACCGCGGTATGAATATGGCCTCCGCGCTTCCCGGCACGTCGAATGTCACCTCAACAACTAGCGATGTAGATGATCTGGCGCAACTCGGTTATACGGTGCTGGTGCTTGATCCGTCTGGTATCGGCGAAACGACTTCGACCTGGCGCAGCAATTCGTCCTATTGGTTCGGGCCGGATGAAGCTGTGACCTGGGAGGCATTGATGGTGGGAAAGACCCTGGTTGGCTTGCGCATGGATGACATCCTGCGCGGCGTCGATTTGCTGCAACAGAAAGGACTGCTGTATGGCGGCAAATGTCTGGGCTTCGCCCGAGGCACCGTGGGAGTGGATCTGCTGCACGCCGCCGTGATGGACCAACGCATCGCCGGGGTTGCGATTGAGGACGGGCTGGTTTCCTATGACCAGGTCGCGCGGTTGCCAATTCACCGGGACATTTTCGGCGCAGTCATTCCAGGGGTGCTGGGGAAGTACGACCTTCCGGATCTAGTCGCCGCCCTTGCTCCGCGCCCCGTTTGGTTGGTAAATTTACGGTCGCCCGTTGGCAATCGTGTTTTCCTACGCGACGCACGCCACGAATATGCATACGCGGCGTCCGCTTATGCTGAGGTGGGTGCTGCGGAACAATTCCGGCTCGGGCTGCGCCGCGAAGGAGAGGACATCGCGTCGGCATATCCCGCATTGCGGTAGCATCCACCAATCAGAACAGATGGCAAACGGACCGGTTTGCCAAGGCGAACAGCGCGGGCGCGAGAAGCGGTCCCGGAGATCGTCGACTCCGTTCGCCCGGTAACGGCGAACCGAGTTGGCGGCCGTCTTGGCGCTCACGTTGAGGCTAGCCTCGGTCAGCTTCAACGTGCATCCCTCATGCAGAACTTTTCTAGTTATTCCGGGGTCCATCATTTAATGCGGCCAAGCATCTGCCGCATAGACGAGTCTTGCGGGAAAATTTGCAGGTAATGTTTCAAAGCCGCCTGTGCATTCGAGTATTGCTTCAATTCAATCAGACGACGCACCAGCGTCATTTGCAAGACAGGGTTAAATGGATCTTGGTCGATGCCCTTCTGCAGCATCACGAGTGCTTCCTGTCTCCGGCCGAGTTTATCCAATGCATCACTGAGATCCCCGTAAACCGTCGCCTGCGGAGGACCGATTCGCAGCGCGTACCTTAGATGATCGATGGCTTCCTGAGTCCTTCCGCTGATTAAGTCTTTGCGTCCCAGGCAGGCTTGTACCAATTCGCTGGCGGGCTGCGTACGTCTCAGCTGATCGAGAACTTTTAGATAGGGAGCAACGTACTCCGGTTTGTAACCTGCTAGTTCACCATATGCCTGTAACAGGGTAAGGAGAGGGGGCGCGACCCCTCCCTTTCCAGGGGCGGGATTCAGATGAATCAGGTTAGGCAACGCTGGGGTAGTCTGGTGGAATGCGGAATCCGGGAACGCCTCGTCAGATCGGGCAAGAATACGATGGTTTGTCAGGCTGGAGTGCGCGATCACCTGCACTGCCCGTTTTGGCATATGGCAACCTATGCAGTTATCGGGCGGCCTAGTGCGCTGACGCGTCTCCAGTGGCAAGCTGCAGCTCTGGTTTGTGTGGCAGGTAAGACACTTGCTGTTGAAATAGGCTGGCGCTTCCTGACGGGAAGGCTCTACATGAGGATCATGGCAGGTGATGCAGCGCAGACGGCCGCCAGTCGCCCGATAGCACTTACTCAAAGTCATCGAATAGTACTGTTGAAGGTGATCTTCCTGTGGAGGAGATTTGCGCGATGGGGGAACCATCAGGACCGAGAAGGTATCGTCCAGCGGAGTTCCCGGGCGAAAGTCCTGGAAGGACTTCCCCGGTTTCAGCACTCGTGCATCTGCGATTTCGTGGCAGGACATGCAGATGTTGTTCGCCAGGGTCGGCGTAAGGTGGGCCGGATTGACGATATGAAGATCTTTTTTGTGAAGACTTGCACCACTCATTATGGCTTGCACGTGAGCGGCGCCCGGTCCATGACACCTCTCACACCCGATGGTCATCTCGGGAAACACAACCTTCTCATAGCGCCCGTTAGTCGCTGGGACCGGTGTCGATCGGCCGCTGTGACAAGCCATGCATCCAGCCAGAATCGGACGGTTAAAACCTAAATCGGTAAACTCATATCCCGGTCCCAACCCCCACGTCATCGGCTTTGTATAAAACGCCAGGGGAGCCTCAAAGAGATAATCGCCTCGTTGGATGATGGCTCCGAATACGTTTGCCCCTGCTCCAACAATCCATTGAATGCGATGCGTGTCGCGGAAGACCTCCTTTCCTTCTCCATTCAATTGGAATTGGCTCTGATACAGGTTCCCACTTTGGGTATATACCTCATAGTGCCGGTTCAATCTCGGATCGTAGTAAGCGGCTGGCAGGTTAAGCTTTCGCAAAATGGAAGGGGCGACGGTGGATATAGAGCGGCCCATGTCCGTACTCTTGAACTTGCTGTAAATGGCCGCGTGACATAGAGCGCAAGTGTCAGACCCGACATATCCATCTTTTCCGCCGTTTACTCCAGAGTCTCGGACTGCCCGAGTCGCATTCTTCGCCGAACCGCCTTGGTGAGAGCCGGTGCGAGGGGGTCCGGTGGTTCTTTGACAGATTGCGAACGGTAACGATATGACGAGAATCAGAAGCCAACACAAGAGGCGGCCGACAAATTTACTGTTTTGAAAGGACACTGTGCGCCGTAAGCTCAATTTCAGGTAGCTCCAGATGTTCCCGCAAGAATCACCGCAAGTATCAGGATGGAGACGCCTGCCATCATTGTCATCAGGCTCTTCTTGCTCGATCCTTTCCACTCACCGGTAAGCAATCCCAGCAGATTGCCGGAAATGATCATCGAAGTCATAAACAGAACCCAACCTACTGACGTGCCCATCCTTCCCATGGCAAGCGCTCCCGCACCATAAGCAGCCATTCCTCCCATCCATAGAACACCCATCAAGATAATCAGGCCCCAATAAAAGCTCGTACCGGAGGTCCGGAAACAATGCGCGCTCCTATTCTTCCGGAGCAGGTACAAGCTGTAAATAAAATTGCATAAGAATACGGGGAAGCAAAGCACGACCCACACCGCACTGGCGGATCCGGTCGGGCCAGCGCCCAATTCGGCCGCCTTGCGACTCAGTTCCGTCCCAAAGGCAAAGCCGAGATTTCCAAACGACGCAAGCACTCCGGCACTAAGGCATAATCCCAAACCTATGATCACTCTTCTTTTCTCGAGAGCCTCCGTTTCACCTGTTTTGGATACGGAAGAAGACTTTGTGGCGTCTCGCTGCCACGCTGCCCATGAAACGACAGCAGTCCCAATCACGCCGATGACAACTGCGGCGATAACATGGAGTCCCGAATTGCTACGAACCTGCTTGGACCCCAAAACTAGCAGCGGGATTAGCGTACCAATGGACGAGGCAACCCCCAGGACAATCGCATACGTTATGGCCATTCCAACGTATTTGTATGCGGTGCCCATAGAGAGCGCACCGATGCCCCAACCCAAACCGTAGACCAATGTGGTGATTATTACCTTAGGCGGAACATCGTGGAGCATCCTCGGAAAGTGAGGAACCAGAACGAAAGCGAGCAACCAGGGCGCCAATAAGTAGGCAACTGTCGAGAAACCAATCCAGCTATTTTCCCACTCCCAACGTCGAGTAAATTTGAGAGGGAGCAAGAAGCTTCCTTGGAGGATGCCGCCCAACAACACCACAAGAACCCCGATACCAAGCGGTGTGCCCAATGAGCCTCCTACTCGCAACCCTCTGTACATACCATCTTCACCGTTCCCATGATGTCTATCAACAACCGATCACCTGGTTGCCGTTCGGTTCGGTCTCGCTGTCAAATGGTAGTAATCTAACTCAAATATTGCGATTGGTGACCGGTCCAATTTCTATCTCTTTGTCCAATCGAGCGGACTCAACGAGAGCTAGAGCGACTTCGACCGCTGCCATTGCCTCATCGGCCTTGATGACCAACGGTGGTCGATTATCGCGAACACAATCACAGAAGTATGCAAGCTCTTCCCGTAATGCTCCACGCGCTGAAGCAGCGACACGGGGATCATAGCCCACATCCGGCGCTCGTGGCCCGTCTTCCAGCCACAACTCGAAGCTGGCTGGCACCAGGCGAATGTTCGCAATCCCGGCGTCGCCGATAATTTCAAGAGAATCATCGAGCGTAATTCCCGCAGAGGATGGAATGAGCCAAATAGTCTCTACCACGCCAATTGCGCCACTCTCAAATTCGAGCATCCCCCAAAATGTGTCGTGGTGAATGCTTCCCGTCGCTGAGCGGCCATAACCGCGCACGCGCTTCACTCGGGACTGCGTATACCAATGCATAAGGTCAATGTCGTGAATGCAATTTTCGAGTGCGGGATGAGTACGACCATATCTTGGTAAAAGGCTCTTCGGGCGATTACGTCGGGCATGCATGGAAACGATCTTTCCTAGGCGTCCGCCCGCAACTTCATCCTTCAACATCGCGTACTTCGTTTCGAAACGAAGGACCTGGCCGACCATGATAATTCGATTTGCAGACGCGGCTGCATCAATCATGCCCTTACATTGCCGAAGATCGAGCGCAAAAGGCTTCTCCACAAAAACATGCTTCCCGCCTTCCAGTGCACTCATGACAGAAACGAGGTGCAGATGTTCAGGGGTAACCACATCGATGGCATCTAGTTCTGGCAACCCGCAAACTTCTTCGACCGAGCCGCAGACCTTGGCAATACCGAATTCCCGAGAAATTCGCCCCGCACGGTCGCGATCAATATCATACAGGGC
>JBAVOQ010000074.1:0-4473 GCA_049692235.1 Acidobacteriaceae bacterium | reverse complement strand
CGGTAGCAAGGCAGGTCCGGGCGGCAGCCCGGTGAGCACGGCGGCAGCCGTGCGATTGCGAGGCGTCCAGAGCGCGGCTGCCGGGGTGTGGCGTGGATGCTTCTTTGCTGTGTCGCGGCTTTTGCGCCGTGGCTCTACGCTTCCAATGCTGGCACAGCACGAACGCTCGGAGAGCAGCTTGACGCTTCCATGGGCTGATTGCGCCAGCGCTGCTATGTGTTAATGAAAAAAAACCGGGTGACCAGCGGTGAACTGCGGTCGCCCGGCTTCCCCAGGTCTGCGTTGTGTTGATGAAGGTACGCGCTCGGAGCGGTTGCGGTCAACCGCCCCCGGCGGCGTGGCCGCTATCGCCGCGGCTGGCGTTGCGCGATCGACGGATACAGGAATCGTTTCACGTTGGCCTGGCCGGCGCGGAAGAGACGGCGACGGCCGCTCTCGCCAGGCTCGGCGTTGCCGGCCGGTGTGGCTTGCATGAGCAGTTTGAGTTCCTTCGCTACGTCGCGCCAGTGTTTCGCTTCTGCCAGGGCGACAAGGACCGTCTCGCTGTTGGCCTCGGGCCTCGCGGCCTCAGCTTCCCAGTAGGCGGACAGTGCAAGGCAGTCATCGACGCTCGGACCGCGGCCCGTGCGTGGCATCGGTTGGTGTGTCATTGCGGCTCCTTTGTGTGTGTTGATGCAGGTGTCTGGCCGCTCTCGCCGGCCAGTCATGAGAACGCTCTCACCCAGGGCGTTCCTGTTGATCGCTCGCAGCCGCGGATGTGACGGTGCGAGATCCGCGACCGCTTGCGGCCGGCGCGGGGACCGCGCGCGGCTTGTCGAGCGCGCGTTCGAGGTTCCGGACGGAGCGGCGAGCTGCGCGCATCGAGGCTGTGACCTTGCGGAGTTGGCTGGCCTTCATGGTCAAGGGAGAGGCACTTCGATCTCCGGAATGCCGTTGCGCCTGCGCCAGTTGATGAGGCGGAATCCGCACCGGGCGCACTCGACGGGATAGTGGAGCGTGCGAGCGGTGTAGGTGTGGTGGCATTTCGGGCAGTGGACGAGCGGCGGATCGGGCAAGAGCACGGAGCGCTTGCAGGTGCAGCGGGTGTGTGCGGGATCGAGGGTGACTTTCTCGTCAGCTTCGAACGGGGTAGTGGGCATTGTCTTTTTCTCCTGGGAACCAAGTCAGTAACATCTGATGGGAGAATACACGCAAAAACGCGGGAGTACAAGCGTAAACGGCTGGCATATGCACACTAAAGTAACTTTAACGGTAGATTGGCGCGGAGATCAGGCGTATAAAGTGTGCCGCATGTGCTTGATGCTACGCGATTTAGACGGCGCTAAAGAGGTCTGATAACGAGTATTATGTAAAGTCGATGTGGGATGTCCTTTGTGGGTGTGGGTTAACCGCATCGTGGGATTTGCACGGCAAAAACAGGAACGGCGGCCTGTGGTTAGGCCGCCGCTGCTCAATCCTGTTGCCAGCTTGAACCATACTGGCAGGAGCGGTGTTGCTCCGATGCCTCAAGACTAGCACGAGGCGATACACTGGCGACACCGGGCTGGGGCTGCTTTTGCAGCGTTGGAGCTCAACAACCAACAGCCGTCCCGGAATTGACCATCCTCGAAGACCGAAGCAACCGTGCCGGCGTATGAAAAATGGCGAGCGCCGGGGCCTGGCTCATGTTCATCGTCCGTAGCTCCGCGGCCAGCGGAATGCAGCTCAGGTGCGAAATGACCACGAAGAGCGCCGTATTGCAGTTCGGTAAGGCTTGGAGCCGTTGCGCCGCCAGTGCGCGGGAACGGTTCGGGCCGGACGGGCATGCACCCCGTGTGTCTAAAGATCGGCTGGTGACGAAGGGGGACCTGGCCGTGCCTTCACCTGGGCGAACATGCAGACAAGGGATAGCCTGTGGAAGGGAGTCGCACAGCGTGAAGGCGTGAAACCTCAGTATTGACGCGGCTTTTTGAGGTTTTGCACATTTTGCGCGAGGGCGACGACGATTACGAGTGTGGAAAGTGACCCACACTCGCCCGTTTCCCTCCGGGGTTCCCCTAGAGCCGGCCTATGGCTTTTTTCAGTCCGGGGGTGCACGAATGGCAAGCGTGAAGAACTGGCGGCGTCGGGGAGTGCTCTACGCATGCCCTGGCTGCCTGGGGCGGCGGTGGCAACTGCAGACGCATAGGGCGTGGGAGATTCCACGCTGCGAGATGTGCGGGCTGCTGATGCTGGCGGTGGGTCGATTGCGCGGCTGGCGAGACTACAGGAGGCGCGTGGACGCGCCGCTGCGGGTTCGGTGAGGCTAGACCATGGCAGATTCGTCGGCCGTCACCACCTGGTCCGACGATGGCACCTGGTCGGCCGCTGCCATCGAGCGCGCGACCTTGCGCCAGTAGCTCGCCCTGGCCCGGCGCTGAACGCGCGTCGACGGGACGAGCCGGAACTGCGGATGCGAGCTGGCCAGCTCCATGATGCTCAGCTCGTGTTCGTCGGGGCCGTCGTACGCGGGATTGCGCTGGTTGCTGGCCATGGTTCATTATCCCCGGTAAATTTCTCTGGGGCAACATCGCTTCCACGGCGGGGGTAGTCTGGCCCCGCCTGTGGCGGGGCCGCATCGGGCGGCGCGGAGCGCCGCAGACGGGCTTTGTCGCGCCCGCAGGCGCGCCCCGCCCCGCCTTCCACAACCGTCGAAGAAGCGATGGGTTCCCCACGTGACCCGCTGGTCGGGCGCGCGTATCCACGGCACGCACTTTGTGTCGTGGCGCGCCCGACTTCGACGAGTTGTCCAGGTGGCGGGGCGGGGCGGGCTTTGCCGCGGCCGCAGCCGCGCCTTGCGCGGGGTCCTAGACGCAAGCGCTTTGGCCTGCCGGGGGCAGGCCAGCTTGCGGCTGGGCGCGCAAGGCGGGATGCTCTCGATGCGCGCCGGGGTCATGGGCGGGAAAGGGCCGCGCGGCCGGGCGGGGGCGGGGGCGGGTAATGACCGGTTAGCCTGGCGAGCGCCCCAGGCTTCATCGGGGCGCGGCGGCCAGGCTGGCCAGCCGGGACGGCTGCGCTGTCTTTTCGCGAAGCGCCTGCGCAGGGAGCGCCGTCGAGGCGCGGGCGCAGGTATAGTTCGGCTGGGTTTATCTATAGTTCTTCGGTGCCGTGTCCAGGCTGATGAAGCCGAGGGTTTGCGTTTGCGCTGGCCAGCCTCGCTGTCCATGGCGGTGGCAGCTGCGCATCGGCGGGGGATGCTGGAGCGGGTTGCCGGGCAGGTCTGGGCGGCAGCCCAGCACGGCGGGCCGAGAGGCATCGCCGGTAGCAAGGCAGGTCCGGGCGGCAGCCCGGTGAGCACGGCGGCAGCCGTGCGATTGCGAGGCGTCCAGGGCGCGGCTGCTGGGGTTTGGCGTGGATGCTTTGCGGCGTCGGCGCGGCGTTTGCGGCGTGGCTCTACGCTTCCAGTGCTGTCACAGCACGAACGCTCGGAGAGCATCTTGCCGCTTCCGTGCTTGGGTTGGTTCACTACTACTGTGTGTTAATGAAAAAAAACCGGGTGAGGACCGCTTCGACCAGGCTTAGAAGCTGCTGCCGGGGGGGAATAGATCGGGGTCCGGTGAGTCGAGTTTGAAGATGATGGACCGTACCTGCTCCCAGTTCTCGGCGGTGAACTGTTCGTAGGTCTCCTGGGCGGCGGTGTGCTCGCCGCGTTGGTGGAGTGTGGCCGCAAGGCAGAGTTCGACGATGAGGTCTCGCTCTGCCTGGGTCAGGTGCATACGGACGGTCACGGGATGCGCCTCGTGAAGTCGCTCCGCGCCGGCGTGGTCCATTCGGTGCGGTTGCGGTGCATCGCTGCCATGATGCTCGCTTGCTTCTCGAAGAGCGCCGCGACTTCAAAGGCGCGGCGGGCCTGGGCGCTCCCGGCCGGTTCGCGTTGTGCCCACTTTCGCCACTCCTGGCAGCACGTGAGTGCGCGCGCTGCCAGTGCTTGAAAGTCGAGTTGCGGGTTCGGTGGTGGGGTGGGGGCGGGCATCAGTTCACCGTGGGTTTGTTGGAGTGCTTTTCGGCTTGCTCCTGGCTGAGTTCTTTTACGCGCTCAAGGTCGGCGGTGACTTGTTCGGCGGTGGGGTACTCGAAAGGAATGATCTCGGCTCCGGTGTGTTGGCCGCTCTCGCCGGCCGCTCCGGGCGATCGCTCCTCGCCGTTGGCGGCGATGGTCGACGGCGCCGCTCCGTCCGGACTCTCGGAGCTGGGCTTGAAAGGCAGTTCGGGCGATGGCAGATCCAGCGTGGCGTTCAGGGCGGCGGTGAGAACGGCGTCGGTGCCTGTCTTGAATTCGGTGGTGGTGGTGTCGATGATCGCAAGGGCCTGCTGTAGGCCGTAGCGTCGGCCCGCCTCGAATGTCCACGCCATGAGCATCGCGGCGCGGTGCGTGGTCAGTGGCTCTGCGGTGATGAGTTCGTGGTACATCGGCAGTTCGCCCAGCGCGCAAACCATCTGGTAGACAAGATCGGG
>JBAVOQ010000073.1:0-1737 GCA_049692235.1 Acidobacteriaceae bacterium | reverse complement strand
GAAGAAGCCACCAAGCGCCGGCGCCAGCAACACCTCGTCGAGTTCGCCTCCTGAACCTGACGCCGCCCCGCAACTATCCGGACTTTCCGGATAGTTGCCCCAGGCTGACTGCTTCCCCGTTCCCCATCCATATGGAATGAACCGCTTCCCTGCAGAAGGCGTGGCAGACCCGGTTCGACCCAGGCCGAACAATGACCACCCACTTGCGGCATAAGGTTCAGATGACGGCCAGACCTTTAAGCACCCTGAATCGTCTCATCGCAAGCAAGGAAACAGTTGCGAAGCCGCTCAATTTCGAGAGTGGTGAATCCATTGCTTACGCACAACTTCTCCCAACTTGCTTTCACGGTCCTCTGCAACATCTGAGCGATGGAAATGCCTTCACTCCGTGACAGGCCAAAACTTGCTACATCGGTCAATGCGTTCTCTATCGTCGCCCGGCGTCCATTGCGACCGACACCGATAGCAAGATCCCGCTCCGTTCCCACCTGAGGAAACGAGACGATATCGTAGCCGGGGGACAGCCTCCAGCCACGGCCGTCCCACAAAAAGCCATGATTTCGCAGGTGGTCGTCGTTGTTGTTACAGAGAATGTTGAACACCATTCTGCGCCAGAGCTGCTTCAGATCTTCTGTTGGCTCTGACCCAAAGCGACGCAACTGATCCGCCAGCCCACGGTAGCTCTGCCGTGACGACTCGCTTTCATGGGCGCCGAGGATTGTCAGTCCCGAGATAAAGGGGAGGCGACGGTACCCTGCATCGTTCGGCACCCGATCGAAACGCTCAATCAGGTAGATGTCTTGTCCCAGTGCCTTTTCGAGCCGTACCGGAGGTACCGCGATGCCCACCTGTTCAGCCAGCTTCATCGTGACAAATTCGATGCGGCACATTGGGCTGCGATCATCGGCACGGCCAAACTTCGCGATCCATTGCCTGCCGTCGTATTCCGTGGTTGCCTTCGGCCGGGCCCCACCAAGAGAGGACCCGCGCAAGAGGAAACGCCGATACTTCCTGGGCAAACCCTCAGCGGTATCCAGCTCACGGACAGCTTCAATCATCCCCGCTAAGTCGAGGGTCTCGCCTTCAACCTGCTCCTCGGCCCATGGAACAATCCGCCGCGGTCCGGACAGATCTGTACCGAATGCCAGCGCACCAACGCGAGATTCTCCTGTCGCCACCAGGTAATCGAATTCCGAGAGGGTCTGTGCGCCGGCGGCGCGATCCATCAGATGACGGCCCCAACCGTCAGGGGCTGCATCCCTAATACCGTTGAAGAGGACAAAGCCTTCTTCGGTGATGTACTCCCGGTCTGCGTCAGGGGCCGTCAGAGGCAACTGAACGGGATCGACCGCCAGTCGGTCTTCGCGCTGAAGATACCGCCGGCCATACCGAAAACGCGCAGCTGCCTCGCGGCCAGTACCACTTGTTTCCAGTATCCCGGCGGGAACTGGACCTTCTTCCAGAAAGACATAAACGTAGGCTGTTGGCATCGCTCACTCAAAAATCGAATTTGTCCGTCTGCTTAGTTGATCTCCGAAAATCGCGCGGCAGCTTCTTGATGTCTTCTTGAAGAGCCACTGTGTCGCTTTCCGGTGTGACCAGGTCACCGAGGCGCCGGTGAAGGCCCAGGACCCAGAGTGCCGTGGCTACGATTCCGATTCCCACGGCAGGATCGCCCTTTTCCATTCGTTGCACCGTTTTCAGGTTCACCATCATGCGCTCCGCCATTTCGCTCAT
>JBAVOQ010000072.1:0-1868 GCA_049692235.1 Acidobacteriaceae bacterium | reverse complement strand
CGTATGCATTTCCGAAATTTTCTCGTCCAGCGGGCAGCCGGCCAGCGTCACGCCGAACGGCGATTTCTGGAATTGGCCGGTCTTGCCGCAGCCACTAATACCGAGCCAGATCAGGTTCTGGTGGTTCTGCATATAACCCAGGGAGTCATAGAGGGCGAGGATCCGCTTTTTGTTGAGCTTGGGCTGGCGCTCGAAGGGATAGGTTTCGAGCACGAGGATCTCGGGGATGCGGGCGTGCTTGAGCCGGAGTTGGCGGGCGTTCTCGCGTTTGCGTTGGTATTCCTCCTCCAGGACGTGGGTGAGCAGGCGCGCGTGGGAGAAGTTCTTGTCGGCGCCCAGTTTGAGGTAGTCCTCCCAATGGGCCAACAGGTTGCCCAGGCGCAGGTATTTCAAAAGGTCGGACAGTTCTTTATTCATGGTCGGCGGGGTCCTGGTAAGCAGAGAGTTCAGGGGGATCGGTCAGGGAGCCTTCCTGATAGGCTTCGCGCTCGCGGAAGGCGGCATCGATTTCGACCAGGGGTAATTGGCCCGGGGCCTGTTGGAGATACAGCCAGGCGATGCGTTGGAGGGTCTCCAGGCTGGTAATGCGATATTTGCGGGCGCGTTCGACGGTCTGGCGGAAGAGTTCCACGCTCATCTTGCGGCTCAGGGCCAGCAGGCGGCGCAGGAACTCATGGCGCGCCAGACCCTTGGTCGGCAGGGCATAGTCGAGGTACGCGCCCACGGCCGGGGCCAAAGCGCGCAGGTGCTTCTCCTCCATCGCGGTGGGATGCCGGCGATTTTTTGGCGGGTGGGTCGGCGCGGGCAGACCCGGGGGGCTGAACTTGGCGTGGCGGACGCCATCGGCGGGCAGTGGATACTCGGCCAGGCACTGGCCGGCCTGGTAAATCTTCAGCCGGTCGCTGTATTCGAGCAGCTTGACGTCGTCGCGCCGGGTGCCGGGCACCCAGTAATAGTTGGCGCCAAAGGCGACGTAGCCATACTGGTCGGTGCCGCGACTGTGGAGCTTATAGGGAGCGGGCAGATGCGCCGCCAAGGCGAGCAGGTAAGTGCGTTCATGCGCGAAGGCCTGGGCCGGGATCAGCCCCGCCTTGCCCTGAGGCTTGTTATCCAGGCGCGCCGTGGACCACTCGAAGGCCTGCCGGTTGAGGTCCTCCAGGCTGGCAAAGGTGCGCCCGGGCAGGAAGTTGGTCTCAACGAACCAAAAACTTCTTTCTTCCCCGGCCTTTCTATTGGAATGCCGCAGTGCGTGGCAGAGGTAGGCGAAGCCATATTGCCTGGCGAAGACCTCCATCTCCGGGTGGATAACCGCGTTGGCGCCGGTGCCCCGCAGCCGCGCCAGGTTGGTGTTGTCAATGATGCACTGCCGGGCGGCATAGCCCCAGAAGGTGAGCGCCTCGTGGAAGAAGCACTTCATTTTGAAGCGGTCGAAGGCGCGGTAGAACCTGAGATAACGGCGTTTGCTGTAGCGGAGGTAAATCAGGCTGGCGATGAGCCCGACGCGCCGGCCCGCCAACTCGACCGGGTACGGGCTGGTGTCGTGCTGCATCTCCACCCCCGGCTCGTCGGGCACCTGCTGGCAGCGGGCCTTGGGTGGGTCGCTGAGGCCCAGTTGCCGGAGCCGTTGCGTCAGGGTGGAATAGGCCACCGCAACCCCCTCTTCCTCGACCAGCTTCTCATGCACTCGGGCGCCATGGCCCTGGCACTCCTGGTAGAGTCGGCGCAGCAACTCCTCATCCAGGGGTTGCTTGTCGGCGCGGGGCCGCCGCGGCGGCGGCGCGCCCGCTTGCCCGATGATGGCCCGCACCGTGTTGCGGCTCAGGCCCAGCAGGCGGGCGATCTCCCGTGCCGGCTGGCCTTCCTGATGG
>JBAVOQ010000071.1:0-36696 GCA_049692235.1 Acidobacteriaceae bacterium | reverse complement strand
CCAAAACGGCACAGAAAGCTTGCTATAACCCACCCACGGATTACTGCTTCCGCGCCCAAGTTTGAACACCGCCATGCTAATCACTGAATCGGCCCTGGCAAAACGCTATGCCCGACACACACCTAGTTGGCTAGAAAGCGAATGAACAGCGCGAGAGATATAGAAATTGTGAAAAACGCTCAAAAGCAATGAGAGCAGAATGCAAGCAATGGCAACTTCTAGCCAGCATAAATTCTGCTGAATGATATGTTGCAGGGAATCACGTTGGTATCCAGCGCTAACAAATGAAATTCCTACAGCCAATGATCCAGCGGCGAGAACCGCTAACTTGTCGAAAAAACTTGTCCTGACTTCGAGAAAGTGAACATCCGAATCCAACATTTCCTTTTCAAGAAAATCAACCCTTGCAACTGCTCTATCAATTCTCTTGGCGGTTACTTCAGTTGGCTCCTTGAAATTTATTTCGGTAGGCTCTTCCATGAGCAGCATTCTAGCGCTCAAACCCTGCTGGAGCTACGTGCACTTTCACCCTTAACAATTTTGCTTATCGTTGAGCCGTACCATTGCCCACCGTAGCGAGTTGCAATACCGTCTTCATTCAATTGGCGGGCGACCGCATCCCATGACATTCCGGCTGCTCTGAGCGCCTTAGCGCGTTTGGTGACGGTTGCCTCACCCTCACCAAATGGCTTGCGGCCTTCACAGCGGCCTTGCTTGGCTTTCGCCCGCATCCGTGCGCCGCGCAGCTTCAGGACAAGCGTGCTCTTCTCGTATTGGGCAACGGAGCCGAATAGCTGGCGCACCATGACGCGGGGTGCTTGCAGAACTCGTCGCCATGACATCTGCTGCAGAGAGCTACTTCCGTCGGAAACGGAACTCGGTCCCGATCGCCGCGATGGTTTGGCTGTCCAGCACCTCGATCGCCCGAGCGAAAACACTCGATTCCTCGACTTTGATATGGTCGGAATAAAGTTGCCGGAGACGCGCGGTTTGGGAGAGCAACCGCTGTGTATCCTCTGGATCTAATCCTCCGGATTCAATCCAGGTGGAATAAAGCCGCTCAATCGAGCCATGCAGATCGTTTGCCTCGCGATGATCGTCCTCAAGCCTGTCAAGCTCTTCGAAGGACTCTGCGGCAGATTTACGTAGCCTTGGGAAGAGCGACTCTTCTTCATCCGCCGTGTGGCGTTGTCCACCGGTTCGAAAATACTGCAGTGCCGCTTGAACAGCGCCATGCTCCTCGTCGGTTAGAGGTCTGCTCTGTGCGCGGTCAACCACCACGCAGAGAATGCCGAGGAAGCGCTCGATCCGCCTGTGGCAGTCTTTGAGCATACCAATCGGGTCATCAAATCCGCTGTCAGGCTTTGCGCCAATCTGAATCGCCATTACTTTCCTCAATTCCTTACTATCTCTATGATTGTCGCCGCTGGATTACGATCGCTGCTCTCAGGCACACTGGAGGACATGAAGCGTGGATGCGGTTTTCATCTGCGGCGCTGGTTGCCTATAGCCCTTCGGCACATAGGAACAGCAAGGTTCTTCCGCATACGGATTTCCGGTCAACGCATGGGCGCGGGCTCTTGATCCACCGCAGATTTCCTTGAATTCGCAGGATCCGCACTTTCCCTCAAGCTTCGATGTATTTCGCAAACCACGGAACAGCGGCGAATCGCGATAGATCGTAGCCAATTCCTGCTCCCGGATGTTGCCGCCCGAAAGTGGCAGAAAGCCGCTCGGGAAGACCTCACCTTTGTGCGAGATGAACACGAATCCCTTGCCGTCATTCAGGCCGCGCGGTGCACGTCCAATCGCGTCGACCGATCTTTCATGCACGCTGCTGGAACCCATTCCCAACTTACGCTCAGCGACCCGTTGCTGCAAAATATAGCGCCTGTAGTGCTGCGCCTCGGTCGTCTTGATATCGAAGCTTGCGGTTTTGGATAGGCTGTAAATCTTCGCAAAGACCGATTCGAATTCGTCCGCGCTCAACAAGTCGTCCAGCTTTCCACGTCCCGTGGGAACGAGGAAGAAAACACTCCACATCGTGATCTTCAGCTTTTCCATCAAGGCCACGATGCTGTCAATCTCGCCAATATTCCTGCGACTGAACGTGGTGTTGATCTGCACAGGAAGGCCAATCTCGTCTGCCCAGCGAACGGCATCGAGAGTTCGCGCGAAAGATCCCTTCATCCCGCGGAATGCGTCGTGAGTTTCGGCGCCGGCGCCGTCCATGCTGACTGCCAGCCTCGCGAGCCCGGCCTCTTTGAGTCGCACAATAATCTCTCGGGTCAGCAAAGGCGTGGCGCTGGGCGTCAGAGAGACCCGCACTCCTACGGCGCGGGCATGGCCGATCAGTTCGAAAAGGTCAGGCCGCTTAATCGGGTCGCCTCCTGTCAACACAAAAACTGGAACCTTCAAGGCAGCGATCTGGTCAATCAGATGTTTCCCCTCGTCTGTGCTCAGTTCCAGGGGATTGCGATCCGGCTGGGCGGACGCGCGGCAATGCACACAGGCCAAGTCGCAAGCCTGAGTCACTTCCCAGATGGCGATGAATGGCCGTTCGTTGAAGTCGATGGTGTTGATTTGCGGGTTCATGAATCTATGAGACAGCCGCACTCGTACTCCGCGCAGTGACCAAAGTCCCAGGCTGCTAGAATTTCTCGATGACCCCTGAACGCACCGATCTCGCTGCTGCCCTCGGGAAAACTGCACTTTTGTCGAGCCTCACGCCGACAGAGTTGAAAACGCTGGCTGCGCGAACAGTCCGCAAGCTATTCAGCGCCGGAGAGTTGCTCTTCTCAGAAGGCGAGCCCTGTAACGGCCTGCACATCATTGCTCAGGGGAAAGTTCGCATTTTCAAAACATCCATGAGCGGTCGCGAGCAGGTTCTAGCGGTCAACGTTCCGGGCGAGTCAGTCGCGGAATTGCCGGTCTTCGATGGCGGCCCCTTTCCGGCTTCCGCCGTCGCGATCGACGATGCAGAAATTGCATTTATTTCGCGACGCGATTTTCAGGCATATTGCATGGAGCATCCTGAAGTCGCGCTCAAGGTACTCCAAGTGGTTGGATCTCGGTTGCGGCGGCTGGTGGGAATCATCGAGGAATTATCCTTCACCACGATTCGCCAGCGCTTGATTGCGGTATTGCTCAAGTTAGCGGAGAACCAGGGAAAGAAGACCGCGCGCGGTATTGAGTTTCAACTTCCCGCAACCCATCAAGAACTTGCCCATCAACTGGGTACGGTACGCGAATTGGTTTCCCGTAATCTCATGCGCTTGCAGGCAGAAGGGCTACTGGACGTCGAAGCGCGGCAGATTGTCGTAAAGGATCTGGACGGTCTAAAGACACTCCTTGAAACGACGTCGTAGACTTCTTCCGCTCCGAGTGACATAAGTTACTGCTCAACTTTTCCGTGACCGTTACGGTTGCAGATGGAGAGTGCTTATGTCTACCTCAACGGACTCCATCCGCGAGATCATCCTCAACCAGCCATCCTCAGCCAAAGTCTTTCATCGTTTCGATATCGACCTTTGCTTGCAAGCCGACCTGTCGCTCGAAGGAGCATGCCAGGAGCTGCAGCTCTCAGTCGATCAAGTCCTCGAAAAGCTCGCCGATGCAGAGGCTCAGGAAAAAGGTGGCGTGGCTTTGGATCCCGACTCGATGCCCTTGGCACGTTTGATTCAGCACATCGTCCGCATTCATCACCATTGTGTTCGTCAAGAGTTACCAAGACTCGCTGAAATGGCTTCAAAAGTCGCCGCGAAGCGCAGTGATCGAACGCCCGAACTGATAGAGGTCGCCGACCTGATTGAAAAGCTCCGTAGAGAGATGCATGCGCATATCGAAAAGGAAGAGCAGGTTCTGTTTCCATGCATCGCACAAATGGATCAGGAGTCGATCGTTGCTTATCCGCCTGCGCACGCTTGTTTCCGATCGGTTTCGCACCCCATCTTCATGATGGAACAGGAGCACGAATCTGCCGATCATATTGTGGCTGAACTGATCCGCCTGACAAATCACTTTGAACCGCCCGCATGGGCGTGCGTAACGCATGTCGCGCTCCTTTCAGGGCTCCGTGAATTCGAGTCTGACCTGAGACAGCATGTGCATCTTGAAAACGATGTTCTGTTTCCTCGTGCCATTCAACTGGAAGCACAACTCAAGGCAAGGAGCTAGTCATGGCTACGATTCCGTCACTCGATCCATCTGCCTCCAGGTCCAGCGAGATTGCAACCATCATCACTCGAGAACGCCGGAAGAGTCTGCTGCTGCGCGCTTGGATTCTGAGCGGCCTCTTCTTCATGGCGCTACCGGGTACGTTGCTCGGCTTTTCAAACCTGATGGCAATCGCCACGCATCACGGCCTCGGAGCTCTTCCTGCCGCCTGGATTCAGGGCCACGGCCACGCGCAGGTGTTTGGTTGGATCGGCAGTTTCATTCTCGGAATCGGGTACTATTCGCAGCCTACGCGCGGTCGGCCGGTCATCCGAATTCCGCTGGCATGCTTTGCCCTTTGGACATCCGGCGTCGCGATGCGTTGGATCGCAAACATCTATGGCTGGCACTGGCGCGTTCTGTTTCCAATCTCCGCTGGATTTGAACTGATCGCAGTCCTGCTGTTTCTTGCCGCTGCGTCACAACACAAATTGCCTTCGCAAACGCAGGACAAGCAGGCGAAACCGCACATGGAACTATGGATGGTCTCCGTGTTGCTGGGAACCGCTGGCCTGACCGCCGTCGTCGTCTTCAATTTTGTGGAGTGCGTTCGGCTGGCAGCGGGCGGAACGCTTCTTGCTTTTCCCCACGCGCTCGACCAAAAGTATCTTGTCTTACTCGCCTGGGGATTCCTGGTGCCTGTAGTCTGGGGATTCTCCGCGCGTTGGCTGCCTACATTCCTGGCGATTTCAAAGCCGCATCCTCGATTGTTCCGTGAAGCTTTGATCCTGGACATAGCAGGCGTACTTTGCGGCGTGGCGGGTTGGACCAAGGTCGCGACCGTCCTGCTTGCATTGAGCAGTGTCACAATTGGGCTCAGTCTGCATTTGACCCAGCGTCCCCAGGGGCGTGCGAAGGTGCAGGGAATTCATCCTAGTTTCCCAACTTTCATCCGTTTGGCATACGCATGGCTGATTGTGGCTGGATCGATGGGTATCTGGGCCGCATTTTCCGACGCGCACGGCGGTATCTGGGGTGCCTCGCGTCACGCGCTCACGGTCGGCTTTGCCGCTACTATGGTCTTTGCCATCGGACCGCGCATCCTGCCCCACTTCGCCGGTATTCAGAGTCTCTTCAGCAAGCGTCTCATGTTCCTCAGCCTTCTCTTGCTACAGTCTGGATGCACGCTACGCGTCTGTTCCGAGCCGCTTGCCTACGAGGGCATCGTATCCTTTGCATGGAAGACGCTTCCCATCTCCGGGATGCTGGAGCTAAGCGGCGTGCTGGTGTTTGCCGCGAACCTTGTGCTGACTTTTCTGCTCGGTCGCTCAGCATTTGCCATCAAGAGCACGAGCGAACACTCTCTGGCGTGAGGAACGCCATCAGGAACAAGGGAGCCCATCCGCGGAACGAGACTTAGTCGGTCGCGTACTCTTCTTCGTCAATGGAATGGGCCCAACCATAGGCCGCACCGAGCCATGATCTTCGAGCGGGACCCTCCGGCAGGTGGGGGACGAGCGCAGATCTGCAGTTTGGCCGAATGCACGCCGTTCCACCCGAAACCGGACACTCCGAACTGTAGCAGGCCAGCCAACAAACCTACGTCAACCAGAAACTTCGCTCGGACCCAAGTCAATTCCTCGCACAGTGTGACTAAAGTCCCTGCAACACGGCGCGGCCAACGCTACGGTGGTTCTAGCACGGTACAGAGTGCGCGGTTCATCAAGGGAGAAATTATGTCCTACAAGCGGTACTGGGTGGCACTGGCCATCGTCATCATTGCATCTTTCGCGGTTCTCGGAGGAGTCGGCAGGAAGATGATCAGCGCAGCTCCTCCCATCCCGGATGTGTATACGACAGACGGACAATTGTTGTTCACAGGCAATTCGATCACCGATGGACAGGGCGTGTGGCAATCCATTGGCGGACAGGAAATCGGCACCGTCTGGGGCCATGGCGCCTATGTCGCACCGGATTGGAGCGCGGACTGGTTGCATCGCGAATCGAAGATTCTGCTGAACACCTGGGCTGTGCAAGCAGGTGCGACAAATTTCCAGGCTCTCGGTCCGGACCAACAGGCCATCTTCAAGGTGCGGTTGATCCGCGAGATGCGGACCAACACCTACGACGCCTCGCGCAACCGTGTCACCATCGATCAGGATCGTGCCGCCGCGTTCCAACAACTAGCCGCGTATTACGGACATATCTTTGCCTCTGGACGCGCAGATTATGCCATCCCTCAGGGTGCTCTCACCAATGCCGCAAAACAAAAGCAGATGGCGGCATTCTTCTGGTGGACCGCATGGGCTGCCAGTACGGAGCGTCCCGGATCGACGACGACCTATACGAATAATTGGCCGCATGAGTCGTTGATTGGCAACGAACCCACTTCGGGCGCGGTGCTGTGGAGCGTCCTCAGCTTTGTCGGCTTGCTGGCCGGAATTGGTGGTCTGGTATGGTGGTACGCGTCCCAGGAGAAGCAACTCGTTCATGGGCCATATCCCGAGAAAGATCCGTTTCTTGCTTTCACGCCAACGCCATCGCAGCGCGCGACATTGAAGTATTTCTTCGTTGTGGTGATTCTCTGGGGCGTCCAGATTCTGATGGGCGTGCTGACGGCGCATTACGGAGTCGAAGGCAACAGCTTCTACGGCATCCCTCTAGCCAAATACCTTCCCTATGCCATTACGCGAACCTGGCATCTGCAGCTAGCGATTTTCTGGATAGCCACTTCATGGCTGGCGACCGGTCTCTTTGTTGGCCCAGCTGTCAGTGGTCACGAACCGAAATTTCAGCGACTGGGCGTCAATGCACTTTTCGGCGCTCTGATTCTCGTGGTTGGCGGCTCGCTCGCCGGTGAGTGGCTGGGCATTCAGCAGCGCCTTGGCCACATGTGGTTCTGGTTCGGTAGCCAGGGTTATGAGTACGTCGATCTGGGGCGCTTCTGGCAGATCCTGCTATTCGTCGGTTTGGTGCTTTGGCTCGTCCTGATGGTTGCAGCGCTGAAACCAGCGCTCGCTCGCAAGAGCGAAGATCGCTCGCTTCTCATTCTGTTCCTCATCTCCAGCATTGCTATACCGCTCTTCTACTCGGCGGGACTGATGTATGGACAACGTAGCCACCTGGTCACTGCCGAATATTGGCGCTGGTGGGTAGTTCACCTGTGGGTTGAAGGATTCTTCGAAGTGTTCGCAACCGTTGTGATCGGGTTCCTATTTACACGGCTCAAGCTGATCGAGATTCGCACTGCCACCAAGGCTGCGCTCTTCTCGACAACCATTTTCCTCTCCGGCGGAATCATCGGCACGTTTCACCATCTTTATTTCGCCGGTGCAACCCCCGCTGTGATCGGTCTGGGCGCAATCTTCAGCGCGTTTGAAGTTGTGCCACTCACTTTGATCGGCTACGAGGCTTGGGATAACATCCGGCTCGCGCGACCGACAAGGAAGTCTTCGTGGATCGCCAATTACAAATGGCCTATCTACTTTTTCGTCGCGGTTGCATTCTGGAATCTGGTCGGGGCCGGATTGTTCGGGTTCCTCATCAACCCTCCTATCTCGCTCTATTACGTTCAGGGGCTCAACCTGACGCCGCTGCACGGCCACACCGCATTGTTCGGGGTGTACGGAATGCTGGGGCTTGGCCTCACCTTGTTCTGCCTTCGGGTGCTGAAATCGGGCCGAGCTTGGAAGCAGGGAGCCTTGAAACTTTCATTCTGGAGCCTTAACGTTGGGTTGGCCATGATGTCGCTCCTCAGCTTGCTGCCGGTTGGGCTGCTGCAGGCATGGGCGTCCATCCAGTACGGCACGTGGTATGCGCGATCCGCCGAGTTCATGCAGTCCGGCTCGATGCAGACGCTGCGCTGGATGCGGGTCCCCGGTGACATCTTGTTCTCGATCGGCGCAGCGGCGTTCGCATGGTTCGTGCTTGGACTGTTCACTGGGCATTCGTACAGCAAGGACGAGAGAGGCCGCGCGGACGTTTCGCAATACGACAGCAACGAAGAACGCGCGGTCGCACTCGCAGGTCGCTGAACCACTTACAACAATCATGCGGCGTCTTTGATGGGAGGACGATCAAAGACGCCGTTTCTAGCTGTCAGAAACAACCGAATCAACACCGCGCCGATGATCGAGTGTCACTTCGAAAATAAGGCCGCAGTCATGCAACTCACTGCCGGAATCAAGCTGTTGGAGGATTGACTGGCTCTTAGAGTACGAACGTTGGTACTTCGCGCTGCTTCCACCGGCCTTCGCGCAGAGTGAGTTGTCTGACTGGATCTTCGCAAGCGCTCGCCACCGTGGCCGCACTCCACACGGGCGGTCAGCAATTCTCCGGAGATAGGCATAGCCCATTGCGCGCGCGCGAAGTATCGCGTCGCAGAGCTCATCGGCGGTCACCGCCATTCCAACGGCTGGACCCGAAGCGGCCTGCCTATTTCGCGCCCGCGGGAGTCGGCAGCGAGCGAATAAAGGCCACCAATGCTTTCATGTCCGGGGGATTCATGTTGGTTAGCGGCATGCCGCCTTCCTGCATGCGAATCGAGTGGTGCCGCAACAGATTCTCCAGCACGTCCGCAGGCAGGAGCGAGGCTGTACCGGCCAGTGGTGGCGCGGCAACGGTTCCGGTCAATCCACCTACGCCATGGCAGGTTTCGCAACGATTGTGCTGGAATATTTCCTGGCCTCGCAGCTCCAATGGAGTCAGCGGAGCCCGAGCAGCAGCGGCTGCCTGGGCGCCGGCCGCAGGTCGCGAGCCGGCCTGCGCGGTCGATGCGCTTGCAGAAGGAGCGGGCGTCGCCGAAGGAGCCGCATCCAGGCTCGATAGGTAGGCGACCAGTTGCTGCATCTGCGGATTCGTTAAGTTGAAGCGGGGCATTCCTCCAGCGCGCATCCTGGCCGTGGGGTTTCGCAGCAACGCGGGTATTTTGTCGCCAGGGAACTTTTTGGTAACACCGACCAGCGAAGGTGCGAACTGCGTTCCATGTGCCGTGGGGCCGTGGCACGCTGCGCAGCCTTGCGAAAGAAACAGGGCACGTCCAGGACTGGGTGGTGTCGCAGCTACCGAAACCGGCGTAGATGGTGAAGCCTGAGGCGCTACGTTTGAAGTCGCCGGCTGGGTCGCGCTTGCGGTAGTCGCGGGAGCCATCTCCGGATAGGGGACGCTGCCGCCCTGAGCTGTCGCTTCCGCCGGGTTCTGTTGTGGCTCGGGTTGCCGCTCAGGTTGCAGTTGGGATGGCTTTTGCGGTGCCCGGAGGCTGTGCAAGTACGAGGTGAGAGATCCGAGCTGGTCGGCGCTTCCAACAAACGGCGGCATACCGCCGGCTGTCATCCTCGCGTTGGGATGTTGCAGCAGTTGCGTCAGCTGATCATTTGAAAGCTTGGAGATCAGCGGAGTCAGTGCTGGCGCTCGGCCTCCTTCACCTGTCGGACCGTGGCAGGCAAAACAAGCATGCTCCTGATAAACTTGCCGACCTGCGGCGACCGCCATAGACGGCGCTGCCGACGGCGCGGCGGGTTGCGGCTGACCGCCAGACGACGCACTGCTGATCGCACTGGTTGCGGCGGGCAGAGCCGTTTCATTCGTCGCCTCATTCGCCGCCGAGGTCGGCTGCGGAGACGCTCCGGACGATGCCTGCACATTCGCCGCGCTGGTCCCGATCACTCCCAAATATGCAAGCAGCGCCGACATGTTGCTGGGAGAAATATCCACTGCGGGCATGTGTCCGGCTCGCATCGCGGCATTTGGGTTGTGCAGCAGCGCGATGAGCTGGGGCTGAGGGATTTTTGTTGTGATGCCCGTCAGATTGGGCGCCACCATCGTCCCCAGTCCAACCTCACCATGGCAGCCGGAACATCCGTGCGCCTGAAAAATGCCTCGACCTTCCGCCACCAGCGGGCTTACCGGTCCAATGGGAAGTGCAAGCGGTCCGGTTCCACCCGGAGATTCGATATAGGGATGAAATGGCGCGGCGGTATAGGCCTTTTCCTGCTGGGCCTGGAGGGCAAGCTGTGCGGCGAGGGTCGGATCGTCGCGGTCATCCACGCGGCTCCTGACTCCGAGAAAAATGATACCGACAATGACGAAAGCGACTGCCAGAACGGGAATGGGTCTGCGCCACGGGCGGCGCTCCAGGCTGCGATCGAGGAACGGCAGCAGAAAAAACAGCGCCGCAAGAAGTCCCGGGATGACCACGACGGCGAATACCACCTGTGGTCCTTCCCAGAACTTGAGCCACTCGAACATGGGCAGGTAATACCATTCAGGTCGAGGAAGAAAATGGGTGTCCGCCGGGTTGGCGATGGGACCGAGACCAACCGGATGGAAATACGCCAGAAAGCCAAGACCCACCATCAACAGCAGCGCTAGCGCCATGTCCATCAGAACCTGGCGAGGATAGAACCCTTCAGGCGCCAGTTTCGGATGGATCGGGTCTTCATTGATGGGGCCGGCGGCGCCGGCCTTGCGAAACAGGAAAATGTGAATGCTGATGAAAGCGAAAATCGCTGCCGGAATCAGGAAGACATGCGCTACGTAGAAGCGCGACAGGGTGAGCGTGCCGATGGTGTCGCCGCCGCGCAGCAACCGGGTCAGCCAGCCGCCGATCAGGGGAACCTCACCGACAATATTTGTTCCCACAGCGGTGGCAAAATAGGCCTTCTGATCCCAGGGAAGCAAGTATCCGGTAAAGCCCATGCCCAGCACGAAAAGGGAAAGGGTGGCTCCGGAAATCCACAGCAGTTCGCGTCGTCCCTTGAACGATCCATAGAGGAACGTCTGCAGAAAATGCAGTAGCAGCACGATAATCATCGCGCTGGAACCGTAGTAGTGGAGGCTTCGCAAAAACGCGCCGGCCGCCACCTGCTTGGTAATATAGGCAACGCTGGTATGCGCCGTCTCCGCCGAGGGGACGTAGTACAGCGCCAGACAAATTCCGGTGATGATCTGCGAGATGAAGATGAAGAGCAGTCCTGACCCGAACACGTAGGCCAGCCGCGCCCCACCTGGAATCGGCTCGTCGAGCGATTCCTTCATCAGCTTATCGATGCCGGCTCGTCGATCCAGCCAGTGAAACACGCGCTTTCTGAGGGTGTCCCCCTTGGGGACATCCGCGGCTATTTTTTCTTTTTGCTCCACTGCATCACCCTCGTTGCAATTAGGTTAGTTTTTCCTGGTTGGGTACATTCGGCCGGAAGTACTCAAAGTGGACCTGCAACTTTCCGTCCTTGACACGGGTGGGCAATCGATCCATCCCGCGTGGCGAGGGGCCAGCGACAACCATTCCATCCGCCTTAAAAACACTTCCGTGGCAAGGACAGAGAAAGTCATTCTGGGCCTGCTGCCAGGAGACGCTGCAGCCCAGGTGAGGGCAAATCGCAGAAAGAACTTCCAGTTCGCCTGCGGCGTTGCGGCTGACGTAGACCGACTGGGCCGAGACCACTTCTCTCCAGCCGTCACGCTGGGCAAAGGTGATGGTCTTGCGCACCGGAGATTTGCTGCTGGCAAATTCGCTCATCTCGCCGACGTCGGACCATTCCGTCCCAGAGGCTCTGGCATACAAGGGATACAGGACATACCGCAACACCGGTACCGCGAGCAGTGCGCCCATGCCAGCCGAGCCAATTGCTACCAATGCCCCAAAGAAAGATCTGCGGGTAATGATGATGACGTCTTTTTTTTCCGCGCTCTTTTCCGTCTCTATTTTCTGTTCCACTCTGTCTCCTAAAACATGACCCATAAAGCCAAGTAGAGGGTGTTGTTGTCCGAAGCATTGCGGTTTGCTCCGTCGTAGTTGGTGCTGGCTCCGTTAAATTTGAAATAGCCGGAGTAATTCATGTCAAGGTCGATGTTTTGTACAGGCCAGTAGGCAAACTGTGCAATATAACCACTGGTGTCGGGATTGCCGTTATTGCTACCGGTCAGCGGCGCGGGTGCATAGAGCAGCGCATCTGCGTTGCCGGTGGTCGAGAACAAGGCGCCGGTCGCGCTGTATTTACTGGCCCAGTGGTAGGTGCTGTCCAGTTTGAAAGTGTTCAGATGGTTGGATTGGGTACTCGCTCCGCCTGCGGCATACGTGGCGTCCAGATTCGAATTCTCATGGATATAGGTTCCATGAATATCCAGCAGGTTAGGGCCGAAGGGCCGCTCGTATTGAAAGTCAATAGAAGGGTCCAAATAGGTGTCTTCGGGGCCGGACACTGCGTTGGGGAAGGACTTGACGTAGATTCCGTAGGTGCCAACTTCAAGATAGTTGCTGCCCCAGGTCTGTTGCCAGGCTGCTCTCCAATAGGGGGCGACTCCGGAAATGTTGTATGCCTGACCGGTCCCGGTCACTGGAGTTGAGGCGCCGGCGTGCTCTGAGCGATAGAGGGTAACGTCGGTATAGAGGTGGTTGTTCCACATGCTGTAGGCGCCCACTCCCGCGACATCCTGTCCAAGACCGCCGTTAATAATCGGAGAGGCGAGTGAACCTACGCCGGAGGAGGTTGAGATCCACGGAAAACCCCAGGCGGGCGTGCTGTTCCATAGATCTTCCACGGTGGGATTATTGTTGAGGTCGATGCCGTATTCCCAATCTTTGCCACCCAGCTTTCCCTGGTTCGCGTAGCGCAGATCGGTGTTGTCCATGCCGAAGTGATCGTCGGTATGGGTGTAGGTAACCTGCGCCATGCCGCCAAAATGCGCAGCAAAGCCGCCCGCAAGAAAAATGCTCAACTGCTGCGGAAAGCCTGCCGCATTATTCTGCGAAGCCGGCTGGTCTGACTGGAACGTGGTGTTGGAGAGCAGAATCATCGCGGACAAGGGAATGTACTTCGACAGAAGCAGGTCCTTTGAGTTACCTACTTTATCCGTCGCCGTCATATCCGTCAGCACATAACCCTTCAGCTTGAAATTTCGTCCGAAGGCCGTCAGCTCCGGCGGGTTGCTGTGACACACGTTGCACGAGAGCCCCGTTTGTCGTGCAAAACTTGGGACTGCATAGGCGCGATTCAAGCCCAAAAGAAGGTACGCCACGATCGCCATTCGCATCAGTTTTTGCATTGATTATCCTTGTTCATTAGAAATTAAATTATAGCGGCTAAGTACTTCCGCTCGCACGCATCCGCCTGTCTGACTGCGGTCGGGGAGCGCCATTCAGCGGATCGATCACTCCCTCGCTTCCAACCGTCCGTCGGCTTCCTCAACCGAAGCGTCAGCAACAATCTTATGATCGCATCGCAGGATGGACCGGGGTGTGATGGGCGTCACACGGACTGTCCGTCTTGTTAGTTGCGATCATCACTCTGGGATGGGTTGGTGTCATCGATTTGCCCATGTTGATGCGACCGCGACTCAGGGAACGCCAGGGCGGGTTTGGACGGAGTTGCGACGAAATGTTAAATTTCCGTTTTTGAAGGTTTGTGATTCTGCAGGATTTTCCCTCTTCAACTCCGGAGGTTCATTTGAATCATTTTCGCGTCACAATTGCAGGCGGCATCGCATCCAGAGTCGCCGCATGACGTCGTTGTGTATGGTGCGCGGCCAGCGGCGCAATGGCGGCGCTGGCTGCGGCGCGAAAAGGCATGCCGTCGTGTTGCTGGAGCTTGTAAATCATGTGGGGAATGTTGACCGGCGGCCTCTCTGCCACCGACGTGGGCAATCTCATTGTGATCGGCGGTGATGCGCTGGAGTTCTTTGAGAGGGCCGGACGCTAGTGGACGTTCACTTCCATGAGCGTATGCGTGAAAAGGGTGGAGTGCGAAAATCCGATCGCCGCTTTATTACGTTCACCACAGTCAATGGCGATATCTGGAAGGCAAAGGTCTTCATCGATGCGACCTATGAAGGCGATCTGATGGCTGCCGCTGGTGTATCGTTCGCCTGGGAAGGGGAGGCATCGCGCAATATGCAGAAAGCCTGGCTGGCGTATGCCTGAAGACTTTCAGGCTCAGCCAAATCAGCGACTCCTGGACGGTCGCAGTGGCGCGCCCATGAACCTGCTGACGCCGTACCATGCGGTATCGAAAACCCGGTTCGGTGCTGCCGCCCTACGTGTTTCTTTCTCCCTTACCGCCCGGGTGCGATCGCTCCGGCTTTGAAAATTCCTCACTAACAATTCGAGCGGACGGATTTCTCACGCTGTAACGTTTGGAGCCTGCCCCGCACTATTCACTGACGGAAGGGTTCTCCGAAAGCGCTCTCCAACTTCACCCCGGTGCTTACCATTCAAGTTGCCCTTCAGTCGTCGGCAGCCTCCGAAGCCTTCATCTGTGCGATGCTTCGGCCATTTGCTCATGAAACTGAGGAGAACAAAATGTCAAAGTGGGATCCGCTAAAGAATCAGCCGAGCTTTAACGCCGACAATATGCTGCTGCTCACCGACGGTGGCGTGATGGTGCATGAATTTCAATCGAATAAATGGCACAAGCTATCGCCGGATGGAAACGGCAGCTACGTCAACGGCTCGTGGACAGACCTGGCGCCGATGCTGGACAACTCCGCCATTCCCACTTCCGCCGCGGGCCCTACGTATGCGCCGACATTCTTCGCCTCGGCGGTCTTTGCAGATGGACGAGTCTTTGTGGCCGGAGGTGAATACAACGGCAGTCAATCGACCGCGTCCGATATGCTGAATGCTGAAATTTACGACCCGGTCGCCGATAGCTGGAAGATTATTTCCACGCCGTCTGGCTGGACTGGAATTGGGGACGCCGTCACATGTGTGCTGCCGGACGGCCGCCTGTTATTGGGTAATTTCAACTCGACGAGTACAGCACTGTACGACCCTGACACTGACATTTGGGTCGCAGGAGGGGGCGGCGGGGCGAAGAGCGACAGTTGCAGCGAAGAGACATTCACGCTGATGGCCAATGGCAACGTGCTGACGGTTGAATGCTCGAGTGGCCAGAATGCGGAGCAATACATTCCCGGCAGCGATAAATGGGTGGCTGCGGGCGCCACCGGCAACGCGCTTCCGCAGCCTTGTGCCGGATTTGTGGCGGAGATTGGTCCGGCGCTGCTGCTGCCCGATGGCCGCGTATTTGCAGTGGGTGCGACTGGAAATACCGCACTTTACACGCCCGACGCAAACCCACAAAACGCCGGTACCTGGGCCAACGGTCCCACGCTGGTCGACAGCAGCAACAACACCATGTTTCCGATGGATGCGCCTGGAGTGCTGCTGACCAACGGTAAGGTGCTGCTTGCCGCCAGCCCTGCTCCTCCATGCAAGTATCCGGGGCCAACAACATTCTTTCTGTACGACCCTTCCACCAACAAGGCGGTCATCGAGTCCGACTCCGGCAACAGTGGCAATGCCTGTTTTCAGGGGCGCTTCCTTCTGGTGCCCACAGGTCAGGTGTTGTTCTCCAACAGCGGCAGCGATATTCGTGTGTACACTCCCGACGCAGGCGGCGATGCCAGTTGGAAGTCAACGCTCACCAATGTTCCAGCCACGCTGGTGACGGGGCACACGTATGTAATTTCCGGGACACAATTCAACGGTCTCTCACAAGCCTGCAGTTATGGCGATGACGCGCAGATGGCGACGAATTATCCTATTGCGCGGCTGGAGCAAAGCAACGGGACCGTCAAATATCTGCGCACATCGAATCACTCCACCATGGGCGTCGCGACCGGTAACAATCTTGTCAGTACGCACCTGTTCATCCCCGGCGACACACCCACCGGCCAGTGGAACCTGCGCGTCATCGCGAACGGCATTGCCTCGGATCCCATCGCCGTGACGGTGGGGAAGCAGGACATCTTCTTCCTGATGGATCGCAGCACGTTTGGCAAGGGCGAGATTCAAGCATTGATCAATCTGAGCGGATCGCCTGCCGTCGTCGATGATGCTATTTTCATCGTCGCAGAAGGATACAGCCGCGACATGATCGGGGGGGCGGTCCCGACCATCCCGAACCCGAATGGAGTGATGCAATTTCAATCGACTGGTTCGCCGGTGCCACAGGATCCCAGCCTGCCTTCCAGCGCGATCCAGCGATTCACTTTCCCATTCAGCGTCAGTTTCACGGATACCTCTGTGTTCACCGGCGCCACTCAGAACGCGGCCATCAGCGCCAGCTTTGCAGCCGATGGAACCACGCAGACCGCGTCTGCGGTGTTGCAGTTGCTCGACACGCCCGATCCGCATATTGAGCACGGCGACGTCGCCGCGGGCCAGGAGTGGTATCTCAGCGTCGATATGCGCGTGTTTCAATTGACGGCGGGACAAACAAGATTCGCCTCCTCGGTTGCGACCACAGGCTCAGCCAAGGTTGTCGCCACAACCTTCATTCAGAAAGCGCTAGCGAACCTGAATGCGGATCCTGGAGCGTTGGGGAGCGCCTTCGATAGCCTGCCACAGGACGAAGACAGCGCTGCATTGAGCCTGGCGCCCACCGACGGAAGCGGCAAAGCGGTGTACAACTTCGCCATTGCCCGCGTGCGCTACCGCGATATCCAGGTGGCCAAAGGAGTCCGGTGTTTCTTCAGAATGTGGCCAGCGCAGCAAACCAACTGTACCTATGACACCACCACTACGTATCGGTCGCACACCGCAGGGACGACGAAGGTGCCGCTGCTCGGTATCGATGGGGACGAAATTGTGACGATTCCGTTTTTCGCGACACCGCGCGTGGACAACACGGCGAGTCTGACGACGCAGACGGATACATTCAATGTGCATGACATCCAGCCGGATCAGTTCGGCGCCGAGGTGGACAAGTACTATGGCTGTTGGCTCGACATCAACCAACCGGCCGATTTGCGATTCCCACCGCGGATGGTGGGCGGCAATCCGGCAGACCTTCCAGATGGCCCGTTCAATGGATTTAATCCGCTGGTTTCTATTCAGCAGTTAGTTCGCAGCCAGCACCAATGCCTGATTGCAGAGATCGCATACGACCTGGATCCGATCCCGGCCAATGCGGATCCGTCCATCTCCGACAAGCTGGCGCAGCGTAATCTGGCTTTCGTGAATGTGCCGAATCCCGGCGTCGATATGTCGCGCATCGCACCGCAGACGTTTGAAGTGCGTCGCTCGCCCATGACGCTGAAAACGGATAATCGGCCGGACGAGCTGATGTTCGACTGGCGCAGTGTGCCTGCGGGCACCACCGCAAGCTTCTACCTTCCGGGCACGACAGCTGCAGCGATTCTCGATTGGGCAGGGAAGATGTACACCACGCATAACATTACGCAGGTGGATCCACACACGCTGCGAATGCCGGCGGCAGGCATCGGCTACCTGCCAGTGCCACAGGGCACGGGTCCAAACTTTGCCGGACTTATGTCGATCGAATTGCCAGACACGGTTCACAAGGGCGATCGCTACGATGTTCTGGTTCGGCAGGTGACGAGCGAGCAATTCTACGTGCGCGGCGGGAACAATAACCAGCGCGGCGGACAAACGATCAATGTTCGTTCGTACTCCTTCGCAGCGAGTAGCACAAAGGGTGGAACTTCATCCTTCACCTGGCGCCGCACATTCGGCACTTTCCAGGTTTCCATCCCGGTCAGCACCAAGAAGGCGCTTCTGTTGGGCGAGGAGCGACTGTTCGCGGTGATGCAGTGGATTGGACAGTCCATCCCGACCGTCAGCCGCTGGTATCCGGTGTTCCAGCGCTACCTGCAGCAACTGGGCGGACGCGTCACGGGCATGGGCGGGGATCCCGGCACGATTCTTCCTTCGGGCAATGGCGATGTCCCGGGCCTTGGCACCACCGGTGGCGGTGTTGGCGGCCTGGGTGGCGGCAAGGGTGCGCATGAGTCAAGCGGAAAAATTGCCGGCTTGATCTACGATCACTTCGGCGACTTCGAAGGCTTTCTGCTGGAGGTTGGTTGCGACGAAGTGTTGCGCTTCAACAGTAAAGAACGCAGGGTGGAGTGTCTGGTGCGCGAAGCCTGGCAGCAGCGCAGTACGGTGATTATGGTGAGCGGTGCAGGCGACGCGCATTGCCCTGTGACGATCGTCATTGGCGGAACTGCTGGCTGCTGCTAATCGGAACCTCTGCAAAAAGACGGAAGGCGGGGTGTGGGCGATTCGGCCTGCGCTCCGCCTTTTGTTTGATGTGGGAGGATGCACTGCCGCGGTCGCACGTGAGCTTTTCGGCAACGGAGGAAGACGTTGCAGATCGCTACGTCACACCAGTTTGTGAAGGTTTGAGAAGGCGTCCATCACGGTAGCGGTGGTGAACAGGCGATTCTGATCGCGGAAGAGTGGATCTGGATCTCCTGGCTTCCATGAGTCCAGGCAATCGCGCCGCGTCACTCGTAACATGGGAGGACTGCTCCAGCTTCCATCCGGCGCTTGATCTTCGATGAGTTGATCGACCAGCGGCCACACATCCTGATCTTTCGCAATATCGGGAAGCCACAGCAGACTGGAGAGTAGGAGCGCCGACTCAAACGGAGTTTGCGGACGCGTACGCAGCAGAGTTTTTCGAGTCACCCGCAGATCGATGTCCAGCCGGACCGCCTCAAACAACGACAGGCTTCTTTCCGTGCTGTACAGAAAAGTTGTCCACCAGAAGGATTTCCAAATTCCGGCAGAGGTTCTTTGGTTCAGCACAAACTGCAGGCCGCGATTCACGGACTGGCTGGTCGTGGCATATTTCGTTGTCAGCGCCAAGACGGCAGAAGGCGTGACGTCCGGGTGAGATGTAGCCCAGGACCCAAGATTGGGGCGGCCTCGAAAAGTGGCAAACCCTCCGTCTTCGCACTGGAAGCCTTGGAGGCACGAGTAGCTGGAGTCAGGGACAGTCCTGCCCGCGGATGTCAGGAATAGGATCGCCAGGGCTGTCGAGTCTGCGTCCGAATCGACCTGTTCGTTATATCCCCATCCATGGTCGGGAAACATTTTCCCGGTCAGCCACTGCGACGCGTTCGCGGTCGCGCTGGACGCGCGGTCCCGGTGGTGGCCGTCGAGGCTCGTCAACTTTCCTCCGACATACGCGGTTGTCCAGGTCGAGGATTGTCCCAGCGGCAGTTCCCAATCGACCCAACTACCGTCTTCATGCTGCTGGCTCAGGATGTAGTCGACGGACAAACAGAGAGCGCGTTCCAGATTCTTTTTGCGAGTGTTATGCATTGGATGTGATTGCCGCAACCGGGTGAGGCTTCAGATAAATCGTGGTGTACTCTCGTTGTTTTTTCCAACCCAATCCAAGGTAGACGTGGGCGTTCACCTTGGTGGAACTCATCTGCCCGGCCAGGACTTCCAGTTGGTCCGTGTAGGCATGCGGGTTGATGCTGCGCAGCGTTAGCCATTCCAGGCAACGCTCTCGGGCCTGTGCGTCTCCCTGAAACAAGCAGTGACCGCAGAACTCGATCTTCACATCTGGAGGAGCGTCCACGCCTTGTTCAAACCCAACAGAGAAGACGGCGGACTGCGTGGGATAGGCGCGATCTTTCCCGAGCATGACCCGGGTGTATTGCCTGAATGGTTCGACGGATTGCGTGCCGGCGAGATGGCGAAGCAGGTTTTCATAATAGGACACGGAGTTGCCGTATCCGCTGAGATAAATCCTTCCCATCGGATTTTGGTCCTGCTGCAATGAGACGGCCATGCCAAGCGGAGTCATCTTGCCGGCGAGTAGTTGCCGCAGCTTCTGCGTCTTCGCCGATCCAAAGAACTCGGCGAAGTCCTCAAATTTTGACCATCGCTCACTGGGGGCACCGCTCTTACCGTTGATATAGATTTTGACTCCGGATTTTCCGCCGGAGGCAAAACCCGCGCCAACCCAGAAGTTTCCCCCACGATCGGGATCGAGGTCACGAGCATCCAAGGCCGAGGCTTTGTGAATCAGGTTGAGGACGGAATTGAGATCTCCGTGCAGGTTCAGCAATCTTGAAAGTGCACGCACCGTGTCGTCAATGAATTCCCTGGCTTCGGAATGCGACATGTCGGGATTGCCGGCCTCGCTCAAAAACTGCAGCGGCACGGTCGGGTGGCCCAGGGCCAGAGCAAACTGAATCGGCGTGCCATCGAGGTTCAATCGCGAGGAACGTGTTCCCAGTTCGACCGGGCAGCCCAAAGAAGTTCGGCAAATCAACTCATAGGCCTGATAGAGTTGCGGCGATGCCGCCTCGATCCCGACTTTGGGAATGAGTGCCTGCAGTTGCCCCGCGACCAATTCATACCAGGAATTCTCGACGCGATCGTGACTTTGAAGGTCGCTTTTCGTGGCCACCGAAATCCTCCCTATGCCTTGATTGTTTCTGTTCGGGCAGCGCTGGGGACCTCACGCTCCCACTTCCGTGGACCCAATGTTAAGCAGAACGCGAGGACAACGCAGTGAGTTAAATCACTCTGTTTTTTTCCAGCCGGCGCGCTTATGTTCAGGTCGTCCGGCGGGTCCATCATCTGCCTTCACCAGTTCAAGGGTGATGCGAGAAGGCGCATCCGCCTGGAACAGAACGGCCTGGCCGGGCTGGAGTTCCACGTTGGCGGGTTCAAAGCCGCCCTGGGAGCAGACGATCCTCGCCGGGCTCGGTGGGCGATAGGCTGTCTTCCCGATCTTTGGATAACCAACCGTAATCTTGCCCTTCGCTTTCGCGTTCAAACCGTTCGACACGGAATATGTTCCGGGCCGCAGAATGACCGCCGAGAAGATGTCTTCGCATTTCAGTTCGCGGCTGTCAAACTGATTCTGCTGCTTGGGATCCTCGGCCGCTTTGCTGGCGCGTACTGCATATCCACCCGCACCCGCCGAAACGTGGAACACCGCATATCCCTTGGGGTTTACCTCGAACGCGGTCTCTGCCTTGGTGCTTTCTCCCTGGCAACCGCAGGTTGTGTCAGTTGCGGTGGTCGCCTGTGCAGGCAGGGTGGTGTCGAAAGCGGCGAGATCAATGTTGGCCTGCGCGATCGGGCTGTTCTTGTCGACATTGATATAGAACTTGCCAATGCTTTCGCCGCCGCGATAGACGACGCCTCTATATTGGCCGGCTTCCAGAAAGCGATGTGTCACGCCTCCCAGCATGGTGAGTGAGCCGCTATCCAATCCGACTTGTGTAAACAGGTTCTGGTCAAAGGTCATTTTCATGGCTATGCACCCACATTCGCTTGAACGATCATTTCTTGTGAGTCAATTGTTGCGGCCAGGTTCCGAATGGGAATCTTGACCGGAATCAGTCCACCGCTTGCGGGAAGTATCGGGAACGGATCTTCGAATTGATAGAGCGGATACTTGCTGGCAAAATAATCTGCGATCGCAGTTTCAAGCAGACCAACCAGGCCGAAGACATTGCTCAGTAAATTCGAAAGCCATTCGGCGATGCTGGTGGTGATGCCAAGCAGACTCGTAATCAAGTCGACGATCGGTCCCAGGAATGCCATGATCAGGTCGACCGCCCAGCCCGGCAGCCACGACGGAAACAGATTGTGAATCGCGTTGGTGATGGTGTTGACCAGGATGTTGTCGATGGTCGCCGGCACGTCGATCAGCGCAACATTCACCCAGACCGGGTCAATATAGATCTGCCATTGGTTGGAGTGTCCGTTCAGCTCCGCATCCAGGTCCGTCCAGCCAGCAAGTCGCGCCGGATCGACGTAGTACTTGGGCACCAGGCTTGCCTTCAAGTCCGTGATCTGCGAAGTAAGACCGGAGAGGTTCAGGTCCACACAGATGGGACCGCCGATGCAGAAGCCGGGGAAGCCCACGAGACATCCGTTCCAGGGATCGGGAACGATGCAGAAGCTGGGAATGCAGAACCCAGGCAGATCGAGACACAGTTTAAAGTCGAGAGTCCCGAAGACAATGTCGACGTCCTGCAACTCGAAGGTATTGTCGTTGTTCAACTGCAGATTGCCGCCAGACAGATGCACGCTGACGGAATAGCTTGCGGAGAACGGCCCGAAGTTGGCGCTATCGGACTTTGTGAAGCTGAAATTCTTCTCCACTTCGTTGAACAATTGCTGGAACGCTTTGGCGGATGCTGCGATCGTAATATGGCTCATGGCGCCACCGTAATCGAGATGAATACCTTCAATTGATCGTCTTCAATTGCCGGGTTGTTAGGGATGGGAGGATTCGGGGTGAGCTGCGCCGTGATGGTGGCCAGGCTCAGCAGCGGCAGGTCGAACAGCATGGTGGAGATCGGGAAAATCAGCTTTTCCTTCAACATCAATTCGAAGGTCGTCTTCAGATAGCAATTAATGTTTTCAGAGAGCCCCTTCGGCTCAATGCCAACGACGTCCACGCTGTCGACAATTCCAACCAGAGATGGTTTGCCGGCAATCGACTGCACCGCGACGTGGGCCACCAGGTACGCATCCAGACAGAAACAGAGAAGTTTGCGCGTGGGCGGGACTACTTCCTTCGGCTGTTGGACGTTGGTCGCATCGCCATAGTTCGTTGGTGAAGGCAGGAAGCCATTTACGAATTCACTCGGGCAATCCATTCCGCCGCAGATCTTCACGTGCATGGCGAGATGCTGCGCGGCGAGCGGCGGGCTCAGTGCCGGCGGCAGAGTCACCACGTTGCCGGGGTGAAAGTCCACCTGGGCCTTGACCAGCTGCACGCAGAAATTAAGACCGACAGGCGGAGAGTCCGCGCCCAGAATCGGAACCGGACTGACAACCTTGAAAAGCGGATTGCCGTAGTGGGTGACGTCGATGGTATGTGCCACCGGCACGCAGGCAAGTTGTGGATGATCGCTGACGTACTGTGTCGCGTAGTTGAACCACGACGGACGTTGTCGCATGACATGTTGGGCAACGAGGTTGATCCCGTCCTCATGGACGGCAGCGTACAGGTCGCAATGGTCGGTATATCCCATAGTCACTCCCCTGGAACAGGCGGGCTTGGACAACTGGCTTATTGAAGTTGTTGAGGAACTCAGATATTGGAGAATCTGGCTCAGCCCATCTCCACTGAGCAGATAGTGCGGAGGCGGGTTAAAGCGTTTCACGATCCCAAACATTTTTTCTCAAATAGGCGGCGACGGGACATCGAAGTGAGGGGGGCAAGCTCGGCTGGCTGGTTCCGCAGGGGGTCAACACGCGAATCGGGTGGGGTTGCCCCGGACTTTCTCTGTTGGGGTTTATTTCCTTCTCAAGCGCAACTTTTCCCCGACTACATCCGTTTCGAAGTTTGTAACGTTCTTCAGCCAGCGTTCACTATCCAGTCGTAAAGGGTTGCCAATATGAGATCGACCAATCATCGGAAGTACCCGACACGTTCTTATCGGAATGATTACGACCTTGCCTCCTTTGGAGACTCTTCTGCTTCGGTTCTCGTAACACGCAATGCAGCGCGATTCGACGGAGAGCTTTCTGCGACCGGTCAAATGGCTCCAGCTGAGACCATTCCGTCGGATCGCGCGATTGCAGCAGCGCGAAATGACTGCACAAATGACACCACAGGCCAGGAAACAGGTTCGTTTCCCGTGACGACCGACAGTTCCATGGCAAACGAGTCCGTCTTTTTCTACCGTGCAACATTGTTTGACAGCGTGATGGATTTTCTGGATCGATACGATCAGATGGCCGCAATCCGGCAATCCTCCAAGAACGCGGAACGAAGCGAATCTTCAACAACATAGATATTTGTATGCTGTTCCTCCCGGTGTAAGATTGGGGCCTAGGCTTCAGCGGAATCGGAGGAACGGCGCGTGCAGTTCTTCGCGTTTGACGCATCCTATGTTGAAAAACTTCGATCGGGTGATGCTCGAGTCGAAGCCCATTTCGTGAGCTATTTCAGTGAACTCATCCGGTTGAAGCTGCGGTCCCGATTGAGCTCCAGCGAGGCGATCGAAGATGTGCGCCAGGAGACCTTCGCCCGAGTGATTGGCTTGTTGCGAGCCGAAGGCGGCGTCAGGCAGGCGGATCGACTGGGAGCCTTTGTGAATTCCATTTGCAATAACGTCCTGCTGGAACACTATCGTTCCAAAAGCAAAAAGGAATCGAGCCTGGATCAAGAACCGGAAACGGTGTTCGTTCATCAGGGGCCGACTGTGCTTAGCATGCTGGAAACAGAGGACACGACCAAGGCAGTACGGAAGATTCTAAGTCAGCTGACTGAGCGGGATCGGAACCTTCTTGAGGCGGTGTTGCTGGATGAGCGCGACAAAGATCTTGTCTGCGCTGAGTTTGGAATTACCCGTGAATATCTCAGGGTCCTGGTCCATCGCGCAAAGCAGTCGTTCAAGGCTTTATATGTTCAGCAGGTGGGCGAAAAGGATTCCTTTTAAAGAGGATGAAACGTTTTTGGCGGATTTGTCACCATAGAAGTAGGACGTGATTGATGAATCACCTTGATGCGACGCAGGCCATGGCGGTCGAGAAATATGTACTCAACGAGTTGACGCCCGAGTTGCGCGCCGAATTCGAAGAGCACTATTTCGAGTGCGCAGAGTGCGCGATGGACCTGCGCGCTACGACTGTATTTTTAGATGCGGCAAAGGCCGAATTCAAGGCCGCTGCCGCATCTAAGCCGGTGCCCGTATCCGCCGCCAAGAAACGAGGGCCGTGGCTATGGACGCCTGCCTTTGTCATGCCGGCCTTGGCCGCCTGCCTGCTTTTCATTGCCTACCAGAACACGGTGGTGGTTCCACAGTTGCATCAACAAATTACTCGATTCAGTGCGCCAGAGATTGTGCCATCCGTCTCGTTGATCGGCGGTAACAGCCGCGGCGGTCAAATCCCATCCCTCGCTGTGCCTCCCGCTGATCCATTTTTATTGGTGTTGGATATCCCGACCCAAGACCGCTTTTCTTCTTACACGTGTTCGCTGTATTCTCCAGCCGGCAGGCTCGCATGGCAGGTCCATGTGTCTGCGCAACAGGCGAAAGATACCATTTCGATCACCGTTCCGGCGGCAGACAGGATGGTTGGCAAATACTCCCTGCATGTGCAGGGAAATACAGGTCCATCCAATCCGGAAACTCCAGTCGACCTGGCGCAGTACAGCTTCGTCCTGAAGACCCAGAAATAACATTTGCGCATCAAGGAGGGGATATGCAATCCAACGCCCAAAAAGTGTTTTATTACCACGCAGATGCTAACTCGCTTGGCGGCTTCATTGAAGAGCCATTTGAGGCGGTCGTTCCGGATGTATCCTCAATATCCCTGCCCCCAGTGGGCGGTTATGTAACACACCGTACGGATGCCTTTAATTTCAAGGACATCATCTCCTGTCGTTCCGCATATACACGGGTATCCGGCCGCGCGATTGCTGAGGATGGTCCATGGTCCACACAGGTAACCTCCGTAGTTGAAGGATTGAATATTCTCGAAATCGTCACAGCAGACCGGGTTGTGTCGCAAATATCTGTAGAGCATCCCCGCGAGGGGAGCGGGACGAGCATCTCATTTGCCGGCAGCCACTTCGAGGGATTACGTATCGGCGGAAGTGAAGTTTGTCCTCGACTGAATTCACGCTTGATGGGTACCGGTTCGGAAGCGGATAATGATTCCTCGCCGATCCTTTGGCCGGCGTTATTGCAAGCGGGTCACGGACAGGCCCGCGAAATAGTCCAAAGCGTAACCGGGCGTGCGAATCGAAGCGGCTGGGAATGGGCGCTGCAACGGTATGGTTGGATGGATGAGAAGCGTGAGCGGAAAAAAGACGGATGTGTCGTATGTTCCTTGGTGGATGGCGTAGAAGGCACAGTTCCGGGCAAGACGATCGGCCACTTTGTGGAAATTCCAGATTTTGGCAGAATTTTCCTCGGGGAAATCATGGCCTTTCCCCATTCGATTCAACTCACCATGGTTCGAGCCGAGCTAGGCTGCAATGTTCACGGCAAGGTCAGCGCGGCTTCAAGTCACATCAACGGCAGCACTATGCCTCCTTCGTAGCGGGTGGTCTGCTGGCCGCCGTGGCTCTTTCCGGCTGCCAGCGCAGCATGCGCCTCTCTCCTGAAACTACCTACGACAACATTCACGCGGAATTTCTGCGCGGTGATCTGGGTGCGGCTCAGCGGGATGCGGAACAGGCCCGCAAGGAACTCTCCGGGCGCAATCGAAACTGGGACATCAAGTTTCGCCTGCTGGAAGCGGAGATCCTCACCTATCAGGGCAACAGTCCGCGGGTGGTGCAGTTACTCGGGGGCTATCCTCCAACCCTATTTGTGGCTGCTGATAGTGAAATCAAACGACAATTGCTCCTGAGTCTGGCCCACACCCGCCTGAATCAACCCAACAGATCTAATCACGAGTTACAAACGGCGCAACAAATTTCCAAAGAAAGTGAGTCTACGTTGCAGGGAGAGGTGCTGCAAACAGAAGGACTGATTGCCTTCCACAGTGACCAGCTTGCCACCGCTTCGGATTTATTTCAGAGAAGTCTGGAGTTTGCCAGACAGCATGGCGATACGTTCCTGGAGACGAGCGACCTCTTAAATCTAGGCACCGTGTCGTTGCATTACGAAGAATATGACGAGGCCCTGGCTAGATTTGAAGAGGCTTCCCAGATTGCTCGATCGACGGGCGCCCGGTTGGCCCTGGAGTTAGCGCTGGGCAACGCAGGGTGGGCCTACTACAAGCTTGGAGACTTTGAGAAATCGCTTTTCGACTTTCAGCAGGCAGAACAACAAGCCAGGGAACTTGGTTCAGTCCATGATCAGATCGTCTGGGCCACCAACAGTGGCTTGTCTTTTTATCGCCTGGGAGATCTGAAATCGGCTGAGGCAAACTACCGGCGAGCCTTGAGCGCAGCACAATCGGTGAACGACAAAGAGTTGATCGCAGCGACGCATACGGAGCTTGGATTTCTCTTTTTTCAACGCCGCCAATTCGATCTGGCTGAGCGACAGAGTCTGGAGGCACTGCAGGCGGCACGTGCCTGGGGCAGTCAGTCCGCGGTGGTGGATGCCTTGTTTCTGCAGGGTCTTCTGGCAGCTCGCAGCAAATCAGGCCCTGAAGCCACCGGCCTGCTGATGCAGGTGTATCGAGACCCGGTGACGATGCCGTCGCGGCGTGAAGAGGTCGAGAATGCGATCGCAAAGTACTATGCACGGGTCCACAATACGCGCGCGTCCGAGACCTGGTTCAGAAAATCCGTGGCTACCTTTGAAGCGCAACGTTCTTCTCTTAAAGACGATGAGATGAAGCTCCCTTTCTTCGCAAATGCCGATTCTCTCTACAAGGATTACGCCCACTTTCTCATCGAGTCGCATCGTTCGCGAGATGCATTGCAGCTGCTGGATAGAGGTCGCGCGCAAACCCTGGAAGAAGGTCTGCGGATCACAAGTCACGCGTCCCGGGTGGTTCATCAGCGATCCGTAAATGCCCAGGCAGTCGCTCGAAAACTGAACGCAACCATCCTGTTCTATGCGCTTTGCCCGGACCAATCTTACTTATGGGCGATCGATGGCCATCACACGCGCATTTTTCGACTTCCTGGGCAGGCGGAGATCGACTCGCACGTAAAAAACTATCAGAGAGCCATCCTTCGATCGAGTGATCCGATCCGCCAGAACGATCAAGACGCTCGATATCTTTTCGATGTCCTTGTCGCTCCGGCTGCGACCGGCTTGCGCAAGGGAGCAAGGATTGTCTTGATCTCAGACGGCAGCCTGGACGAATTGAACTTTGAAACTCTTCTCGCTCCTGGAGAGGCCGGTGTCCACTATTGGATCGAAGACGTCACCATTGCGAATACCAACGCCATACGGTTGATCTCCGGTCTGGATTCGCAGGATGACGGCGCACGCGGCAACGGGATGTTATTGATTGGTGATCCAATCTCGTCCGGGAGCGATTATCCAAGGCTGCTGAATGCGGAGGATGAGATTCGCAGCATCGAAAAGCATTTTGCGCCCGACCATGAAGTGGTGCTGACGCGGGCAAGTGCCGTGCCGGTGGCGTATACGGCAGGCCAGCCTGGCGATTTTTCTTACATTCATTTCGTTGCCCATGGTACCGCGAGCCGATGGAGTCCTCTGGATTCTGCGGTGATACTTTCCCCGCCGAGGGGGCATCCGGATACCTATAAGCTGTATGCAAGAGAAATTGTGAGACAGCCTCTACACGCCCGGCTGGTCACCATCTCGACCTGCTATGGATCCGGCCTCCGTGCGTATGCGGGAGAAGGACTTGTCGGGCTGTCCTGGGCGTTTCTGCGCGCGGGAGCGCATAACGCGATCGGAGCTTTGTGGGAAGCCAGCGACGCGGCAACGCCGCTGCTAATGGATCGGCTCTATGGCGAAATCCAGACAGGCCACCAGCCCGATTCGGCGCTCAGAACGGCAAAGCTGTCGCTGATCCATTCTCAGTCGGTGTATCGCAAGCCCTTGTATTGGGCCGCTTTTCAGCTCTATGCGGGTGGGTAAGAACCGCTTCGTGTGGGCACCGCTCTGACTCGCGGCTGGATCGGTCCTCGAACACGTCCTCCCCGCTTGAAATCCCGGCGTGACCACAACAATATGAATCCTCACGGCGGCCTCGAAGCAGGCGCCGATTCCCGAACGCATCCTCTCCCGTGTTTCCACGAGTCTGGTCTACTGAATTATTTTCGTGCGAGTGAAACGCGCGACGGTATTTCCGCACCATCGTTATGAACAGGGTTCTGCTGGAAATTCGTTCGATTCGGATCTAGACCCGATTGCAACGGAAATGCGGCGACCGCGCGCGCTTCGTGCGTGCGAAGGCTGGCGTCTTTGCATTCACCGCGAGCGCAGCCAAACTCTGCACGGAGGAAATCATGGCGAAAATTACGAGCAATGAGTCAGCGGCCCTGGAAGCGGTGAAGGCGCACAGGCTTAACTTTTCCGGGCTGGTGGCCAGCAACCCAAATTACTTCGGCAACCTGAAGGACAGCGAATATAAACCCGTCGTCTCGATCGCGAATGATCTGTTTTACGAGCAAGTGACCTGCCTGGGATTCAACCCCGCGACCAACATTCTGGAAGCTGTGGTGCAGGTGAATCAATCCACTGGGTACAATGGCTCGCTCTGTCAAAACGGATCGTTCGAGTATGTTCGATTTTTTGTCGACTACGGTTCAGGGTGGGAAGATGCGGGCTTGGCGGCGATCAATGTGCACGATATTTCGGAGCAGACGGACTGCCACAAGGATGCTGAAAAGCCGCTGAGCTATGCCGCCTCCGTGCAATTGTCGCCAAAGTCGAACTGGTGCGTTTTTCCAGTGTTGCCAAAAGTGCGCGCGATTCTGTCCTGGAACGCGATTCCGACGGCAGGCGACCCATCTTACACACCGGTATGGGGCAACACACTGGATGCGCAAATCCAGATACGACCCAGGCCACTCTTCCTGAAAGAAATCGCAGCCACTGTCAACGAGAACGTGAAACAGATTCTGCCGCCGCAGGAACTTGAACAGGCGTTGCAGATTCCGATTCCGCTGCCGGATCCCGGCCCGTTATCCGTGGCGCAGCTGGCGACGTTGTATCAGCCGCAGTCGGCGAAAAAGGCGGCCACTGTCAACAGCGCGGTACCGTCTCACCGCTTTGGTTTTGCGCAACTCCACCAGGCGTTGCATGCGAAGGCAGCGGATCCCAGCGCGATTGCAGGCAATATCGCGGAATGGAAAAGCGTCGGACTGGACTGGCAATCGGCACTGACTAGCTTAGCTGAGGTCGACGCGGATGTGACCTTCGAGCAACTGGAATGCCTCGGACTGGAAGGAGGCTACGGCCTGGAACGGCTGGTTGCGACGTTCGTGATCAAGCGGCCCTCCGGGTACGGCGGCGGACTGTGCACAGCTGGCAGCACGGAATATGTTGCCTTCTGGGCGGACTGGGACAACACCTGCGAATACACCTATCTGGGTACTGTCGGTGTGCAAGTCCACGATATCGCCAGCATTCCAGCCGGTGGCCTGGTCTACTCCGCAGTGCTGCCCGTGAACCTCAGTCAGCATCGCAATCCATGCAACACGCCCAAAATTGGCCGCGTGCGCGCTGTGCTTTCATGGGCGGCGCCGCCTTCGACAACGGATCCGAATGCGCTGACATACTGGGGCAACCTGCTGGATACGCATGTACAGATTCAGCCAGGCTCGAAGCCCAATTACCTGACGCCTACGATTAGCATTCTGGGTGGCATACCCACCAGCATGATCGACAGCACCACGGGTCTGACCACCTCCACCGCAGTCTTTGCCCTGACCAACACCGCGGCCGATGCCTATGGACGTGCGTGCCCGTTCGGCGGCAGAGTGTCTGTCCAGGGTGAATTGTTCGTGGGTTACAAGTACAAACTCACGGTGCAGGACACTGGTGGCGGTTCGCCGATTACGCTTACGACGCCACTGTTGCTGACGCGTTGGGATGGGACCACCTACACCAGCGCGCCGGATGGGAGTGGGTATTTCACCTATATGGATCCCACTCTCAACATCGATTCACTGCTGGGTGAGTGGGATACCAGTGGCGACGATCTATGGCTGATCACGCTGCAGATTGCGGATATGGCGGACAATCCAGTCCTGGGCTCGCTGCCGGATGTGCACTTGTTGCAGCTCGACAACACCGCGCCACAGGCCGCTGTGCATCTGGACAACAACCTGGATTGCAGTCAGTTCGTGATCGGCACTCCGTTGAACGGCCATTACGTTGCGTATGACCTCAACTTTGGATCGTTCAGCATGGGCTCGGAGCCATACTCAGGACCGCTGACGCCTTCCAGTGGAATTGTTCCGACGGCGCCGCTGCCTTCTGTGGGCAACGCATGGACGCTGATCACAACGTCGCTGCCAAAATGCGGCTACGTGGTGCAGTTAAATGTGTGGGACCGCAGCATCGTAAACAGCTCGCCGGGCTCACACAATTACGCGCCTGCCTCGGTCGGCTTCTGCCTACAGACGTCGCTTTAGACGTTCGACTACTAAACAGCTCCCCGGGTCGGCAACCACCGGACCGGGGAGCGATGAGGGTTCTATGACTGCTTTACGAATCATCGTTGCGATCCTTGCGGTGTGGCGGCTGACGCACCTGCTGCATGCCGAGGACGGTCCGCTGAGAATATTTGCTCGCTGCCGAAACTGGTTGCGTCGCGTGTCTCTCTCCGGTGCCACCGACTGCTTCTATTGCCTCAGCTTGTGGGTGGCAGCTCCATTTGCGATGATGCTGGAATCGCGATGGGAAGACCGACTCACCCTGTGGCTGGCGCTTTCCGGAGGCGCGATTCTGGCCAACCGTCTTACCGAGGAAGAGCCCGAAGGCACTTGGTTCTATGAAGAACCGATTCGAGAGGAGAATTCGACATGTCCTGTTGCGGAAATGGAAGAAGAATACTGACCCTGGAGCCGCAGACTCATCCTGGTACCGTTCGCGTGGATCGCGCCATGTACAGGGCTGCGCTGTTTCAATACACCGGCAACAGCAGTCTTACGGTGGTCGGGTCGGGAACGAAGACTGTGTACCAATTCAACGGTCGCGGATCGCGAGTGGTTGTCAATGGTCGTGACGTGGCTTCGCTGGCAACAGTGCCGCTGCTGGTGCGAGTTTAGCGCGTGGCTTGAAAAACTCTCGATCCACGCCCGTGATCCCAGATCACTCACCATGGAAATTCTTCCAGCCAGAATAGAAGAAGTGATGTAATGGGCCATGCTCCCAGCATCCCTTCGGACCTACTTGCGGACACTCGCTCTTTTGTTGTGTGTGGCAGCATCGTTTGGTGTTGCGAGGAGTCTTCAGCAAACACAGCCGGCAATGACGTCGCCCGGTGCCACACCGCTGTCGGTTCGCCTGCAGGAAGTCGCAGCGGCGGGGAAACTTCCCGACTTGCGTTGGCCCAATTTTTCTGACTATCGCGCAGATTTTCTGCAGCTGTATCAGGGGTCTAACTTTTCTCCCGTGTGGCTAACTGCCAACGGGCAGCCTACGCAGCAGGCACTTGCAGTGATCCAGGCGCTGGAAAGCAGCCGGCAAAAAGGGTTGATCCCAGACGACTACGACGCTGCGCGCTGGCAGGGTCGTCTCGCCGCGCTGAAAGCCAAAGCAGATCCAACAACCGAAGCAAACTTCGATGCGGCGCTCACAGTGTGTACGCTGCGCTACATTTCTGATCTGCACATTGGCCGCGTCAATCCAAAACATTTCAATTTCGGCATCGACATTCACAACAAGAAATACAATCTGCCGCAATTTGTCGCTCAGGATGTGATTCATGCCACCAATGTCCAGGCCAACCTGAACGACCTGGAGCCTCCGTATGCCGGCTACAAGCGAACAGAGGTTGCACTCCAACGATATCTGCAGCTCGCCGCGAAAGGCGATGGCGCGCTGCTTCCTCAAACGGCAAAGACGGTAGCTCCGGGCGACACCTACCCTGAAACTGCGCAACTTGCGCAGCGATTGGAACTGCTCGGCGATCTTCTGCAGACCGCGTCAGTGAGCGCGGACTCGCATCTCTATACCGGCGCGTTGGTGGATGGAGTGAAGCTGTTTCAGGATCGTCATGGTCTAGTGCCGGACGGCAAGCTGGGCAAGCAGACCATCCGTCAACTGAATGTGCCATTGTCGTTTCGTGTGCAGCAGTTGGATGATGCCTTGGAGCGTTGGCGCTGGTTGCCGCCTTCTTTCCCGCAGCCGCCGATAGTTGTCAATGTGCCGGAATTCGTTCTGCGAGTGTTTTCCGCGGATCACAAGGTCGCATTGAAAATGAATGTCGTCGTCGGAAAGGCTGTCCGACATCAGACCCCCGTATTTGCGAAAGACATGCAGTACATTGTGTTTCGTCCTTACTGGAATGTTCCCACCAGCATTCTGCGCAGCGAAATTGTTCCTGCGATTGTGAAAAATAGAAACTACATCGCGAACAAGAATTTTGAAGTTGTCACCTACAGCGGCACGGTGGTGACAAGTGGGCCCATCAATGACGACGTACTGGCGCAATTGCGCGCCGCAAAACTCATGGTGCGGCAGAAGCCGGGTCCGGACAATTCTCTCGGGCTGGTGAAATTCCTGTTCCCGAATGAACACAGCGTATATCTGCACGGCACGCCGGCACAGCAACTATTTTCGCAGTCGCGGCGGGACTTCAGTCACGGTTGTATTCGAGTGCAACAGCCAACGGAACTGGCTGCCTATCTGCTGCGCGATCAGCCGCCGTGGACGCCGGAGAAAGTGCGTGCGGCGATGCAGACTGGCCCGAACAATCAGCAGGTGAACTTGAAGGTGCCGATTCCAGTGCTGATTCTCTACATCACCGCGTTGGTGGAAGAAGATGGCTCCGTGCATTTCTTCAACGATATCTACGGCCGCGACCGATCACTGCAAGCATGGCTGGCAAAAGGGCCGCCGTACCCAGGCTAGAACAACTACCAGCGGCGCACGGGACCAACATCCACGTGAACGAAATTCGACTGCTTGTAATAGCCCACCCCGCCGCGATGGAGGGCCAGGGCTGTGTCGCGAACTTTGGCCGTCGGCACACCCGGAATGCGGATGTCGATGGCCTTGGCTTGCATGTGCTCGCTATGCAACGCCACGCCGTGTCCATGCTCGCGCAGGTAGTTGTTGCTCCACGGAGTGCGATAGCCGCAGACGATGTCGATCGTTCCGTCGGGATCGCCGAGGCGGGCCATCAAATCGTGTAGCAGGTCGAACTCTTTCAGGTCATAATCTTTGACGTCTCCGGTGCGATGATCGCGCAGAAAATGATCGAGCTCTGCCACCGCATCCGGCAGGTAGCGATTGCCCACGCGGTACACCACATCAATGTGTTGCCCGGTATGAAGGTGGTAGAGCCGGAGACGATATTGTTCTGGAGCCGCAGGCGTATTTCGATTGACTGCTTGCAGCGTACCTGCGAACAGGGCGGCGAAGACGGACGCCGCGACTAGCAATTTTCTCAAGGACATGGTCTTTCTATTATATTGTGGCGTTGCTCCGTCTTCGCCGTTCCTACGATTTGCGAATGACGGTGGCTGCATTCGAAGTTTGTTTGCCATAACCGGACCTATCCGGCGGATTGTCGCCGTCTGAAATGTGGATGGTACCCACCTTGGGTCTGGTCAACGAAGAACCCGTGGGTGAGACTGGAAGAAGGCATGAATGCAACCGGCGAAAATCTGCCCGACAGGAAAGACGCCTCTGAGGGCGCGAATCCTCAGGCGTCACAAGCTGTTCATTCGTCGCAGCCCGCGAATAAGGAGAACCCAGGTTTCCGGCGCGGCGCTATCAGCACTTTTATTTTGTTCAATATGGTTGCAATTGTGAGCTGGGCGATCCCTTTGAATGTTGCGCCTCTGCCGCAAATCAAAGAGATTGTTCGACCGTACCTGCTGTGGACCGGCTTGTTTCAGTCGTGGGATTTCTTCGCTCCGAATCCGAGGCCAGTCAACTCCTTTATTCAAGCGGTTGCCGTTACGCAGGATCACCGCATGCGCGTGTTCAATTTTCCGCGGATGGAGCAACTCAGTTATGGCAAAAAATACCGCGAAGAGCGATATCGAAAATTTGAGGAAGTTCTGTGCGACTCACGATACACCGCGCTATGGCCGGACGTGGCGAGACACGTCGCAAGCTTGCTGAATAGCCCGACGGATCCGCCGCAGATGGTGATCCTGATGAAATTTCAGGCGCCGATCCAGTATGGCGTGACGCCGGCCCAGGAGCCTGTGCCTAAGCCGGAATTCTTCTACGAATACTATGTCAGCGGCGAGGACCTTCGATGACCTTTGCGAGGTTGCGCGAAGCATGGGAGCGGTTCTTCTTCGCGCCCCAGTCTCCCACGCCGATAGCAGTCTTCCGGATTTTGTACGGAACCTGTGTCACGATGACGCTTATCCTGCTGCATCCAGAATGGCTGGATTGGTTTGGCGTTCACAGTTGGGTGACGCTCCGGACCATGACTAGAGTCGAGCCGGGTGTTCGACTGAACTTGTTCACAGTGATGCCGCAGAATGACACCTGGATCACGGCATTTTTCTGGATTTTCCTGGGCTTTGCCATACTGCTTACGGTCGGATTGTGGACCCGCCTGAGCAGCATCGCCGTGTTCTTTTGCCTGGCTTCCATCCAACAAAGAAATCTCTACATCCTGCATGGCGGGGATGTGTTTCTGCGCGTCACTGGATTCTTCCTGATGTTTGCTCCTGCGGGAGCCGCGTTGTCGGTCGACCGCGTGATACGTGTTCGCAGGAAGCTGGAGAGCGCCGAAATTACACTACGGGCTCCGTGGGCGCAGCGCATGATTCAGTTTGAACTTGCGCTGCTTTATTTTTCTTCGTTCTTATGGAAGATTAAGGGCGCGCCCTGGTTGAATGGAACCGCACTGTTTTATGTATTCCACATTCATGCCATCCAGCGTTTTCCATTGCCCGGTTGGACGCAGCAGCTTTGGATTTTGAAACTGGTAACCTGGTACACCCTAGTCCTTGAGTTCAGTCTCGGCGTATTGATCTGGTTTCGAACATTCCGTTACCCGCTGCTGTTGCTTGGATTGCTGTTTCATTTGTCGATTGAATATTCGCTCAACATCCCAATGTTTGAGTGGGATGTTCTGACCGCCTATGTGCTGTTCATCGATCCGAGGGACTTACAGCGGATGAGCCGCTTCGCGGGTGAGATGCTATTTCGACGCAACCGGCGTACAGCGTCTGCATAGACAGTCCTTGACTCTTGAAACCCAGAAGGCCACCTCCACGGGCGATTTGATCGGGCTTAAACGCGCGGCGAACTTCCAGCTTGACGAACCATTTCAACCAGCACGTTCCGCGTTTCCTGCGGGGTAGTGACTTCTCGTGGAAAGTTGATGCGAGTACCCTTCATGCCTTCCGCAGTCTTCAGCCGCAGAGAGAATCCCAGTCGATCCACGGATGTCATGGTCGCTTCCGAAGCGACCATGTTCGCATGGGTCCGCGCCAGCAAAATCATGGAGTCCGCGTGATCGGCATTCATATGGCTCAAGATGCCTGCCGAGGCTTCCGCCAAAGGATCGGGCGAGGCGTGCTCATATTCAGTTGCCTCGACCCAACCCATGACGCCGAAGCCGCCAACGTAATAGACGTCGATCGGTTGCAGCAGAAAGAAATTGAAGTCGGCGAAATCGACCCAGTAGCGGCTGTTCGGGTGGCGCGCCAGATATTGTTCTCGTGTGCTGGCGATGTCTTCCTGCGGTACCGGTTCAACATGCCCCATCAGCGTTGCTCGCGCGGCGCCTAAGGGGTCGCCATCCGCACCTGTTTGTTCCACAAATAAGCTGGCACGGACATCGGCTTTCAAATTCTGTGTATGCATCGCCATGTTGCTGATCAGGAAAATCGGCCGCCCGGCAGAATCGAGCGCGTAGGGCATCAGCGAGCCGAAAGGAAATCCCACATGTTTGCGGGACAGCGTTGAGAGGGTGGCAATCGAAGTGACGGACAGCAGCGTGCGAACCCGCTCGGCGTAGCTCGGCTCTGGCAATTGCGGCCCAGCGGGCCCAGTGGACGTGTGCTGGCGCGGTGGAACAGTTTCCAAAGACAGCATCGAATTCCTCAGCCTTCAGGGTACGCTGTCAGCGACAACATGTTCAACGACCTCTAGGTGTGTGTCGGGCATAGATTCTTGACGAAGCCGAGAGTGTGTGCGCAGCAGGTTCTGTTTTAGATTGGATTCATGGGCCAGAACTTCATTGCTGACACGGTCAACCAGACGCTGCTGTTT
>JBAVOQ010000070.1:0-12822 GCA_049692235.1 Acidobacteriaceae bacterium | reverse complement strand
CCCGAGAAATTCGCCCCGCACGGTCGCGATCAATATCATACAGGGCCGCTATTTTAGCTCCACGCACTGCTCGAAATGCTTGAAGATGACTCTCTCCAAAAAGGCCGCAGCCGATCAACCCGATTTGAACTGTCTCCATGTTTCTCTACCCCTATTTATCGGACAGTGCAGATGCTGGTAGCTCCGCTAGTGAAGCTAAGAGCATGTCGATGTCATGCTCGTCATTGTAGATATGTACGGATGCTCGCAGGCGTCCATCGCCCGCCCAGACGACCACACCCACATCGCGCAGAGCCTGGCCGAGATCCTCAGGAGCATCATATGCAAACGACACAATGCCTGAGCTAGATGCAGGGTCCGCCGGGGTCAGCAGTTGGAAGCCGAGGGCGGCAATTCCTTCGCGTGCTTTTTGGACCAAGGGCTTAAGCTCAGCATCAATTCCTCTTATGCCTAACTGAATGAGAAAAGTTAGGCTCTTGTGCAGAACATATATAGAGGAGAAGTTTGGCATTCCACCAACGAAGCGCGCCGCTCCCTCTTTCAACGCGAAGCGTTCAAATCGATCAGGCGCAAAAACATCATTGACGGAATACCAACCGGCTGCGCCCGGCTTTAACTCGTCCAGCACGTGAGGCGCGCAGTATACCACTCCAAGACCATGCACTCCCAAGAGCCACTTATAAGAGCTTGCAACGAGAAAATCGACACCCTCCACACCCACTGGTACGCGTCCGAGTGCCTGGGTAGCATCTACCACGAGCAGAGCTCCGGCCCGATGTACTTCACGTGATAACTCAGCAAGAAATGAAACTTGGGTGCCGGTTTTGTAACTTACCTGGCTAACGGAAACGACTCTCGTATTTGGCCGAAGGCGCGAAGTAAAATGATGGAGTTCGATTTCACCAGAACGAGATGGGATAACCTCGACGCGAACTCCCTGTTCGCGCAATCGCAACCAACACACGACGTTCGACGGGAATTCCAGGTCGGTAATAAGGACCTCATCGCCAGATTTCCAACGGATGGAGTTGCCGAGCAGGTTCAGGGCTTCTGTGGCATTGCCGACTAAGGCGACGTTCTTTTCAGAAGTACCAAGGATAGAAGCGACAGCCCGTACGGTGTTGTTCTCCACCTCGAACATTCGAATGCGTCCCGGGGTACCCGACGATTTATCCGCAAAATACTCCAGCAGGGCATCTTTCGATTCGTCAAGCGGCAAACCTTCCGCTGCTGTATCCAGATATGCGATCTCGGTCGCTCGACGAAACTGGGCTTTACACGAAATTTTCATTCGGTATTCCATCTCCAAGCTTTCAGAAAGCTAATCTGCTCGTTGCCCTCAACGTACCTGCATATTATACATAATGTATCCACTCCATGGTAGACATATCACAACAGGCTGTTGCCGGGTCTGGAAAGGTCATACCTAAGCCGCACAATGAACCAGATTGATTCATGGTTCCCGGTGGGAGTTACCAAATTAATGGCGCTTGACCTCAGATTGCCGCCCGGCTACTTGAGTCTTAGAAATCCGCCGTCGAGCGGATAATCGGTCCCTGTAATGAAAGACGCTTCATCCGAACACAAAAAAAGCGCCAAATAGGCGACCTCTACTGGTTCTGCCATTCTCCCTACAGGCTGCGTGAGTGCGAGTTTTTGGAACATCTCTGCTTCATTGCCACGATAATATTTGGTCAGGTAGTTATCTACAAATGTGGTATGCACCCGTGCTGGTGAAATGCAATTACAACGAATTTTCTCTGCAAGATAGTCCTTAGCAACAGAATAGGTCATAGCAACGACCGCTCCCTTGCTCATCGAATATGCAAAACGATCAGAAAGGCCCACAGAGGCTGCAATCGAGGCCATGTTCAATATGACCCCTCCACCACTGGCCTTCATGTGCTTAATACATGCTCTCAGGCAGTTGTAAGCTCCCTTCACGTTGACACTAAACACTTTGTCAAAGTCCTCTTCGCTCGTATTTTCGACGTTACCTATGTGGGAAACTCCGGCATTGTTCACGAGAATGTCAATCGGGCAGTTCTGCCCGATCTTTTCGAACACATTATTGACAGACACTTGGTTGGAAATATCGCACGGGTAATATGTGGCGGTCCCTCCGCGCTCCACAATTCTTTTGATCGTAGCTTCCGAATAGCTCTCATCGCGGTCAATGATCTGCACATTAGCTCCTTGTGCGGCGAACAACTCAGCGATTGCCTGGCCGATTCCACGTCCACCTCCAGTGACCACTGCCACCCGGTTTGTAAGCTTCAGCATCGTTCATTTCCTTTCGATTTATCCCTGAGGGAGATGATATTACCCAAATAAACCCAGTCTCGATACCAGAGGGTTGACAATAAGGATGCCCTTAATTCCACGCCATGACTCGCGGGACTCCGTATTAGACCTGTTCTGGCACGACGAAGGGCGCGCGATATCCACGGTCATCATCGCGCAATAGGTGATTGGCTTCTTCATCGTTCTTAACTAACTGAGTCTGCGGATCAAAATTCAAAGTTCGACCGAGTCGGTAGGAAGCATTTGCCAGATGCGCCAAGCCTGCGGAGATGTGTCCTTCCTCGATAGGCGCATTGAGGTCTTCTTTTTTCCGGCTGATCACGCAGGCAATAAAGTTCGCAAAATTATCGTCATTGGTTGCCGGCGCGGATGGACCGGGCTGCTGCTTTTTTCCCATCCAGCTCTCAAAGCCGCCATTGGCGCCATCGATGGCCAGGTATCCCTCGGGCCCATAAAAAATATTCCCCACCGTGTTGTAACTTCCCTCGTGCGGACCCAGTCCACCTTGCGCCGATTCCGCCACAGGTTTTGTGGTTTTGTGGTTCATTCCGATTCCAGCCTCGTGATTCGTGTCCCAATGACGTACTTCGAACTCCAGCAAAGTACGTTTCCCACCCAGGTGATTGTACTCGAACGCACAGTTCAGGGTGTTGGGAGTTTGCTGGTCGTCATCGAACATGAAATGACCGCCGATCGCCGATATCTTGTCAGGAAATCCCAGGCCCAATCCCCATCGCGCAATGTCCAACTGATGAATGCCCTGGTTCCCTAGATCGCCGTTGCCGTAATTCCAGAACCAGTGCCAGTTGTAATGAAAATGGTTCCTTGTAAATGGCAGCAGGGGAGCCGGTCCTGTCCAGAGGTTATAGTCAACTCCCGCAGGCATCGGAGATACAGGTGTGTGGCCGATGGTGTCTCTCCGTTTGAAACATAGCCCACGCGATAAGTAAACCTCTCCGACAAGGCCGTCCTGTATTCTTTTTATCGCCTCCATCACCTCGGGAGTGGACCGACTCTGGGTTCCATGCTGCACGATCCGGTTATATTTCGCCGCTGCGCGCACGAGTTGTCCTCCCTCCCACAAATTATGGGAGCAGGGTTTTTCCACATACACGTCCTTGCCAGCTTGGCATGCCCAGATCCCCATCAGGGAATGCCAGTGGTGAGGCGTGGCAATTGAGATAGCATCGATTGACTTGTCATCAAGCACCTTCCGTATATCGGTGTAGGTCTGGGGGTGAAAACCTAGCTTCTGTGCTTCTGGAAGGCGTTCCCTCATTACGTTGTCATCAACGTCGCAAAGGGCCGCGATTTCTACGTTCGATAGCGCTCCATATCTCTTGATGTGTTCTTCGCCGCGACCACGTAGTCCGATAATCGCAACACGTACGCGGTTGTTCGCGCCCAGAACATTTGCCTGCGCTTCCAATACCCTTAGAGGTTGGGCAGCTGCAATCGTGGCGGCCGCTTTCGCACCCCTCTTCATAAACTCCCGTCTGCTCTCGTCCATTTCGCTTCACTCTCAATCTTTAGAAATTCCCAACATGCTGCCCATCATGGTGGGCAGCATATTGGCTATATCGCTCCGCGACACGCGCCTGCTTATAATTGCCATCGTGAATAAATACACGGTACTGAAAATGGATCGACTTTCCAGCGGGGACTATATAACTTCCGTCCTTCTTCGGATCGCGAAGAAAGAACGAAAGGCCGAAGGGATTTGCTGCCAGCAATCCATAACCGCGCGCGTGCCAGTAGGTGGGATGACGAAAGCTTTTTGGACTATCGAAAATTGCAACGCCAAGTGTCCGGCCATCGATGACACCATCGACGTTGACCCAGTCGGCGCGCTTACCCCAGATCTGGGTTTCGCCTTGACCGCCCTTTGAATCCACCATCGCCCCTCTGGGAGCATCCAACTCGGGGGCCAGACGAATAGCGAAGGTACCCTCTTTCGTGTCGCCAAACTTCACTGGCCCATGGTTGGCATGTATGACAATTTTACAGTCGATAATGCGCGATCTCTTGTCGCCCCTGAATATAAATTCCTGGGTTTCCCTTGAAAAGGGCTTATGATCCGGTCCCTCAAGGTCAAACGTTGCGCGAATAGTGCCAGAAGAAGGTCCGCCACTCATCTCGTCAATCTTGCGAAACACCATTCGTCCGAAGCCTGCTGGGTGTCCTGAAGTGTAATACTTCATAAATGCTTCTTCAGCCCAAAAGTCATATCCATTGATATTCCCATGCCCAAAGTACATTGCCCGCTGGTGCGGCTCCACGCTGGGATCATGCTGGTGTGCGAGAGGAATAGTATCCCCAATTGGAAAACCCCGCGTTACAACTATGCCGTTTGCGCTGCGCAATGGCTGCAAATATGCTTTAGACGTTTTTGGATCGAAGTGATAAACGGTAAAAGGTTTTCCGCCAATTGACACCTCAATGGTATTTCCCTTACGTGCAAAGCTCACAGCTTCTGCATCCCCACGAGTAGGTAAAGTCAAAAGCGCTATTGCCAGAAACATAAAAAGCAGCTTAAGAACCTTACTTTTCATAAGTCCTATTCCTCCTAGTTGCTTTTGATGGCTATGATGTAGCAAGAAGCGATTGCAATTCTACAGTCCTATCGCGCCACTAGTATCCAGGTAAACGCCAACCAACGCTAAGGCAGCTAGCATAAATAACTTGAACATTTATGCTAGCTGCCTTACTCCGCTACGCCCCAGGCTACGCGCCTCGACGGCCGCCCACCGCCGTAGCGTGGCCTCAACCAGCCGATCCGCCAGCGCTCTGTATTTGACCTCGATCTCGTTGGCGACACCCACACTTGCAAGATATCAGCACACGCTTTAGTGTTCAGATTATTATTGCTAGACTTCTAAGTCAGGTATTCTTTAACCAATCAATATATATACTCTTATCCTCCACTGGTATATCTGGCGTGGTGAGGATTCTTAATTTCTTGAACACAGGCGACACCGCGGATATTCTCTGCAAATAGGATTAGTGTACCGCAGACTCGGGGAGAACGCCTTCTATAGCATCTACAGCGTTCAGAACCCACGTTGGACGTGGATGGATTGCGGCTACAATATCCGGAAGGTCGAAGTGCTGCAATATTCCAGGCAGAAACCAATCGAGGGGAAGTGAATATTCTTGTGAATCGACAATCGAGGTGTGAGTAGCAAGAGTTCGATCGATAAGAACGGACCGAACGCGCCGATCTAGCGCAGCAGCCATCAGTGCCGCCAAACCTGCGGGCCCCTTCCCCACAATCTGAACCTGCGATAGGTCAACATCGGATCGTGAAGCAAGATAGTCGGAAGTACGCAAGATATCCCAAACCCTCTGACCAATAACCGAAATTCCCAATACCAGATTCGCCCAGGCAAACCTGTCCTCTAGCAACATTCCGTTATAGTAGTCTGGCCCGCCGCGTGGAGGACGCGGGACAGAAAGACCCATTCCACGCAGGTTGATTGCGCATACTGCGTAGCCAGTGTTGAATATCTCATCGAATGGACTCGGTTCCGCAACTACTTCATCAGCAAGCCCATCGCTGATGTAAAGTACACAAGGACGCGCTGCAGCTCCAGCTTCCAGCCGGCTGAACCAACCTGTAACACGAACGCCCGGTTCAGACTCAAATTGAATCTCTTCCATGCGCAGCTTCATCCTGATATCGGACGAAAGTGTTTGACTGCGGAGGGCAGTCCGTTCCGATGGAAGAGCAAGTAACTTGGCGACCTGCGTACAAACTCGTTCCCGAGCCACGGAAAGATCGGCTGATTCAGCACTGAAAGAGCTAAGAGGTAAGAGTCGTTTGGCAAAATCACTGTTCAGCTGAACTACTGACCTTCCACCGAGCGACGTCAATACCTGACCAGTAGTAGTACAGTTCAGGGCAGCGTCCGGCGAAGCATCATATTCCGCTTCGTCCACTCCTGCCTCCGTCTTGCCAAACCATCGATTGAACCAGGCATACATCGCACGCCGTGAAAAGAACTCGAGGCCATGTGGTTGGTGACCGGCAATCAGTCCCACTCTGTCTCTAACCCCAAGGATCCCATAGACTCTCAACAGTTCCTTGTAGATTTCTGCAGTCGCCTCCTGATATACAGGAGAGTACGTTAGTCCCTCATCGGGAACTGTGTAACACATCAGGAGAGGTTTGGGAGCAAACGATGCCAGTAGATCGCCCCGATCCAAGCCCAAAGCGAGGCTTCCCACAATATTTTGCTCGGCATCGTCGACCGCTCCCGGTGGATCATAATATGGCCCGGCCAGATTCTCGAAGTTTCCCTCAACCGTAACCGCTACTTTGATCCGAGGCTTGAGAGCTACCACATACATCGTCATGGTGCCGCCGCCCGATGACCCCGTGCAGCCTATACGTTGCGGGTCTACCTCAGAACGGCTCAGAAGGTAATCAAGAGCTCGAATCCCATCCCACACCAGATACCGCGCAAAACCGCTGCCAAACAGAATCATCGGCTTTCCTGGCTGACTATGCTCGGAGGTCACGACTGGGTAACGAGAACGACTTGTTCCAGGCTGAAAATACTGAATTCTCTCACCCTGCCCGAAGGGATCGTAGGCAAGCACCATATAACCCTTCCGAGCCAAGCTCTGGTACGAGTACTGATAGTTACGGTACGCTTTGCCATTGGGAGCGTGTCCGAGTGGCACGATGATTCCAGGGTATGGAGGTTTCCCTGTTTTCGGGACATACAGATTCGCTGTAACATAAACTTGTGGCATACTTTCAAAAATGACTTTTTCGATCCGGTATCCATCCCGTTCGATTTTGCCTGTTGTGCGGGCATTTAGCGGCGTCTCATCGGGCCGACCGCCGAGGATATTCCAGAGTTGCGAGCGCACGGTAGCAGACCGCTCCGCGATCTCCTCCTTAGATCGAATTTGGGCCAAAATCGCCTTTCTGGAGATCCTAGCTTGATCCATTCGCCCCGTGATGTAATTCGGCCAGTCGTTCCAAAAATCTCTGTGGGATCGTGGGATATTATCTTCTTCAGCCACGTTTTGCACGATTGAACTAAAGGTAGGCAAATGAAATCCAAGGGCCGACTGAGCTGCCGCTCCCAAATTGGTCGCCAGGAATGTTCGACGAGTCACCATAGTATTTACCTTCTTGGATTCCTAACAATTCTGAACCCGACTACATAATTGACCGCACTCATGACTACTTTTGCGAGGAAGCTATGCAATCAATCTCTACCTTCATACCTGGAACAACAAGCATCGTCACGACTGTTGTACGGGCAGGCTTACTGCTTCCAAAATATTCAGCGTACACATCATTCATCGCGGAAAAGTCATTTGGGTCGGCGATAAAAACGGAACATTTGACAACATTGCCTAGGCTAGTGCCACAGCTCGAAAGGATCGTCTGGAGATTCTGAATAACAAGTCGCGTTTGCTCCTGCACGGTTCCCAAGCGAAACTCGTTCGTTGCTGGATCGATAGGGCCTTGTCCAGACAGGAAAAGGAGATTGTCTACACGTACTACAGGTACATAAGGACCTTGTGGTGCTGGAATTCCGATGATAGTCGGCCGCTCGATTAGCATGAAATACCTCACTGAAACTAATTTGATAAGATCTTAATACGGTAACTTATTTCAGTTCTACGATTCAGCATAGGCTGAGAAATTAACCTATGGGACCTCTGCACAGGTGGTTGATTTGACGGGCGACGATGCGCAAGCGGCTGCCTGCAAGCTGTGTGCGAGAAAACATGACCGAAGGCGGTGCTCCTAACGGTTGATTTTGAAGTTCACGAGGCCATTTCCCAGCCTCCGGCGCACACTACGCCCTCTGCACAAGTAGTCGTTTGCGGTGGTGATACAGATTCACTAGGGCGAAACAGGCGCACAGGCGGTGATGGTTCTTGGCCAGGCCGCGGTAGCGCACCCGGTCGAAGCCGAACTGGCGCTTCAGCACCCGGAGGACGTGTTCCACTTTGGCCCTTACTCTGGACTTGGTGGTGTTCTTTTTCTTTTGTAACTCATCCACATAGTTCTTGAACTTCGTCCGGCGATGGGTCATGTCCTGCGCCCGCGGAGCGGCTTCGCGAATAGTTTGGCTTTGTCCCTGGTAGGCCGCATCGCCCCAGACTTTTTTCTCCTCGCCATGCAGCAGGTCGGGCAGCATATGTTTGTCCGCTACGCTGGCCGCCGAGGTCGTCACCGAATGCACCAGCTTCGACTTCGAGGCCACGCCTACATGCGCGTTGATTCCGAAGTACCATTGGTTCCCCTTCTTCATCTGGTGCCTTTCCGGATCGCGCTGGCCTGCTTTATTCTTGGTCGAGGATGGCGCGTGGAGAATGGTCGCATCCACGATGGTTCCGGTCGCGATCTGGATGCCGCGCTTGCTGATCTTCCACTGGTCCTTGCCTGCCGCCGCCAACTTCGTGTAACGCTTGTGCAGCCGGATCTGTGCCTTCCAGGCGATTTCCTTTACGGGTTCCGGCACACCTTCTTGTCGCTTGCGCAGCCGAGGGCCGATGGCGGGCCGGTTCCGATAACTCCATGCAGCTTCGACGACGATGCGTCGCAAATGTGCGTTGCCGGTCTTGGTGATGCTTCCCCGCCGGGTTCGCTTGCCGCTGGAGTCTTCGCTGGGCACGGCTCCGCTGTAACCCATCAGGTTGTCGCGCACTCTGGAAGCGAGATAACTCGCCTACCTCAGCCACGATCGTCACCGCCGAAATCTCCGCGATACCGCGCAACGCCTGCAAGCCCTTGACCACCTCCTGCACTGCGGGCGTAGCCAGCTTCACGGCTTCCGTGATGGACTGCTCCAGCCGCTTCACCCGCTCGCCCATGTGATCGACCTCGTGCAGATAATCCAGCATCGTGGCCTCGCGCGCCAACTGCGTAAAGTGACCCTGCCGCACCCAGGCCATGTAGGGGGGCCGTCCACGCCTTCATCCCCGCCGCAGGCCGCTGCCCCATGCGTAGCAGGAACTTGTTCAGCCGGTGACGCGCACGTAACTGATCCTGCTTAGCCGTCTCGCGCGCCCGCACCAGATCGCGCAGCGCCTCGGAAGCCCCATCCGGTACCCACACCGCAGTCAGATCGCCGGACAGATAACTGCGCGCCAATCGTTCCGCATCCCGCCGGTCCGTCTTCACCCGGTCGCCAGCCTTCATCGGAACCAGAGTCGGCGCGATCACTTCGCACTTGACTCCCAGCTCCGCCAGTTGCCAGTAGAGTACGTAACCCGTTGGTCCGGCCTCGCAACAGGCCCTCAACTGTTCCACCGCACCCACGCTTCTTCACCAGCTTGCGGATCGATTCTTCCCGGTTAGCGATCGTTCCCAGGCTGCGCACCTCGCCATCAGCCTCGGCGACTGCCAACCGCAATCGTCTCGGCATGGACATCCAAACCCAAAAATCGTACCTTTTCCTTCATGACCGGTTCCTCTCCGCTTGTGGCTCTGAACTGTGCTTCCTTCCAGAATCACAGCCTAACCCACGGTCAGCGCAGTGGACCGGTCACTCCATGATGACTAATCTCTCCAGCAAAGCCATTGTTGCCCCGTCGATCTTTCCTGCGTGGTGGGAACATTCTAGAAGGCAGCTTTGTCAGCAATACTCTCCACCAGCGATGTTCGGTGTATGCGAGTTCTAATGCTAGAAAGCACATTGCATACACACGGTATATAGTATATTGAAGGTCAGGCAAAACGTCAATGCTGTTCATGACGGATGCATTGACTTTCCATCATGAATAGGAAGAGATATGCAGCAGTGGAGTCGGAGGCAGGTATTGGCCGGATTCACATTTGCACTGGATCTCGCCGCGGAGAGAAGGTCACCATGACCACAGGTTACATCGATGCACATGTCTACGCTTGGACGCCTGACGAAGCTCGCTTCCCTCGCGACCCGTGTCACATCCGATCCCGCAACTCGGCTGTTACGGGCCGAGCGCCCTAATTCCACGGCAACATTCTCGAAACCAGTGGCGGACGCAGAATCCTTTCTGTCCTCAAGCCATTTAACAAATTATCTGTCTGAAGGCAGGAATACTTGACAGTACGGCGATAGCCAAAGGGAGGTTGAGAATGAATAGAAGGACATTCCACAAATTACTCGGCATGGGAGTCATCGGGGGCACGGGAGTACTGGATTCGCTTTCAGGGACTCGGGCGCTGGCGGGCGACGTTATGGGCACTCAGGCCAAGTGGCCTAGTCTTACCTCCCCAGAGGAGCGGCTTGGATGGTTTCGTGAAGCCAAGTTCGGCATGATGATTCACTGGGGACTGTATTCTGTGCTTGGAGGGGAATGGCGGGGCAAGCAGTTGCCGGTTCCAAGTAACGGCGCAAAAGGAGGATTGGGAGAATACTTGGCAGACGACAATGAGGAATTGATAATGGAAAACTTCAGGATCCCGCTTGCGGATTACCGCGATGTCGGCCGCCAGTTCAATCCGGTGAACTTCGACGCGCAGCGATGGGTGAGCATGGTAAAAGCGACCGGCATGAAATACATAGTCATCACCGCCAAGCATGAAGACGGGTTCGCCATGTTTCATTCGAAGGTCAGCAAATACAATATCGTGGATGCGACCCCTTTCAAACGCGATCCTCTGAAAGAATTATCGGAAGCCTGCCAGCAAGAGGGGATCCGGTTCTGCACCTACTATGCCCAGCGCATAGACTATGAAGATCCCAATTCCTACAGCAATTACTGGGATTTTCACGATTCCAAGAAGGACTACGAAAAATATTGGGAAGGAAAAGCCAAGCCGCAGGTGCGCGAACTGTTGACGGGCTACGGCCCTCTCGGACTCATCTGGTTTGATGACAGGACCTACACGCCCCAGCAGGCGAAGCAGATGGTGGATTTGGTGCGCAGCTTGCAGCCGCGTTGTCTTATAGATGGACGCATTGGCTCTTTTATCGATCAGGAGCCCATGGGTGATTATGAGAGCCTGGGGGATCACGAACTACCTGCCGGTGAATTGCAAGAGTATTTTGAAACCCCGCAGACCCTGAACCAAAGTTGGGGATATAACAAGTTCGATGACACATGGAAGCCGCCTCGGGAGGTGATCCACCAATTGGTAGACGTTGTGAGCAAGGGAGGAAACTATCTTCTCAATGTCGGCGCCACCGGCGAGGGAACTTTTCCCCAACCGGCGGTGGACATTTTGGAGAAAGTCGGTGCGTGGGTGGGGCTGAACGGTGAAAGCATTTATGGCACTTCGGCAAGTCCGTTCGGGGAATTACCCTGGGGGCGGTGCACTGCCAAGGGGGAAAAGCTCTACTTGCACGTTTTCGAGTGGCCGGAAGACGGAATACTGTCGCTTGTGGGATTGAAGAACGAGGTGAAGAAAGCGTATCTGCTCCTGGACAGCAGCCGGACCCTGGAGTTTAGCAGAGACGGGGGTAGGGTCTTGGTCCGGTTGCCCGGCAAGGCGATGGATGAAGACGATACGGTGGTTGTGCTGGAGATCGCCGGTAAGCCAGAGGTAGACCCGCCGGTGATAGTGCAAAAGGGCAGCTCCCCCATCAAGCTGGAGTACGTGACTGCCGTGACTGCAGGTAAAACGGTAAAGCGGCACACCCGCAGCGGCGGTTACCATATCTCACAATGGGACGATCCGCGGGACAGCGTCACTTGGGGGATCAGAATCAACCAGCCCCGCCGGTACCAAGTCTGGGTCACCTACGCGGCGCAGGAAGAATGGCAGGGAGGGAAGTATCGGGTCTCGGTGGGTTCGGCGTCACTCGAGGCGACGGTGTTTTATACCCGTTACTTCGCCATCGAGGGTCCCTTCGAATGTTTACCACGGCTTACTACCGAATGCGCACCACGGCGTTATCACTATCAGGCCCTCAATATTGGTAGTGTGGATCTCTCCGAAGCTGCGGAATACAAGTTGACGATCAGACCGGCAAGCAGGGTCGGCCACAACCTGATGTACTTGAAGTCGATTGAATTGATACCTGAACAGACGCCGGCGCCTCGCTGAGCCGTCTTGTTCACCGATGCCCCGAATCCGCGCACTATGGCTAAAGCTGCTAACTGTGATCAAGGTAAGCCACTGGTTCGACCACTGAGACTCAGCAAGATTGAAGCTTTTGTTTTAAGGACGTATCGGATGTAGAGCAAAAGGTCAGCAAGGAGGTTGACTGATGAAACGTAGAGAATTTCTTTGGAAAAGTACGGCTCTGGTAGGGCTGGGGGCCGAGCCTGGAAACACCTCGCTCGCTCTCAAAGGCGTTCAGATCACGCGGGGGTCTTCCGGAAAGGAAGCAGCCAACCTCCCAGAGGAGGAGCGGCTTGGATGGTTTCGTGAAGCCAAGTTCGGCATGATGATTCACTGGGGACTGTATTCTGTGCTCGGCGGAGAATGGCGGGGCAAGCAGTTGCCGCTTCCAGGAGAAGAACAGGGACAATTCTACATGGAAGACAATGTCGAAATGATAATGGAACCCTTCAGGATTCCGCTTGCGGAATACCGGGAAATCGGCAAGCAGTTCAATC
>JBAVOQ010000069.1:0-5843 GCA_049692235.1 Acidobacteriaceae bacterium | reverse complement strand
GCTGATGAACCATCAATCTGGCATTCTGGTGGTAGTCCATTCGTTCCTCCGCAGTCGCTGGGGTTTCGTCACTATCAGCTTCTACGTTCCGGTTCGAATGGACAACCTATTGAAACTTCACATCTAGGCCGCTCGGGGATTTGATGCCTGCGGAGATCCAGACGCTCTACAGCGAACTACTTAACCGGCCGCGGTCGGCGCGCACGATCCGTTATACGCATGCGGTCCTCTTCTCGGCTTTGCGGCAGGCGGTGCGATGGAAGCTGCTCCTGTCGAATCCGGCCGAGGATGTCGATCTGCCGCGGGAGACGCGGCGTCGTTTCACGGTATTCGACGTCGAGCGGGCGAAGCAGTTCATTGCGGCGATTTCCGGGCACAAGTATGAGGCCCTGTTGGCTCTCGCGATGACTACGGGCATGCGGCCCAGCGAATACTTGGCGCTGACCTGGTCGGATTTCGATCTCGATCGCGGCACAGTGAGTATTTCCAAGACCCTCGAATGGCGGAAAGGAGGATGGCATTTCGCGGACACAAAACGGGAACGCAGCCGACGCATGGTCAAACTGCAAAACTGGGTGGTGGCTCTTCTTCGCAACTTAGACGAAGCGGCCAGCGCTGCTGAAGCTGGGCCTTGCGATCTCGTCTTCACCGGGAACCGCGGCGGTCCGATTCACGAAGCGAAGTTCGTCGGGCGCTACTTCAAACCGTTGCTTCGGTCACCGTCTTTGTCAAGCCCCGTCCGAGCTTCCTTCAGAGTTTGGGCGCGAAGAGTGACACGGCTCTTGGCTTCGGTCTTCAAAAAGCGAAGGCGATGGGTTATGGGGTCGAGGATCAGTCCAATCACATCGTCTCCACGCATTGCCATGCTCCGGTGATCTTTCCACCGCAGGCGCTTAATTGGAGCCCGATAACCGCTATGAGCATTGAGCCATTCCGTTGCGTAGATCTCACCAAGGTCGCCAGACCGGATCTGGGCTGTCTGGGGTAGCGAATCGATGATCAATTGGGCAGCTGCGGGCTTGCCGAGACGCTGAAGCGCACGGGCGATGCGTTCTTCCGAGGCATAATGGGTCGGCACCACTGCGGCAGTGGTTTGAATGGCAACCGCGGCGTGTGTCGGCCTGCCGGTCATAAGCCGCACATGGTTATTACCCAGCGGCACGTCGGCGGAATCGCACCACTCATTGAACTGAACCATGGCGTTTCCAACATCATACCGCTCTTGGCTAATCCAATGAGTGCAGCCTACGTGCGATCAGTGGCCTTACCCGCTATCGAATAGCCGTACGCCTCTTACCGAAACCGGTGAGTCTCAAGCTCTCGAGATTCGTGTCAACGCCGAGATCCCGCTATCAACCTTTCAGAATCCCTTGTTTGTGATCTGCTTTTCAGCGAGCAGGTGGCGACAATGCATTCCAAGCTGTATGGGAGTCCATATAGTCTCTCCAATGTGAGATTTTCAGGTTCTCGATATGAATGATTGAGCAAAATCGATTGTCGTACTCTACCCCTGTCGCGAGGACTGTCCCATGAACTTCATACTCGATGACAATGACACGGCCTGCGTCCGTTGAATGGACAACCAGTTTATCTGCGGATTGCAGGCGAATGATGTCGACGTAACCCTTGAATGCCTTCATCAGGTCGGCCCGTCCCCGAATCACACGAGGCCAGCCGAGATCGTAGAGCACCTCGTAGATGGTGTCCTCGGCGATGATGTCAAAGAAGTGGCCGCCTTCGACAAGGTCACCTAACGCTTGTCGAACCAAATTGAAGTAGGGATCGGTAGCCTTGTAGGCAGCGTACTTCGGAGTAGGCATTCTGATTCTCCACACCTCACGGTTTTCGATGATTTAACTCTAGGATCAGACTCAACGATGAAACAATAAGGTACTTCCATGGTAGCGGGATGCCCCAAACATTGATCCTGATGCAGGTCGGGGAACTTAAATTACTGGATCGTCGGTCTGATGCAGTTCATTAGACCGCGTAGCCGAATATGAATATATGGATAAGAAGTTCGCGCATTGTTGCGGCTCGTGAAAGGGCTTTCTTGTTGTCATTTCCAGAGGGAATCTGCTTTTCTGCCGAGAAGCCGACTTCTCGGTAGGCGAAGACGCGCTGGCGGGTGAAGATGTGGAGAGCGCCTCTTCCCGACAAGCAAGAAGAGGCGCGGCGAGCCAGTTGTGTCATCTGGAGCAACTGCTGGATGATGAATGCGGAGGTTTTGGCATGAACAGCGTGAGTGTTCGGCTGCGTTACCGGCCCGTGCGTCTGGGATGGTGCGTCCGCGACCAAAACCTGGAGGATCTGCGCAGGGCGATTCGTTATTCCCATGCGTTCGTTGGTGGCATCTTCAACCCCATCATCCCGGTCGACCACAGCGAGTCCAAAGAATTCATCGCGAGAATGCGTGTCGATGCGTTGATGAATGTAAGTGAGGATGACGCAAGCAAGGCTTTCGTCAAACGGTTTGACTACCTGCCCTGGCCGTTCGATGACGAGGCCCTTTTCCTAGAAAAATTTGGGCGGTGGTCACCGACCTTCCTCGACGTTTCTCATCGGCTCAATGATCGCGCGGATGACTTCCGCAAGAACGCGCAATATGACCCGCGACAGGGCGTTACTCTCGAAGAGACAGCAGAGTTTGCTCTAGTTCGGTGCGAAGAGGACGATGATCCCTTGCGCGATCTCCTCTTGGCTACATTCGGCGGGTATCCCGACCCGAGCGAGATTCACCGCGACTATGAGGGCTTTATCCAAGCTAACCTCCTTCCGTTTGTGTATATCGCACGGAAGGATCAGCCTATTCCACCGTCGCTCCTCACAAAAGAAACTCCGTCCTCGCTGACGGATCAAGGGTTGACCTGGGATTGTGTTCCGGGAGGCGCGACGATCGGGTTTTACGTCGGATCGGCGAACAACTTCGATGATCTGGTGAACTTCTGGAATTTGCGCGCATCAGGCGTGAGTGCAATGTTTCTCGACCCGGATCACAGCGAACGGTTGGCGCTCTTGCGAGAGGATTTTACGAGGCATATCGCGCAGACACAGGCGCGGGTTCGAGAGACTGACCTGACGATCGCTGTTTGGAGTCGGTCGCAGGAGGCCGTCGTGCGGCTGAACTTTGCGCATGATCTCGTGCCGACGTTCAATCACGTTCAGGGCCTCAACATCGCTTCGGGGCATCGTCGACCCCCGCTGCACTACATTGCCGAACGCAGGGTGCTGGGAACTTTGTCGGAAAGGTTCGGCATCCCAACGATTGCGTTTCAGCTTCCGGAGAAGCCGTTCCGCATCGAGGAAAGGCTTGAACTCAACGACCAACATTTCGTCGTGTCGGTGAGCCGTATCAGTACGGGGTCGGATGACAGCCACACTTTCTGGACCCCTTTCGTACCAGCTATCAACCCGTGGACTGGCAGGCGTCTGAGGATGCGTTCGACAGAAGTTAGGACGGAGATTGAAGGTTTTGGCATCATTTGCCCAATCACGGAAGAGCATCTTGAAATTCGCGCCATACCGAAACTCGATCTGGCGCAGCGCCTGTTCGAGTTCGCGAACATCAAGGCAGAGCCGAGCCCCGCGGGTCGGATCGCGAAGCGATTGATTGCTCAGCTTGGAGGTCTACAAGGCGCACGTGTGCTGAAGCTGGCCGGGGTGAGACGGTTGATCAAAGAGCATGGCGCCCTCAAAGAGTTCGGTTGGAACGCTGCGATGCAAACGATTAGCTGCGGTACAAAGGAGCATCCCCAGCCCAGATTCTCAGAGTATGAAGATCTGTTCCTCGAATCTCGTCCATGGAACTCCAAGCTGAAACCGGAGAACGTATTTCACTACTTGCTCGAGAAAGGAGTGTTCCGACCCGGGCTTACGCTGAAGTGCCCAAAATGCGAGCTTTCGTTCTGGGTGCAATTGGATGACGTCGCTACGGAGGCGGAGTGCCTTTACTGCGGCAATCGCTTCAACTGCACCCGGCAACTTAGTAAAGATCCTTGGCAGTACAGGAAATCGGGATTGTTTGGCCTCGACAACAATCAGGAAGGCGGAGTGCCTGTTGCGCTGACGTTGCAGCAACTGGACACTTTATTGAGCCAACGGTCTTCCGCGTTGCTGATGACGAGCTTCAACTTGACTCAAGAATCAGGCGCTTCTAGATGCGAGACAGATCTGTTTGTCGCGGTGGATGATTACGATCAAGTAAGCATTGCGGTGGGCGAATGCAAAGATGCCAAAGGGGAGATTTCCGCCGATGATGTGAGGAACATGATGGCGGTGGCCGATGCGTTCCCGCGCAGTCATTTTCATACCTACGTGATTTTTGCGAAAACAGCGCCGTTCACACAGGGGGAGATTGATCGTTGCAAAGAGGCTCAAAAAGGGGGCGGTCGATCAAGCATCATTCTGCTCTCCGATCGAGAACTGGAACCCTATTTCGTCTATGAGCGGGCAGCCAAAGACTTCGAGATAGACTCAACAGCCATTTCTCTTAGCGATCTGGCACGAACGACCTACCAGCTCTACTTCCATCCGACGTCAAGGCGTAAAAACCATTGAGCGTCACGATGCAAGAGCCTGATCCTCAATAAGGGGCTAGGCGCTACGAATGTACCCTCTCCAGTCGGAGAGCGGGTCTTAGCCAGTGGAGTGCCCGACGACTTTTGTACCATCGATAAGGGCAAAGGCATTGTCAAGGGCAAAGACATCCTGACCGCTGCGATGAGCAGCGCTTGAGGCGGAGGTTTGGAGACCGAGGCCTGAAGCGGAACATCATCGAATCACCTTCAGTGGAACGTAGTCCACCAACCATCGATACGGCCGATACATCGGCCATGATTCTTCTATTCGGACACCCAACCTGCGCTGGGTGCAAGAGCGCCTACTCAGTGGAGCGGTCTGGCTTGCGCCGACCATGGTACAAATCAGGCTGCTCTCGATGCGACGATTTTGGGATACGGCGTCTGGGTGCGGAGCATCCAGTAGAGCCGTACCGCCAATTTGCGTGCCGCGGCCACTTTCGCGATCGCACGATGTTTCTGATGGCAGCGGTGCGCGTACTCTTTACGAAACCCGGGATCAAACCGCACAGCGGAGTTGGCCGCTTCCACCAGCAGGACACGGAGCAGACGGTTGCCCTGTTTGCTGATGGCGCCCATCCGCTGCTTGCCTCCGGAGGAAGACTCGCTAGGGATAAGACCCAGATAGCTGGCAACTTGTTTGCTGCGAGCGAAGCGAGTCACATCGCCGATGGTCAGCACGAAGGCCAATGCCGTCACTGGTCCGACGCCTGGCTGAGTCATCAATAACCGCGCCTGGTCGTTCTGTTGCGCAGCAACGGCAACGGCCTGGTCCATTTGCTCGATCTGCTCGTCCAGCATCTTCAGCAGGCACAGCAGGTCTTCGCGTCGTCGGCCAGCCCAGTGTTGGAGAGGAAGTTGTTCTAACTCAGCCCTCCCCCGAACGCTCCACAGCTTGTGCTTTTTCTGCACACCCTGATTCATCATCAGGTGTTGCAGTTCGTTCTTCACCCGCGTGCGTATCTGCACCAACTTGTGGCGGTGAATGAGCAACTGCCGCTGATCGCGCATCTTCGCATCCGGCACCCAGATGCGTGGAAACCGGCCTTCCACCAGCAGTTTCAGGATGTGCGCTGCATCGCGCTTGTCGGTCTTCTGCTTGCGCATGTAGCTGGCACGGATCTGAGCGGCATCGCCGATCCATATCTCATGCCCCAACCGTTCTAGCAACTGGACAAACCACTGACTGTTGCCTACCGACTCCACGCCAATCAGGGCTGGCGTGACAAGCCTGCGATAGAACTGCTCTGCCTCCTCTGTTGCATG
>JBAVOQ010000068.1:0-2577 GCA_049692235.1 Acidobacteriaceae bacterium | reverse complement strand
GGCGAAACGCGCGCCATCGTCGAGCAGGCTCTTGAATCCTTCGCGCAGCAGCAGGTGCCTGCGATCCTTTTCCGTCTTCGCCAGGAACGGCAGCAACACGTCGCGCAGGTCTTCGGTCACATGGTTGGTGCCGAGCAGGCGAAGCGCATTGGCGAAGTCGATCATCTCCGAGACCGACGGCGGCTTTTCAAGGGAATAATTGCGGAACGAGAGCGCGATGCCCGCCATCTCCCGGTGGAACTTCTCGTCTGCATCGGGCGTGCGGCTGGCGATGATCTCCGCTTCTCGGCTTGGCGTCGGGTGTTCCACGCGCACATACAAGCTGCGACGGCGGATGGGATCGCCCAACCGGCGCTCCTCGTTGCTCGTCAGAACGACAAAGGGAATGCTCTTCGCCTCGACCGTGCCGAACTCCGGGATCGACAACTGCCAAGCGGAGAGAATCTCCAGCAGCATGGCCTCAAAACCCTCGTCCACCTTGTCCAGCTCGTCAATCAAGAGAACGCACGGCCGCTCACATTCAAGCGCCCGCATCAGAGGACCCGCGCGGAAGAAGTCGCGCCCTTTGAGGCTCGCCTGCACGCTTTGCCAGTCCGCGTGCTCGCCCCGCGCGAACTCCATGTAGAGCCGTTGCAGTCCCTCGTCGAACCGCCCGATGGCCTGGTCCTCGGTCACGCCCCGGTAGCACTGCAACCGCTCGATATGCGTCCCGGCGGCTTTCGCGACCGAGACGGCTAACTGGGTTTTGCCCGATCCAGCCGGCCCTTCGAGCAGAAGCGGTTTCTGCATCCTGGCCGCCAAATAGACAACCTTGATCATCACCGGATCAATGAAATAGCCGGTCGCTGTAAGCCGGGCCGTCAATTCCTCGCAGGACTCGAACACCCAGAGACCTCCTTCGTAAACCGCAGTCGGAGGATCATCCAGAACCGGAACTCGGTCAAATCCGGCAACTTGATATTTGTCTGACCTGTAGAAACGAGCAGTCGGCGGATCGGATTTGACCGAGTAGAAGAACTCCACCATGATGCCGCCAGTTGCCGGTTCTTGAGACCGGACTTTCAGATGGAGGAAACGAGTGCATGTCACAGATACCGAGCAAGGAAATCGATCGCCAGCTCGCCACCCCAGCAACAGTTCTGGTCCAAGGAACCCAATTCCCCGAACGGTTACTGAATGCCCGCGAGGTTGCCGAGAGACTTGGCGTCTCCGAGCGTTTCATTCGTGACCACACAACGCGGCGCCTGCCAAGAATCCCCGGCGTAAGGCTCGGAAAGCTGATCCGTTACCGGGTCGCCGACGTCGATCTATTTATCTCGGAACTCCACAACCAGACCTCTTCCCATCGGTCTCTGTATCGTGTATGAAGGAATTGTTCTCCACGATCAGGGAAAGACGCCGGGCTACAGGAGAACAGCCATGGCAATGAAGTATCAGAAGGGCACCGTCTACCCGCGAGGGCGGAAAGTGAAGATGTGGTACGGCAAGTACACCGTGTACTTGCGAAACGAGGAAGGAAAGGAGGTTGGAAAGCGTCGCAACGTCCCGCTCTGTCCCAAAGCCGGTACGCCGAAGTGGAAGGCAGAGGAGATGCTGCACGCGCTGATTCTCCAGGACACCGGGGTTCCGGCCAAAACCTCGCCCGGCATCGTTCCCGACGAAACCGTGACTTTTCAGTGGTTTGTCGCGGAACGTTATTTGCCGATGCGGGAGGGAACGTGGAGCCCGGCATACCGGAAAATCAACACTTTCGAGATCAAGCATTACCTGGTGGAGCATTTCGGGAGAATTCCGCTGAACCAACTGGGCGCCTTTGAAATCCAAGTGTGGCTCAACAAGCTCGCAACGAAATACTCCCAATCGGTGGTTCGCCACTGCTACATCAACATTCGATCCATCCTGCAGATGGCGAAAAAGCTGAAATTCCTTGCAACCGATCCTGCGGAAGACGTGAACATGCCACAGACCAAACCAGTTGAGAAGCCGGTGATGACCCAGGAGCAGATTCTGAAGCTCATTGGCGGCATTCAGGATCTGCACGATCTGTGTCTGATGTACGTCGGTATATTCTGCGGCCCACGTGCAAGCGAGGTTCTCGGCCTGCAGTGGAAGTCCTGGACGGGAACAACGCTGGTTCCGCACGGGACGGCATTCGAAGGGCGATTTTACCCGGGTCGGCTCAAGAATCAGTCCAGTCGGGCGCCAATCGGCGTTCCGGAACAGGTTCGCCCGATTATCGAAGCCTGGCAGAGAATAAGCCCCGATCCGTCACCAGAAGCTCTGATGTTCCCAACCTTCGGGCGCGGAGAGCGGAAAGGACAGGCGGTGCCGCGCTGGGGGAAGAACTTCCTCCGGGGGCGGGTTCGCCCGATCGCCAAGAAGTTGGAGATCCCGGAGAGCCTCATCACGTTCCAAGTCATGAGACGAACGCTGGGAACCAATCTGCAGCACCACGGCACGCTCAAGGATGCTCAAGGGGCCCTGCGCCACGCGAGCATCAAGACAACGGGCGATGTTTATGTGCAGATGATCGAGGCGAGCGTTCTCAACGCGATGAACTCCCGCACGATGGAGATC
>JBAVOQ010000067.1:0-1563 GCA_049692235.1 Acidobacteriaceae bacterium | reverse complement strand
ATGCTGGCTGCCGCTTCCGCCAACGCCCGGTAGTCCGCCCGCACCACCGCGTTTTTCGCCAGCTCATCCATGGTCACCAGAGCGCCGATCCGCAGACCGGCCGCCGATTTTTGGATGCCCTCCAGCGCTTTAATGTTCTTGATCACTGCTGTCCGGCTAAAACTTCCTTCGGCTCGATAACCAGTGCTGAATCAGCCGCCTGGGGAGATTTCGGGCTTTTTCGATTTGAACTTTTTCCGGCGAAAATGGGTCCGGAAACCGCTCCGACGCGAGCGGGTTACGATTGCCGACAATGAGGGGTGAATGTCGGCAAGACTGTCTTCGCCCAACTGATGGAGCATCTGCCCTCCTACGAGTTTCAGAAGTGTGTCGTTCGCTACCGGGGTGACTCTCACGACAGAGGCTTCTCTTGTCGCGATCAATATCTGGCGATGGCCTTCGCTCAGTTTACCTACCGCGAGAGTCTTCGCGATATCGAGGCGTGCCTGCGGGCAATGAGTGGCAAGCTGTACCACATGGGCTTCCGCGGTCGCGTGGCGCGGTCCACCTTGGCTGACGCCAACGACGCGCATGACTGGCGCATTTACGCCGACTTCGCCCAGGTGCTGATTCGCATCGCGCGGCCGCTGTACGCCGCTGATCCGAATCGGCGTGGACCTGGATCAGAGTCTGTACGCTCTGGACTCCACCACCATCGACCTCTGCCTCTCCCTCTTTCCCTGGGCGAAATTCCGCAAACACAAAGCTGCCGTCAAGATGCACACGCTACTGGACCTGCATGGCAACATCCCCACGTTTATCAGCATTACCGACGGCAAGGTGCATGACGTCAACGTCCTCGACGAGATTCTGCCGGAGGCCGGCGCGTTCTACGTCATGGACCGTGGCTACGTCGATTTCGAGCGCCTGTACACCTTCACCTTGAGCGCGGCCTTCTTCGTCGTCCGCACCAAGTCCAACGTGTTGCTTCAGCGCCGCTACTCGCATCCGGTGGACATGGCCACCGGAGTGCGCTCCGATCATACGGTCATTCTGACCGCCATCGACTCCGCCAAAGCGTACCCGGAACCGCTGCGGCGGGTGAGTTATCTCGATGTGAAAACCAGGAAGCGCTTCAAGTTTCTAACCAATAACTTCACGCTTCCAGCACTTACCATCGCCCAGATCTATAAGTGCCGCTGGCAGGTGGAGTTGTTCTTCAAGTGGATCAAGCAGCACCTTCGGATCAAGGCCTTCTACGGCACCAGCGAGAACGCGGTGAAGACCCAAATCTGGGTCGCGGTCTCGGTCTACGTGCTGGTGGCTATCGTCCGCAAGCGACTGCGGCTGGACGCCAGCCTTTACCAGATTCTACAGATTTTGAGCCTGACGCTTTTCGAGAAAACGCCCATCATACAGGCACTTCAAGCGTCCGATTTCGATAACGATTTGATCGATTCCGGCAACCAGTTGATTCTGTTCGACTTTTAGCCGGACAGCAGTGTGTTCAGCTCATTGACTGCTTCAGTCCACTCCGATTTTGTTTGAATAGCCGTGGAGCAGCCAATCTTCCTGATGTAAGTC
>JBAVOQ010000066.1:0-5352 GCA_049692235.1 Acidobacteriaceae bacterium | reverse complement strand
CCAAAACGGCACAGAAAGCTTGCTATAACCCACCCACGGATTACTGCTTCCGCGCCCAAGTTTGAACACCGCCATGCTAATCACTGAATCGGCCCTGGCAAAACGCTATGCCCGACACACACCTCGGACTTGAGAAAGCCAGGATTCCCCATGCCGACCGTCACGGACTTGTCTGGCTTGACCGTGGACGGCTCGAAGTCGAGGATGGATGCTTGCGCTTTATCACGGCTGGCGGCGGAGATCTGCAGGCAGGCGATTACCAGATTCCCCATCAATCTGTTTCGATCGTTCTTTTGGGGCCGGGATCGAGCGTCGCTCATGATGCCTTACGCCTGCTTGCCCGGCATGGTTGCGCACTGGCCGCGATCGGCGAGGGAGCGGTGCGCTTTTATACGGCTCCGCCTCTCATGCCGGACAGTTCCGCCACCGCGCGATCCCAGGTTCTCCTCTGGGCAAACCCCAAGACCCGCATGGAAGTCGCTCGCTCCATGTATGCCATACGATTTGCGGAGTTCGTACTTACCCGCGACATCGAGGTCTTGCGCGGGCAGGAAGGTGCACGGATCAAAAGAAGTTATCAGCTTGCTGCTGAGCGATTCGATATTCCCTGGCATGGCCGCTCCTATGACCGGGAGAACCCCGACGCCACGGACGCGCCAAACCAGGCAATCAATCATGCGGCCACGGCCATGACGGCTGCCGCTGCCGTCGCCGTCGCATCGATTGGAGCCATTCCGCAACTCGGCTTCGTTCATGAGAACTCAGGTCAAGCATTCGTGCTGGATATTGCCGATCTGTATCGACACGACATCACGCTGGAAATCGCATTTGGGTCTGTCAAAGAGTCGTTGCGGGAGGCGCAGCCTCTGGAGCGAGTGGTCCGCCAACGTGCTGCCAAAATCTTCCGCCAGCGTTCTGTGATTCCGTCCATGATAGACAGAATCAAGACCCTGTTGCATCTCGATGCCGAGGAGCCTCCTGATACAAAGGAGTCTGAACACTGATGCCTATGGTTGTGGTCATCACCCGTGATGTTGAGGCTCGCTACCGTGGATTTCTCGGATCGGCGATGCTGGAACTGGCTCCTGGCGTCTACGCACATCCTCGGATGAGTGCCGGGGTGCGCTCCCGCATCTGGAGCGTATTGACGGATTGGTACTGCACCTTAGGAAACGGCAGCATTCTCATGACCTGGGCCGATACCGGTTCCCATGGTGGTCTCGGACTTGCATCGCTGGGAGAAGTGCCCAAAAGCATAGTCGCGCATGACGCGATGCTTCTGGTCAGACGCCCGCTTTCAGTAGCGAATCAGGAAGAGCCGAAACCAAACTGATCTTTGACAACCTATATGATTTCATTGCGTTACACTGCAGAGGTTCCCCCGCACACGCGGGGATAGACCCTATCAACCGATTGGATAAGCCATGCATTTCAAGGTTCCCCCGCACACGCGGGGATAGACCCTATGTGGTGAAGCCGGTGTACAGCGGCGATTCGGTTCCCCCGCACACGCGGGGATAGACCTTGTCCAAATGGTGTGCTTGGATCGCGTATTGAACGTCCTGGATACCATAGCGCAGCGTGATTGGTCTTGTGATTGGTTATCCCTCTGCCACGATCACGCGAGTGGTGTTCGGCACTGGGTTCGGGTTGGTGTTGATCTGAGCATTTGCGATTGTTGCGAATGCCAAGGCAAGGGACACGTACAGTGATTTCTTCGTGGTCAATCTCCTGATGTGATCCACAACGCTCGATCGAAAACGGGGGAATTCGATGGAGGTTTCTTGGGAGGCGATCGAGCACTCAGGGTCTACCCATCATGATTCATCTGGTAGCCGCGTTTTTCTTGGTGTCAGTACCGGTGCCAGTAGGCAGGGAGGAATCGTGCACGATCCTGCATAACGGTGCAGGTTAGATTTAGGCTCTAACTATTGGATTGAGTGGGTTTGCATGGGTAAAGCATTGAATTTTCAGGAGATAGGAAAATAGCCAAAAACGCATTTCGAGTCAGGTGCATTCAACCGGGCTCTGCCACCTCTCCGCGTGGTTATGTCTATTTCCGATTTGCCGCTTACATCGTCCCGTCTGCCTTGTCGCCAATGCTGCGGGGCCAATCCAAGTCTACCGGCTGTCGTGTCCCTGTTGCAATGCCAGATGATTTCTTCCACACGAGGCATCGACCTTCGCTGCTACAGCGCCTCTGGCACTCTCCGGCAACATGCACACAGACGGATGAGCCGTCCGCCATCATCGATCTCTACTGCGGACTCGTTATTCATGGGTTCTGGCCATTTCTTGTGTTGCTCCTACGACAGAAGGTTTCCCCGCCACTGCCCCTCTTGCTACCATGGGATGAGTCGCTTCACGCGATCCACTTGCTATGGTCAAACGCCTATTTGTCTGTCTCTTCGCTCTTCTGCTTTCAGCTTCAACTTGCATCCCGTGCTCTGCAAGCGCGTATGACGCTCATCCCAAATTGGTTGTGATTCTGGTCATCGATCAATTTCGCGAGGATTATCTGGAGCGATATCGCACTGACTTTAAGGGAAACGGATTCGACCTGTTCCTGGACCATGGCGCATATTTTCCGGATTGCTATTATGACTACGCGAACCTGGTCACAGCGGCCGGACACTCTGTGATCTCAACAGGTGCTTACTCCGATGGCAATGGCATTACCAGTAACGAATGGTGGGACCTGACCCGCAACACCAAGCGGCCCATCTCGTCGGTCGAAGACCCCCGCTACAGCATTGTCGGTCTCCCCTCCACGGCGCAGCAGCAGCCAGCGCGCGAAGGCGCGTCGCCGCGCAACTTGCTGGCCTCCACCATCGGCGATGAAGTCCGACTCGCCACGAAAGGTGAGTCGAGGCTCTTTGGCATTTCACTGAAGGATCGTGCCGCCATTCTCACCTCAGGCCACACTGCCAATGGCGCCTTCTGGATTGATCCGCAAAGCGGCGCGTTCATTACATCTACCTACTACATGCCTTCTCTTCCTGATTGGGCGACGACGTTCAACCAGAGCGACAATGCGGCCCAGGCCCGCACGGCGGCGGGCGTTGCCGGAGATGCGCCGTTTTTCTCCGCGGTCGGTCCCACAGACGCTGCCATTCAATATGAGCTCAACTTCGCTCAGGCATTAATCCAGGGAGAAAATCTTGGCGCTGGAAATGTAACCGATGTGTTGACGATCAGCATCTCGTCCACAGATATCCTCGGGCATCGCGTCGGTCCCGATTCGCCCGATCAGCGCCAATTGGTCGACCAACTCGATGGCAACCTGGATCAATTCTTTACCTGGCTCGATCACAATATTCCGGGCGGCCTGCACAGTGTGTGGTTGGTGCTGACGGCAGACCACGGTGTCGCACCTGTGCCTGCAACAGCGCAACAGTTGGGAATTCCGGCGGCAACTATTTCCATGAAACCTCTAATCGCCAACCTGAACAAGAATATGAACGAGCGATTTTCACCCGGTCAGAATCTCGAGTACTTGCTGCCAGACCAGGATCTGCCCTATATCTCCCTGAATATCCCAACGTTTGAGCGCGCCGGCATTAACGAGTTTGAAGCGGAGCGCGCGATTCAGGATTCGATTCCCGCCGCGGTCGCCAGTCTCGATGCTTCTGCCGACAAGCCCGATGATGCAGTTCAGCCAGGCAACAAGCGCGTGCCACCGCAGCCAAGAGTCTTCCGAACGTTTACGCGCCTTCAGCTCGCATCGTTGCAGCCCGGGTTGCCACCCACTGAGTTCGGGCGTCTGATGGCCCACAGCTACTCACCCAACGGGGGCTGGTATGTCATGCTGATTCTGGATGCCTACCAGGTTCCCGGCTCCGGCCATGGTGCGACGCACTTTTCCCCCTACTCCTACGACAGGCATGTTCCCCTCGGATTCTATGGCTCCGTATTCACCACGGGAACGTTTCAGGGGCGTGTGCAGCCCGTCGACATTGCGGCGACACTCGCGGATCTGTTGGGCGTCAATCAACCCTCGGCCAGCATCGGCCACATTTTGACGCAGGCCATTCATCCCGAGGTGGAAGTCAAACCGCGGCGTGAAGATCTACGGCGCAGGAGACGCCACGACACCGCGCGACCAGCTCACACTGAGGCACCCGCGGGAGAGGCCGTAACTCCAGCGACGGCCCGCCCAAGCGAACATACGCCAGCTTCGACCACCCCCCCCACGTCACCCACTCAAAAAGCACCGGCATCGCCTGAGTCGCACCCATGACCTCAAACCTGAAGCCGGATTTGCGGGTGCAATTCTGTGGCATCGAACTGCGCAACCCGGTTATCGCCGCCAGTGGAACGTTTGGTTATGGCGTGGAGTTTGAAGACATTGTTTCGCTGAAAACAATTGGCGCGTTTGTGACCAAAGGCCTTTCAAGAGAGCCGATGGCCGGCAATCCGCCACCACGAATTATTGAGACGGCGGCCGGCATGCTGAACGCCATCGGGCTGCAGAATATGGGCGTCACAGCCTTTATTGAGCAGAAGCTGGCGGCGGTGCAGAAACTTCCCTGCCCGGCAATCGCCAACGTGTTTGGGGGGTGCATCGACGATTATTGCGCGGTGATCCAGGCACTCAATGCTGTCGAAGGAATTGCGGCGTACGAATTGAACGCATCCTGTCCGAACACGCAACATGGCGGAATGGTTTTTGGAACCGACGCCGCATCGCTGCATGAGTTGGTGGTGCGAGCCAAGTCCATGGCGCGCCGACCGCTCATCGTCAAGCTGTCGCCCAACGTGACCAGCATTGCCGAAATGGCGCGTGCCGCTTCGGACGCAGGCGCGGATGCACTGTCCCTGGTCAACACATTTCTGGGAGTGTCCATCGACGCCAATACGCGACGCCCCCGCCTCGCCAATATTACTGGCGGTCTTTCAGGGCCAGCCATCAAGCCGTTGGCTCTGCGGATGGTGTACCAGGCTTCACGCGCGGTTTCTATTCCGGTGTTGGGGATGGGCGGAATTGCAACTCCAGAGGATGTGATCGAATTTATGCTGGCGGGTGCGACCGCCGTCCAGGTAGGAACCGCCAGTTACGCGGATCCGCGCGCGGTCGAGCGCATTGCCATCGGACTGCGCGACTGGTGCCACCGCCACCATGTGAACAGGCTTGCCAGCCTGACGGGTGCCCTGGATACCACGCCCGATTCGATTCCCTGAAGCGCGTCTGCTGTCAACCATCTCTGTCCACGATCAGAAGCGGTTCCTAGGTGTGTGTCGGGCATAGCGTTTTGCCAGGGCCGATTCAGTGATTAGCATGGCGGTGTTCAAACTTGGGCGCGGAAGCAGTAATCCGTGGGTGGGTTATAGCAAGCTTTCTGTGCCGTTTTG
>JBAVOQ010000065.1:0-72476 GCA_049692235.1 Acidobacteriaceae bacterium | reverse complement strand
CCAAAACGGCACAGAAAGCTTGCTATAACCCACCCACGGATTACTGCTTCCGCGCCCAAGTTTGAACACCGCCATGCTAATCACTGAATCGGCCCTGGCAAAACGCTATGCCCGACACACACCTCGGCGTGACAATACTTTAAGGTAGACCCCCTGCCCGCCGCGGAGGGGCGACAGTCCGGGGCCTCACTAAGGTAGACCCCGGACTTTAGTCCGGGGATGAGAAGCCGCCGGAATACGCCTTCAGGCGCTGAGGTTCGAAGCTTCGCAGTTGTTCCGGCAAGCCGTCGAACGCACCCCACGACGCGACTTTTTGCCGTCTGCAGCGTATTTTTATAGAAGGAGCTGTTCTTGATTGATCCGCAAAACAACGGCGTCCGAACAGTCGACACGCGTGCCGGCGAGCAGGGCTATTTGCTGCTCGGACTCCTTTTCTTGTTTGTCATCCTTCTGATCGGGTTGGCACTCGCAGCCCCGAAGATGGCGAAAGAAATTCAGCGCGAAAAAGAAGTGGAAACAGTCCACCGTGGCGAACAATACAAGCGTGCCATCCAGCTCTATTACCGCAAGTTCGGAGCCTATCCCACGTCGATTGACCAGCTGAAAGAGAGCAACCAGATCCGCTTCCTGCGTCAGGATTACATCGACCCCATGACCGGAAAGAAGGATTGGAAGCTGCTGCATCTGGGTCAGGTGCAGATGGTGACGCTGGGTTTCTTTGGCCAGGAAGTCCAGGCCGCCGGAGCGATGCCTGGGGCGGGAATGCCGGGTGTCAATGGAGCCGCGACCGGAATGTCGGGGGCTGGAGGCATGACCGGAGGTATTGGCGGCAGCAGCCCCATGGGCGCTTCCAGCGGTTCATTTGGCGCTTCTTCAGGTTCCGGCTCGAATTCCTCGATGGGCGGCGGACTGAACAGCAACTCCAGCAGCGATGACAGTTTTTTCAATGACTCCTCCAGTTCCGGCAACAGCGCCAGTGGGGATCAGCCGAACGGAAGCGCTTCTCCTGGCGACTCCGGGAACGGCCCATCCGCCTCGCCCAACGACCAGGGCCAGCAGGCATCCACGGGCGATAGCGTCGGCAATGAGAATTCCGGCGGCATCGGTGGCGGAGGATCATCCCCAGGCACGCCGATGAACAGCGGTCCCGGCGGCATGAATTCCGGTGGAATGAATTCTGGCGGGATGAATTCGGGAAGCATCTTCGGTTCCAGCAACTCTCCAGGAAGTGGATCTTTCGGTAGCGCCAATGGTAGCCCCAGCGTTCCTGGATTGCCGGGCAGCACCGCAGCCGGTGGCGGATTGAATGGCGCGGCTGCTGCGGGCGGGCCCATCGTAGGGGTAACGGTTCCGCTAAAGAAGGCGTCGATCGTTGTCTACCGCAAGAAGAAGGCCTACGACAAATGGCAGTTTGTCTACAATCCGCAGGAGGAGATTACCGCCGCGGTCGGACAGGGCAACGGGCAAGCTCCCGGAGCGGGTATTGGCACCCCGGCAGGGATGTCGTCACCGGGTGTGGGCGGATCGAACGGCAGCCCGTTCGGTTCTTCCAGTCCTGGGCTGGGATCAAGCGGCGGCGGACTGGGCTCCTCGAGCGGAGGACTTGGTTCGAGCAGCGGTGGATTTGGATCCACTCCATCCGGATCGAGCGGTTCGTCGGATAGCTCCAATTCAAACCAGAATCAATCCAATCCCTTTTAGCGAAGCCTGATTCGCCAACAAAAAACCCTCGGCCGCGTGGCACGAGGGTTTTTCCTTGGGAACGACGATTGCGCAAAAAAGGCGACATATTCTTGCGAATACGTCGCCCTTCGAAAAGATTGATGCTGCAAACTTATGCGCTGAAGGAGGATCCGCAGCCGCAGGTGCTCTTGACGTTGGGATTCTCAAACTTGAATCCCGCCGCCTCCAGGGTCTCGACATAGTCCACTACGCAACCGCCCAGATACATCAGGGAGGTGGAGTCGACGAACACCTTCAAGCCGTCGAAATTCAGCACCTTGTCCATCATGCCGGACTGGTTCTCAAACGACATGGAATATTGGAAGCCGGAGCAGCCGCCGCCCACCACGCCGAGCCGCAATCCCGCAGGAACTGGATCCTGGGTCGCCATAATTTCGCGAACCTTCTTGATCGCCTCCGGGGTCAATGTGACCGGGGGAGCCTTGACGGTTTCAGTGGTTGGAGTCTGTGTGATCGTTGCCATTGTGGATAGCCCTCGCGTTTCTTCTAGCTCTTATGATACGGCGAAATGCATTGCAAAACAATCGCAAACTCCGCGCAAATCCCGCGATATTGCCCGCCATACCACTCATATGATGATGCCAAAAACCGCTTGTCGATGCATAAAATCTTCTACCCGAGCCGCATATTTGGGAGTAGGATACAGGCGAAAGTGGTGTCGGCGCGTGGACGGCACGAAATTCGCGTGGACACCGGAACACTATAACTGACTACAACCGATCGCGAGGTCATCTTATGAGCTACGTATTGGTTATCTGGACCGTTTGGGGAGCATTGGGACTCATCCTTCTGGGTCTCATTTTGTATCGCGCCACCATCACGCGCGCGGAAGAAGATCAACTCTTTCTGGAAGAGACGTCGACAATGCAGCAGCAGGAGCAAGAACTCATCATGAAGAAGGTGAGACCTGTTGAGAACATGATTCGCATCTGCGGAGGCGCAGAGGGCCTGGTGACACTGGGAATTCTGGTCTTCTACCTGATGGATGCCCTGAAGCAATTTTGACGCGACGGTAGCAACGCGTCGGCGCGGGAATTGAACCGCTCGAAGCCTGTCTCAGGCGCGAACGGAGAGGGTTTCCCGGTGCATAATTCAGACTCCAAATTTCAATCCTGACCCTTGCGGGGATGCATCGCGACGCGCCACCGAAATACACTCACCAGCGACGGAACAAGACGGAATTTTCCAGACGGGATGACAAGGCACTGAATGGCTTGGATTGAACGTTTCACGTGCGACATCTGCGGCAAGCAGCAGGCAAGTGTGGAAGAGAAGTGGTGGATCGCCACCAACGAGTGTACCCCTGTGCTCGATTCGAAGAGTGACCAGCCCACGCTCAAGCTAGCTCCCTGGGAAAACGGCCTGGCCCACAGTGCCGACAGCAAACATCTGTGCGGCGCCGGGTGCGCCCACACCTATCTGGATCGATGGATGGCCGGCTTTCGCGCCGGAACCGAAACCTGTGTCGACCTGCCGACCGGCTCCTAGCGAAGCTCTGTTGAAATCCGTGCGAAGCTCTGTTGAAATCTGTTTTGTAACAGGGCACGGCTTCAGGAGCCTGCCCTGAGCGGAGTCGAAGGGTGCCGTAAACAGTCGCAATTTTCCGGGCTTTAGCCCCTGAGGAGAATCAGCTTGGCCTACGACGATCTAAGAGACTGGATTAAGGCTCTCGATAAAGCAAAAGAAATCAAATATATCAGGCAGGAAGTTGATCCTATACTTGAGATATCGGAAATCGCCGATCGGGTCTCGAAACTTGGCCCTCCTGCCCATGCGGCCGGCGGTCCCGCGCTGCTGTTTGAAAATATCAAAGGCTATCCCAGCGCCAAAATACTGATGAACCAGTTCGGCAGCGAACGCCGCATGTGCCTCGCCCTCGGCGTCGACTCGCTCGATGAAGTCGCTGCCCGCATCCGCGAGCTGATGAATCTCCGCTCGCCCGAAGGTTTCCTCGACAAAGTCCGCATGCTCCCCATGCTCGCCGAAATGGGCAAATTCTTCCCCAAGGTGGTCGCTGCCAAAGACGCGCCCTGCAAACAAGTCATCCTCCGCGAAAATTTCAGCGTCCTCGACTTTCCTATCCTGCAATGCTGGCCCCAGGATGGCGGCCGCTTCATCACCCTCCCCTGCGTCATCACCCGCGATCCACGCAAGGTCGACGCGGCAGGCAATCCAGCAGGGAAGCGCAACGTCGGCATGTACCGCATGCAGGTCTACGACGGCCAGACCACCGGAATGCACTGGCAGCGCCAGAAAGTCGCCGCCGAACATTATCGTGAACGCCTCCGCCAGTCCGCAGAGGCCGGCGCAAACGACGCCGCCTCCGCCCGCGTAGCCCGCATGGCGGAAACCGGCGGCGGCGCAACCCTTGCGCCCAACAACACTCAGGGTGCCCCATTCAAGCCGACCCTGAGCGAGCCAGCGGCGAGTCGAACGGGTGGCTTGAGTGGGACAGAAGAAAACCTCACCGTCCGCACAAAATCTTCCGGCAACATCCTGCAAGTCGCCGTAGCCATCGGCACCGATCCCGCCACCACATTCTCTGCCATCGTCCCCGCCCCGCCAGAGGTCGAAGAATTCATCATCGCCGGCTTCCTCCGCCAAAAGCCCGTCGAGCTAGTCCAGTGCGAGACCGTCGATCTGCAAGTCCCCGCCGCGTCGGAAATCGTCCTCGAAGGCTACGTCCGCATCGACGAGCTCCGCTCCGAGGGTCCCTTCGGCGATCACACCGGCTTCTACACCCTGCCCGACGACTATCCCGTCTTCCACATCACCTGCATCACCCATCGCCGCGACCCCATCTACGCCGCCACCCTCGTCGGCAAGCCGCCCATGGAAGATGCCTGGATGGGCAAGGCCGTCGAGCGCATTTTTCTGCCGCTCATGCAGCTCACCATTCCAGAAATTGTCGACATCAATCTTCCCGTCGAAGCCGTCTTTCACAACCTGATGATCGTGTCGATCCGCAAAAGTTACCCCGGCCAGGCGCGCAAAGTCATGAACGCCATCTGGTCGCTCGGCCAGGCCATGTTCACCAAATGCGTCCTCGTTGTGGATGAGGATTGCGATGTGCAAGACATGCGCGAAGTCGTCCTCCGCGTCACCAACAATATCGATCCCGAGCGCGACATCCAATTCACTCTCGGCCCCATCGACTCACTCGATCACGCCTCGCGCCTGCCCAACTACGGCAGCAAGATGGGCATCGACGCCACCAGAAAATGGGCCGCCGAAGGCTTCACCCGCCCCTGGCCAGAAATGCTCCGCATGGACCCCACCACCAAAAGAAAAGTAGACGCCCTCTGGTCCAAGCTAGGGTTGTAGAATTCCTCCTGTGACTCTGCGGGAGATCGGTGGCCCGTCCTAACAAAGCGCTTAACGCCGAGGCAGTCAGAGCGACATTTCCTCGCCGATTATTGCGGTCGGCGCTGCAATTTTGATGCCCTTTTTATCAAGAATACTCATCAGAAGCAAGCCGTACTCGATCACCACGTTCCGAAGAAGGCGCACATATTCCCGTTCAGCAATGAGAGGGTGAACACCATCCTCGCTCATGATCGCATGTATTCCGCTGACGAACTTCTCTTCCTGTGATGATATGTATTCGTGCTTCTTTAGGAATGCAATTGTCAGGCCCCACTTGTTGTATTCGGTGACCGGGGTTTTCTCCGTCGCAATGGCTGCGCACGCCTGTGCGTGGAGTTGCTCCAGAAAACTACGCAGGTGGCTCATGCATGTTTTGAGTTCGAAGCCTGTTGCATCGTCCCGAAATTCCTTCTCCGCTCGGTCGAGCGCCTCCTGCAACAGTGGGTCGAAGCCAAGGTCCTTTAGATAGCAAGCAACCTTCTGTTTGTCACTTTCGACTTCAAAGCTTCTGGATTGCTGCAAAGCATCCCTGATATAGAAAAAGATTGCTTGATCGCATTCTTCTACGATGCCGCGGATGGACAGAACTATCTGATCAGCCTCCTTTGAACGCCCCGGTTTAAAGTGGGGGTTCTTGACCATCTTTCCGACGCTGCCACGCTCACTATATGTCTGGAGTTCGGCCATTTCGTACAGTGGACGGATTGACGTCTGTATATCTTTCAACTGTTGCTTGCTGAACAGGGTGAAATTAAGGGCAATCGTTTCTTCAAGCTGCATCATCATTAGAGCCAACCCTGGCGTCGGGGCCTTGCACTTCTCGGTCGAAGCGAATAGCCGTTCGGTGTAGCCTTGCCTCACGCAGAATTCGGCGATCAACGGAAGATCGGAAACGAATCCCTCAAATTTAGGAAAACGATGCTCTGATATTCGGGTGCAGTAGCCACCGGACTCCACATATGTGAGGAGGTGTTCGATGAAGTCATCTCTGTCGCTTTGACTAACTTGATTAAAAAGCAACAGCAGCGTTTCGTAATTGCCGCCGCCGAAGGAATATAGCTGCGGCTTTTCCGAAACAAGACGCACTTTTTGTTCCCGCATTGCATGGATTGTAGGACGGTTATATGGCACCGCGCTGAGCAACGCGAAGTTCATTAACGGGGACCCTCCCAGACCCTCCTTCAGGTCGCTCCAGTTATCCTTGTAACTGATAGTTGGGCGCTGCCGTTCCTCTTGAAGAATTCGCGCCATACTGTCGTTCATTTCACGGAAGTCCACACCGGGAGAATAGCAGATTCCTCTTGTTCATCCGGATGCCTTGCGAATCACATTTTCGATTAACTAGGACAACTCCTTAGCCACCCCCCTACGCAGCCAGCGACTTGACCTTCCGGCGTTTTCGCTGCGAAGCTTCCCACAAATCGCGCTGCAGTTGCGCCTTCGAAAAGAGATCAAGAGACAGAGAAAACGCTTCGTCCAGCCGGATGCTCAGGCGGACGTCCCATTTCAAGCCTTCTTTTGGCCTGTTAGAGGAGGGGATTGTGTTATACTTACATATAACTTACGAGGTCTCACCATGCACACCACCAACCTGCGCAAAGTCGGCGGATCCATCATGCTGGCCGTTCCGCCTGCTCTGTTGAATTTATTGCGGTTGAAAGCAGGTGCCACCGTGGCCGTCAATGTCGAAAATGGCCGTCTGGTCATCGAGCCGCAGTCGCGCCCGCACTATACATTGGAGGATCTGCTCTCCGCTTCCGACTATTCGCAGCCGCAAACTCCTGAAGACCGGGAGTGGGTGGACGCCCCCGCCGTAGGCCGCGAGTTGTTATGAATCGAGGAGACATCTACACGGTGTCACTCGATCCCACCGTGGGTCACGAACAGCAGGGCCATCGACCGGTTCTCATCATCTCGCCCACCGCGTTCAATCGCGCCACCAACCTGCCCGTCGTTCTCCCCATCACCACCGGCGGAGAATTCGCCCGCCGCATCGGCTTTGCCGTCCCGCTCACAGGCACTCAGACCACCGGACTTGTGCGATGCGATCAGCCACGCGTTCTCGATATCGAAGCCCGCCACGGCAAAAAAGTCGAAGCGCTCCCCGCAGACCTTCTCGATGAAGTCCTGGCCAAAACCATCACGCTGTTCCAATGAAAAACATTGCAGCGGGAGGGCGCAAATGAATCGAGAAGTGAATCGAGAGAAATTCCGGCAGGATGCAATGGCCGCGTGGAACCACTACCAGACGACCGGTCAGCACATCACCGCCGAGGAAGCCGACAAATGGCTCGCAATGCTGGAAGCCGGCAAGAACGCCCCTGACCTGCCTCAAATCGGATTGACCGATGATGTAGCGAAAAAAGTCTGTCATTCTTAGCGAAGCGAAGAATCTATGCATTGGCTTTCCACCGAAAACTCCGAGGACGACGCTTGAACCCGGATACTGTACGCCGTACAGTATCCGGTCGGTCGCGTGCCATTAGAAGGCGCTTCTTGTTGGCGCATCCATTGTTTCCAAATTGATAAAATAGAAGTCAGCGCTCTCCTAGGGCCTCCACAAGGCTGCGTCCTGCCCTGGCCGCACGGAGAGAAACACGACCGCTTTTCGTTTTTTGCACGAAAACCGCAAAAATTGCGAATCAACATGAGGTTTTCCAATCATCGCGTTGCAAATAAATTACTTGGCGCAAAAATAGCGCTGCATAATCCTTCAACTATTCTGCATAATCCTTCAACTATCCTGCACAATCCTTCAACTATCGCTGCGCGATCCTTCGGCGAATCTGCATCGAATCCCGAAACCCGCCCCGCTTCCATGTCTGTACAATTCGAAGCAATGTTGACCGGCTAGACAAGAGCACTCGACTGCCTCGAACGGCACACCCATGCACATAACCCTTCTCGCCCTGTTCCTCCGAGCGCCGCGCACAGTGCTTGCCATGTGCAGCGCCGGCGTCCTGCTTTTCCTGGTCGGCCTATGGGCTGCGAAGTCCGATATCGCGCGGGCCTACCACCTCGACAAGTTCGTCGCCTTGACGAATATGTGTTTCGCCATCCCCCTGGCCGTCTTCGGCGCGCTGCATCTCGCGAGCGTAGAATTCGTGCTGCCCGCAGTGCCCGACTATATGCCGTGGCGTCTGTTCTGGGCGTACTTCGTCGGCGTCGCGTTGCTGGCCGCGGCCTTGAGCATTGCCACAAAAATTCAGGTGCGCTGGTCCGGCCTGCTGTTCGGGATCATGATGTTTCTGTTTGTACTGATGTCGGATCTTCCCGGAGCTCTCGCCAACCCCAGAGACAGGTTTGTGTGGACATTGCTCATCCGCGAACTGTCGTTCGCTGCCGGAGGCTGGCTACTGGCAGCCAGCGCGATGCGCGGCCCGCACCGCAACAAACTGATCGCCGTGGGCCGCGTGATCATCGCCATCGCCGCAATCTTTTATGGTGTCGAGCATTTTCTGCACCCACTGCATTGCCCCGGAGTTCCCCTCGAAAAATTGATGCCCGCGTATATTCCCGGGCGCCCGGTCATCGGCTTCGTGACAGGCGCAATCCTTCTCCTCGCGGGGGTAGGCATTCTGCTGAACAGGAAAACGCGCCTGGCCGCGACATATCTCGGATCATGGATTGTGCTGCTCGTCGTGTTTGTCTACGGGCCCATCCTGATCGCGCAAATGTTCGACCTCAGCATCGCAGCCAAGGTGGAGGGGATCAACTACTTTGCGGACACGCTGCTATTTGCCGGAGCGATTCTGGCTCTCGCCAGCGCCACGCCTGGCTCCCACGCTGCTATGCCGGGCAGCCAGCCTCCATCCACTTTTTGAGGAGTGAATCAAGCCGTCGTCGCGCGGCTTTTTGTTGACAAGCGGCGCGCGAACCATCCACACTCAAACACCATGCGTTCTGTCATATTCTGTGCCCTCGCCGTCGCCCTTCTGCCCTCAATGTGCCGCGCGCAGGCGCCGGTTTTCTCTGTCGTTCCGGTTGAAAGCAGCATCCGTTTCTCCGTTAAGTCCTCGGTCGCCATCGTCGGGAAATTCGACACGTGGCACGCCACGCTAAAGTTCGCCTCTCCGGACGTGACATCCGGTGTGTTGTCGATCGCGATCGACGCGGCCACCGTGGATACCGGAAGCGGCATGAAGAATAACAAGCTGAAGGGGCAGGATTTTTTCTACGTCGAGCACTTTCCCAAGATCACGTTTTACTCGACGAAGGTGGTGCAGACCAGCCCGACCACCTTTGATGTCGACGGAAATTTTTCCATCCGCGGGGTCACACGGCAAGAGAAACTGAAGCTGACCATCCCAGCCAAGCAAACCGGCGAAGACGAGATCCAGGGAGTGCTGGTTTTCAATCGCAAGGAATATGGAATGAACAAAGGCATTCCGTTCGTCAAGATCGAGGACCACGTGGAAGTCAGGATCAACCTGAGGGTGCAGCAACTCAGCGGGCCGCGGTTGCAGTATCGGAAATAGCGCCGTTGGATGAAGCGCTGAACGCTATTCTTTCTCTTCCGTCGTCCGCTCCTGAATAATCAGCCGGTCCAGGGTCAGTTCGCCAATCTCCAGCTTCTCAATGCGGCCTTGTCGAATGCCGAGTTTTCCAATCGCGAACGCGCCCACGGCGACAGCTCCAACCGCGATCGCTCCCACAGCGGCCGCGCCCACGGCGACTGCGAGCAGCGCAAACCCTGTCGATGCTGAAATGATTGCTTGCTTTGGATTCTTCATCATGGCCAAAATTGTATCTCGTGGAGCACCCAATCGCAGATTTGCTGCGATTCGATGAGTCGTGAATCGGACACGCACATGTTCCCATTCTGCAGCAGTAACGGTCGCGAGCACGTGCGGATCAATCGGTCGCGCACATCGTGCGTGCAGGTCGAGGCAAGCCTAGCTTCACTTCGGCGGTGCGGGTGGAAGCGGGGTTTCCGCAGCACGCGCACTGTTGAAGAATTGCACGCGCCATTTGCCGTCAGTCTTTTTCAGCATGCCGGACTCGAGCCAGCGTGTCGGTTTGCCATCGACCGAACCGACGTTGATCTCTGCAATCCAAGCCATGTGGCAGTCCAGGTGAACTTTGGGTTCAGTGACCTTCCAGACAAACACATGTCCCTGGGCGTGGAGTTGCTGAATCAGGGCCATCAACTCGTCTCCGTGAAATTGCCGCCCGTTATCGAAGGCATAAAAATCCGGCGAGGCCACGGAATGAAACAGGGTGATATTGTCCTTTGCCGCCGCCACAAACATGGTTCGCACCGCCTGTACCACGGCCGCACGGTCGGCTGCGGCGCCGCAGCTCTGAGCACTCGCCGAACCCAGCGCCATACCGCCCATCAGGATTACGCCCACCCCACCGAAGATATATCTCCAGAGTTTTGTCATGGACGAAATTGTACCGTTCGCGACTCCGCCACGATCGCTTTTTGTTCTTCGTCACTCCCGCCTCGGCTTGCCGCATCACCCGGCTCTCATGCAATGCTCCACCGACCCTAATACGTATTCACGCAATGCACATAGCTCGCGGAGTCCATCTGGCTGATGCCGCAGGCAAAAAATGCCCAATTCCCTCCGTTAATAAAGTTCCAGGAGGCCTTCGTCTTCGGGTTCGCAGTGGTGTTGCCGGAATCGTAGAACAACGTGTACTGCGAGCGTTGTTGCGCGCTCTGAATCAACTGGGGGTATAGCTGCAACGACGTAGTCTGCAGCGGCAGGTTGGCCGTCGCACGATAAGCCGACGAGAAGGTATACAGGCTGTTCCCCTCAACCGGAGACGCCGTCAGATCAAAGCTGATCGACTGATAATCCATTGGGACGAGCGTGTCTTTCGCAATCGAGAAAATTTTGAAGCCAGGGTTGTTGCCGAAACACGGACTGATGCCCGGAATGCCATACAGGATATTGCCGGAGGGCAGAATTCGATATTCGTCCATGTGGGTGTGCCCGCCAATCATCAGCGCAATCAGATTGGGATATTTGGACAGGATGGTCATAAACCGGGTTTGCAAATCCGGTTGCCACATCATCGCCGGTTCTGACGTCTCATCGGGGGTATTTGTCTGTGCAGCCGCTTGCGCCGTTCCCGTAGTGTTTACGCCGGGAGGCACGTGCATCACCAGCCACACCTTCTGACGCGCAGCCTGGGCTGCCGCAAGTTCACCATCCAGCCAGGTAAGTTCGTCACTCGGGTTCAGCGGAGTCCCGAGGGCCAGGGGGTTGCTATCGAGCGCGATCACTCGCAAGCCTGGTCCCAATGGTTCCGCGGAATACGAGCCGAGGGTGGTGAAGCTACTCAGGAACGATGTTTCATCGACGCTGCTGTTCAGAAGCTGGGTGTAAAACGTCAGCGCATTACTCAACAGAAAGTCATTGTCCGGGCCCGCACCGTTGGGGCTGTATGTATCGATGTTTCCCGGTACAAATATCACCGGGACATTTCCGACCGAAGCGCGAATCTCCATCGAGACAAACTGAACCGTCTTGTCGATGAACTGCGTCATGGCCAGGTTTCCCGCATCGGTCATGGCGGGGCATGTCGTGCTGATCGGATACGGCGGAAGGTTGCTGTAGGCCAGGCAAAACGACAGCGGGATCTGGTGGCCGAGCATGTCGCCGCTAAAAATCACAACGGGACTTGCTCCAAGATTTTGCTTTAAGCTGGCAAGCGTCGCCACCAGCAGGTTGTAGTTGGTGTCGCTTCCATAGGCAGAGGAAGTCTTCACCGACGAACTTTGAAAAATGCTTTTCCACTGGCTTGCCGGCTGCGCCTCCAGCTGCGCGAAGAGAGTCGAGTCATAAAAGGGATCAAAGTGAAGATCGGAAATGGCCATCACCGGAAAGGTCGCAACCGCGGGTGCAGGTGCAGCGTTTCCTCCGCCGCATCCCAACATCGAAAGCGAGCTTCCCAACGAGAGAGCCAGAAAGTACCGCCGGAACTTTGTCATATATCCTCTTCCACGGAGAGGACGTAGGAAAAATGTTTCGCCCCCTCCATTCGAATCCAAACCGCAATGGTGCATACTTGTGTCATCGACAGAAAACTTATGAAGTCTAGTTTTCTGTCTTCGAATCACGCACCGTCACGTCATGGAATGTCGATGAAGTTGTTCGCATGGACCGCCGGGTCCGCAAACGTGCCCTGAAGTCCGTCCTGCCATTGCCGATACACAAACCAGCAAAGCGCTTCCTTCCTTCGTAACAATCCTATGCGGGAGCCGCGGCGACAATCAACGGGAGTTTGCATTCATGCGCAACGACACTTCTGCTCACGGCCTCCTCGCTTCCATCGATCCCGATCCTTCTCAGTGTGGCAGCTACGACGAATCCGCCACAACGCGTCGTCAGTTTTTAAAGGGCGCGCTGGGATGCATGGCCGTGCCTGCGCTTGCCAGTCCCATGTGGGTGATTTGCGGATGTGGGGGCGGAGAACAAGTCGTGCCGCCAACCCCGCGGCTGGCCTCGGTGGATAATTTCCGCGACGTGACTGGCGCCAGCGATGCCACTGCCTATCAGACAGCAAGCGGCCAGAGACTGCGCCGCGGCCTCGTCTATCGGTCGAACGTTCTGACGCCGACGCCCACGGACCTGGCCGTACTGGACACCCTTGATATTCTGTCGATCTACGACCTGCGCACCCCGGGAGAAATCACGACTCAGCCCGACACGCCCCCGTTTGGCGCAATGGACATCAACATCAACATCATGGGTACGCCGAACACGCCCACCCCGAACCTTACCTCGGCGGACGAGGCCGTTCTCTACATGAAAACCATGTACGCCCAATTCGTCAATGACGGGGCTGTGTGCGCCAAATTTGCCCAGGTCTTTGAGAAACTCGCGTCCGCCGCTGTCGGTAGCCAGCTCTACCACTGCAGCGAGGGAAAGGATCGAACCGGCTGGACCACCGTAATTCTTCTCTCCATCCTTGGCGTTCCGCAAAACGCGATCGATCAGGATTACATGCTGACCAACATTGACGCCGCGGAATCAATCCAGGCAAGCTATGAGGCCTTGGCACAGGCCGACGGCCAGGCAATCGCCGACATCTATAAGCCCATTCTTGTGGCGGATCAGAGTTATCTGGACGCCGCCTATGCCCAGGTTGCCGCCACCTATCAAACCATGACGAACTACATCAACGACGGCCTGGGTCTGTCCGCCAACCTGCAAGCGATGGTCCGTGCCCGGCTCCTCGGCTAGGGGAGCTCTATCGAACTTCGCCGCCGCAATAATGAAAAATGGCTGGAAATCGTCAGCCAGACGGCACTGCAAACGGAAAAATGCTCTAGCATGGTACGCATATGGCATTCGTCCTGGAGCATTTGGATCACCTGGTACTAACTGTGGCCAACATTGATGCCACCGTCGATTTCTACACGGAGGTTCTGGGGATGGACCTCATCAAGGTGGACGGGCGCAAGGCGCTCGCCTTCGGCATCCAGCGGCTGAACCTGCACCAGCGCGGGCATGAGTTTGAACCCAAGGCCGCGCATCCTACGCCCGGAGCGGCCGACCTTTGCTTCCTCACGACAACCTCGCTGGACACCGTAATGGAGTACTTGAAAGAGCAGAAAGTTCACATCGAAGCGGGCCCGGTCGAACGGGACGGCGCCATCGGAAAACTTCGCTCCATTTATCTGCGCGATCCCGACCGCAATCTGATTGAGATTTCTGTCACCGTCTAAGGCGACGTTTACGTTCAGCCCTCGCACGATAAAATCGCAGCATGTCCGACACAGCCACTCCAAGCCCTTCGCTGCTGGAACGCGCAAAAAAGATTCGCCTCTTTCTGATGGATATCGATGGCACGCTGACCGATGGCGGGGTCTGTCTCATTTCTTTACCCAACAACGGCGGCATCGCGGAGATGAAGGTCTTCAATTCGCAGGACGGACTGGCGATCAAGCTGGCGCACGTCATGGGGATCAAGACCGGATTCATCACCGGGAGAAAATCTCCTGCTGTACAGCAGCGCGCCGACGAGCTTTCGGTCGCCTACGTCTATCTTGGGCAGGCCACAAAAACCGCCGCGTTTGAAGAGTGCATGCAGAAGGCCGGCGTGACTGCGGAAGAGGTGGCGTATCTCGGCGACGATCTGCCGGATATGCCAGTGTCGAAACTTGCCGGATTGGCGGTCGCCGTGGCCAATGCTGCGCCGGAATTGAAAGCGATCTGCCACTATGTCACCCGCGCGAACGGCGGTGAAGGTTCTGCTCGCGAAGTGGTGGAGTTGATCCTGAAAGCGCAGGGTCGATGGGAAGAAGCAATCCCGAAGGCGCTGGCGTAGGCGTCTGGCCAGGATCGGCGCATGCCGCATCGTCGCGGAAGTCCATTACACTCGTCGATAGACTCGAAGGAGATGTTTCATATGAGGCGATTCATCCGCCAATTTCAATCGACTGCAGGATTCTTGTTTCTGTCCGCGTTCTTTTTTGCGGTAGCCTCGTCAGCGGCGCACGCCCAACCCGCCGCGGCGGGTGGAATACTGACGCCCCCGCCATCGCCCAAGCCGCAAATGAATGGACCTACAATTTACGGCGTCCATCCGGGTCACCCACTTCTGTATCGAATTCCAGCGACCGGCGATCGCCCCATGACATTTTCCGCCAAACATCTCCCCGCCGGGTTGATGCTGGATCCCGCGACCGGCATTCTTCGCGGCGTTCTTGCTCATCCCGGGAAATACGAGATCACGTTGCAGGCGCGCAACGCCATGGGAACCGCCAAGCGGCGTTTTCGAATTGTCGCGGGCGACAAAATTGCCCTCACTCCGCCGATGGGCTGGAGCACCTGGTACATGGTCCATCTCGACATCAGCGATGCCATGGTTCGTCAGCAGACCAACGCCATGATCTCAAGTGGTCTCGTCAACTATGGCTATTCGTTCATCGATATCGACGACGGCTGGAACATCAAGCCCTCTTCTTCCGATCCGATGATTGGCGGCGCGCCCCGCGATGTCGAGGGAAACCTGCGATCCAACTTGAACTTTCCTGACATGGAGGCGCTCGCCGATTACGTGCATAGCCAAGGGCTTAAAATCGGTATCTATATTTCACCGGGCCCGTTGACCTGTGGGGGATTTGAGGGCAGCTATCAGCACGAAGCGCAGGATGCCCGCTTGTTTGCGGAATGGGGCTATGACCTTCTGAAATACGACCTCTGTTCCTATCAAAAGCTGATGAAGAACACGAATGACCCAGCAGAGTTGAAACCTCCTTATCAGTTGATGGGCTCCGAGCTGGCAAAACAAAATCGCGACTTCGTCTACAACCTGTGCGAGTACGGCAATGGCGATGTGTGGAAGTGGGGCCGCGACGTCGGCGGCAATTTCTGGCGAACCACCGGCGATGTCGGCTACCTGGAGACGGCGCAGAGTACGCTCTGGAAGAATCTCGCTGCCTACGGCTTCGGGCAGGCTAGCATCGAAACGTGGGCAGGCCCTGGCGGATGGAACGATCCGGACAATCTTTTGATCGGAAGGATTCTGTGGGGCGGCCACCTGATGCCCACTCCGCTGACGCACAACGAGCAGTACACCTATATGACGCTGTGGTCGCTGATGGATGCGCCACTGGTCTTTGGCGGCGACATGACGCAGTTGGATCCCTTTACGTTGAGCCTGCTCACCAACTCTGAAGTGATCGATGTCAATCAGGACGCGCTGGGGAAACAGGCTGCGCCGGTTGCGCAACACGGAACTCTCGAAGTCTGGTCGAAGCCAATGGAAGACGGCTCCATCGCCGTTGGCCTGTTCAATCGAGGCGACCAAGCAACGGAGGTCACCGCACTCTGGTCCGATCTTGGCATTCAAGGCAAACGCACGGTTCGCGATCTATGGCGCCAGAAGGATGTCGGCAAATTCGATCATGAGTTTCATGCGTCCGTCGGACCGCACGGCGCAGAAATGTTCCTGCTCGAAAAACATCCGCACAAGTGGTAGAGGCTGTCTCCGGCTATTCGACGGTTCGCTTCAACTGGCCGCAGGCCGCGTAAATATCGCGTCCGCGTGGACGACGCAGAAAGGCCGGCACGCCGCTGGCAATCAAATGCTGCTGAAACGCGGCGACGTCTTCCGACTTGGGCATGCGATAGGGAATATCCGGTCCTGGGTTCCAGACGATAAGATTCACTTTGGCGGGCAATCCGGAGCGCTCGAGCAGGGAACTCAACTCGCGCGCATCCTGCAGGGAGTCGTTGACGCCGCCCAGCAAGACATACTCGAAGGTCATCCGTTCGCGCGGTCCCAGGGGAACCTCTCGCAGTGCAGCCATCAGGTCTTCAATCTTCCATTTGCGCGTCACCGGCATGATGCTTTCACGAATGGAATTGTTAGGCGCATTCAGGCTGAGCGCCAGCTTGGGCCGCAGCTTCTCCTTGGCGAACCGCTCAATGCCAGGCAGAATTCCAGAGGTCGAAACGGTCATGCGCGACTCCGGAATCCCCATACCTTCGACCAGCAGATGCACCGCCGCCATAAAGTTGTCGTAATTCAGAAACGGTTCGCCCATCCCCATAAACACCAGGTTAATGCGATCCCGGCCAACGCGTACCTGGTGGCGATTCAATACCGCCGCCACTTGTCCGGCGATCTCACCGGCGGTCAGGTTGCGTTTGACGCCCAACTTCGCGGTCAGGCAAAACTGGCAATTCACCGCGCAGCCAACCTGGCTCGAAATACAGATCGTCGCGCGGCGATAGGGAACAGCGGGCTCCGCCTGCTCGCCTGCCGTTGTGGAACTTGCCTCGGCCTCTTCGGTGGCTGCGTCCGATCCATCGCCTAGCTCGCCATCATCCCCGTTGGGCATCCAGACCGTCTCCACCGTCTCTCCATCTGCACACGCCACCAGGTAACGCTCGGTTCCATCCGTCGAGACGAACGCCTGTGCGATGCGCGGCATTCCCACCTGGAATCCGGATCGACCCAGCAATTCGCGAACAGATTTCGGCAGCGCCGTCATCTCCTCCAGAGCGGAAACACGCTGTTGATAAAGTGCGTGCCAAAGCTGGCGGGAGCGATACCGCTCTAAACCTAATTTTTCAGTTATCTCTTCAAGTTGTTGCAACGAAAGGGAAAACAGTGATTCAGCAGAATTTTCAATATTCTTTTGTGGAAGAGGATCGAATTGTGGAAAACTTTGCATCTAATGTGGATAACTAGTTGCGGCCTCAGCCGCTTCCGGGCTCGACTGCAATCCAACCCAGTATGTGAAAAAATTATATCCAGATGATTACGATTGATAATCCGCAGGATACTACGCATTTTAGTTCCCTTGGAAGTTCGCCCGACAGCGCCCAAAGTCGCAATATTCGCCGCACAGAATTATCGAATGGACTGGTGATCCTGACCGAGAGAATGGAGCACGTGCGTTCCGTCTCGATGGGCGTGTGGGTCAAGACCGGTTCCCGAGACGAATTGCCGGAGATCAACGGCGTCTCTCATTTTGTTGAGCACATGGTCTTCAAGGGCACCAAATCTCGGTCCGCTCAAAATATTGCCAGGGAAGTCGACGCCATCGGCGGCAACCTCGACGCCTTCACCAGCAAAGAAACCATCTGCTTCAACATTAAAGTGCTCGACGAGCACGTGCCGAAGGCGCTGGACGTGCTGACAGACCTGGTCACGCAGCCCGTGTTTGCTCCCGACGATATCGGACGGGAATGCAAAGTCATCCTGGAAGAAATCAAGATGGATGAAGATAACCCGGATATGCTGGTGCACGAAATCTTTACCCAGAGCTTCTGGAAAGATCATCCGCTGGGAAAACCAATCCTGGGCACGCGGGACACGGTGAAGCGCTTCGATCAGGGAATGCTGTTCGACTTCTATGGCGGGCGATTCCAGGGGAAGAACATGATCTTCTCCGCCGCGGGAAACCTGGATCACGATGCATTTGTGACGTTGGTCGCGGAGAAATTGGCGCATCTGCCGGCGGCGCCCTCGCTCGACAGTGATTTGATTCTGCCGTTCGCAGCCAAGCCGAAGGTGCACGCGCGGATTGTCTCCAAGCAGAAGAAGTCGCTGGAGCAGCTGCAGCTTTGCCTGGGGGTGCCGGCTCCGCCCGTGAATGATGAGCAGCGCTATACCGTCGCGTTGCTGAATACAATTCTCGGCGGCGGCATGAGTTCTCGCCTGTTTCAGAATGTCCGCGAGGAGCGCGGTCTGGCGTACTCCATTTTCAGCGAGGTGAATTCGTTCCGCGATACCGGATCGCTATGCGTCTACGCTGGGACCTCGGCGCAGAATGCGGAGCAGGTGATTCGCCTGACGGTGGAAGAATTTCGGCGTCTGAAAGATGATCTGGTTCCGGAAGAGGAATTGCAGCGCGCGAAAGACCAGTTGAAAGGAAATATTCTGATGAGCCTGGAAAGCTCCGGTGCGCTGATGTCGAATCTGGCGCGGCAGGAAATGTATTTTCAGCGCTTCTATTCTGTGCCGGAGATACTGGAGCAAGTGAGTCAGGTTACCAGCGCGGACCTGATGCGAATGGCTGAGCAGCTGTTTGTGCCGGAGTCGGTTGCCGTGGCGCTGCTGGGCAACCTGAACGGGCTGAAGATCACGCGCGAACACCTTGCCTGCTGATACAGTAGGGAATATATTCGCATTGGTTCCAATGCAGGGTGTTGAAAATGAAAAATGAAGTGCTTGAAAGTAGCAGAAGGCAGCTGCGCCAGTCAGGCTTCACGCTGATGGAGTTGCTGATCGTCATGTCGGTCATCCTGATCCTGATGGCTGTGGCGATCCCCAACTACATGAACATGCGCAGCCAGGCCAACGAGACGGCGGCCATGGAAGAGTTGCGCACGTTGAACAGCGCAGAAATCCAATATCAGACCAACTATCCGGCGAATGGATTTTCCTGCGCGTTGTCGCAATTGGGCGGCGATCCCAAGTCGGGTGCGCCCAGTGCGCAGGCGGCCCAGTTGATCCCGGCGGATCTGGCCAGCGGCTACAAAAGTGGCTATCTGTTTGCCATCACCAATTGCACCAAGGTGAATGTGAACAACCAGGATGTCTACACCTCCTTTGAGGTGACTGCGGTTCCCCAGGCGGTGGGCAAGACGGGGCATCGTGGGTTCTGCATGGACCAGACGGGCGAAGTGAAGGCAGACCCGGCCGGCGGCACGAACTGCACGCAGCCTATTTCGTAAATTTAGATCGTTCATCCATCGGGTGTCATTCTGAGGTCGCCGCGGCGACCGAGGAATCCAGAGGGTGAGGGCGGTGCAGTCGATGCAAATATTGTCTGGATTCTTCACTCCGGTCGCTGCGGCGACCTACATTCAGAATGACTCTGATTAAGGTTTCTAAGACGCGATCCAGACATTGGTTGGCAACGTTGCTGCTGCAGGTGGTGTGCCTCGTTTCCGCAGCGCCGTCATGGTGCGCCAGTGTCACACCTGTGCCTGCGACGACACCGAGCTTTCCGGAAATCTGCAAGCGCGTGGACCAGCACTATAACCGACTGCACTCGCTGAGCGTCCAATTCACAGAGACCTACCAGGGTATGGGAATGAAGCGTTCGGAGAGTGGAACGCTGCTGCTGGAAAAACCGGGTCGCATGCGCTGGGACTACGCTAAGCCGGCAGGCAAGGTTTTTGTTATCGATGAAAAGTACGGCTACTCCTACACACCGGGCGATGCGCAGGCGGAGCGTTACCCGGCCAAGCAACTGCAAGATTTCCGTTCGCCGCTTCGCTTCTTGTTAGGCCATACACGCATAGAAAAAGAACTGACCGATCTAACGCTGACTCCTGAGGGAGAGGAATATCGTTTGCGCGGCGTTCCGAAAGGCATGGGGCAGAGAGTAGCGGAAGTCACGCTGACGGTGACCGCGGAGGGCAGGATTGACGCCATCCAGTGGAAAGAAACCGATGGCGCGATCACGGAGTTTCAGCTCACCAACGAGTTGTCCAATCCGCCGCTTGCTGCAGACACGTTCCGCTTTCAGCCACCCCAGGGGGTCACGGTGGTCAAGGGAATGGCTCCGATTTAGTGCGGAATCGAATGTTCTGGAGTGATGGCTTGCAGTCTCAATTCTTGCGGACAAATATAAGTGGACTTGTGCTGGGTGTATTTCTCGGCGTAACTGTGCAGGCGCGCGCCCAATGGCAGATCGAAAGAAGTGGCACGACCGCCAGCCTGCGCGGAATCCACGCCGTGACCGGCGACATCGCCTGGGCCAGCGGAACCAATGGAACCGTTCTCCGCACGGTGGATGGCGGGCAGAGTTGGCGGCCCTGTTCCGTGCCTGCGGGTGCCGAGAAATTGGATTTTCGTAGCGTGTGGGCCTGGGATGCGGACTACGCCATGGTGATGTCGAGCGGGCCGGGCAGCGAGTCCCGGCTCTATTCCACGCATGATGGCTGCCGCACCTGGAAGCTTGTGTTCACCAATCCCGATGCGGATGGTTTTTGGGATAGCCTGCAATTCGAAGGAACACGTTTCGGCGTGATCCTGGGGGATCCGGTGCAGGGAAGCTTCACCATGTTTGTGACCTATGACGGCGGCGGCCACTGGACGCGCCAGGTGAATCCTTGCCTTCGCATCATGGGTCCGAAGCAAGGAGCGTTCGCTGCCAGCAATCAATCGTTGGCGATCGTTCCATTGCAGGATGCGAATTCCGCGCCAGGGACGGGAACCAACCATCAAATATGGTTCGGCGCCAGCGGTGGATGGCTGTATGGGTTTCAATTGGCGCCGCTTGAGTTGATCTCCGCGCCCGGCGCAAATTCCGCCGCGAACGGATGCACTCACATCCGCGCGCTGCCGCTTGGATCGAAGGATTCGACAGGGATTTTCGCCGCCGCATTCCATGACACCACCAGCGGAGTTGTCGTTGGCGGAGATTACGCCCAACCGCAAAACGGAACCGGCACCGCAGCTTTCACGACGGATGGCAACCATTGGCACGTCGCACTTCATCCTCCCGCGGGCTATCGCTCGACCGTGGCGTGGAATCCGACGGACGCGAGCTGGATTGCCGCCGGGTTGACGGGCAGCGACATCTCTCGCGACAACGGCAGTACGTGGCAGCCGCTCGACCATGGCAACTGGAACGCCATCAGCCTGCCGTTCATCGTCGGGCCAGACGGTCGCATTGCAAGACTGATATCTTGGGGTCAGCTGCGCGTATTGAATCAAGCCCCGATGGCAGCGGTTCCCGCATCGGCGAAGGAATAGGATCCATTGGAATATATCGTCAAAACCGCGGATGAACGGGGGCATGTGCAGGAGAATGTGCACATCGCAAACTCCGCCGAAGAGCTGCGTCAACGCTTCGCCCAGTCTGGCCATTACGTGTACTGGGTCAAGGCAAAAGGTCTCGCCGGCAAAGCGGGCGCGGGCAAGCGCGTCAAACTAGAGCCGTTCCTGATTTTCAATCAACAATTTCTCACGCTGATTCGCGCCGGTCTCCCCATCCTGTCATCCGTCGAGTTGCTGGCCAAGCGTCAAAAAGCCGCGACCCTGCGCGCCCAGTTGGAGGACGTTGCCGTTCGCGTGCGCACCGGGCAATCGCTCTCGGCCGCGTTCGAGTCGCAGGGCGGATTTCCCGTGATCTACACGACATCGCTGCTGGCCGGCGAGCGTTCCGGCAACCTGGAAGAAGTGCTCACCCGCTATTTAGCTTTTCAGCGGATTTCGCTCACCTTCCGCAAGAAGCTGATCGCCTCGCTTTTCTACCCAGTTCTGCTGATTTTTATGGTCACTGGACTCTTCATCTTCTTGATCAGTTTTGTCGTGCCGCGCTTCGCCGCGCTCTACGACCAGATCGGTACTAAACTGCCCGGCATCACGGTGTTCATGCTGGCACTGGGCAAAGATTTTCAATCGTACCTGCCATATCTAATCGTCGCTGTCGCCGCGATCGTCTTTGGCCTGTTTCGCTGGAGTCGCACCGACCAGGGTGCCAACCAGATCGATACCCTTCGCATAAAAACCCCCATTTTCGGCAGCATCTGGGTCAAGTATCAAGTAGCGTTATTCTCACGCACGCTTTCGACACTGCTTTCAGGGGGCTTGCCGCTGGTTCCATCACTGGAAACGGCGGCCAAGTCCATTGGCAGTCGACGCCTGAGTCACGCCGTCACGCAATCTGTCGGCAGCGTACGAGAGGGCAAGGGGCTGGCCACCAGCCTGAATAACACCAAGATCTTTCCCGAGCTGTCGATCGAAATGATTGAGGTCGGCGAAGCTACGGGAGCCTTGCCGGGCATGTTGAATTCCGTGGCGGAATTTTTTGAAGAAGATGTGCAGACGGCGCTGACCGCGGCGCTGTCGTTGATTGAGCCCGCAATTTTGATTGTGATGGGCGGCGTCGTGGTGACCATTTTGATCGCGCTCTACCTGCCGATTTTCAGCCTGGGCGCAGCCGGCGCAATGCAACACTAAGCAAGGAGAATCGAAATGGCAGATATTGCGATCGTTCCCAACGGAAAGCCCACCGTCAGCGATGAGACCGCGCAGGCGCAGGTGCTGGCTGCCCGCTATCGCTGCGAGTTTGTTGATCTCAGAAATTTTCGCATTCAGCATGAGCTGTTCCGCACCGTGCCTGTCGACATGATGTTTCGCTACAACTTTGTTCCGCTGGAGCAGTTGGAAAACAAGCTGGTCATCGCCGTCAGCGATCCCAGCCGATTGATGATGATGGACGAAATTTCCAGCTTGCTGGGGCAGAAAATTGGCGTCAAAGTGGCCACTCTCAGCCAGATTACGGATCTGCTGAAGAAAACGGAACAATCCCAGCGCGTCCTCGACGAAGCCACCGAAGGACTGACGTTCGACGTGCTCTCGTCGGAAGATAATCAGGACGAGACGCTTTCCATCGAGAAGCTGACGTCAGAAGAAGACATCAGCCCCATCATCCGCCTGGTCGACACCATGGTGTTTACCGCGTTGGAGCGGAGAGCGAGCGATATTCACCTGGAAACGTTTGACGACAGCTTGCTGGTGAAATATCGCATTGACGGTGTGCTGCAACATGCCATGGCGCCCATTGCGCGCGAGCATCATCAGACCATTCTTTCCCGCATCAAGGTCATGAGCGAGCTTGACATCGCCGAGCGCCGTGTTCCGCAGGATGGACGTTTTCGTGTCCGCTACAAAGGGCGCCTGATCGACTTTCGCGTCTCCATCATGCCGACCGTGCATGGCGAGAATGCGGTGCTGCGCGTTTTGGATAAGGAGTCGATGAGCGAGACCTTCCGCTCCCTGACGCTGAATGTTGTTGGGTTTGCCGAGGACGATCTCCGCCGTTTTCGCCGCTACATCCGCGAACCCTACGGCATGGTGCTGGTCACTGGGCCTACTGGATCGGGCAAGACCACCACGCTGTATGCCGCATTAAACGAAATTAAAAGTGACGAAGATAAGATCATCACCATTGAAGATCCAGTGGAGTATCAGATTCGCGGCATTACGCAAATTCCGGTGAATGAGAAAAAAGGTCTGACCTTCGCGCGCGGCCTGCGTTCGATTCTGCGGCACGATCCTGACAAGATTCTGGTCGGCGAAATCCGCGACCAGGAAACCGCGCAGATCGCCATCAACTCGGCGTTGACCGGTCACCTTGTCTTCACCACCGTCCACGCCAACAACGTTGTGGATGTGCTCGGGCGATTTCTGAACATGGGCGTCGAACCGTACAACTTTGTTTCCGCGTTGAACTGCATTCTGGCCCAGCGTCTGGTTCGCGTGATTTGCGAGGATTGCAAAAGATCGGTCCAATACGACCGCGAGACGCTGCAGTTGAGCGGTCTGGATGCCAGCGAGTGGTCGGGGTTTGATTTTAAGGAAGGCGCAGGATGCATTGAGTGCGGCGGCACCGGCTATCGCGGCCGTACAGCCATCCATGAACTTCTGGAGCTAAATGACAGAATCCGGGAAATTATTCTGGAGAAGAGGCCGAGCTCGGAAGTCCGCAAGGCTGCACGGGCCGAAGGCATGTCGTTTCTGCGGGAGTCGGCGTTGCAGCGGGTTCGATTGGGCCTGACAACGTTGAAAGAAATTAACAAAGTTACGTTCATCGAAGCTTCACGGTAAGCTTAATTTACATGCGTCTTTTTCCAACTTCACTGCAAGCTGCAGTGCGTCCAAGGCTAGCCTGCGAAATCGCGCCGGATGGGATTCTTGCGGCCCGATCGGCCAGTGTGGAGTCGCCGCTGGATGAAGCTGTCTTTGCGCCGCTCGCGGAAGGATCGGTCTCGGCCGGGGTGACTGCGCCCTTGTTTCACGACAGCAGCGCGGTGCAGATGGTGCTGAAAGAAGTGCTCGACTCATTCGAGAGCCGGGGACGCGACTGGACTTTTATTGTTCCCGACGCATGCACCCGCGTACATATTCTCGACTTTGATACACTGCCGGCGAAAGCGCAGGAGATTCTGCCACTGGTTCGTTTTCGATTGCGCCGCATGTTGCCCTTCGATGCCGACCTGGCGGGCGTGTCCTACCAGCTGTTGGCTTCTCCGGATCCGACCCGCAAAGACGCTCCGGTGCAGTTGATTGCTGCCGCGATGCCGGCGGAAATCCGAGACGAAGTCGAGTCCATGGTGCGCAGCCTGCAGCGGGAACCCGGCGTCCTGTTACCGGCGACGTTGGCCGCGCTGGCCGCGCTACCCGATACCGGCTCGCACCTATTGGTGCACACAGAGAAAGATTCGATGACCACCGCGATCACCCACAACGGCGAGTTGCTGCTGTACCGCTCCACGGATCGCGCAACTACCGATCCGGGAGAGATGGCGCAGGCGGTCCTGGTTGCTGCGGCCTATTTCGAGGATGCGTTGCACGCGCCGCTGCAGGAAGTTTGGGTGGCGGGTCTGGAGTCGACGGACTCGTTGCGGCAGCACTTGGCTGCCGACGGTGCCTGGCAGATTCCGTTGCGCGCGCTGGTGAATTCGCAATCGTTTTCCGCAAATGGTATTCCCAGCCAGGTCGATCCTGGCCGCTTTACCAGCGTGGTGGGGGCGCTGCGAGGCTAATGCGGATCACGCTCAATCTCGCTTCGCGACCCTTTTTTGAACTTCGGCCGGTACTGTTGCGGCTGCGCGTGCTCGCGGGTGCGCTGATTGTTCTGACGCTGCTTCTTTTTGCACTGCTGCGTCAGGCGGAGCTCAAGGCCGATCGGGCGGAAGCTGTCGCCCACAAATGGAATGTCGCCACCCAGCAACTGCAACAGGAATGGCAACAGGATCAAGCCCTGATGCAGCAGCCCGCCAATGCGGCGACGCTGCAGCGATCGGATTTTCTGAATCAGATTTTTCTACGCAAATCGTTTTCCTGGACTACCGCGATGATGGACCTGGAGCGGGTGCTGCCCCAGGGCGTGCAAGTCACCAGCATCGATCCACGCATGACAAAAGAAGGCCTAGTGTTGATGCGCTTGCGGGTGAACGGACCTCGCGATAAGGTTGTCACGTTGGTCAGCAATCTGGAAAAGTCACCGCATTTCGTTGCGCCATTGGTCGCCGGAGAGACGGCCGACATACAAGGGCAGGGGCAGGCTGGATTTCGTCCCACTATGTCGGAAACGACCGACGTGAATGTCGATATTATTGCGGGCTTCAATCCCGGCAACCTGGCATCTACCGACGTGAACGCGGAGGCAGAAAAGTCGGGAACGCATCTCACACAACGTGAGAACAATTCGGGCCAGGCCGGCAATGTCGCCGCTCGTCATCCCGCGACAGCTCGCACCCACCCGGCAGGGAATCGAGGTGTGCGATGAAACTGACCCGCCCAAACTGGACCAATATTCGCATTACCGCGCAGCATTGGCACTACGGAGCTATTATCGTGCTGCTGTTGCTGAATCTGACCTTGGCCGTGCGACTGGTATTTGCATGGAACCGCGCTAAGCAGGGAGATGCGGCGCGCATCGCAGAGAGCCAGGCGCAATACCGCGCGATGAAGTTGAAGACAACACCGCTGCGCGGACTGGACAAGAAGATTGAGCAGGCCAAGCTGGACCAGCAGGCATTTTATGAGAAGCGTTTTCCCGCCACCGACTCTGAGGTCCTGACGGAACTGGGCGCTCTGGCGGTGAAGAATAATGTTTTGCTGGCTCGTGGCCAGTACGCGCACGGCAAACCGAAGCAGGGCTTGGTGGAATTGCGCATGGAAGCCAGCTTGAGCGGCGACTATGCTCCCATCGTCCGGTTCATCAACGGATTAGAGAGAGACAAGCTTTTTTTCCTGATCGATGGCGTTGCATTGAACGGGCAGCAAAGCGGCGTGGTCAGTTTACGCATGCGCCTTACCACGTACCTGCGGGCAGACACGGCAAACGCTGCCGCGGCATTGCCGTTAACCTCCACCGATACCAACTCCACGGAGCAGTAGAGAAACCATGGCGATTCGACTCGGCACCGAGGATAAGAAAAAGCGTTTGATTGCCACCGTCCTTGTGTCCCTGGCGCTGTCGTTGATCGCTCACACGGTCTGGCAGCTCGCCAGCGGACCGCCCTCCGCGCCGCCACCCAGTACGGCTGAATCCACAACGCCTATACCCACCAGTACCTCGAGTCGCGTCAGCGGGGGAACGGGTAGTGAGGCCCAGCATCTGGAGAGCGCAACCAGTCTCGATCCCACACTGCATCCGGAAGTGATGGCGAAGGCGGAAAACACCCTATACGCGGGAACCAGTCGCAATATTTTCTCTAAGGATTCGCTACCGCCGGTGCAGGAGGCTGCCACCATTGAGAAGCCCGTCGCCTCAGCGCGCACCGGCCTTGTGGCTCCATCGGGACCTCCTCCCCCGCCGCCAATCGATCTGAAGTTTTACGGTTTTGCCAAACAACAGAACGGCCGCAAGCTGGTGTTCCTGATGCATGGCGAGGATATTTTTATCGCTGGTCCGGGAGATATTGTGGACGGCCGGTACAAAGTGATCCAGGTGAATGACAATTCTGTCGTTGTGGAAGACCTGGCCTATACCAATCAGCAGACGCTCCCGTTGCTGGTCAGCTAGCCCAAATAATAGTTGCTAAGGCAACCATAATGGTTAAACTGGTTGCTAAGGCAACTACTTTTCATTGCGAGTGAAAATCATGCTCGACCGCCGTTTGGCAGGGAAGCGGCCTCTGTTCGGAGCAGAACGCACGAATCGCGACGCGCCGTTCCTTTTCATCCAACCAAGTGCTCTGATACACTAACGCTGCAACGCAGATCGCTACCGCAACCACTGCGGGACGCGCATCTGGGGACGTAGCTCAGTTGGTTAGAGCGCTGCCCTGTCACGGCAGAGGTCGCGGGTTCGAGCCCCGTCGTCCCCGCCATAAAACCCAGGAATGTCCGCGGTTTTATGGCCACATCCGCAATATCCTCGAAGATGCGGGTACCGAGGCCTTGGCAGTTGCACTGTAATCCTGCGTTTCGTTGTATTCGAAATCTCTCCCCACAAACCCTGCCACTTGCAACAAACAACCGCAAATCGCAGGGCCGCGTTGCGGGGTCCATCCTTTCGAGTTATCGTTAATATGTTCCGGACAACATGCGATTTTCTGCAATCTGCGCTGCAACCGAAATGGCTACGCGAGCAATGCCACGGTTGTTGTTTCCCCTGTGTGGACTTAGACCAGCCTTTTCTTGAACTGTGAGGGATCAATCGTGAACAATCTGAATCGAAGGACCTTTCTGAAGACTGTGGGCTTGGCGACCGCCGAAACCCTGGTCGGGCCAAACGTGCATTTGCTGGCGGAAGAGCAGGCTGAAGCCGCTAAGGCTGTGTCGCCGAACGACACCATTCAATTTGCGCTGATCGGAGCCGGGATTCGCGGCCAGGGGATTACGCATACTGCCATCCAGGTTCCCGGAGTCAAGTTAGTGGCCGTATCCGACACCTATCAGGGCCGGCGCGATCACAGCAAGGAGATGTGGGGGCCCGAAATATTTACTACGGTGGATTACAAGGAGATTTTGGCTCGCAAAGACATCGACGCGGTGGTGATCGCGACGCCGGACCACTGGCATAAGCAGATTGCCGTGGACGCGATGCATGCCGGTAAGGACGTGTATTGCGAAAAGCCAATGATCCACAAATACTCCGACGGCCCGGAGATGATTGCGGCGGCACGCAGCACAAATAAGATTCTCCAGATTGGCAGTCAACGCGTCAGCAACGTGGCCTACGCCAAGGCGAAGGAACTGCTGGCTGCGGGTTCGATTGGCCAGTTGAACATGGTGACCGCATGGTGGGATCGCAATTCCGCGCTTGGGGCATGGGACTATACGGTGCCTCTGGATGCCTCCACGGAGACCTGCGACTGGCCACAATTCCTGGGGACCGCGCCAAAAATTCCATTCAACGCGGAACAATTCTTCCAGTGGCGTAAATGGAAGGCCTATGGTTCCGGTGTCGCCGGCGATCTTTTCGTTCACTTGTTCAGCGGGACCCATTTTGTGACCGGCGCCCATGGACCGACACGCGGCATGGCAACCGGCGGTCTGCGCTATTGGAAGGATGGGCGGAACGTGCCTGACGTGATGGTGGCGTTGTTTGACTATCCGGAAGCCTTCAATCTGAGTCTTCGCGTCAATTTTGTCAACGGCGGTGCAGAAAGCGAAGGGCTCATCTTCACTGGCTCCGAAGGAACGATGCAGATCTTTGGAGATAGTGTCAGCGTCAGTCGCACGCCGCGAGAGACAGAGCCGGGATACGACATTGAGACGTTTACCAACGCGATGCAAAAGGAAATTGTGGAGAAATACCGCGAGAAATATCCGGTGACCCATCCGAACGGCGCGCCCGCATTGAATTTCGAGAAGTACGAAGCCGCGCCCGGCTACGACGATGTCTACAGCCACTTCAACAATTTTTTTCAATCCGTTCGGACCCGCAAGCCTGTCATCGAAGATGCGGTGTTCGGATATCGTGCCGCCGGCGCTGCTCTGCTGAGCAATCGCAGCTATTACAGTGGCAAAATTGAGCACTGGAATCCAGAGACAATGGAACTGGTGCCGTAAGGACGGCAACGGGAATCAAGAGAGGTTTGTGATGAGAAACCAAATGAATCGTTTTATGTGTTGGTCTCGATTTGGCGCTGTTGCAATTGCGCTGGCCTGCACCGTGCCGATGCTGGCGCAGAAAGTTGACACTCCGCGGCTGACCACCCCCGGGAATGGGCCGTACGGCGTACCGCAAGCCACGTTCTTTGTGCATCAACTCGGCACAGATCATGCGGAGGGAATTACCACGCTCGACATGAACGGCGACGGACGCCTGGATATCCTAAGCGGAGCGTACTGGTACGAAAATCCTGGTCCGCAGGGTGGGGTGTGGAAGCGGCATCAGTATCGCACCGTCGGCATTCACAATGAATTTGTTTCCGATGCCGGCGAGTGGACGGTTGATGTGAACCACGACGGCGCGCCCGACGTGGTGACGTATGGATGGATTGAGAATGGACTGTTCTGGTGGGAGAACCCGAAGAAGCCAGGTGTGATGTGGCAGCGGCATTTCATCTGCAACAGCTACGACACAGAAGGCGGATGGATGGGCGACATCAACGGGGACGGTAAGCCGGACCTGGTGTTGGCGCACTACAACCACTCCGGCGTGCTGTGGGTTGACTTCTCCGGGCCCAAACCAATCGTGCATCACCTGGGCGAAGATCATAGTCGCGACAAGGATGTCGGCAATCCAGACGGAATCGTGCACCGTGTGTCGGCTGAAAGCAAAGCGGAGGATGGTCACGGCACCGGCATTGCAGATGTGAATGGCGACGGCAAGGCCGACGTTCTGACTCCTTACGGCTGGTTCGAGAATATCGATGCCAACCACGACAAATGGAAATGGCATCCCGACTGGAATCTGGGCGATGCGGGATTTCCCATCCTGGGTTATGACGTGAACAATGACGGCAAGATGGACATTATTTATGGTCAGGGCCACAGCTATGGTCTGTTCTGGCTGGAGCAGCAGGGAAGCGGCGCGAGCCGGCACTGGGTTCGCCATGTCATCGACGAATCGTATTCGCAGATTCACGCACTGAAATTGGTGGATCTGGATGGCGATGGTCAACCGGAACTGCTGACCGGCAAGCGCTATCGCGGACACTCCGGAGAAGACCCAGGCTCGTACGATCCGCTGGTCGTCTACTACTACAAGATCGATCGCAAAACGGCCAAGTTCACTCGCTATGCCATTTCTGTGAATGGCACGGCTGCCGCTGGAACGCAGTTTGTGACCGCGGACTTCGATCAGGATGGTGACGTGGATATTGCAACCGCTGGCAAGAGCGGCGTGCATTTCTTTGAGAATTTGAAAATAAACCGCGTACCAAAAGCCCAACGTGAAAAGGAACTGCTGATGAATCAGAAATGGCCGTTCCCTGGCGAGGGCAAAGAAGTCCCACAAGAGGATGGACCGAAGTAGCTGCGAAATCCATCGCATTGACGAAAACATGTGAGTTGCCGGTTGCTTGTAGCAAAACAATCGGCAACTTCGCCTTGAGACCATCATGAAAACTCATCTGTTACTGTGCGTCTGCCTTGGCGGGCTCATCACTCTTGGGGCGCAGGCCGCGACTCTTCGTGTGGGCCATGACAAGCCGTATGCCACGCCATGCGCTGCGCTCAAAGTTGCCAAAGATGGCGACACTATCCTGGTCGATCCCGGACTGTACAAGGGTGATGTGTGCTTGTTCTCGCAGAACAACCTGACCATTCGAGGCGTAGGAAATCGGCGACCGCACCTGGATGCGGACGGAAAGATTGCCGACAATAAAGCTATCTGGGTGGTCCACGGAAACGATTTCACCGTGGAGAATATTGAGTTTTCGAATGCGCATATTCCCGCGGATCGAGGCAATAATGCAGCCGGAATTCGCGAAGCCGGGCGCGACTGGAAGGTGCGCAACTGCTACTTCCACGACAACCAGGACGGCATATTGGAAGGCAACGTCCGCAATAGCCACATCCTGATCGAGTCCAGCGAATTCGCGCACAACGGAGCCGGCGACGGGTACTCCCATAACCTGTACATCGGTCATTCCGCGTCGCTGGTCTTTCGATTCAACTATTCGCACGACGCCGTGGTTGGTCACCTGCTGAAAACGCGGGCGGCGGTCAATTACATTCTCTACAACCGCTTCGCAGGCCTGAACGGGAGCGATAGTTACGAGACCAATGTGCCGAACGGCGGGACAACATACTTCATCGGCAACCTGATTGAGCAGGGACCGAACAGTCAGAACCCGGCGATGCTGGACTACATGTCAGAAGGGGTCGAACCGGGCAATGCCGGCAATGATCTCTACGTGGTGAACAACACCTTTGTGAATGATTTGCCGGGCGGCGGCCCGTTCGTGCATATTGATCCGCAGGACAACGTTCCGGTGGTCCTGCAGAACAATATATTTTATGGACCCGGGAAGGTAACGAACCAGGACAACGCGATCTTGAAAAGCAATTTCACCGGCGATCCATCGTTCGTGGATGTGCAGAACGGCGACTATCATCTGAAGCCCGGTTCGCCTGCCATCCACGCCGCAACCGACCCCGGAAATTCGCTCGAGGAATATTCCTTGCGGCCTGCGTTTCAATACCTGCCGACAGCATGTGGCAAGAAGCGGCTGAATGCGAACGATCTTGGCGGTCTGGCATTCAAGGCTGCTGGAGAACCGCTGCACTGCCGATAGCGAGACGCGAAATTAACTTGCGGCTTCCGGTTGTAAGATTGCGCTAATTGTTCGCCACCGGATCAATGGAATCTCCACGCAACTCAAATGTGGGTGCAATGTAGTCGGGCTCTATTTGCGCCGACTGCTCGATTTGTTTGCGCGCCTCCACGGAGTTTCCGTGGTACTGATCGATCAACCCTAACAGGTAACGGGCGCGTGCCACGCGATCACGATAGGGCGAATCGAGCCGGAATTGCGCGAATACTTGAAACTGCTTCAGCAACTCCGCGGCTTCCTGTTGCCGGCCCAGCTGGGTGAGTGAAAGCACCATAAAGAAATTTTCCGGATTTCAGCTATCGCTGCCGCCGCCGGCAAGTTGGTCCGCGCCGCGAATGCTCTCCTGATATGCGTGCTTCGCTTCCTGCTTTCGCCCCAGCGCGTCCAGCGTGCGTCCGATGTAGTAATAAATTCGCGGCGTCGACTGCAGCTCAAACGTATCCATTCCCAGGTTTGCCGGCGGATTGAGCGCAGCCTGAAACAGGGTTAGTGCCTGCGTATAGTCTCCCTTGTTAAAAGCTTGGGAACCTTTGCCGTATTCCAGTTCACGATATTCATCGCGAAGACGATAGGTGCGGTGGCGCGGTCCGAAGTTGTGATGATCGATGATCTCCTGCGCCGCCTGGAATTTGCCTTCGAGCAGATAGGCATCCAGCAAGCCTTCATACAGATCGTCGTCGTTGGGAGATTTCTTGATTGCTCTTTCCAGCAGCGCTACTTGCTGGTCGAATTTACCATTGCGCGCATACAGGTTAGAAAGATCATTCATCGCCGTCGTGTTGTCGGGGTTGAGGTCGACTGCTTTTTGCAATTGTGGAATCGCCTTGTCCAGCTGGCCTTGTTCCTGATAGGCAAGTCCCAGGGCGCGGCGCGCGGCGAAATCGGATGGATGGATCTGGTTGATGGCTTGCCACTGCTCCATCGCCTCCGCGTGACGGCCACGATAGTAGAGAAGGCAGGCCAGATTGAATCGCGCCACGGTATCGTTGGGGTCCTGCTTCACCGCGTCCGCGAGCGGCGCTTCCGTCTCTGCGCGATAGGGAAATCGTTCGACGATGCCGGCGGCGGCCTGTGCTTTCTTACGATATTGGGCTGCGGACTGGGAGTCACCGACCTGCTCCAAGTTATAGGCGAGTGTGTAGTAATACACGGGTGGCGTGCCCCACGGGTCCTTGCTGTTTGGGGGCTCGACCATTTTGAGGATCGCAGCGGCTTCCTTCCATCGCGCGAGAGAGCTGTAAAAAATGGAGATTTCGATCGCACCGTCGCTCTGTGCATCCATAAGGTCAATCAAAGTTGTTCTGGATGCCGCGTCACCCGTCAGGAAGTATTTTTCAGCTTGCGCAACGCGATCCGCCGGATCGATCTTCTTCACTGTGGCGAGCTGTTCCAGCGCTGCAGCATGATCGCCGCGCTCGCGCTCAGCCAGCGCCAGCAGCAGGTGGGCATCGATGTCTTGCCCATTGGAGTTGATGGCTCCAGCCAGGTGCTGCGTCGCAGCGGCATCTTCGTGACGCAAAAAGTACATCCGTCCCAGTTGATATTCACGCGCGCCGTAGTAACTGCTATTCGGCCAGATGAAATAGAAATTGCGCTCGGCCTGCGCCTGCTGACCCAGCTTCAGTTCGCAGGTGGCCAGGTAATACCAACTCTCATCTGCATATGGATTGCGGTCAACGGCCTGCTGAAATTCTTTCGCGGCCTGCTGAAAATGGTCCTGGTTGAACTCGAGAATCCCCAACAGTTGATGGGCTTCGGAGTATCCCGGGTCGCGCTGCAGTGCCAGCGTTGCCAGGTTTGTGGCCTCGGCAATGTTCATCTCCTTCTGCTTGAAGATGGCTGCCAGCACCAGTTGCTCTGCCGTCATCTTTTGCGGAGGAATTGGAGCGTTCTGCAGGTCCTTCGCAAACGGTGTGACGTTGCCGCCTGGATTGTTGTCGGGACGGTGATAGTCCATCAACACCCTGCCGTCCGGTCCAGCGATTGAGACGTCCATGCCTTCGAGGCCGCTCGCATCGGTGTGAATACCGGAAATTACCTTTTTGATTGGCGTTCCTGGGATCAAGTCGATGGAGGTGTTTAGCAGTTCGCCGGTCTTGGCTGTCACCTTTAGTTTTGCGTTGCGGATGGGACGCACCGGAGACAAGGCGATTTCCACGGAGGAATTCGTTCCGGCTGGATCGGGATGCACTTCAAGATTCAGCGCTACATCCTGGGTTAGCGTCGTCAGGCCGTTGATGCCGGCGACAGGAATCCACCATTCATGCCAACGCTCAACCGTGTGCGGATAGACCCACTCGTAATGACCGTCCCAGACATACCGTCCGCTTTGCGCTTCAATGTAGGGACCGGCGTTATCGGTGTACGCGTGCTCCAGCGCGGTAGCCGTTTTGCCGTAGCCGAAGGTCCACAGCTTCATACCCTGGACCACGCGGCGATCCGCATAGCGAAACATGCCGTAGTCTTCATCGAACTTGTACACGCCGCCGTAATTGTCGTAGCTGTCGATGCCGAACACGCCCAGCATGTTTTTGTTGTTGCGGTCCCAGCTCAGATCTTCGCCGTTGTAGATGGGCCAGGGCGAGACCACGCCGGTGGTATGGCCGACGGTTTGTGTCATGGGGTAGAGAAATCGCGTTTTCGGGGTGGATTGCAGCGAGGCGCTGGTCCAGAACATTTGCGGCTTCTGGCCATCGGTGCCGTTGTAGCAAAAGACGTCCGTCTTCAACGCGGCTACGCCGGGATAGAGCGTCGCCGAAAATGTAACGTTCATGTGGTAGATGGGATCGAGCTCGCCCAGCACGACTGTGACGCTGCCATCCTTGTGCTTCACGATGGTGTGGGACCAATAGGGTTCGCTGTGAGTCGTGAGCGAGTGCGAATCGTAGGGACCGGTGAGCTCGATTCCGGACAAGGGAAAATTTACGCGGTCGTTGTAGTGAGCCGGCTTGATGACGTCATTGCGATAGAAAACCTGTTTGTGGTGCAGCTTGTCATAGAGAGAGAAAAATCGACCGCCCAATTCTGGTATGTAGGTGAGCTTGAGATATTCGTTTTCGACGAAAACCGCGGGATACTTCTCCGGTACCGGCCCACCTTCTTTGAACGGCATTCGATAGGTGGTGAAGGGATAGATTCCGGACAAAGTGGAGTGCGGAAACAGCGGTGGCTGCAGGTATCGGCCGGGACTTTGATAGGTCGGAATCGTGAGGACCCCTTGCGACACCGTGACGACATCGACTTTTGGGGCGTTCCCGACGGAAGATGCAGTAGAGGTTCCGACCGTTCCCAAGGCGAGGACCAGGGCAAAAGATAGCAGCATCGATTTCATTTAAGTCACTCTTTCAGCCGGCGAATGGGATTCTCTGCGGCCAGCTCACAGGCGGAAACCTGGGTCGGGCAGCTCGCGCCTTGCGAAACTCGACTCCGGGTAAGCAGGTAAATTGAGCTTAGACTTGCAAACCAGTATATCCAAGAAATAGATCGCATTCGTAACTTTCCTTTGCCATCGTTTTCTCTATGCTTGCGGACACCGAAAGACAGCACCGGTTGACACTCTCGCTTCGATACACTCGACACAACGGCGCGTTCATAGCCGGTTTGACAACCCCATGCCCATCCCATCGCTGCAGCAAATCGTCCAGCAATGCGCCCGAGACGCCGGATTTCACTTGAGCGGCGTGGCACCGGCTGCGTTGCACGATCCGGTGGCGATGGATCGAGAGTCAGGCCCAGATGCGCGGGTCCACGAAGGTTTCTCAGAGCTCAGCTATCTCGATACGTGGATTGCGGAGGGTCGCGCCGGAGAGATGGAATATCTGAAGCGTCGTGATGCGGCAGGAAGGTTGCTACGGTCTTCAGCGCAGATTCCATTTCCGTGGGTGCGGTCGGTGATTGTCTGTGCGGTGAATTACAACAGCGACCAACCGTACTCGATCGATTTGGAATCGGCCACGCCGACAGAGAATCGCGGTTGGATTGCGCGATACGCTTGGTCGGGGCAACGATCCGTCGAGGCGGAGCAGGGAACGGATGACGCTGCGATGACGGAACTGTCGCCCACCGATTATCACGTAGTGATTCGCGGAAGGCTGGAACATCTCTGCGTCGAGCTGAAGCAACGTGTTGGCGAATTTGAATCGCGATGCTTTGTCGACACCGGGCCGCTGGTGGAGCGGGTGTATGCCAAATACGCGGGGTTGGGTTGGCAGGGCAAGAACACTTGCTTGATCCACGAGTCGCAGGGTTCCTGGTTTTTTCTGGGAGTCATTTTGACCTCGCTGGATCTGCCGCGCGAGGACCGAGTAGAGCCGATGCCGGACCGGTGCGGCAGTTGTACGCGGTGCATTGACGCTTGCCCGACGGACGCGTTGGAGCCGTATCGAATGGATGCGTCGCGCTGCATCGCCTATTTGACAATTGAAAAACGCGGAACGATCGCGGAGGAACTGGCCGCGAAAACCGGAAGGAACGTGTTCGGCTGCGACATTTGCCAGGAGGTTTGCCCCTGGAACCGACGCGCGCCAGTCACCGATTGGCCTGAACTGCGGCCTCGGACAGAATTGGTGAATCCCGCGCTGGATTGGCTGGCGAATCTCGGCGAATCGGATTACCGCCGCATATTTCGCGGTTCGCCGGTCGAACGCGCAAAGTTCAAGGACTTTCAACGCAACGTAGCCTTGGCGCAGGAAAATGCGGCTCATCCAACGGACACGGTTGCAACTGCATCCTCGCCCAACAGCGCGCGTACGGATGTTGTCGCTCGCAATGACACCTGGGGATGCAAACTTAGCCCTGATCAGTAGATCGCTGCCGACCGGCTACAGCCAAGAGCGATCAGCTACGCGCTGTGCTCCTGATTGCGAACTACATTGACTGCGTTCAGGCCTTTCGGGCCCTGCTGGCACTCAAAATCGACTGCGTCTCCCTCGTTCAGCGTCTTGAAACCGCTCTCTTGAATTGCAGAGAAATGCACAAAAACGTCTTCGCCAGTCGAGCGCTGGATAAAACCATATCCCTTGGCGCCATTAAACCATTTCACTACACCACGTTCAGTCACAGATATTCCCTTTCATTCATCATCTTTCGCATGCGCCTGTGGGAGGGTTGGAGGAATCGCAACGGAGCTGCGAGAGCGCGAAACAGGTTCTGCTCTGGATCCTAAAAATGCGCGCGATTCAATGTGATGCAACGACATAACCAATTGGTACAAAAGGCCTTCCCTGGACTTTGCAGACACCTTCCCACGGCCGGATGGTTGGAAATTGGGTTGGGAAGAATCTGGTTTTGTTATGGCAGGATTTCCTAAGAAACGCAAGAAAAATCTTTTTTCAATCGGTTGATTTCATTGTGTCCACCGACGCCAGCGCATATGTCTTCGCCCGTTGCGATTGGAATTCCCCTGCGCGGATCGCGGAGTTTCCAGGGATTAGACAAGCTATAGTCGAAGTAGCCAGCCAGTTTTCTCGAGCTATTTCGCCCAAGTTTGGAATGTCTTCGAAACCATGCTGACATTACTGTCACAGCAAAACCCGCCAGACTCGATTGCGATGGATTCCGAGTTATCGGAGCCGCAGGATACGCAGGTGATGGCCCTGCTGCGCTATCTGTCGCGGACGGCCGTCCACACCTATGCCTTTAGCGTCGCGGCGAACGCGATTCTGTCTCTGTTTCCATTCATCGTGCTGATGCTGACGATTGCCCGGTTGCTGCATTCCGCGGAAATGGTCGACGTGATTCGTGGGATGTTGCAGGTGCTTTTGCCGACCGGCCAGGAATTCGTGACGCGCAACATGGTCTACCTGGTGTATTCGCAGAAGCGAGTCGCGGCTGTGTCGGTGGTGATGCTTTTGATCTCGTCCACCGGGGTATTTTTGCCGTTGGAGGTTGCTCTGAACCAAGTGTGGGGCGTCAAGGAGAACCGCTCCTACTGGCGAAATCAACTGACCTCGCTCTGCCTGGCATTCATGGTCGGCGTGCTGGCGCTTCTTTCCATCGCAGTCTCGGCGTCGCATGAGACGCTGCTGAAGCTGATCTTCTTTGGCCATACCGGCAGTCCCTTCTTCCACTTCATGGAACGAACAGTTTTGAGAGTTCTGGGCGTTGTCGCCAGCATCTCGCTCTTCTTTTTGATCTATTGGGTGCTTCCCAATCGCCACGTTCGGGTGATAGCCGTGCTGCCGGGCGCGATTATTACAGGCCTGTTGTGGGAGGCTGCAAAACAGCTCTACATCATCGTTCTTCCCTGGCTCGACCTTAAATCCGTGTACGGACCGTTCTCGATTTCGGTCGGGTTGATGCTATGGGCGTTCCTCTCCGGTTTGATTCTGCTTGCGGGAGCCCATTTTTCCGCGAACAGATACCTCCGTGCGGAAGCGCGAGTGCAAGACGCACGGTCCCCAGAATCCGCCGCTCCTCCTCAAGAACTGACGACTGCATAATCCCTCGAGCTGGTACAGAGTGCATGACCCACGGCGGTTGTTACACTCGAACTAACGTGACGGATGGCTGGGTGCGATAGATGGCAGGGATGCGTTGGATAAGATCGATCAATGAGCGTATCCGCGCGATGCTCAATCGCCCGTTCATCCGCAAAAAGAAACGCGGATTCGCATTCTGGTCTTTGGTGCTCGCGCTGGTTCTGTTCCTGCTGCGGTTGGTTCCGGGAATTGGCCAGCATATTCATCTTTGGCCATGGATCGCGTTGCTGGTGGGAGTCGTAGCGTCGCTGCCCGGATTGTTTCGATGGATCCGCTGGCACCTGCTGTGGAAGCTGCGCAACCGGCTCTTTGTCACCTACGCGTTGATCGGCGTCACGCCGGTTATCCTTTTTGGATTGTTGGCTGCCTTTGCGGCGTATGTGTTATTCGGGCAGTTCGCGAACTTTGCGGCCACTTCTGAAATTCATTCCGAATTAGTAAAACTTGCCGCCAATACGGACGCGCTGGCGTTGCATTTTCGGCAGGAACTTGCCGAGCAATATTCTGGCAAAAGCGATACGCAGACGCTCCAACTGCCGGAAACTGTCCCGCCAGAAGCCACGAATTTTATCAACATCCCGGGATTGGAGGTGGGCGTCTATGTAGACGGCAAATTGCAAAAACTTGATTTGCCCCCCACGCATGCCATCATGACGTTGCCGACGCCCCCGGCATGGGTTCACGGCAGCTTCAACGGATTGGTTTTGAGCGGGCACCAGGTGTATTTCGCCGCGGTCACTCGGGAGTTTGTTGGCCCGCATACGGTGTTTGTGATCACCGGATTGCGACTGGATCCCCAGTTTCTGGGACGAGTGGTCAACGGATTAGGCACAATGACGCTGTGGCCGAATGTTCATTTGCAGACCAGCCTGCCGATCGCCGATCAACATCCCGAATATAGCGTCAGGCCCGATCCGACTGCGAAATCGAATGCAAACGCCGCCGCTGATGACGATGCCGGTCTTGGCCCAATGATCGACAATCAAGGCCGGAACGCGGGAGAAATTACCGGAGGTGTTCTTCCAAAAGGCGAGGACATATTCGATTTGCCCATCAATTTTCCGACCACGCTGGAAACGAGAGAGTGGTCAACCGGCAAGCCGACAACGGTGTTTGCGCTGGTGACATCGCGGCCCTCGTTGCTGTATCAGCGACTGTTTCAGCAGTCGTTGCTGATTGGGGGAGGGGTTCGAACTGCGCTCATCCTGACGGCGATTGTTTTTGCGTTTCTAGAGTTGCTGGCAATCGTCCTGGCGGGCCGGTTGAGTCGTACCATCACGCGATCAGTCTCTGACCTATATCACGCCACGCGCGAGGTCGATCAGGGGCGTCTCGACTATCGCATTCCTGTGTCAAGACAGGATCAGCTCGCGGCGCTCAGTCGGTCGTTCAACACCATGTCTGAGTCGCTGGTGCGATTGCTGGAAGAGCAAAAAGAAAAAGAGCGCATGGAAGGGGAACTGGAGATTGCGCAGGAGGTGCAATCCAATCTGTTTCCCGCTTGTGACGTGCGTCTCGGTGAGTTGGAGTTACATGGCCTGTGCCGACCGGCCCGCACCGTGAGCGGCGACTATTACGACTTTCTGGTGTGCAATCATTCGCTGTGCATGGCCATGGGCGACATCAGCGGGAAGGGAATCTCCGCGGCGCTGTTGATGGCCGGGCTGCATTCGGCAGTGCGCGCATTTAGTTTGGGCGGGAACGAACTCCTGTCAGGCACTCATCGTGATCATTCTGGTCGATCCAACGGTGCAGCGGAAGAAATTTTTGTTTCTCCTGCACAGCTGATGCGGCTTCTGAATCTGCATCTCTATCGCAGTACCCAGCCGGAAAAGTATGCGACGCTTTTCCTTGCAAACTACGAAGTCGAAACGCGCACGGTTCGCTACTCGAATGGCGGTCAGTTGCCACCCCTGGTGTTGCGACCGGACGGCTCCGTGCTGCGGCTGGATCGCGGTGGAACGGTCGTTGGACTGCTCGACGACATGCATTACGAGGAAGGGGCCGTCACGTTGCAATCCGGCGACATTTTAATCGCCTACAGTGACGGCGTGACCGAGCCGGAAAACGAGTTCGGCGATTTCGGTGAGGAACGCATGGTGGAGTTGGTGTACCGCAACCGGCATCTGCCGCTGCCGGAGATTTCCGGCCACCTGATGCAGGCGCTGAAAGACTGGATCGGCGGCGAAGAACAACCCGACGACATCACCATCGTTCTGGCCAGACAGACTTAGCCCACTGAAAACTTGCGCAAAACATATGTGAACTTTTCCACGCCTCTGCTGCATCGAAAACATATCGGGGGTTGCCGGTGAAGAACCTGTGTGCGTCTGTCGTCGATTCCTGGGGGACGAAGGTAAAGTTTTCACTCCAGGCCTACTTGTGGTTTTTAATTTTGCTGGCAGCGCTCGCACTCCTCACACGAAACCAGTACGGCCTCTACCTGGTACCACCGTTCCTGGCGACGCTGTCCATCCTGCATTTCTTGCCGGACGTTGCCATCGCGCAACCCTACGCCGTTGTCTCTGGATCCGTCGTGGGAGCTTCGATTGGAACCCTCGTAAGCCGATTGGGACATGGCCCGATTTTCGCGGCGCTGGCGGCGGCCACAGCCTTTATCGTTCTGCACCAGTTGCGGGCGTATCACCCGCCCGGCGTTGCGCTGGCGCTCTATCCTGCTCTCCTGCACACGCTGTCAACATTCCCGTTTTTGGTTGTTCTGCCATTTACAGTGCTGGCTGTTGGAGCGACCACATTGTTCAGCAAATTGAGTCCGCAATGGCCGCAGTATCCGCTTCCGCTCAAGAAAGATACACCTTCGGTCAACCCGAGCTTCCAATCGTCAGAGTTATAGGGAATGGTGCGGCGAAGTGAGGAATGCTTTGACCGTAATGTCGTTCGGCTTTGCGCCGACCGGAAACAAATTGAGCAGGCTGTTGGTTGAAGTCCGAATCACCGCGACGTCACCCGAGCGGGTATCCACGACAAACAGCAAATTTCCTGCTTTCGAAAATGCCATCGACTCCGGGCCATCGCCGGTGCGCGGCGCAACCGGCAACAGCTCTCCATCGTCGATGCTGTACACACCCAGCGAGTCAGCATCGAAGTCGCTGACGTAGAGCAGGGAGTTGTCCGCAGTCGCGACCCCTGCGACAGGATGGGTGCCCACCATATAAGCCCCGCCCACTTCGTTGGTGCTGGTGTCGATTTCAGACAGAGACGCTCCGTCGTAGTTGACCGCAAAGATTTCACCACCGTCCGGTTTCAGGATCAGACGAATGGGAGTTTTGCCAACATCCAGGATCGCCAGCAATTCATCCTTCGGAATCACCTGCTGAGTTGACGAGCGCGCACGGGGTGTTGCGGGAGGCGGCGTCGCCAGCGCAATCGCCATCACCTGATGTCCGCCGGAGCAGGCGACAAATGCCTTGTTGGAGTCGGGGAGGATAGCGATGTCGGTCGCGCCCGGACACCCGCTCCAAACACTGCGAACCTTCTCTGTCTTTGCGTCGATGATGCTGACGCTGTTGCCGACACGGTTTGAGACCACGATGGCAGTTCCATCCGGGGTGACGGCTGCAACTCCAGGGCCTTCACCCACTCCGACAACAGCAATCTCGCGACGGGATTCCAAATCGATCACGGAAACATTGTTCGAACCGGAGTTGGCGACGTAGGCACGCGTGCCGTCTGCGCTCACTGAGACAAAATAGGGCCGCTGATGGACCGGAATGGTGGCGACGACGACATTCTTCTCCGCGTCGATCACGCTGACAGAATTGCTGCCGGTGTTCACGACGTAAACTTCATTGCGTTTCGTATTCGCAGCGACGCCGGTAGGGTTTGAGCCGACAGGGATGACTCGATCCTGGCGAAGATTCACGACATCAAGGACAGTGACCGTGTTGCTGCCGCCGTTAGAGATGTAGGCGTATTCACGGTAATTGGCGGGGTAAGCAGGAAACTCATGCGAGCGACAACCGGCCAGCGAAAACAGCGATGCCGCGACGAACAGGGAACAGAGACAGCGCGCGATGCGCGCGTTGGCCCGATTCGAGCCATTGCTATGTCTGGGTGGGTGCGGCAACGTCATCCGATCGCCGGCTATCTGGTCTTTGCAACGTGTGAACTCGCCGTCGCAAGCCCAGCCAATTCCTGCTCGATTCGGATTCCATCGGGAACATCGCGATGTAGAATGCGAGCGATCTGACGAACCTCGCCCATCATATCGGCGAATTGCTGCGGATAGATCGATTGCGCGCCGTCGGAGAGAGCCTTGTCCGGTTGATGGTGGACTTCAATCACCAGACCATCCGCGCCCACCGCAACCGCCGCCCGGGCCAGCGGGACTACTTTGTTGCGCTTTCCGGTGCCGTGACTTGGATCGACAATGATGGGCAAGTGACTCAACCGCTGCACTGCAGGCACAATACTCAGGTCGAGAGTGTTGCGAGTGTGATCGACAAAGGTGCGTATGCCGCGTTCACACAGAATCACCTGATAGTTGCCTTCGCTCATAATGTATTCGGCAGCCATCAACAGCTCTTCCAGCGTCGCCGACATGCCGCGCTTCAGCAGCACCGGCTTGCGGGTGTGTCCCGCTTCGCGCAGCAGGGAATAGTTCTGCATATTCCGCGCACCAATCTGGATGATGTCCGCATACTCCTCGATCAGCCCCAGCGACTCGTGATCGATGGCCTCCGACACAATGCGCAGGCCGAAAGCCTCGCGAATCTCCGCCATGATCTTGAGCGCTTCTTCGCCCAGCCCCTGGAATGCATAGGGTGACGTGCGCGGCTTGTAGGCACCGCCGCGAAAAAATTGAGCGCCGGCTGCGGCAACTTGCTCTGCGACTGCGAATGCCTGCTCCCGAGTCTCAATCGCACACGGGCCTGCCATGATCGCCAGATTTTTGCCGCCAATGCTGGCGTTCGTTCCCGGAAAGTGAATGACCGTGTCTTCTTCCTTGACGTCGCGGCTGACCAGTTTGTAGGGCTTGGTGACCCGAATGACCTCGGCAACGCCGGATAACTCCTCCAACGTATCCTGGCCGATCGCCCCTTGATTTCCAGTCACTCCAATGGCGGTGCGCAACGCGCCCGGCATTGGGTGCGCGCGAAATCCCAGGCCTTCGATATAGTCGCAGACGGCGCGGACCTCTTCCGCACTGGCCTGCTTTTTCATGACAATCAGCATGGGAAACCTTCCTGTCTTTTATCTAAACTTAGGGGGAAATGAGAAACACTTTCGGCTTTGTGCGAGCTTCAGAAACTCAGCACAGAGGCGGCTTCTGTCCGTTCACGCGAAGGCGGCTAGCCGCGAAGGCGACGCCAACCTACCAGAACCGTGCCGAGATAACCCAATTGCAGCAGCCAAGTCACCAGATACGCCAGGATGAGATGACGGTGATTCATGTGAAACTCCTCATTCGTGATTGCACGAAAGCGCCGAAACAGTAGTGTACGCCAACAGGCTTTCAATCTTGCCATTGCGGAGGCAAAAAATCTTGCTTCGGGGATGACGGTCGTCAGTCCGCCTGCTGCTGGTACGGCGTGTGAGACAACCATGGCTCACGGGAGGATAAAACCTCAATCCGGTAATGGGGAATCTGCGCAACCATTATTCCGCGTTGAGGATGGTCTCAAACATCAACAGGCAAAGCGTCATGAAAATGATGTCGTAGCCCGCCAGCATGTTGATCCATAGCCCTGGATCGGATTCTCCGGTCAGGATCGCGGACGTGGATTGCACCATGGCGAGCAATGCCGGAATCGAGACAGGGAAGAGAATTAGCGGCAGCAGCATTTCTCGATTGCGGGTGCGTAGGGAAAGCGCGGCAAAGAAGGTTCCGTTTATGACCAACGCCAGCGTGCCCAGCGGCAATACCACGACCATCCACCAACCCTGACCGAGCGCGTGCAGGTTGTAAAAGATGATAAACAGCGGGCCGAGCACCACCTGAATCATAGTGACGAAGAGAAAGTTTGCCAGCACCTTGGCCAGGAATAATGCGCTGGCCGGACTGGGAGCCATGCGCTGCGCGTCGAGCACCTGGTGCCGAAGTTCGCGGGTCCAGGTTTGATTCAGCGCCGTGGTGGAGGCGAACAGCAGGGCCACCCACAGGATGCCGCCGGCAATCTGGCGTGAGACGGCCATGGTGGGATCGAAGGCAAAGCTGAACAGCACCACGACCAGGAGGGAGAAGAACAGCATCCCGTTGATTGCGTCTTTTGAGCGCCATTCCAGACGCAGATCTTTGGCCAGGTGAGCCCACACAATGCGCGCGTAGCTCATAGGCTCCCGGCTTCGGCATCGGGAGCAGCCGGGCGTGTTAGGTCGACAACCGTCGCCTCCGCTGCGCGCAGATAATCGGCGGGACTTAAGATGAGTTGCATGCCGCGCGTGCCGGCAGAAACAGAGACAACATTGAACAATTCGATGGACTCATCGGCGAATACCGGATAGGGCCTTTTGCTGGCGAAGACGGTCACGCCGCCACGAATATAACCGGTCAGCGGCTGCACTTCCTTGATGGGCACCATCTCAGCACGGCGGCCGCCGGCTGCGGATGCAAGCTTTTTGAAGTCCAACTCATCGGCGACGGAAAGAACCGCGAACACGATGTTTTGTTGATCGACGCGGCACAGCAGCGTCTTGAACACCTGCTCCGGTGGCAGGTTGATTTTTTTAGCGACCGTTTCACCAGAAAGGTCTTCGGGGTCGACTGTGTATTCGCGAGTTTCATAGCGAATCTGCAGCGCATCGAGCAATCGGCAGGCATTCGTCTTCATGCGCGCGGCTCCTGTGCAGATGGCCTTTCGGCAGATGCATGCGACGACGGAAAATATTCCATGCTGGCAATCTGGCCCGCTTCCATGGTGCAGAAGCAATCGGCGATGGGGCGTGCCAGATCCGGCTGATGTGTGGTCAGCAGAATCGTGTTTCCGGAGGCACGCAGTTGGTCGAGGACGTGAAGCATCTGAGCGCTGCTGGCAATATCGACGTTGGAGAAGGGCTCATCGAGCAGCAGCAAGTCCGGCTTCGCCATCAACACTCGCGCCAATGACGCGCGTTGCCGCATACCCTGTGAAAACTTGCCGACAGGACGATTCAAGGCGGGATCGAGGCCCACCATGGCAAGCGATTCTTCGGGCGTCCATCGTCCAGAGGGAAGCACTTCGTCCTGGTACAACTTGGCGCTGTAGCGAAGGTTTTCCATCGCCGTCAGCTCGTCATACAACATGGAATCGTGACCGAGATATCCAATGCGGCTGCGCACCGCGGAGACCTCGCCGCTGCCAAGAATCGTCATCTTGCCGAACGTGGGCCGCGTCAGGCCGGCCAGGTTCCGCAGCAGAGTGGACTTGCCGGCTCCATTCGGCCCCAGAATTACATAGCTTTTGCCGGTATGGAATTCCGCTGTGACTTTGCGCAGCGCGGCGAAGGTGCCGTACAGCTTCGACACATCGTGCAGATCTATGGCGTTGGCACCGGGCACTCTTGGAGTATACGGAATGTGCAATTTCGAAAGGCCTTCGATCGCGCTCTGACCCCGGGGCACAGATCTGAGAGAAGCAGTCATGGCTCTACGATAACCGCATGAATCGCATGTCTCTTGTGATATTGCTCACCAGAAAAGTCAAATTTACCAAGGTATAATCAGGGTAGCGACGCGATCTGTTTGTTGCGTGGGAACATCACTCCGGGAGCACGAGGTACACATGAGTAACAACGGCCATCATCTCGACACAACTGCAACCAATCCCACCACGAAAGTTCCCACTGGACGCGCGGAGTGGATCGTCAAGCGGCGCGAGGAAGCTGCCCGGACCGGTGACTGGAACATGTCGCAGATGCACTTCGCGCGGCAGGGAAAAATCACCGAAGAGATGGTGTACATCGCTCAGATTGAAAAGCTGACGCCGGAATTGATTCGGGATGAAGTGGCGGCGGGGCGCATGATCATCCCGGCCAACGTGAATCATCCGGAACTGGAGCCGATGGCGATCGGCGTGGCTTCCAAGTGCAAGATCAACGCCAACATCGGCAACTCCGCCATTACGTCGAACGTTGATGAAGAACTACGCAAGCTGCACACCTCGGTGCATTTCGGCGCGGATACTGTGATGGACCTTTCGACCGGCGGCGACATTCATTCGATTCGCGAAGCGATCCTGCGGCATTCTCCAGTGCCGATCGGGACGGTGCCGATTTATGAGGCGTTAAACAGGGTCAAGAAGCTGGAAGATCTGAACATCGACGTCTACCTGGAAGTGATCGAGGAACAGGCAGAGCAGGGAGTTGATTATTTTACGGTTCATGCAGGGCTGCTGGTGCAATATGTGCCGTTGGTCGCCAAGCGCATCACCGGCATCGTCAGCCGCGGCGGAGCGATCCTGGCGCAGTGGATGACGCATCACCACAAGCAGAATTTTCTCTATGAACATTTCGACCGCATCGTGAAGGTGATGGCGAAGCATGACGTGAGCTTTTCGCTCGGCGACGGGCTGCGACCCGGCTGTCTGGCCGATGCCAGCGATGAAGCGCAGTTTGCCGAACTGAAAACACTCGGGGAGTTGACCTCTGTCGCGTGGAAGTCCGATGTGCAGACAATGATTGAAGGCCCGGGGCACGTACAGCTCGACAAGATCAAGGAACAGGTGGAGAAAGAAGTCGAGTTGTGCCACGCGGCTCCTTTTTACACGCTGGGCCCGCTGGTCACAGACATCGCGCCCGGCTACGACCACATTACCAGCGCCATTGGCGCGGCGATGATCGGCTGGTACGGCGCGGCCATGCTGTGCTACGTCACGCCAAAAGAACATCTCGGTTTGCCGAACGAAAAAGATGTGAAGGATGGCATCATCGCCTACAAAATTGCCGCGCACGCAGCGGATGTTGCCCGGCATCGTCCTGGCGCGCGCGATCGCGATGACGCCATCAGCCACGCCCGGTATACGTTTGATTGGGACAAGCAGTTTGCGTTGTCGCTCGATCCGGAGACCGCCCGCTCCATGCACGATGAGACGTTGCCGGATGAATATTACAAGGAAGCTGCCTTTTGCTCCATGTGCGGGCCGAAGTTCTGCTCGATGAATTGGTCGAGCAAGGTGGATGAGTTCAACAAGCGCGAGCATGGCCTGGAAAAGCGCGACATGACGCAGTTGGTCACCGAACAGATGTTGGTGGAGCGGCGATAGGGGAACAAGATTCTGAAAGAACTCTTACTCGCGTTCAACGTCCACGACGCTAGGTGCTGGGTTTAGAGTTCAGGCGAAACTTCGTTTTTGCGGTAATTCCACTGATCTCTTCCGCCGAGCTGCAGTTTGTGGCGATCTCCAGCAAACCCGAACTGCCGACAATGGCGAATAATTCGCCCTTTGGGCTCTCGGCATAGTAGCGGCAGAAGCGCGTGATGCGCAGACTCCCCAGTTCAATGGAGAAATTTGTCCGGTCGGCAGGCATATCCTGTGAGGCAAGGTTGGTGAGTAGATTGCCGAAGCGATCGCTCTTCAAGATGACACCCTCGATCGAGCCATCTGGATTGTGAATCGGTTCCGGCACCGGTAACTGAATCAGGCTGTCGATCTCCGGGCCGAAGGTTTCCGGCTGCACCTTGCCGCGTTCGATCTGGACCGCCAGGTGCGCCGCGGCCGGAGCAAAGATATCACGACCGTGGAACGTATTACTGGTTGCGGGAAGCATGTATTTTTGATTTTCAATCGTGCGATAGGAGGCCGTTCCCCCACGGCGTCGCACATCGCGCTCCACCAGGGTGAGCACGCCATTGTCTGGTGCGATGAACCAGGCATTCCCCATGCGGCAGAGAACCGGATACCGGTTCGATCCAACGCCCGGATCCACGACGATTGTGTGGACGGTTTCGGCAGGGAAGTAACGCCGTGCCTGCCAGATGGCCAGCGCTCCTTCAAGCACGTCAAAGGCCTTGACTCCATGGGTGATATCGATCACATGGGCGACCGGGCAGATGGATGCAATTACGCCCTTCATGACGCCGACAAAGGGGTCATTCAGGCCGAAATCTGTGGTGAGCGTGATAAGAGGTCGAGTGTCCATATCACAGGGTTCCGTTGTCGCCGTAGGATGACAATGCGGCAGGATTGGATGTCAGCTTTGGACAAAGCATGTTATTCTTAACTAGACACTTATGCAGTGTAATCGACAATGAAGAGGGAGTAGCCACACTGTGCTGGCACCTGCAAAAAAAACCGACGTAATTGAGCGCTTCCGTACCCATGCAAGCGACACCGGAAGCCCGGAAGTGCAGATCGCAATTCTGAGCGAACGCATCACGGAGCTGACTGAACACTTCAAGGCCCACGATAAAGACCACGCATCGCGTCGTGGCTTGTTGATGATGGTGAGCAATCGCCGCCGTCTTCTGGACTACTTGAAGACCCACGATACTGATCGCTACCGGGAAGTCATTGGCAAACTGGGCATCCGCAAGTAAGCGGCAGCGACGTTTCGCAGATTTCAAGCGAGCGAACGTGGTTGAACCCAAGCACTGCGGCATTGACGCGGAGGAGAACTGGCTCTGTTGGGCCCCCTCCGCGTATACATCCCATCATCTTTCACCGCCGCCTGCCAATTTCCCCACGTTCCCGCCTATCTGCACCCACGCCCCTATACAGCAAGATTTGAGGATTCTATGAAACATGAAGTGACCGTCGAATTAGCCGGCGGCAAACGACTTAATTTTGAGACTGGCCGCATGGCCAAGCAGGCTTCAGGAGCCGTACTGGCAACCCTGGGCGACACCGCAGTTCTGGCCACCGCTGTGGCCTCACCCGACCCCAGAGAGGGCATCGATTTCTTCCCGCTCACGGTCGATTACCGTGAGTATGCCTATGCGGGCGGACGCATCCCCGGCGGCTTCATCAAGCGTGAAGGCCGGCCCAGCGAGCGCGAGATTCTTACCTGCCGTCAGATCGATCGGCCCATTCGACCCCTGTTTCCAGAAGGCTTCCGCAACGAAACACAAGTCATCGCGCTGGTCTTTTCCGCGGACAAGGAAAACGACCCCGACATTATCGGCATTAACGCAGCAGCCTGCGCCCTGGCCCTCTCTGATATTCCATTCGGCGGCCCGGTGGGCGCGGTTCGCGTCGGTCGCGTGGATGGACAGTTCATCATCAACCCTTCGTATGCGGAACTTCGCGCAGGCGATATGAGCATCACCGTGGTGGGCACGCCCGACGGCATCGTGATGATTGAGTCCGGCGCCAAGCAGGTCAGCGAAGATTCCATCGTCGACGCCATCGAATTTGGCCACACGGAAATCAAAAAAATCTGCGCAGGCATTACCGAGCTGGTTGGAAAAGCAGGGAAGCCGAAGCGCGAAGTGAAGCCGGTCGAATTTGACCAGGCCTACTACGATTCGTTGTATGCCAAAGTGGGCGATCGCCTGAAGGATGCGCTCGACACCCACAAGCATCCCAAGTTTGAAAGCTATGCGTTAGTCAAGCAGATCAAGGATGAGCTGAAAGCGACTCTCCCTGCGGACGATCCGACCGCGCCGGCGAAACTCTCCAAATACTATGAGTCGCTTCGCGAAAACATCTTCCGTGACCAGGTCATCAAGGATCGCATTCGTCCAGACCGCCGTCAGTTCGATGAGATTCGCGATATTTCGATCGAAATCGGTGTGCTGCCTCGCGTGCACGGTTCCGCGCTGTTCACCCGTGGCGAGACTCAGGCACTGGTGACGGCGACACTGGGAACCTTGGACGATACGCAGCGCCTGGAAAGCTTCGAAGGCGAGCAGCGGAAAAGATTCATGCTCCACTATAACTTTCCGCCGTTTTCGGTTGGGGAAGTTGGACGTATGACAGGCGTAGGCCGTCGCGAAGTGGGCCATGGAGCCCTAGCGGAGCGGGCCATTACTGCCGTACTTCCGACTGCAGAAGAGTCTCCGTATACGGTCCGCATCGTGTCCGACATTTTGGAATCGAACGGATCTTCTTCGATGGCGAGTGTGTGCGGTGCCAGTCTAGCGCTGATGCATGCCGGTATCCCGTTGAAGTCATCCGTCGCCGGAATTGCCATGGGTCTGGTGAAGGAAGGCGAAAATTATGCAATCCTGACCGACATTGCCGGAGCCGAAGATCACTACGGCGACATGGACTTTAAAGTTGCTGGAACACGCAACGGAATTACCGCACTGCAGATGGATATCAAGATCGGCGGCGTCACCGGACAGATCATGCGCGAAGCTTTGGCGCAGGCTCGTGCAGGTCGACTTTTCCTCCTGGACAAAATGGATACCGTCATTCGCGAGGCGAAGACTGAGAAGTCCGAATTTGCTCCGCGCATCCACACCCTGCAGATTCCTGTCGACAAGATTCGCGACCTGATTGGGCCGGGCGGCAAGACCATTCGCGGAATCGTCGAAGCAACCGGCGTCAAGATCGATGTCGACGATACTGGAAAGGTGAACGTTGCGTCCTCGGATGCCGACGGCCTCCGCCGCGCAATTGAAACCATCAGCAATCTGACCGCTGTGCCCGAGGTTGGCAAAACGTACCTCGGCAAGGTGGTTCGTCTGGCGGAATTCGGCGCGTTTGTCGAAATCTTCCCGGGAACGGATGGACTGCTGCACATCAGCGAAATCGCCGAGCATCGCGTCCACGAAGTTACGGACGAGTTGAACGATGGCGATCAAGTGCTGGTGAAGGTGTTGGGCATTGAGGGCAACCGCATCAAGCTGTCACGCAAGGCGGTGCTGAAAGAACAGCGCATCAAGCTGGGCCTGCCGGATCCAAATGCCGGCGGTGGTCATGTCGGAGACATTGCTGCGGCAGGGGAGCGTCAACCGTCCTCGAACGGCAGCACGATCGTTTTGGAAAGCGGCGATGACTTCAACGATGAAGGCGGCGAATCTTCGGATGCGTCCAACTTCAATCGCGCCGACGGTCCTCGCCCTCCCAGCTCGCCCAGCGGTCGTGGTCCGGGCGGCGGCAACAACCGGCGGCGGCGGCGTCCCGGTGGCGGTGGTGGTCGGCCAGGCGGTGGCGGCGGGCGGCGCTAGTATCATTTTGATGATGGAGAAGCGGACTGCGATGAAGCAGTCCGCTTTTCTATTTCCAGGAAAGGTAGCTGCTCAATCCGCATGAAGCCTCGCATTGCTCTCGGACTGATCGCGCTGTCTGTTATCTGGGGCAGCACATGGATGGCGATTCGTGTTCTTGTCGTCGCCGTTCCGCCGATGCACAGCGCGTCACTGCGCTTTTTATTAGCTTCCGTCATCTTGTTGCCCATCATTCAGTGGAAAAAGATGCCTTGGCCCACCGGTCGCGGACTCCATGCCACGCTGCTTCTGAGTCTCAGTATGATTGCGGTTCCGTCGGCGTTGACGTTCTGGTCGGAGCAGCGACTTTCCTCTGGTTTGACGGCGCTGATTTTCGGCGCGATGCCGCTGATGACGGCGTTCCTGACCCCGGTAATGGCAGGACGTACGGTTCCGCGGCGGGCGTGGGAAGCGATGATTGTCGGCCTGGGCGGATTGGGGTTGGTGATGTCCGGAGCCATTTCGACGTCGCTATGGCAAGCCGTCGGCGCGGTCGCTGTCTTGCTTGCGGTGGCGATGTACGCGGCGTCCTCGGTGTACGCGAAAGAAGCGCTGGTCGGCGTGCATCCATTTGTCAGCACCGCGATTCAGTTTTTTCTGGGAGGCATTTGGCTTGCATTGGCCAGCATGGTGTTCGAACGCGGCCGAACTTCAACTTGGAGTACGCAGGCGATTGTCGCGCTGGTATTTCTAAGCGTGTTCGCCAGCGCGCTGAGTTTCACCCTGTATTACTGGCTGCTGCAGCGCATTGAGGCCTACCAGCTAACAAGTCTGCAGCTGGTTGTTCCGGTTCTTGCAGTCGCCGAAGGTGCGCTTTTTATGATGGAGCCAGTGCCGTGGACCATGATTGCGGGTGCCGCAGTAGTGTTGGGGAGCATCGCCTTTGTGATGCGGGCGCGTCGCGGTGACGAACAGGAGATTGAACTTCGCCTGGACAGGAACAGGCCCAACTCTACGAAATAATTTCTTTCCGCCCTGATTGCCAACTGGCATATGCGGCGTCCAGGACACGCTGATTTTTCAGACCATCTTCACCAGGCGCGCGATAGCTTCCACGACCTTCGATGGCGTCACTGAATCCATCCAGCATTCGACAGTAGGCATCCACATTCGTGACTTGCTTGTTGTCGAGAAGCTTACCACTTTCCAATAGCTGCACGTCGACCATGCCGGTGACAGTGAGACCATTTTCGTTGCGGATCACGCCGGTCTCGCCGACAATTTCCACCAGCGAGCGGTAGGGTGAGCGAAAGCTGACCAGGATGGAGCCGATGGCTCCGCTGCGAAAATCCATGGAGAGCGCGGCGCTGGCTTCGACGCCGCCAGATTTTGCGTCACGATGGGCGAGCGTGGTCACCGCCGTCATATCGTCCTGCAGGATATAGCGCAGAACGTCCAGACAGTGAATCCCGACATCTCCGATGGGACCCCCGCGGGCAAGGGAAGGATCGTAGATCCATCCACGCTGGCTTTCAGCACTCTGAAAATAAAAATGAGATGTCGCAAAAACGGGCTTGCCGACTCTGCCCGCCTTCACCCATTCGCGAATCAAATCGACACTTCGGTTGTACCGAAAATTCTGCGCCACACCGAACTGAACGTTTGCTTTTCGCGCGGCCGCCAGCATCTGCTCCACTTCTTCGACGCTCATCGCCAGGGGCTTTTCGCACAACACAGCTTTGTTGTGAGACATAGCCAGCAGGCTATGGCGCATGTGGAGAGCATCGGGTGACGCAACAAAAACAGCGTCGACATGGGGAGAGGCACACAACTCTTCCGCTGTGGCGAAGACGGTTTCAATGCCATAATCGTTCGCGTTGGCCTTGGCTTTATCAAGATTTCTGCGCCAGATGCCAGCCAGTTTAGAGTTTTTTGCGCCGGCAAACGCGGGCACAAGACGCTTCCAGCCATGCAGTCCAAACCCTAGAATGCCGTAGCGAACCATCCATGCCTCTCAATTGTTTTTGTAGGATTCCAGCTTCGCAGTCCACAACAGAAAGTGGAGCAGATTGCCTTTTTCCGCGAAGAAAAACTTCCAGAAGATGCGGGCGTTAATAGTGCCGGCCGGGATGCCGGAGTAGGTTTCAATGCGCCAGCGAAGATAAGGACTTCGCCACGGACGCAACCAGTGTCCGCGCAAGGCGTTCCAGCCGAATCGGAATGGAGCGAGGAAACTTTGCATGACGACGACGTGCGAGTCCACGGCTTCAACTACTGTTGCGATACTTCAAAGCGGCTTGGCTAGGCTGTTACTTCCGCGGCGGGCTCTTCGCTCTCGCGGAAGACGTTTCCGATGCGGCGAATCTTTGCGCCGACGCCGCGCAGTTTTTCTTCGATCCGCTCATAGCCACGATCAATGTGATACACGCGGTCAATGATGGTTTCTCCCTCCGCGACCAGCGCCGCCAGAACCAGCGACGCAGAGGCGCGCAGATCCGATGCCATCACGGCGGCCGCAGATAACGGCGACTTGCCAACGACCGCGGCGGTGCGACCTTCAACACGAATGTTCGCGCCCATGCGAATTAATTCCTGCACGTGCATGAAGCGATTTTCAAAAATGTTTTCCGTCACGAGAGAGGTGCCTACAGCCTGCGTGGCCAACGCCATGAATTGCGCCTGCATATCGGTAGGGAAGCCGGGGTACTCTTCCGTCGAAATATTCGCGCTGCGCAGGGGGCCGGCGTTGCGGACGAGGACCGAGTCGGGGCCGAGCTCGCATTGCACGCCAACTTCTCTTAGCTTTTCAATAACGGAAGAAAGATGGTCTGGATTGCAACCCGTCAGTGTTAGCTCGCCGCCGGTAATGGCCGCAGCTACCAGAAATGTCCCCGCTTCGATGCGGTCGGGATGAATGCGATGTTTCGCACCATGCAATCTTTCAGCGCCTTGCGCGCGAATCGTTGCTGTGCCTGCGCCTTCAATCCGCGCTCCCATGGAGGTCAACATTTTTGCCAGGTCAGTGACTTCCGGCTCACACGCGCAATTTTCCATACAGGTTTCGCCGTCGGCAAGCACGGCAGCCATCAGCAAATCTTCGGTTCCAGTCACTGTGATTTTGTCGAACACGATGTGCGCACCATGCAGGCGTTTTGCACGGGCTTCCAGGTATCCATGTTCCTGAGTGATCTCCGCGCCCATGGCCTGCAGCGCTTTAATGTGCAGATCGATCGGACGACCGCCAATGGCGCAACCGCCGGGCATGGCCACGCGTGCCATACCCGTGCGTGCGACCAACGGCCCCAGGACCAAGGAGGATGCGCGCATGGTCTTGACGATTTCGTATTTGGCAACCGGATCGAGCGAGGCGCAGCGAATGCGTGTGCGGTGGTGGGCGCGACCGTATCCTAATTCGACCTCGGCACCCATGGAGACAAGCAGCTTGCGTTCGGTTTCAATGTCGCGCACATCTGGAATATTTTCCAGGGTGATTTCATCCTCTGTCAGGATGGCGGCGGCCATGCAAGGTAGAGCGGAATTCTTGGCTCCACTGATGCGGATTGTGCCTCGAAGCGGTGTGCCACCGCGAATGACAAACTTATCCATGAATCCATCTAACCACGCATTTTGATCTTTGCAGCGCAGGGTATCAGCCGCGTCAACGCGTGCTTTGCGGCGCTACAGCTCAAGGGTGGTATCTTCAATCGCGCGGCGCACATTTCCATCCGACTTTGCCAGCCGGCGAACCGCTTCCTGCTTGTCGACGCCGGCTTTCAACATCACCAACGCAATGGGAACGCTTTTCCCCGACGCCTTCATGGTGCGAATGGCCGTCTCCTGGTCGACATTGCAAGCCTGCTTGAGAATGCGAAGCCCGCGCTCCACCAGCTTGGAGTTCTTCATGTGCACGTTTACCATCAGGTTTTCGTACACATAGCCAAGCCGGGTCATGGCGCCGGTGGTGATCATGTTCAGAATCATTTTCTGCGCGGAGCCAGCCTTCATTCGAGTGGAACCGAGGACGACTTCCGGCCCTACTTCGGCAACAATCGTGACATCGGCAACGGTGGTTAATTCGGAATTGTAGTTGCAGGTGACGGCTGCGGTTTTCGAGCCGCGTCCTCTCGCATACTCCAACGCGGCGACTACATACGGGGTGCGGCCGCTGGCTGAAATTCCGATCACGATATCTTTACGGGTTGGACGGCGACGGGCGATATCCCGCTGCCCCAGTTCGCGTGAATCTTCGTTTGCTTCCATGGAGGAGGCGAGTGCTTTCGGTCCTCCCGCCATGATGTACTGCACGGTCTGCGGCAAGGTCGAATAGGTCGGCGGAATCTCCGATGCGTCCAGGGCAGCGATGCGTCCGCTGGAACCTGCGCCGACGTAAATCAGACGTCCGCCGTCGCGCAAACATCGGGCAACGTTGTCAATCACGGTGGCAATCTCTGGCAAAGCCCTCTTGATTGCAGCCGCAATCTTGGCATCCTCGTGGTTAATGATGCGTGCGATTTCCAGTGCGGACTTGGTGTCAAATCCTTGCGAAGCCTGGTTCGCACTCTCCGTCGTCAGTGTCTCCAGGTGAGAGATTGAATCTCTTCCATTACTATCAGCGCGAGTGGTGGGTGTGTCGATCGTGTTCGTTGCGTTTCCCATAAGCTTCAAAAAACCACCTCAGGTGCGACTCTACTCCTTCGATTGTATCGCCTCACGCGTCCCCAGGCAGCAGCTATTCGTGGCCGGCGGCTGGGGAAGAATTCGTCGTTGCGCCCCAGCCAAGCTCCCGCATCAGGGCGTCGTGGAACCGGGGTCGAACGCTCTTCATTATTTCAGATGCGGCCGGCTCGTCCATAGGATAGGTGCGGTTGGTCAGCAGAACGATCGCCACATGCTTGTCGAAATCAATCCAGAGCGAAGTTCCCGTATAGCCGAGGTGGCCGACAGAATGGGCGCTGAACAGTGTTCCCGACGAGGAAGGTACGGTCGGCGTATCCCAGCCCAAGGCCCAGCCTGAAGACAGAGGCATCTGCTGCCGCGTTGTGAACTTTGAAATTGTTTCCGGATGAAAAATGTTGCGGCCGCGATGGAGGAGACAATCTGACAGGCGAAGTGTGTCGGGCACGTTTGAAAACAGTCCGGCGTGTCCGCTGACACCATCTAATCTCCAGCAATTGCCGTCGTGAACTTCACCCTGAAGGATTCTCCCACGAAAATTTTCCTTGTCCGCTGTGGGCGGGATCGATGCTTTGAGTTCTGCAGGAGGGCAGTACAGCGTCGAGCTCATTCCGAGAGGCGCGAACACTTCTCGGCGACAAAAGCTGTCCAGGCGCTCGCCGGCAATTTGTTCCAGCAGACGGCCGAGCAGGATGAACCCTATGTCGGAATAAACAGCTTGCGTCCTTGGAGGAGTCTCTAGCGGCATGAGCAGACAGGCTTCGAGCACCTCGGCCGCGGTGGCGTAGGTTTTATATAGCGGCGCGTAGGCTGGCAGGCCCGAACAATGTGCCAGGAGCATGCGCGCTGTCACTTGCAGCCGAAGGGCCGCCGGCGATTCAGCCTGGGAACCGGAGCCAAGAAATTCGGGAACTCTCCGGCCAAGAGGCTCGTCCAGATCCAGCCGGCCGCGTTCCCAAAGCAGCATTGCCATCGAAGTGGTCGCCATCGCTTTGCTGACACTGGCCATGTCGAAGATGGTGTCGGTCTGTACGCGGGGCGAGTCTCGTTGGTAGGTGAAACCGCCGATCGATTCGATCGTAAGTCGTTCGTCCGCATGCAGAACTCCAAAAGCCGCACCGGGAAAGACGTGTTGCTGGATGGCGTCAGCCAGCACCGAAGTTGCAATAGGGAAACGCGACATGGCAGGGGATGGTCCAACCTTCAACCTAGCCTAGCAGTTTACAGGGCGAAGCAACTGGAGGTGCGAGGTTTAGGCCTTACGAATCAACATTACAGAATATATGTTATCGGACATTACAACTCTGGGCAATTATAGACCCCTGCAGTCCGGTTTTGGGCATTCCACCCCCTCAGCCCAGATATGAAACCACACCGCCGCAAGCCCGCCGAACTCGGTGGTGCGGTTTGTTGCAACGCACGCGAGGGTTTCCCCGATGCATCATCCATGTCGCTTTCAGGCGCGACTCGCAGGCTCGTTCACACTCGCCATCGTGGTGTGGAATTGCAGATCAATCGCATTACCGGTTCGGCGACACGGTTTCTATCTTCTCGGTGAGCGACCCCTCGCGGAACGAAAGAATCTTCGGTGCTCAATGTTGAACGCAAATAAAGGGAGCCAGGATCATGAAAACCGTCGTCGCCAGCCTCACCGGCTCGAATAACGATCACAACGGGCGCGCCGTCTACGGCGCCATCCAGTCGGCGCTTCAGGCAGGCGCAAACATCACGCTCGATTTTGCGGGGCTCGACAAGGTAGGACAGTTGCTCGTAATCAAACCGGCACAACAAGAAAAGAGCGCCGCTCATTGATAGGCGGCATGGCCATGAGCAACCAACCCGATATGATCGGTTTAGGCCTAATGTGATCAATCCTCGCAAGCTTGCCGCAATCGACATTGTCTTTCTTGGTTCCAAGTTCATCGTTGCCGAGTTTGCATGTGGAGTTTTGCTTAGCATTGCCGTTGGCAGCTTCGTTCTCTTTCGGGGCCACTCGTTCTGGCAAGCTGGTGCTTGGTCTGTACCTCATCTCACTGGGGATCAATTACGTGCCAATGCTGGTCTATGCAGTGGGAATCACCAGAAGCCAGAGTGCCCGAGTGGAGATGGGCGATGAATTCATTGACAAGCGTCGAGTCATGGCTAAGTACCGCCGCCACTCCATGTTGTTGCTGGTTCCACTACTCGTGCCGATGCTCGCTCTCGTTCAGGAGCTTCGCAAGGCTCAATCCGACCACGCCGGAGTATGACCAGGCGACGTGGTGGTGATGGACAATCTAATCTCCACAAAGGTCAGCGGAGTGCGGAAGCTGATCGAAAAAGCCAAGGCGGAACTGCTCTACCTGCCGCCCTATTCGCCCGATCTGAACCCCATCGAGAAGGCCTGGGCAAGCTCAAACAACTGCTCCGCTCAACCTAACTGTGAAAATGCTCTAGCGCCTCCAGTTCCGATCTCCGGTGAGATTACCGTGCTGGCCTCGACGCCAACCGAGGGGGTGGTGGCAAGCGCGAAACTTCTGGTGAACATGGCGCAATAAAGGGCGATAGACGGCACCGGTCGCGCCACTGAATTCTTGCGGCCAGCGGTAACGCGGCAAGTTTTACAAGCGGTCGCATACAATGACGGGAACGCTTCTGATTCATTGAGGTGCCATGAAACAGGCCATCAAGGCGATACTGCTTTCGCCGACAACGAAAAACTTCATCGACAAAGTGGAGGGTGCTGTTCCGCTGATTCGCAAGTGGCACCGATTCGAATATGAACAGCATTTCATGCGCGTTACGGAATGGGAGCGCCTGTTTTCCGGCGTCTACCCATCGTTCGCCGCGGCCAACGCCGCCATTCCCGAAGGCCGCAACAACAGCTACGACAATCCTGCATCGGCGACCTTCCTGGGATATAAAAGTTCGATTCGCTCCAGCGATTATCCGGTCTTGTTCTGGCTGGAAAAACTGCTACCGCAAAATCCACGCGTGTTCGACTTTGGTGGTTATTTAGGCATCTCCTATTACTCGTATCAGAAGCTTTTGGACTACCCGGCGAATCTGCAATGGACCATCTACGACGTGCCAGCCGTTGTTGCGGCTGGAGCAAAGCTGGCACAGGAGAAGGACGCTCGCCGGCAACTCACCTTCACAACCGCCTTGGAACGCGCACAGGAGTTCCCTCTTTTTCTTTGCTTTGGATCGCTGCAGTTTCCTGAGTCGACCTTCGCAGAAATCTTTGGCAAATTCTCAACACTGCCGCCGCATGTGCTGATCAATAAGTTGCCGTTCACTGATCGCGAAACCTTCTACACGCTGCACAATATGGGGCCAGCGCTGTCTCCGTACCGCATTGCCAATCGAGATGAGTTTCTAAAGTCCGCTGACGAGCTGGGATATGAGTTGGTCGACACTTGGGATACTCCGGAATTCGGGTGCTACATCCCATTTCATCCGGACCATTTGGTGCGCGCCTTCAGCGGTCTGTATCTGCGGCAGAGAAGCGCAGCGCCGACTAATTAAGATAGCGACTTGCCGGCACCAACACGCTGTCTTGCGGATGAGCGATGCAACGATAGCTGGATGCGGAATTCTGATCGCCGCTAATGTATTTTGGAAACTGCGGATAGGGACAGATCGGCCGCTGGAACCGAATCCCTTTCGCCGAAAGATCATCCACGTATGTGCTGGCGATGATTTTTTCTGGCGCAACTCCTTCCTCTACCCAACGAACAAGCGCCGTCAAAATATCATGGTCGCTGTCCTGCGGAACCTCCAGTTGAAGGCTTTGGCCAAAGTCGTGCAGCCCGGGACCGCCGCCGCAGTGTGCCATTCCCGGCACCAAAAAATATCGGAAGAATTGACGTGTCATCGTCAATCCCTGGTGTGGCCCCATGCCGCCGGCGTCGGGAAGACGCTTCTGCTGATCCTGCACCACTCGGTCGTAATAATTCAGCGCATCTTGAAACGGAACCAATGGGTCCGCGGTCCCGGTAAACATCAGGATTTTTCCGCCGCGCTGTTGCAGGGCCGACAGGTCGGGGTTGTTCGCATTCAAAATCGGCGCGAGCTGTTTGTCGACCCGGTCCTGGTCATGGTCGAAGTCGAACTTGTGATAATCGAAGCTCGAACCCATCGCCCAGCGAAACGGATACCACTGGCCCGACATTTTCTTCGGATCTTGCTGCGTCGCGACGCCATCCGGAGAGTTCTCACTCCCCACCGGAATGGGGGTGTAGATTCTCTCTCCCGTTCTTGGGTTCGTGGGCCCGGCATAGAATTTTTTCAGCGTGGATAGCTCCGCCGCAAACAAGCAGTCAGCGTGACTGTTCCCCTGGCATTTCGAAAGTGTGTCCGGGGCAAATTTGCATTCTCGCGGATCCGTCAAAAATCTGTCATCGGGTGCGCCCCCGTCTTTTCCTGCGCAGGCGTTCAGGGCGGATTTTGTGATGAAGGCGATCGTTTCCGGCGCCAGCTGGACGCCCGGAGGTTGATTCGCCGCTTGTGCATTCCAGACAAATCCTGTGTGGATGTGGGTTCGGTTATTCGCGGGCGCGCCGGCGATGATGCCGTTGTAGTCGCCGGGGTACCGTTGCGCTTCCATCAATCCCTGGCCGCCACCGGTGGAGCATCCGACAAAATAGGCGTGGCCCTCGGGCTTGTCGTAGTATGCCCGGATAATTTGCTTCGACACAACTGTCATCTGATGGGTCGAACGATAACCAAAATCGGCCCAGCGTTGCGGATGACCCACCACGGCATCGGCATTCGGTGACGTGCCCATGTCAGTATTGGCGGTCGCGAATCCTCGCCGCATTCCGAATGCGAGGCTACGATAAGAAAGCTTTCCGGCTCCGCCGCCGTTGCCCGTCCCGAGAAACCGTCCATTCCAGTCCTTCTCCGGCATCCACAGCTCAATTTTGATATTGGATTCCGGGGTTGGCTGCAGGATGGCGGCGATCCGGCAAAATGGCGGCAGGTCGACCATCGCCGAGGTTGCACCTGACGGCGTAAAAATTCCACTTTCGACGGAGGATGCGGCCGTGATCGCGACGCCGTCGAGTTTCATCTGCGAAATTGCCTTGCAGCGGGCAGCCGCGTCCGTGGCGGACGCGTAGGCACAATAGGAAATCGCCAGCGTACCGATCGCGAGTATGAAAGTCTTTCGCGTCGCGCTCGAGCAGCGATCTGCGTAGGACAGCTTCGAGGGTTTTCCCATAGATTGAACCGGAAATGGTGACCCCGGGAAGATTCGAACTTCCGACAAACAGTTTAGGAAACTGCTGCTCTATCCACCTGAGCTACGGGGCCAAACCTGGAGTTTACACCTACCATGGTTCATAGATCGAACCATATCGTGTGAGGCAACTTGATAGCTGCGGTCGAAATTGCTCGAGATTTGCCAGCGCAAATGGGAATCGCGGGAAGGAAAAATCTACGAGCACAATACCAGCATAGTAGCATTCGCGCGCTTGCCGTTCGGCGTCCCCTGAATGAGACGCAACGCGGGATGGGAAGTAGAAAAGTGAACCTGGATTACATTTTCTGCCAGGTCATATCCACTTTTACTGGAATCTCATTTTTGATCGGAACGGTCAGGAATGACGGGCGATCGATCTTGAAATCGGAACAGGTCGCGGGGATCGTTCCGGTGATCCGCACCTGATTGCCTTGAGTGACTCGCTGGAACGGTACATGTTGATAGTGTGCGGTCTGGCCGGCAAACTGTACCTCGAGGTCGGCATACACAGTTGGAGACGTGGTTTCCGCCTCGGGAAACTCAGTGCGCACAATCACCATGGGAAACTGCGCTCCGCGCGTGGCTTCAATCATGTGAAGGTCGCGATTACTATCCCCGGAATCGAAGGATTTCACCGGCACCGCAATCAGAAAATTGCATTGCCCGGCGTGGCAAATTCCCTTCCCTTTCGCCGCCTGACTCACACCGTCCACTTTATGCATGGGATGGGACATGTGATAGGTAAGGGTAGACTGCTGCAGTACCCACTGCGTATCAGCCTGAGAGAATACAGGAAGTGCAAACAGCAACAAGGCAATGGCGAGTTTCTTATGCATCATTATTTCAACGCTCCCAGAATTTCCAGTGAATCGGCCATGACACAGCCACAATGGACGCTCCATACGCGGCAGCCGTAATATATCCGGCGGCGCCGTGTGCGGAAGCGATCCCATGCACTTTCTCTCCAGCGTTCTCCTGCTTGTACGCCATGATTCCCAGGATGGGCGTGATGATCATCCCGGGACCATGCACCCACTCCAAATCGCGATGGAGACGGATGGCACCCTTGGGTTTGACTCCGGGAAGTTTCGGGGCGAAGATCGCATAGTAGGCCGTCGTGAAATACAGGCCTGTCGTCAGACCGCCCAGAGCCATGTGAAAATCCAGGTTCGCGGAGGTGGGCTCCGTGATCGGCTCGCCGTTTTTCCCTTTTGCCTTTGCCTGGGGTCCGGTAATCAACGTGGCGACCATTGGGATTGCAGTGATCAGACCCAAAGTCTGATGCACCTTCAGCATGTGAGTGCGTTTATTGAGTAAGGCCTGTTCCTGCGCGCTGCCTTGGGTCTGAGCGGCGCCAAAGCCAAGGTCCTGTAGCGAAGGAGAGTTCACGTTGTTCGCGGGTGGATTCGGCTGCGGTGCCGCTGGCAACTGATTGGGCGGGGTTTGTTGCTGTTGTGTTTGGGCACTCAGAACAAAGTCCGCGTGCGCTCCCTCGGCGGCAATCAACGTTACGTTCGAGGTCTGCGCGTCCAACCCTTCCGCGGATGCAGAAACCGTGTACATCCCTGGAATGAGATTGGCTTCCGTGTAGGCACCAGCATTCGTTTTTATTTCTGTCGACTGAGCAGTGTCAACATCTTTGATCGACACCTGGGCATCGCTCACCAATTTGCCAGCGGAGTCCTTGACGATTCCAGAAATGCCGACGAAGCTTTGCGCGCGCACAGCATGTGGCGTCAGGAAGAAGACAATGGCAATTCCTCCGCTGACGCAATCTTCGCCGTGATCCGTTTCATTGACTCTCCCTCATTTTCAATAGCATGCCAGGTTTTTGCAGGAGTAAAGCGGCGAACATCGTTCTTGACTAGTCTTAATCCGCTAAGAAGTGCTGTCAAGCCCGCCCGGAAAATTTGGGCTCGAAGTGTAATGAAAGATGAGAGGTTCAAACAAATGAAACGCTTCTCCAGATGCATCGCAGTGGCGATCGGACTCCTGACTTCCGCGCTGTCGCTGCACGCGGGCCAACCGCTCCCTGCGCCGCTGCAGATGGGATCTGTTTTTCCCGCGTTTTCCGGGCGCACGGTCACGAATCGCCCTCTCACGCTACCGGGATCTTCCATGGAGAAGCCGACGGTTCTGGTGTTTTCATTCAGCCGAACGGCAGGTAAGGATGCGCGCTTGTGGAATGAACATCTGGCCAAGAATTTTCCTGACAACGTATCGGCGTACGGAGTGATCCAGCTTGAATCTGCGCCGAAAATCTTTCGCAGGTTAGCGATCTCTGGAATCAAAAGCAGCATGCCCGTTTCCGTCCAAAATCGAACCATCGTGTTGTATCGCGATGAGAACCTTTGGAGGCAGCGGCTGACGGTCGAAGATGAGAGCCGAGCGTACGTGGTGCTGCTCGATCAGTCTGGAACGATTCGTTGGATAAACTCGGGCGCTTTTTCAGATAGCACATACGGAATGCTCAAGGCGAAACTGGCGGCTCTGCTCCAGTCGCATCCGTGATCTGGTGCTGACTTTCAGCACCAGATCATTCCATCGCGCATCCATGCATCAAAGTGCGATGCTATCGCCCGACCGGAATTTCCATCGATGCCCCCAGGGTACGCGTTCGCGGATCTGCAATCGGATTGACCGAGCCGATGAGTCTGCTGGCGAGTGTCTTCTTCGCACCTGGCCGATACAGAGAGCGATGATTGAGAACGTAGCTGCCGGTAAGAAACCCGACAGCCTGACCCACAAGAATGTCGGAAGGGAAATGCTGATTTGCAAAAATGCGCGACATGCTGATTGTCTCGGGAAATCCATAGGCCGGAACCATGACATACCAATGGGGATATTCGCCGGCAACGACGCGAGCCAACGCCATGCTGGCGGTGGCATGGTCGGATGGAAAGGACGAGTCCCACTCCCAGTGCTGCGTGCCGAATGGCCAAAAATCGCCGCGCCCATTTCCTTGCCGCGGACGCTGGCGATTGGTCACGAGCTTGGTCACCAGGGTCACGGTTCCGGAGTCGATGATCGCCTCATCGGCCAGGCGTCCGGTCTCCGCGAGCTTGGGATCTTTTTTCGCAAGCCCAATAAAGTACATTCCGGCGCCTTCCGCGCCTGTCGCGATGAAGGAACCGAAATCCGCGATCTTATTTGCGGTGCTGGTGCGGCTCGGATCCACACCCACGGTTTCCGAGGCATCCGCGTCGTAGGCGATCGCCAGCCCGGTCGCCGCCCCCAGGGGGGCAAGCCAATACCCGTCCTTCGGCTGAAGACGCAGCGGACTGGTAAAGATTCCCTTCTCGTCTTCCCCAAGGTCACGGATACATCGACCTAGTTTCGTGATGCCACAGATCGTTTGCGTTTGCTGCGCGGAAGCATTCGGCGTCGAGAAAGAGTTGCTCGCGAAAACGTCTGCATTGGAGGGACTCTCCAACACGGTCCGGTTCGAAGTCAAGCTGCTCGGAATCAAACTGGCGACTTGTTCATGCGGAAGATTGGGTTGTGGATTAGCAGGCAACATAGGGGCCTGTGCGTGGGCGTACGCGGCGGTCATGCCAAGTAGAATCCAACTGGCGAGCGAGGAAAATGAACGCATGATAGGTATTAGTGCCTCTCCGGAGAATTTGGTTGTGGCGTGGTTGCCGAAATCGGATTACGGCTCGGGTTCATTGTCACCTCAATCCGCGTATTTTTCACAAATGCCACATTTTGACCGTGGACCAACCAGCGCTCGTATACAGAAACCGCAGCCGCATAGAACCCGATGCCGGCCGCCAGGTATCTTGAGCCCGAAACAATGCCAACCACGCGCCCCACGATTCCAAAGCCGTTGGATGAAACGGCCGAGTTGGCCGTCAGATTCCCGTCCGTATCCAGAGCGCGGCTGGCGAGGAATGTGAGTACCAGCGGAACGATGACTCGATTTTGCGGCTGCGGCTGCACTCCGCCCTCAGAGTCAATCTGAAGCTTTTGAGATTTGCTAGAGTTGGCGCCAGCCAGTGTGCCTTGTACTGGTTGCGAAACGGCGCCGGGCAATTTCAGTTCACGAAAATTGAAGCGCAACTTCCCTGCCCTGCCGAAAGATCGCGCGGCCTTGGATTGCGTGATCGTGCCCATCAACACCGACCCCTCAGGAACTTCTACGGTATGGTCGGGCTTAAAGATCGGCGCCGCAACGACAGCTTCAAACGTGTCCCCTTTCTTCTGTGTTGCAGAGCTGATGGTTTGTTGCAGGTAGGCGCTCAAATGCCATGCCGTCTTGTCTTCCCCGGGTGCTTTTGTGGGCGAGGGCGATTCGGGGGTTGGTTTCGGCGGGACAACAGTAGCTACGTCGGTATTCTTCTGTGCCTGCTCAGGAGCTTCGTTCTCCATCAAAGTCAAAGGTTGCTCCAGCGTGACGGTCCACATGGTTGCCGACTCAATTCTCTGCGGATGATACGGAAGCTGCCGGTACAGCAACTGGACCAGGCGATCCTTGCGCCCGGGAGCGGTCACGAGCGCAGCCGCGTTTTTGGCCTGCTGCTTGGCCTGACTCAATTGCCGGGAGACGAACGATTGCGATTTGCTGGTGGCTGGTGTGGAGAGGTGCAGCACGGGTGCCCCGTTGGTGGCATCGCTGCTGACAATTTTCTGGACGACACCATCGGGAAGAACCAATTCATCGAAATGTACAACCGGAATATTGAAGGGTGTGAAATCTCCCCAGAACCGACCGTGGATTCGTCGACTGCGATCCGGCGTCAGCGCCAGCACGGTACCCCGAACAATACTGCCTGCAGGGATGGCCACCTTGTTCTTCGCGTACACCGGATACATCAGGCGGCAGTCGAGAGCTTCTCGCTTTTTCAAGGGAACGTGCTTGCCCAGTTGCACCGGTAAGGGAGTACCGGCGGGGATTTGAATCGTCGTCTTCTGGGCGAGAAGCGCGGGGACAGTCACCATCAGCGACAGCAACACAGAACAACGCAACGGCGCGCGAATGTCTTTCATACTGGCTTAGAGAATCTGTCGCTCCCGTCGAGCCTTTCCAAACTTTGACGCCGACGTCCGGCGAGTTCATGGTTTCACAGTGGCCCGACTATCGACATCCACAGCAACCGTTTTCCCGACCCGGAGAACAAAAGTGCTGGGGTCTTTCAGCCCCCACTGGACGTACGGGATGCTGAAATGCGTGGTTGCGCGAAGCGTGTTGTCGGTTTGCGGCATGACATGGATATGTAACTGCATCGGATGATCTGCGCCATGGAGATTGAAAATTCCGTCCACCGTCAACCACTGGTCCTTACTGAAATCGAAGTTGCCAGATACATGGGTGGGGCGAAAGGTGATCTCTGGATATTTTGTGCTTTGCAGAACATCCTTCTGCATTTTCTCATCTCGCGACCGGTCCTCGCTTTCCCCGCTCTTGGCTTGAATGGTAATCAGGCCATCCGCAGTTTCCGCAGCCGGATTCATATGAATGACGCCGCTGTCGAGCGTGAAGGTACCCTGGGCAGTGTGGAGCACGGCTTGCAAGGTCCAGTGGATGGACGTTTTTGCGGAATCGAAGGTCACGGTGATGGGGTCCTGCGGATTGGCCGCGGCCCTCGCCTTGGACGGCAAGATCAACAAGCTGGAGAGTACGACACATGCGGCAATACCTTTGCCAACGGTTTTCTTGCAGAAAACGCTTTCCATTTTTTCTCCGTTAATAAAGGCTTGCCTCAAGAAAGCTCCAGCCAACCCGAATTCCCTGGCGCATCACAAAATGCTGCATGCTCTGTGCGCCAACGTGTACGGAGAGTAGTTGCTGAAAGTAGTCTGGATGAGTCGACAGCGTCTTGATGGCTCGACCCTGCATTTGCGGCCAGCGATCCATGGAAAGCATCAGCCAGCTCATGGCATGCGGAAGCCTGCCAATTTTTTGGTGCTCCCGGTTGTACAGTTCCAGGTTTCCCCGATCGATAGCGTTTGCCAACGAGACCGCCTGGCGGAACGATACCGCGAGACCTTCTCCCGTGATGGCATCCGGTGATCCGGAAGCATCCCCAATCAGCGCGACGGACTGGTCGGCAACTCGACGGAGTTTTCGATTGGCGGAGATACCGCCGCGAAGTGTCGACATCGTTGGAATACCCTGAAGTTTCTCTGCGACGGCAGGAAATGCTTTCAGAAAGTCGCCTTGTGCCAGCTTGGGATTTCTAGTGATGAACACAACGCAAACACTGTCTGCGGCGACCGGAGTGACATAGACCTGCCCGGGAGATCCCCAGTGCACCTCCACGTATTCACTCCAGGGAGCAATGTTGTAGTGGCGGCGAAACCCGAATCGGATACTTTCCCTTTGGACCCGACCCAGCCCGGCCCATCGCCTGACGGCCGAAGCCTGCCCGTCGGCACCGACCAAATATCGAAACGAGATTTTCTTTCCGTTGATCAGGGCGGATCGCCTGTCCAGCAATCTGGCTCGACTGCTCCACGACACCGCAACTCCGGCTTCGCGGGCACGATCGGCAATCAGTCCGTGCAATTTTGTGCGTCGCACCCCGATACCCGTCCCGTCCGGAAAATCAGCGTGGACGTGATGTTGAAGATTGTTAAAGCGGATGCCGCGGAAACGATGGCCTTGCTGCTCAGTAATATTCAGACCGAGTTCGCGCAGTGAACCCAACGCGTCAGGCATCAGTCCTTCAGCGCAACCTTTGTCGATTGCCGGCTCCAGGGCTTCCACCACAAGGCAATCGATGCCTCTCTGACGTAAAGCAATCGCCGCTGCTAAACCGGCAGGTCCGCCGCCCAGGATTAGAACGTCTGTTGCATCTTTTTCAATGCTCATTGTTTTGGTCGTTGAAACCGTGGTGGCAGCGTTGTTGCGGTGGGAGCCGGATTCATACTTCAAACGGGTCGCGTCCGGGAAGTCTTAATCGTATAAGACGCGCGACAATGCTCAACGTTAGCGCACCCAAAGGAAAAAGCCACCGACGAGAAGAAATCCGACAATAGCGATGACGCCGATAACATAAAGAATATACGATAATGGGATATCTTTATCGTCTACCACGAGAACTCCAATCCAATGCAACAGATCTGCCTGGAAAGTGTTGCAATCGGAACTCTGGTTTGCGCTTTTCCGGTGTTCGAGCCCTGCTTATGTCTTAAACTATTAAGACATCAAAGTCAAACCCATGAAAATCGCAATGTCGCAGTTCCATTCACTTTCCATGGGCGGCTGCAGTGATTACTATAAAATAGGAGGTACTGATAGGTGCGGTGGAACAGATGATAAACAAACGATTGAAAGTGTCCCGGGGAAAGCACCTGCCGACTGCAAGCGAGCTCCGGCTGTTACAAATCCTTTGGGACAATGGCGAAGGGACGGTCGAAGACGTCGTCAATGCACACCCACCGCGCAATCGGCCCAACTACAAAACGACACAGACGCTGCTGCGGATTATGGAAGAAAAGGGCTTCATCGCTCATGAGAACAGAGGCCGTGTTTTCGTTTTCGCGCCGTTGATCTCACGAAAAACAATTGACAAGTTGTCCATCCAGAGCCTGCTTTCACAAAACTTTGGAGGCTCCCCTACTGGGCTGTTTGTAAATCTGCTGGAGGCGGCAAAGGTGAAAGAGAAAGACCTGGACGAGCTGGAAGCCCAGATACGGGATTATCGTAAGAAGAACGAGCCGAACGGGCGTGGCCGGAGTTAATGGACTCGTCGACAGAATATTTGATTCGTTGAATTCCTGTTGTGCATCGGAGATCTAAGACACGCTGTAACAATTCGAGAATGTCAGAGGTAGGATGCTCCCAGAAACTCAGCTCGCGATCGTGGCGGCATTCGCAGGTTTCGTCCTCAAAACTTTTTTAGGCTTCTGCATTTGTTGGGCAATCAGCAGGATTGTCGTGTCGCCGCGCAGAAAGTTTCTAGTTTGGTTTGCCTTCCTTTGTATTGCCGGAGGCTACTGGATTTTCCTTCTTGTGAGCTTCATTCCCCATGCAGCACCGGAGTTCGCTTTTCCGGTTCATGCTGAGACATCCTTAGAACCACTGGCAAAATGGCAGTTGCCGTCATCCTGGGCCTATCCCCTGATGGTCGTCGAACGAGTTCTCGGTGGTCTGTATCTTATCGCGCTGGGCAATTTCCTGGTGGTGCGTATCAGGAAGCAATTGCGCCTGCGATGGGTTCTGCGCTTTGCCTATAAGGCGTCCGATCGCATTGAGAACATGTTTCGCTCTATCGCGATCCACTCCGGTGCAGAAAAAATACAGTTGCTCGTGCTATCGGGAATCTACTCTCCCGCCACCTTCGGTTGGATTCATCCAGTTGTTCTGCTGCCGCCTCTCTGCCTGGAACAGGATGAGAGCGAGTTGGCCGACATCTTTCGCCATGAGCTGCAGCACGTAGCACGACACGATTTCTTCTTCCATAACGTCGCCGGTCTTTGCCGGGCCCTCCTGTTTTTTCATCCTGCAGTTTGGTATGCCATGCGCAGAATGGAACTGGAGAGTGAACTGGCGTGCGATCTGGCGGTCGTTCGCAATGCCCCTGAGCGGCGTGCGACTTACGCAGAATGCCTGGTTCGCTTCGCGCGATTGCACGCGGCGCAGGATCCCGCGCCTTGGAATCTGGATTTTGCCGGATCGTCGGTTCAGCTGAAAGTTCGTGTTCGTTCCGTGTTGACGGAAACCGTAAAACTCCCCGCATGGCTATTGGGTTTGCGCACCAGCATGGGAATGCTTCTGTTCGCCGCCTTCGTGTGCATAGCGCCGTCGTTATGCGTTGTGCTTTCGTATGCCCATCGAGTCGCACAGCCGATCGTGCCGTCGCTGATCAGCCCTCGAGCCAATATTCGGCCGCGAAAGCGATCTCTGATCCGCAGCCGGGAGCGGGAAGATCTCCTGCGCGCCATGGGAACCCCTGCAACCACAGTCACCGCGCCCGCGAACCAGCCTGAGGCTTCTTTGGAACCGGCGCCGAACGTGACGCATGAACCCGACACATTGTCGTCCGGTGAGCCCGTGCCGACACTGCAACAGCGGGGCACAGGCGGCGCGCGAACAACCCGCAAGCCGGCCCAGGCGACCGTCTTTTTGATCTCAAATCCGTCCCCGGCTAGGTCTGGAAGCCGAGGCGCCACGAAAGCGCGCTCGATGGCCTCGTCCTTCATGACGGGAGCGAGCGAAGCTGTTCGTTTTGCCGGCAGCCACGGAAAAGAGATTCGCTAAAGCGAGCAGGCCCGCTCGCTTGCGATCCCTTGGCAAAATCGTCCACGATGAATACGTCCGCCTGAACCTTCTGTAGCCGACGGTTCATGGGTTGCGTTTCGATGTAGCGCAACCTTCGGCTTGTTTGCGGCTTCTGCTCTGGCCAGCGTCGGAGTTCCGCCGATAACGCCCGTCGTGGCGTTGAGACTTAGACCGGGAGGCAGAGCCCGCACCGTTTGGCAGCCAGGTGGAGATGCGCCGGTTTGCGTAATCGTACGTGTATTCATTGGTGGAACTGGCAGTCTGCACCCGTACCCTACGATGCAGCGCGTCGTAGACGTAGACGGCCGTCGCTCCACTGTCCACGGAGATCAGGTTCCCGTCCGCGTCGTACCGAATCCCCGCATTGGCCATTCGCGCACCTTCCGCTTGAGCGACGCGTGGCGGGGTTCTAGTAGCGGATATCAGCCATGAGGCGCGTGACTTCCTGCTGCTGGTCGGCGGTCAACGGCAACAGCGGCAGGCGGGCGCGGCCGCCATAGTAGCCGTTTAAATCGCAGGCGAATTTCAATCCAGGAACCCCCATCCGTCCGCCAACGATGCCGGAAGAGGCGCGAATGCGCTCCTGCTTCTCGGCGGCTAAACCCTCGTCGCCTTCTTTCCACGCCATGAAAATCTCGCAGCAGCATTGTGGCGCGCATGTACCAAACGCCACGATAGCCCCCGAGGCGCCTTCCCGAAGGGCTGCATGCAGGGTGCCGGCGCTCCCAGTTAACACCGTAAATCCAACTTCTTTCTGGCGCGTCTTCATGCTCGCGGGGGCAGCAGCGACCGCAACAGCGGAGCTTCCCTGCTGCAACGCATCGGCAGTGACAAACCGCGGTGCGGAGTTGGAAGGCTCGGCCGCGAGCATCCGCTGCGTGACGGCTGTAAACGTCGTGGTCACGGCCACCGTCCGCTTTACAAATTGCGTGGCCTTCACGATGGCGGCAATGTTCTCCACATTCCCGCTTGATTCTTTGATCCCGATAATGTTGGGGTGATGCGCCAGCTCCGCGATCACCTCCACGGGCATGTCGTATGCCGTGAAGAAAGGCACGTTATAGAGGAGCACCGGCAACGGAGAACTGTCTGCAACCATGCGGTAGTAGGTCAACATCTCAAGCTGTGCGCCGTCGGTTCGATGGAGTTGCTTCCGGTAGAAATGTGGCGTGCGAACCAACACCGCGTCATAATGGAGCGACCCGGCAAGCTCAGCCATGGCGATCGTCTGGCGAACGCTTTCCTGACCGACACCTGCGATCATCACTTTTTCTGGGGATGCGGCGGCAATCGCGGTGGCGAGGACTTCGCGCTGCTCCTCCGTGCTTAACATGACGGCTTCACCGGTCGAGCCGAGGACCACCATGCCGGACAATTGGGTTCGGGAGTAGAGCGCGACGTTGTGTTCCAGCTTGCGCAGGTATAGGCTTCCGTCGGGATAGAACGGCGTCGTGATGGGCAGAAAAATTCCCTCAAGCAGCATTGTGCTTATTATTGTAGGCGAAGGGGTTTCCGCGTCGGGAACTTTCCTTGATCGACGTGCGTATGTTCCGAGTAGATCGAGGCGACGGGATTCGAATTTGCCTTCGAGTGTTTCCGGCGGTTTGATGACCGAACGCAACGCTTGGTTCGCAATGGAGGTTGTGCGATGAAATTTCTGCTATGGTGCGTGCTGCTGATTTTATGCTGGCCGCTGGCGCTGTTCGCGCTGATACTCTATCCGATCGTATGGATACTTTTATTGCCATTTCGACTGGTTGGGATCGCTGTCCACGGCGTGCTGGATTTGGTTGCGGCGCTGATTATGCTTCCAGCGCGTGTTTTACGGGCGGTATAAGACGAATTCGGCAGAAATTCGCACGGGTGGACTCCGGACTATGCTCAGTGATCCGCCTTCGGCGAGATCATGGAAACCTAACGATGTGTCTTGCTAGGTGTGTGTCGGGCATAGCGTTTTGCCAGGGCCGATTCAGTGATTAGCATGGCGGTGTTCAAACTTGGGCGCGGAAGCAGTAATCCGTGGGTGGGTTATAGCAAGCTTTCTGTGCCGTTTTGG